>JBQTHJ010000041.1:0-23675 GCA_052389995.1 Gemmatimonadaceae bacterium | reverse complement strand
TCGAAATCGAAGTCGGAGGTGCGGAGCACGGAGTTCTTCGTTCTTCGTTTCTCCGTCAGAACAGCGTCGGCTGTGTCGGGTTCTGCGCCGGCGCCGTGTACCCGAAGTGCCGGTACGCCAGCGGCGTCGCGACGCGCCCGCGCGGCGTGCGCTGGAGGAAGCCGTTCTGCACGAGGTACGGCTCGTACACGTCCTCGATCGTGCTCGCGTCCTCCCCGACCGCCGCGGCGATCGTCGTGATGCCCACGGGGCCGCCGTCGAACTTCTCGATGATCGCCCGCAGCACGCGGGAATCCATGTCGTCGAGCCCGAACTCGTCGACGTCGAGCATCTGGAGCGCGAGGTCCGCCACCTCCTTCGTGATCGCCCCGTCCGCCTTCACCTGCGCGTAGTCGCGCACGCGGCGGAGCAGCCGGTTGGCGACACGCGGGGTGCCGCGCGAGCGACGGGCGATCTCGGACGCGCCGGCCTCGTCGACGTCGACCTTGATCACCTCCGCCGAGCGGCGGACGATGTGGACGAGGTCCTCGTTCGGGTAGTAGTTGAGCCGCTCGACGATGCCGAAGCGGGCGCGCATCGGCGCGGTGAGCATGCCGAAGCGCGTCGTCGCGCCGATGAGCGTGAACCGCTCGATCGGCATCGTGATCGTCTGCGCCTTGGGGCCCTCGCTCAGCCGGATGTCGATCTTGTAGTCCTCCATCGCCGGATAGAGGAATTCCTCGATGATCGGGCGCAGGCGATGGATCTCGTCGATGAAGAGGATGTCCCCCTCCCGCAGATTGGTGAGCGTGCCGACGAGGTCGCCGGGCTTCTCGAGCGCGGGCCCCGACGTCGTCCGAATGTTGACGCCCATCTCGCGCGCGATGAGCTCGGCGAGCGTGGTCTTGCCGAGTCCGGGCGGGCCATAGAAGAGCGCGTGATCGAGCGGCTCGCGGCGCGCGAGCGCGGCATCGATGTAAATGCGAAGGCTGTCCTTCACCTTCTGCTGTCCGATGAACTCCGCGAGGCGCTGCGGGCGAAGCGACAGCTCGACGACGGATTCTTCGGCGAGGACTTCCGGCGTGGTGATTTCGGCTCTGGACACGGGTTCTCGGGTCAGGGTGCGGGTCGAAATCTAGCCGAAGATATGCCGAAAGCCACCCTTTGGGTGCACAGCGTCACTGTGAACTTCAGCGCGCCGGCTGGCTTCGACAAGCTGACGGGCGATCAACCCGGTCGGTTCGCGTCGTTACCAGCCAAAGACGAGCCCCAAGGAGATATCGGTGTGATGGTGCGTGGGCCCGTGTTTGGTTCCGGGAGCGCGGTCGTCGAGTCGGTGTTGAACGCCCGTGAGGTCAGCCCGAATTCCGTAACCCACCCGTCGGAGCAGATAGCGCTCTCGCGGGGCGAACAGCTCGATGCCGAGGCCAAGGTATCCGGCGTTTGGAATCCACCGCTTCGAGGGAAGAACGGACGGGAGACGACCGCCTCGAAACTCTGCGTCCGCGAGTCCCGCATCATCGAGACGGACTTGCCTCACGACATACTTCATCCATCCTGCGCCTATCCTCGTAGAGAGCCGGACCCGCCCTCCGAGCGCCGATAACGCAACGACGCGGAACCCGCCGGTGAACTCGCGGAGCGCCACCTTTCCATAGACGCGCACGCTGTCCGACCCGTCGAGAGCCTCGATGAGATAGGCGACGTCGCTAACACCCCAGCTCACGGAGTTCTCTGCGGACACGCGGTTGGTGAAAAACAGATTGAAGGTGAATCGCGGTCCATCGATGGCTGATGCTCGCTCATCGAGAACGCGGCCGTTTTGCAGAAGTGGTGCGAGGGTGGGATGCTCCTCGTGAGGCAGCAGCCGGGCAAGGCGGCTCGCCTGACCCTGCCGGTACGTGCCCGCGCTGGCGTCCGTGAACCGCAACGGCAGACGCCCCGGCGTAATTGTCTTCGACGGGGGCTTGTTCGCGAGGTGCAGGGCGCCCGTGAGCCAGGGCGCGAGCTGCGTCACTGCCACATTCCCGCCAGGCGTGAGTCCGAAGATGGCGAGCGGGAGATTCAGGATTCCCCAGCCGCTCACCAGATTCGACCACGGAGTCGTCGGCGAGGTCGGCGTGTACAGGATAGTAGGGTCGAAACGGTGATACTCGTCGGTCGCCCCGCGCCGGTTCCAGGCATTGTTGTAGGTCGGCCCAAACGGTCCGAGGTTACCGAGGTTGGTATGCTTCAAGCTCCCGGCGCCTGGCGATGCCACGGCCGGGAATCCCCATCGAATCGGCAGAATCATCCAACTCCACCTGAGACGTGCCTCGGCGTTCGTGAGCACGAGCGAGTCGAGTCTCTCCCAGTCCGGGATGAGGGTGATCTCCGAAGCGCCGAATGTGATAAAGGATTCGTCGGCAATGAGCTCGCGCCACGACGTGCTCGGGCCCACATCTTCTCGGATCGGGGGGACCGCTGATCCACGCACCTTTTCGGTCATCCCTAGCGGGCCGACCGTTAACCAGACTCCCGGAAACGGATAGGTTGCGTCGGAGTTCCGATTGAATGACCGATGCAACCGCGGGAGAACGCGTATCAGCTCGTCCGGACCGAGGTTGTTGCCCCCGATGTACCCAATGGGATGCGTTGCAAGCCGACCTTCCGCCGCAGCGAGACGGCCCCTCGTCACTCGCCGTATGAAGCTGCGATCCTGCCAGATGCTGACATATTGACCCCTCGCGGGCTCGGGCTCTGAGCCGAGCGCGGCGAGATAGTCGAGTGTCATCACATTGTGGTGGAAGTAGTAGTCGACCTCGCGGATGACCAGCGAATCGAGCACGAACGCGTCATCGGAGGACATGATCCGCAGAGCATCCTGCGCGCTCGGGAGACCACGGGTGGCGGGATCCCCGCCTTGCTCGAGAGCCCGCGCGCGCGTGGTAATGCAGACGGTGATGTGTTCCCAGTCTCCCTCGTGATTGTTTGCGCTGTCGTTGAAGGGGTAGTAGAACCAGTACTGAATCTCGAAATGAACGCGCGGCGCGCCGTCTCGTGTCGGCGCGTCTTCGAGGAAGAAATGAGCAAAGGTGCGCGGGGGTGCCGTGTGGCGTTCAAAGGATTGGCGCCACGATCGCTCATCGTCCCCGGGAATATCGACGAAGAGAATGGTATCCGCGCGGCCGCCCGCGGGAACTACCCGCGTTCGAGGCCGCGTGGGGTGCAGCGCGCTGACAAGCGCTCGGAGCTTCTCATCGTCCGACGCCCGAACGCCGGAACCGTGTCCGCCGTCGCCGGACACCGGCGGCGGTTCCGGCTTTAAAGCGACCGAGTCCGACGCGATACGTCGTCCGCCCTGCCAGACATCGAGGTGTAACCAGGACGGGGCGGCAAGCAGATCGAGAAAGTGTCGCGGAACCTGGAAGTTGTTGTTGCGGCGGAGAATCGGCGAGAATCGCTCCGCAATACTTAGGAGCAGCCGGGCTCGAGCGTCGTCGATACCATCGACGGGATGCCGGTCCGTGTACGTAGGGGTCGTGCGATCGCCGTATAGCTGAAGGCGTCGGCTTGCATCGGTTTGCGCGACAATCGACGGCGGCGTCGGCAAGTGCCCGATATAGTCATCGCGCGTCGGCTTTTGCGCGTCGACCGACCGAATGTCGCACGCCAGAACGATAGCGGCAGCTGGCAGAAGGAGCCGCATGCGGGGGCTCCGGAGCAAGAGATCTCCGTTAGGCTACGGTGGTTCCGCTCGCGGGTCAAGGCCGCCTGCCGAGCCCGCTCGCTAGGCCGTGATTCGCACGAGGCTCAACGCCTCGGCCGCCCGCTCCAGGGTCTCGAGCTTCTTGCAGAACGCGAACCGCACCATATGCCGGCCCAACGCCGCGTCGTGGTAAAAGCTCGAGCCCGGGACCGGCGCCACCCCGATCTCGCGCGTCATCCAGCGCGAGAATTCATCATCGGGGAGCGAGCTGAGCTCGGAGAAGTCGACGAGCACGTAATAGGCGCCCTCGGGGACGGAGAATCGGAACCCCGCTTCCTCCAGCGCACGCACGATGAGATCGCGCCGCGTGCGATACTCCAGCGCGAGGTGGTTGTAGTAGTCGGCGCCGAACGCCATCCCCACCGCGCCCGCGGCCTGGAGCGGCGCCGGGGCGCCCACCGTCAGGAAGTCGTGCACCTTCCGGATCGCCAGCGACTGCTCGCCCGGCGCAATGGCGTAGCCGAGTCGCCAGCCGGTGCAGGAGAACGTCTTCGAGAGGCCGGAGATAGTCACCGTCCGCTCGCGCATTCCCGGGAAGGTGGCAATCGGGTGATGGCCGCCCGCATAACGAATGTGCTCGTAGATCTCGTCGGTGATCGCCCACGCGTCGTGCTGGATGCACAGCTCGGCGATGAGCGAGATCTCCTCCTTCGTCAGAACACGACCGGTGGGATTATGCGGCGTGTTGACGACGATCGCCCGCGTGCGCGACGAGAACGCGCTGCGCAGCCGATCGGGATCGAGCCGCCAGTCGGGCGCGTCGAGCGGCACGAAGACCGGCGATGCGCCGGCGAGGATCGCGTCGGGCCCATAGTTCTCGTAGAACGGCTCGAGGATGATCACCTCATCGCCCGGATCGAACAGCGCGAGAAATACAGACGCCATTGCCTCGGTGGCACCGCACGTCACCGTGATCTCGCGCTCGGGATCGACCTCCATCTCGTACCAGCGGCGATACTTCTCGGCGATCGCCAGGCGCAGGGCAGGGGAGCCCCAGGTGATCGCGTATTGATTGATGTCGCCGTGAATCGCCGTGCAGGCTGCATCTTTCATCGCCTCGGGCATGGGGAAGTCGGGAAACCCCTGCGCGAGATTGATCGCGTCGTACTGATTCGCGAGCCGCGTCATCTCGCGGATGACCGACTCGGTGAACGTCACTGTGCGCGCGGCGCGGATCATTCGTTACCCTTCCTCACTCAGTCGACGCTTGGCTTGTTTCGGTAGAGCAGCGCC
This sequence comes from Gemmatimonadaceae bacterium, assembly GCA_052389995.1. Taxonomy (GTDB): domain Bacteria; phylum Gemmatimonadota; class Gemmatimonadetes; order Gemmatimonadales; family Gemmatimonadaceae; genus JAICNG01. The sequence continues at coordinate 18,715 of JBQTHJ010000041.1, read as the reverse complement.
GGGGCCGTCATGCTCGAGTACCAAGACCAGAAGTGGTGGATCTTGCGCCCTCGCCCCACGAATGTGGCGGATCGCTGCGCTCTGCGAAGGCCCCCGATCGGTCAAAAACACGCTCAGACGGTCGCTCGGGACGACGAGGATACCCACGTCGATCTCGCCGTCGGTTATGGCGTCTCGAAGATGATGGACATCGATAGCGAGCAGGTCGCTTCGAGCCGAGAATTGAATCTCCACCCCTATGCACACGCGCGTTCCGTTCACTACGTGACATTTTCGCCAATCGATGTCACCCGTCTTTTTTGTCGTCCACCCGGAGGCGGCTGCGAATCGCGCGTCCAGCAACTTGCGTATCGCCGCTCCTCCATTGGCGTTCCGCCGTTCTTCAACTCTGAGCGGGAAATCGGACACGATTTGACGCAACTCGCTGAGCAGCGCCCCAAGCCCCAGGCGATCGACCTTTTCCGAGACGCCATCGAACGGTAATTCTTCAACGACCTTTGCCATCAACCTTCTGGGCTGATAGGCAGGGGGAGCTGGTCACTCTTGCTATTCCGTCCTCGAAACTGGCCGCGAGCCGACTCCCAGGACGAATGATTGCCCGCGAGAAGGTCCTTCAGTCGCCTTTCTGCAGGACCGGTATCTCCAAGCTCAACGCCTAACCAGCGCCGATGCAACTTCTCAGCGGCGAAGTAGGTCGTTCCTGATCCACCGAATGGATCAAAGACGATATCGCCCGCTACCGTGGCGACTCCGATGAGTCTCTCGAGCATGATCGGCGCGAGCTCGTTGGCACCCCTAACCTTGTATCTACTGTGTCGAACAGGGGGCACATCGTCCCAAAGATCATCTGCCTCTGTCCAAGCTTCGTTCCTCGGCAACGCCTGAGGCGCGTCGAGCCACACATCGTCAGGGGCGTCAATCACATCCATCAAGTTGATGCCACGTTCATTCAGCGCCTTCCTGTGTCCGCCGTAATCCCGGATCTCGCCGCCGCAGTGTCGGCACGTCTGAATAGGAACGTAGACACGGTTGAACGTCGTAGGTTCGCCCTTTGTGTAGTACAGGCACCCGTAATGGGCAGGGGAAAGCCGTTTTCCCCGGGGATAGGCTTTGGGCATCCGCATCGCAAGCCAGTGACGGAAACTGAGGCCCGATGCGTTTAGATGAGAGCCGTACTCAATCAACCAGCGCGGAAGGTTGAACACAAACAGACTTCCACCAGGCTTGAGCACCCTGACGCACTCGTTCAACCAGGAATACGACCAGGCGAGATAATTAGCGGCGCCCAGCTTATCGGAGATCGCCTGGCCGTAGTCCTTGCCGAGATTGAAAGGCGGATCGGCAAACACCATGTCGATCGACTCGTCTGGTATCGAGACAAAAAGTGAGTTGCAATCCCCTCGATATAGCTGACCGAGTGGTGTCTCGAGAACGGGCCTAACGCCAGGGGGCAGCTTGTTTATCAGGCTGGAGGGATGATGGTTCATCGAGCCCTTGCGAGACGGGTGAGGACTGGCAGGGCGCCGCTTGCGAGGCGAATGCGCCTTGGGGGCGGTTTTTTTCACACGTCGACGCTGAACCATCTAAACGATCGCCTCAAAATCAGAGGTCACAATCCAATGCGGGAGGCATCGACGCACCCCGCGGGCGTACCGAGGCACGAGATAGCGCCTTCAGAGCATTAAGGGGGACCTACTGGGGACGTTGACGTGGCGAGCCGATGTCGGCCATCACCTTCCACGAGCTGTCTGCCTGACGACGCCATACCGTAAGATATTGGCCCGAGCTCGCGGTGCGCGCGGAATCGCGGCCGCGTACGTAGTAGTCGTAGTCGCCGATGGTGTACGCCATCGATCCGTCGTTCGAGACGTGCGCCTCGGTGGGCCGCCACGCGAGAACCATCGCCGTGTCTCCGGAGGTCGCTGTCATGTGCGCGCGGATCGCGTCGTGCCCGCGCGGCATCGTGCCTCGAGGCTCGACCTGCACGCCGGCGGTATCGAACCACGACACCCACCCCTCGACGCGCCGGCTCCGAAACGCATCGGCGAAATCCCGATCCGCCTGCATGACTGCCTCGCGCGCAGCCGCCACGCCAATGGTGTCGGCGCCCGGAGTCCCGCCGGACGACGCAGTGCACGCTGCGAGCAGGATGATGAGGGCGAGGCGCATTGTCTCCTTGGATAAACGCTGGAGGAACGTGCGCGTGTGCGCCTTCAAGATCAAGCAGGAGCTCGGTGCGTCAGTCTCCGATCGCTGGTTCCGGCTCTCTTCCGGCAACGCCGCCGTGCACGGTCGTCCCGCGCTTCCGTCGCATCCACGCCGCGAAGTCGTCGAGCAGCGTATACATCGCCGGCACCACGAGCAGCGTCAGCAGCGTCGACGTGATCAGACCGCCGATGACCGCGCGCGCCATCGGCGCGCGCTCTTCGGCGCCTTCGCCGATCGCGAGCGCCAGTGGCAACATGCCGAAGACCATCGCCGCCGTCGTCATGATGATCGGACGGAGACGGATGCGACCTGCCTGGAGAAGCGCATCACGCCGGCCATGCCCCTCGCTGCGCATGTGGTTCGTGAAATCCACGAGCAGGATGCCGTTCTTGGTGACCAGACCCATGAGCATGATGATGCCGACCATCGTCATCACGTTGAGCGATCCGTTGGTGACGAGAAGCGCGAGCGCCACGCCGATGAACGACAGCGGCAGCGCGAGCATGATCGACAGGGGCTGCACGAACGAGCCGAAGAGCGACGCGAGAATCAGATAGATGAAGATGACGGCGAGCAGGATCGCTTCCAGGACGTAGCCCTTCGTCTCGTTCAGATTCTGCACGTCGCCGCCGAATACCGTGCGATACCCCGGCGGAAAACTCAGCGAGTCGATCGAGGCTTCCACCGCCTTGGCGACGTCGCCGACGCCGTAGCCCGGAAGCACGCCCGACGAGATCGAGATCTGGCGCTGAAGCGAATTGCGCTCGATCTGCTGCGGCCCGATGCCCGCCTTCACCTGCGCGACCTGCACGAGCGGAATCACTGCCTGCTGCCCAGTGCGCGGATCGATGTTACTGCTCAGCACCGGAATCGTCGCGACATCCTCGGCGGACGCGCGCATCGAATCCGGATACACGACCACCACGTCGTGCGAGTAGCCGAGCTCGTCCTCCCACTGCGTGGCGCGCTGGCCGGTAAAGAGCGGCTGTAGCGTTGACGCGATGCTCCCGATGCCGAGTCCCGCGGCCCACGCCTGCTGGCGATCGACCTGCACGTCGAGCTGCGGGATGTCGCCTTCGTCGCTCGACTGCGGCTCCGCGACGCCAGGAATCGTCCGCATTTTCTCCAGCACCTGCGCCGCGAGGAGCTTGAGACGCGACGGCTCCGGCCCTTGCACGTTCACGGCAATGGGCTGCCGGTAGCCGCCGAAGATCGAGCGCGAGCCCTGCACGTTCGCGCGGATGCCTGGGATCTCGCGCAGCCGTGCGCGCAGCGCGTTTTGCACGTCGCTCATGTGCTGGTCGCGGTGCTCGCGATCCGTGAGCTTCACGAACACCGAGCCGCTGCTCGGCGACCCTCGGAATCCGCCACCGATATTGAGATAGGTGAACGCGACCGCGGGGTTCTCGCGCACCATCGAGCTCAGCCGTTCGCCGCGATCGAGGGTGTATTGGAGACGCGACCCTGGCGGCGCGCGGAAGCCGATCGAGAATTCACCGACGTCGGCCTCCGGCATCCACGTGAAGCCGAGGCGCGGGAGGATGAGGAACGCGATCACGACCGACGCCGCCGCGATTCCCATCACCGTCCACCGTCGCCGGAGCGCCCAGTCGAGCCAACCGGGATAGCGGTCGGCCAACCGCTCGAACCGATCGTTGAACGCGCTCGCGACTCGACGGATAGAGAAGCGGCGCTTTCTTCGTCCCTCGTTCCTCGTTCCGCCCTCAACTTCGGGATCCGCCCAGACACTGGAGAGCATCGGGTCGAGCGTGAACGAGACGAAGAGTGACACGAGCACCGCGAACGCAACGGTCACGCCGAACTGGAGGAAGATCTTGCCGATCATCCCGCCCATGAACGCGACGGGGATGAAGACGGCCACGACCGCGAGCGTCGTCGAAAGCACGGCCAGGCCGATCTCGTCGGTGCCCTCGCGCGCGGCGCGATGGTGGTCTTTCCCCATCTCGATGTGCCGGACGATGTTCTCGCGGACGACGATCGCATCATCGATCAGCAGTCCGATGGCGAGCGAGAGCGCCAGCAGCGTCATGGTGTTCACGGTGAAGCCGAACACCCACATGATGAAGAAGGCCGAGATGATGCTGACCGGGAGCGTCAGTCCGGTGATGACCGTCGAGCGCCACGAGTTCAGGAACAGGTAGATAATGGCGATCGTCAGCACCGCGCCGAGGAGGATCGTGAGCTGCACGTCGGAGAGCGCTTCGCGGATGCGACGGGAATCGTCGCGAATCACCGCGAGGCGGATGTCCGACGGCATCTGCCGCTCGATCTCGGTCACCACGCGCCGCACCGCATCGGCGACGTTGACCGTGTTCGCTCCCGAGATCTTGAGCAGGTCGAGCGCCACCGCCGGCGCACCATTGTATCGGGCGGCGCTCCGCTGGTCCGCCGTCCCATCGACCACCGTCGCCACATCGGAGAGCCGAATCGGCACGTTGTCGCGCACCGCGACGACGATGTCACGGAACGCCGTCGGCTCTTCGACACGCCCCGTGACGCGCACGAGCCGCTCGGTTTGCCCTGACTGCACGCGTCCCGCCGGGACCTCCTGATTCTCGCGCTCGAGCGCTGCCGATACCTGTGCGGGGCTGACTGCATACGAGCGCATCGCCGCGTGATCGAGCTGCACGCGAATCTGCCGCTCCACGCCCCCCACGCGATTGACGCCGCCGACACCGGAGATCGCCTCGAGCCGCGGCGCGATGATCTCCTCCGCGATGTCGGTCAGCTCGCGGAGCGGACGGTCCGGGCTCTGGATCGCGATCGACATGATCGGCCGCTCGTTCGGATCGAAGCGGACGATGATGGGATCGTCAATGTCGCGCGGGAGCTGTCGCCGGATGCGGGCGACCTTCGCCTGCACGTCCTGCTGCGCCTCCATGACGTTGACGCCGAGGTTGAGCTGCACGCGCACGAGCGAGCTCCCTTCGAACGACGTCGACGTCACCTCGTACAGCCCCTGCACGGTGTTGAGCGCTTCCTCGATCGGACGCGACACCTCGCGCTCCATCACCTCGGGCGACGCACCCGGATACGTCGTCTGCACGACGACCACCGGATAGGTCACGTCCGGGTATTCGTCGATCGCCAGTCGCTGGTACGAGACGATGCCGAGCACGACGAGCGCGACCATGAGCATGGTCGCGAACACCGGCCGCTTGATCGAGACGTCCGAGAGAAACATGCCGGTCCTCCGCCTAACGAGGCGACGGGCGGTCGTCGCGGTCGACGACGCGCACGTGCATCCCGCGACCGAGCGTGCCGACGTTGCCGACGATCACGCGATCCCCTTCTTCGAGACCGGACAGGATCTCGGCGATACCCGCGCCGTCATCGACGAGCCCCACCTGCACCGGCTTCTGCGCCACCGCCTCGTTCTCGATTGCGTAGACGAAGGGCGTGCCGTCCTCGTTCTGGCGAATCGCTGGCGCCGGCACGACGAGCGCTTCCGGCACGGTGCGACCGACCACGCGTCCGGAGACGAACGTCCCGCCCTTGAGCGCGCCCGCGGGATTCGGCACCTGCACGTACACGGTGATCGACCGCGTCGCGGGATCGATCGTCGGGCTCACTCGCACGACGCGCCCCTCGATGGTGCGCGCGTCGGCCACGAACCGCGTCGCCTGCCCCGTGCGCACCTGGCTCGCATAACGAGCTGGCACCGTCGCCGCGAGCTCCAGCACATCGGTCCGCACGACGGTGAAGAGCTGCGTCCCGCGCGTGACGTGCTCGCCGGTCTCCACGAAGCGGCGGTCGAGCACACCGGTCGTGGGCGCGAGCACGCGCGTATCGCGCGACTCCGTCGATGTCGCGCGCACCTGCGCGTCCGCCGCCGCCAGCTGCGCCCGCGCCGTTGCCACCGCCTGCTCGGCGCTCCGCACGTCGATCTCCGGAACGGCGCCCGCTGTCAGCAGCTCACGCGACTGATCGAGATTCCACTGGGCCGTCGACAGCGCCGACTGCGCAGCAGCTCGTGAGGCGATCGCGCTCTGCCGTGCGCTCTCCTGATCGCCGGCGTCGAACTGTGCGAGCAACTGTCCCGCGCGTACGTGGGCGCCCTCGCGAACGTAGACCCCCGTGATGTCACCCTCGATGCGCGCGCGAACGGCGACCGTCTCGATGGGACGCAGGTCGCCGGTAAGTGGGACGCTTTCCTCGATCGCGCCGCGGCGCACCGTGGCGACATCCTCGGTCGACAGTGCGACCGACGGGCCGCCACCACCCCCACCACCCGGCGCGCGTCCACCGCCCGCACCATTGGGACTGCGTTGCGCCGCCTGTGCCTGGTTCCCACTGTCGCCCTCACCGCCGCCGCAGGCGACGAGCGCGGCAAGCGCGAGGGAGGAGAGGGCGCGGAGAGCGAATCTATCGTGCATCGACAGTCGTTTGCGGCGAGATGAGGGACCCGCCGGGAAGCGGAATCGGGCGGCCGAGCGCGCGCGCGAGCTCCGCGGCGGCGAGATAGAGATCGACGGCGCTCTGCGCCTCGTCGGTTTGCGAAATGAGCAACTGGAGCTGCGAGTCAGAGACCTCCAGCGACGTCCCGATTCCGCGCGAATAGCGCAGCGATGCGAGACGAAACGCCTCGTCGGCCTCCGTCACGGTCTGACGTCGCGCGGCGAAGATGGCCCGAGAGCGCGAGAGCTCCGCCCGGGCCCGGGCGACTTCGAGGGCGACGGCTTCGCGCTCCTGCGCGAACGCAATCTCCGCGACCTCGAGCTGCGCCTGCGCCAGATCGATCTGTCCCTTGGAGCGCAGTCCGTCGAACAACGGCCACGAGAAATTCACGCCCATCGTGCGGTCGCCGAACCAGCCACCGTTCTGACACGTTCGATCCGCCGGCGAGCCCTCGGGGCAGAATCGGAAGGCCGTCTCCCCACGCCCCGGCGGAAATCCGCTCTGCGGGAACGCCTGGACGCCCGATTGGAAGAACACCGAGATCGTCGGGAGCCAGTCCGCCCGCGCAATCGATACGGCGTCCTGCCGCGCACGCACCGTGAGCTCGGCCGCGCGCACCGACGCGCGATCGGTGCCGTCGGCTCCGTCGTGCGACGCGGCGGCGAGAATCATCGGAACGCTCGCCGAGTCGATCGTCGTCGTCAGCGCGACGGGTGCCTCCGCAGGGAGGTTGAGGAGACGACGCAGCTCGAGCAGCGCGATCTCGCGATCATTGCGCGCCGCGATCACGAGCGGCTCGAGGTTCGCGCGCTCGACGCGCGAGCGCAGCACGTCGTACCGCGCCACGCGTCCCGCCGTGAACAGTTGCTCCGATTGCTGGACGCGCTGGCTGGCGAGAATGAGGTTCTCCCCGCGGATGCGCTCGACTCGATCGGCGAGCGACGCAGCGAGGTAGGCGCGCAGAACGCCAACCGCAACTTCGGAGCGCGTTTCACCAGCGGTGAGCCTCGCTGCTTCACGAACGCGCCGCGCGGCGCGATACGATGCGAACTCGCGTCCGCCTTGAAAGAGCGTCTGCGAGAGATTCGCGTTGACGTTGTACGTGTTCGGCTGATTGAAGACCTGGTTCACGGCGCGCGCGCGCGCATTCGCGAACACGTGGGTGTACGTCCCGGTGAGTCGAAGCTGTGGAAGCGCGCTTGCACGCGACGTCGTCACCTGGGCCTCGGTGAGGGCGACGTCCGCGGCAGCGCGCCGCACTTCATCCGCATCTCGAAGCGCAAGTGTCACGGCTTCGGGAAGTGACAGTCGGAGCGTGTCCTGGGCTTGAACGGCGGCGACACTGAATAGCAGGAGTGGAAGAATCATCGAGAGAATACGCGCGGAAGGCGTCCGTCGTTGGGGATGGAGCGTTTCCTTACCGAGTGCTGACTTTTGACAGCGCGCGACGAATGAGCTCGGGTGCCGACAGCCCGTGTCCCCCTTCGTCAAGGGCCGCGCGGACGGCCTTCTCGGCATCGATCGAGGCGTATCCCAGCGATACGAGAGCCCGTATCGCATCGTCTGCGCCTGCGCCGTCCGGACGCGCCATTCCTCCGCCATCGGCCTGCACGTCGTCCAGCTTGTCTGCCAGGTCGAGGATCAGCCGCTCGGCCTTCTTCCGCCCGACCCGAGGCACGCCTTGGAGGGTCGGCAGGTCCCTTTCTCGAATCGCGCGGACGAGGCGCTCCGCGGACAGCGTCGAGAGCATGCCAAGCGCGAGGGCGGGCCCAATTCCCGATGCCGTGAGCAGGCGCTGGAAGACACGCTTCTCGACGACGGTGGCGAAGCCGAAGAGCTGCCACCCGTCTTCGCGCACCACGAGGTGCGTGTGCAGCGCTGTCTCGTCGCCGACCTTGGGCAAGGTCTCGTACACCGAGAGCGGCACCGCAAGCTCGTAGCCGGTGCCGCCCGCCGTCATGATCTCGACGCGATCGAGCTCCTTCGCGACGAGCGTGCCGCGAACGTGCGCGATCACGTCTTTCGCCCGCGAGCGACTCGCGTCCCGAGCGCGATCGACGCCGCGCGTCCCATGTCGCCGATGCGCGGCAGTCGCGCCGACATGATGTGCGCGAGCGCGACAGCCGCGGCATCGGCGGCATCGCTCGGCTGCGGCGCCGTGCGCAATCGCAGGAGACGGGTCACCATGAACTGCACCTGCTCCTTCGTTGCCGCTCCCGTGCCGACCACCGCCTTCTTGATCTCGGCGGGCGGATACTCGTGAATGGGAATCTGCGCCTGCTCGCCCGCGAGCAGCACGACACCGCGTGCATGCCCGAGGACGAGAGTCGTGCGGACGTTTCGCGAGTAGAACACGTCCTCGACCGCGAGGGCGTCGGGTGCGTGCCGCTCGATCAGTCGCTGCACGTCCTCATGGATCTCGCGCAGCCGCACCGGAAGCGCATCACGAGCGCTCGTGCGAATGACGCCGCACTCGACGAGCGCGAGCGACCCGAACGGCTCGCCGCGCACGACCCCGTAGCCAGTGAGCGCGGTGCCGGGGTCGATACCGAGGACGATCATGAACGAGGAACGAGGACCGAGGAAACGCGCGTCGAGGGCAACGCGCAGTCAGGCCCGGTCGCCTCTTCCTCGTTCCTCGTTCCTCGTTCGGTCATGCCCCAGCCATCTCGCTCACATCCATGTCGAAGTTCGCCGCCACCTTCTGCACGTCGTCGAGGTCCTCGACCTCCTCGAGCAGCTTGAGCAGCTGCTCGGCGATCTTCCCTTCGACGCGCACGGTGTTCTTCGGGATGTGAGCGATCTCCGACTCCTGCACCGTGATGCCTTTGGACTCGAGCCCGCCTTTCACCTGGTGCAGCGTCGTCGGATCGGTCGTGACGAGGAACTGATCACCGTCGCGCGTGAAGTCCTCGGCGCCGGCGTCGAGGGCGGCCTCCAGGGCCGCGTCCTCCTCTACCTTCGCGGCATCGATGTAGATCTGTCCCTTCCGCTCGAACATCCACGCGACCGAGTTCGTTGCGCCGAGATTACCGCCGCCGCGCGAGAACTTGTGGCGGAGGTCGGCGACGGTTCGTGTCGGATTGTCGGTGAGCGTGTGGATGAGGATCGCGACGCCGCCCGGGCCATACCCCTCGTACGTGATCTCGGAGTAGCTGACCCCCTCGAGCTCGCCCGTCCCCTTCTTGATGGCCCGCTCGATGTTGTCCTTGGGCATCGACGCCGCGCGCGCCGCTTCGATGGCCGTGCGCAGCCTCGGATTTCCGTCCGGGTCGCCGCCCCCGGTCTTGGCTGAAACCGTGATCTCACGGATGAGCTGGGTGAACAGCGCGCCGCGCTTGGCGTCGGCCGCCGCCTTGTAGTGCTTGATCTGCTTCCACTTGCTGTGACCAGCCATCGCGCGGGGAGAGTTGAGGAGGCGAAATATAACAAGGAACGAGGACCGAGAACCGAGGAAATGGCCCCGAAGGTTCAGCGCACGACTCCACCTGTGCTTCCTCGTTCCTCATTCCTCGTTCCTACTCCGCCATATCCTCGAACCTGAGCCACTGCTTGTAGAAGTAGAGATCGACGTACATCCCGCTCGCCCCATTCCGGTTCTTGAGGATCGCCAGCTCGGTCGCGCCTTCCGCGCCCTGGAGCGACGGGTAAAGCTCCTCGCGGAAGAGGCCCAGGATCACGTCGGCATGCTGTTGGGGAGCTCCGAGGGCGCCGAAGTCGGCGAGCGTCGGGCGCGGGTTCGCGCGCGTGGGGTCGAGATACGGAGTGTGCGCGGTCAGGATGACCGCGACGTTGAGGTCGACCGCTGCGCGCTTGACCTCGCGGACGGCATGCGCGAGCTGCTCGTCCTGGGTCACCGCGCCGGACGCGAGCGCCTGAAGCGGGTCGATCACGACCAGTGCGGCGTCGGCAATGGAGCGGATCTCGAGTGCGAGCTCGGTGATTCCCGCTCCGGGGAGCCCGAAGACATCGGGCATCCGTTCGCGCAGACGGACGGCCGCCGCGCCGATCGACGCGCGCGTTGCCTCGTCGAGCGTCCCGCCGCGAATGTCGTCGATGCGCGCGCGCCCTTCGAGTGACAACGCGCGCTCGACGATGCGCTCCGTGCTCGCCTCGCCAGTGAAGAACGTGGCGGTGTGGCCACCCTGCGCCGCGCGCAACGCGATTGCGAGTGCCAGCGCCGATTTTCCCACGCCAACGTCACCGCCAATGACGACCAGATCGCCGCGCCGCACGCCGCCGCCGAGCGCGCGGTCGAGGCTCGGAAATCCTGTGGGAATGGTGTCCGCCGGAGGGGCTCCGTCCGACACGGCATCCACGCGTCGCATGACGCGTCCAAGGGGCGAGAGGTCGGTGATCCGGGTCATCGGGAATTGACGAGCGGCGCCGCGAGAATGGCACGCAGCTCCGCGAGGCATTGCTCGTCGAGCCAAGGGGCCAGCGCGCGAGCGACATCCTGGAGGGCGGCGGCCACCGCGTCGGACTCGCGCGCGGTTGCTTCGAGCGCGCGAGCCATTGGCGGGCGCGCGCGGGCGGGGATCGCAAGCGACGCGAGCCAGCTCTTGGCGGCGGCAGCGCGCTCCTTGCGCGCGGGCTCCGGCAGTGCGCGCTCGCCAACCGCATCGCTCGCGAGTCGCGCGATCATGAGTGCGCCGAGCGCGACTTCGCGCTCTCCGCCGAGTGGCGCGCGCCCGGCGCGCATGGCGAGTGCGCGGAATGGAAAGTGAATGGGCGGGACGGCGTAGGGCGGAAGGGAACTCGGCACAGCAGCTCGTGATTGCGGGGTGCGGATTCCGTGCATGATCCTGAGCGCGGAGGTCTCCGACTCCTCTCGGAGCCCTCGGTCCATTACGCTCTTACGCCGTTGGTCCGCAATCCGCAATCCGCAATCGTCTTTCAGCCCCGCACGTCTCAGCATAAGATTCGCTCATGCCACTTCCCGCGAAGAGCATCCTTTGGGTCGATGACGAGGCGGATCTGCTCGAGTCGCACCGTATCTTCCTCCGCGACAAGGGTTACAACGTGGACGCCGCCACCAACGCCGAGGACGCGGTCGAGATGCTGCGCCGGCGTCCGTACGGGCTCGTCCTGCTCGACGAGCAGATGCCCGGAAAGCGCGGCCTCGAGGCCTTCCGCGAGCTTCGCGACGTCGATCCTGCGCTCCCCATCGTCATGGTGACCAAGAGCGAGGAAGACAAGACCATGCGGGAAGCGATCGGCGTCAACATCAACGACTACCTCGTCAAGCCGATCAATCCGCGTCAGGTCCTCACTGTGGTCACACGCATCCTCGAAGGGCCGCAGATCCGTCAGCAGGCGGTAGCCCGGCAGTTCGTCGAGCGCTTCCGCACGCTTCAGCTGGAGCGCGATCACGCACTCGACTGGCGCGGATGGATCGAGCGCTACGGCGAGCTCGTGGACTGGGACATCGAGCTCACAGCGATCGGTGAGACGGGGTTGCACGAATCGCTCGAGGGCATGTACCCCAACATGCGCCGCGACTTCGCCGCGTACGTTCGGCGCGAGTATCCGCGTTGGCTGCGCGATCTCGAGGGAGACCGTCCACCGCTCTCCATCGACGTCGTCAGCGAGTTTGTCCTGCCGATCCTCGATCGCGAGCGCGCGGCCATGTTCGTCGTCGTCGACTGCCTGCGCCTCGACCAGTGGCGCGTGCTCCAGCCCTTGCTCGCGCCGCTCTTCGAGATCGAGACGACGCATTACTTCTCGATTCTTCCCACGGCGACTCCGTACTCGCGCAACGCTCTCTTCAGCGGGCTGTTCCCGGGCGAGATCGCTGCCCGCTTCCCCGACTGGTGGGGCGATCGCGAGGACGAGACGCTCAACGCGCATGAGCGGCAACTTCTGGAGGCCCAGCTCGCGGAAGCGGGGAAGCCGTATCCGGTGCGCTACGAGAAGATCTCGACGGCGGCGGACTCCGATGACCTCGTGAGGCGTTTGCCCGGCGCGCTCCCCGCCGAGGGAATCGGTGCGTTCGTCTTCAACTTCGTCGACCTGCTCACGCACGGTCGGAGCGAATCGGCGATCCTGTTCCAGGTCGCACGCGACGAGATCGCGCTTCGACAGATCACGCGGCAGTGGTTCCAGCGCTCGGCGCTCTTCACGCTCCTGCGCGAGGCGCAGCGCCGCCGCGTCCCGGTGCTGCTCACCACCGATCACGGCTCCATCCACTGTCTGTCGCCCGCGACCGTGTTCGCGAAGCGAGACGCGACCGCCAATCTCCGCTACAAGTTCGGCGAGGACCTGCGCGCCGAGCGCGCCGAGCACGCGCTGCTGTTCACGAATGCGGACGATTTGCGTCTTCCGCGGCGTGGGATGGGTGGCAACATCCTCCTCGCGACCGGCGATTCCTTCTTCGTCTACCCGACGAAGTTGCGCGAGTACCAAACGCGGTATCGGGGCTCGTTTCTGCACGGTGGCGTCACGCCGGAGGAAGTGATTCTTCCGATCGCGCTGCTCACACCGCGCCGGTAGACGCGCGTGGAGCGTCGGGACGTCTATCGCCGGCTCCTTCCTTTCCTGCGCCCGCACGGATGGCGCATGGTGGGCACCGTCGTCGGCAGCGTGATCGCCGCCGCGCTCGACGGATTCGCCTTCGCACTCCTCATCCCATTCCTCAACTCACTCTTCGGTGCGGAGCCCATCCCGGTCGATGGTGGATGGGTGACGACGTTCCTGCGTCGCACGGTGGGGGAGCTGCTCGATCCGGCGAACCCCATGGTCTCGCTGCGGAACGTCATCGTCATCCTGCTCGTGACGATCGCGCTCAAGAACTTCTTCGTCTGGTTCGCCGGCCAGCTCGGTGTGCAGCTCCAGGAGTATGTCACCCGCGATCTGCGCGACGCGGTCTACCGCCACCTCCAGCGGCTTCCGATCGGCTGGTTCACGCGGAACAAGACCGGGCAGATTCTGTCGCGCGTGCTTTCGGACACGGCGCAGACCAAGCAGCTCATCACGCAGATCGTGACGTCGGCAATCCAGAGCGCGGCCGTCGTCCTCATCTACATCGCGTATCTGTGGGGTATCTCGCGACGGCTCACGCTCATCGCGCTGCTCCTCGCGCCGGCGCTCATTCTCGCCCTGCGTCCGCTCCTGTCGCGGCTGCGCAGGCGTTATCGCCGTCTCCACGACGATCATGGCGAGATGATGAGCGTGCTACAGGAGAGCGTGAGCGGCATCCGCCTCGTGAAGTCCTTCGGTGCCGAGGGGCACGAAGAGGCGAAGTTCGTGGACGCGAGCCATCGGTACTCGAAGGGGCTCGTCCGGACATCTCGCCTCGCGTTGCTCGCGCAGCCGATCACGGAGACGCTCGCGACCGCGCTCACGGTGCTGCTGCTCTGGTACGGTGCGACGCTCGTGCTCGAGGCGCGCACGATTCAGGCGTCGGCGTTCCTCGTCTTCCTGACCCTCGTGATGCGCATGCTGGGGCCCCTCAAGGCGCTCTCGCAGCTCCCCACGGCGGCGCAATCGTCGCTCGCGGCGGCCGACCGGCTGTTCGAGGTGCTCGACGTGTCGACCGAGATGGCCTCCGACCGGGGCACGCGCGAGGTTGACCGGTTCGAGCGCGACATCGTCTTCGACGGCATGACGTTCGCTTACGAGGCCGAACTGGTGCTCACCGATGTCTCGTTCGTCGCGCGCAAGGGCGACGTCATCGCCCTCGTCGGCGCGAGCGGGGCGGGGAAGAGCACGCTCGCCGATCTGATCCCGCGCTTCTATGAGCCCACGCGCGGCCGCATCCTGCTCGACGGCGTCGATACGCGCGACATTCGGCTGCGGTCGCTGCGGACCCTCATGGGCATCGTGAGCCAGGAGACGGTGATTTTCAACGACACGGTGCGCAACAACATCGCGTACGGCCCCACCGAGCGATTCAGCGACGCACAGATCGAGGCCGCCGCGCGCGCCGCCAACGCCCATGCGTTCATCGCCGAGCTTCCGCAGGGATACGACACCATCCTCGGCGAGCGCGGAGCGCGCCTCTCGGGTGGCCAGCGCCAGCGCATTGCCATCGCGCGGGCGTTGCTGCTCGATCCGCCGATTCTGATCCTCGATGAGGCGACGTCGGCGCTCGACACCGAATCCGAGCGGCTCGTGCAGGAGGCGATCGATCGGCTGCTCGAGGGGCGTACCGTGTTCGTCATCGCGCATCGGCTGTCTACCATCCGGCACGCGACGCAGATCCTCGTGCTCGATCGAGGGCGCATCGTCGAGCGAGGGACGCACGACGAGCTGCTCGCGGCCGGCGGGACGTACGCGCGGCTGTATCAGCTGCAGTTCAGGGATGAGGGCAGGGCAAGGCGGGAAGAGATCCTGACCTGAGTGCGGCTCCTCTTCTATTACTCCGCTCGCGCGTGGTCCGGCGAAGCCCGCGCGTTCGCTGCCGCGGCGCGCGGGCTTCACGCGCGTGGCCACCAGATCACTTACGTGTGCGCGCCCGAGAGCGCCGTCGAGGCCCGAGTCGCGACGGCCGGGCACGATGTCGTTCCGATGCGCATGGATGGCGCGTGGATGCTGTCGGCGGTCCGGTTGCGTCGCGCGCTCGCGGGACGATTCACCGAAGTCGTGCTCGTGCACACCCCGCGCGAGCAGAAGGTTGCCTCGCTCGCCGCCTTTCTGGCCGGGCGGTCGGCGATGGTGCGCCGCGTCCCCTGCGGCGCCGCGTCCTCGGTCGGCGAGCAGAGCCGGTGGGCGACGCGTCTCGCTGCCACCGGCCTCGTGGTCAGCACGGAGGAAGACCTCCGCGATCTCCCCGTGCTGAAGCGGTTGCGCTTCGAGCCGGTCGCGGCACCGTTAGGCATCGACGTCGAGTCCTACGAGGCCATTCGGCCGGTACCCCGCCCGTCTCTCGGTGCCGGCGCGCAAAGTGCGCTCGTGGTGGGCGTGTGCGACCGTGACGCGCGCGCACGGGCTGCGACAATGCTTCGCGCCGTGTCACTGCTTGCTCCCAATCACCCGGATCTGCGCGTGGCGCTCATCGGCCCCGGATCCGACGACGAGGATCTGCGCATGCACGCCGCCGCGCTGGGTCTCACGAAGATCGTCGCCTTCGTCGGCGAGCGCGACGATTACCTGGCCGTGTTGCGCGCCGCCGACCTCGGCTGGGTCGTATCGACCGGCGATTCCGCCGCCTTCGCCTGCCTCGACTTGATGGCGATGAAGGTCCCGGTGCTCGCTGAGCGCGGAGGCATCGCGGAGACGTTTGTCGCCGATGGAATCGCCGGCCTCCTGCTGCCGCCCGGCGACGCGCCGGCAACGGCCGCCGCGCTCGCGCGACTGCTCGCGCACGATGACCAGCGCGCCGCGATGGGAGCAGCCGGGCGCTCTCGCGTCGCGCGCGAGTTCACCGAAGCGGCGATGCTCGACGGATTCGAAAAAGCCGCGGCTGCCGCGGCCGATCGGTCTCGATGGACACGAACGTGAGGCGACCCACGCGGTGAGCCGGCGCACGACGATCGCGCATCGACTCGAGTACGCGGCGCTTCGCGGCGCCGTGGCGACGCTCTCGGCCCTCCGCTGGCGACGTGCTTCGGCGTTCGGCGGCGCACTCGGCCGGCTCGGCTTCACTCCGCTTGGAGTGCGCCGATCGGTCGTCGAGCGTCAGATCGCCGCGGCGTTTCCGGATTGGGCTGAGGATCAGGTTCAGCGCGTGGCCCGCCGCGCGTACGACCATCTCGGGCGAATCGCCGTGGAGACCGCGCTCATGCCGCGGCTCGGCCGAACGGGTGTCCTCGAGCTCGTATCGCACGCCACAGGCTGGGAGTACCTCGAGCAATCGGTCAAGGAGGGGCGCGGCGTGATCCTCATCAGCGGCCACTTCGGCAACTGGGAGCTCGTTGGAGCGTACATTGCGGCCCGTGGGATTCCCGTCGACGTCATCGTGAGGCGCATGTCGAATCCCATCTTCGATCGCTACTTGAATCAGACACGCGCCGATCTGGGGATGACAGTGGTATACGACGCCGACGCCGTGCGCCGTACGACGCGATCGATCAAGGAAGGGCGGGCGATCGGGTTTCTCGCCGATCAGGGCGTGCTGAATCTCGCGTCGACGTACGTGCCCTTCTTCGGGCGTCCGGCGAAGACGCCTCGCGGACCCGCGGTGTTCACGCTGCGGTATCACGTTCCCACGCTGTTCGTCGCCTCGGTCCGTCAGCCGGACGGCCGGTTTCACGTGTCGTTCGAGCCGGTGGCGTACACGGAAACGGGCGATCGCGAGCGCGACATCGATGGCATCGTCGCGTCGTACACGCGCATGCTCGAAGCGCTCGTGCGGCGCACGCCGGAGCAATACTTCTGGCATCACCGGCGGTGGAAGCATCAGCCGCTCGACACGCCTCCAGAGCTTCGCGACCCGACCGCATGACCGGCGCGACGTCGCCGAGGACGGAGCGGTTCATCTCCGCCTCGGAGCTGGGAGAATACGCGTATTGCCGGCGGGCGTGGTGGTTGCGCGCGGTGCGCGGTGTCACGACGGGGCAGCAGGGAGACCGCTTCAGCGGAGGTCACGCCGCGCACCGCCGCCACGCGTGGTCTCTCTGGTGGGCTCGCGCGTTCGCGTGGCTGGCTGTGCTCCTCGTCGTCGCGGCCATCGCCGTTCTCGCGTGGCGCACATGGCGATGGCGCTGATCGTCGCGCTCATCGCGATCGCGCTCGTGCTCGGCATCGTGAGCGTCATGATCCTGCGTCGATCGGGCATCCGCGGACGCGTCGTCGCGAGCGATTCGGTCGTGGCGCGTCCGTCGCGGGTGCTTCGGTCGGCGCGATACGGGATCTCGGGCAAGCCGGACTATCTCGTGCAGGAGCACGGCAGGATCGCGCCGGTGGAGCTCAAGCCAGCGCGCGAGAGCGACTCCCCGTGGCTTCGCGACATTGTGCAGCTCGCCGCGTACTGTCTCCTGCTCGAGGAGACTGAGCCTCGCTTCGCCGGCTATGGCTATCTGCGTTACGCGCATCGTACCTTTCGCATCGACTTCACGGAGCGCGTGAGGAACGAGTTGCTGCGAACGATCGCCGGCATGCGCGCCGACCTGGCGGCACGCGACGTCCCTCCCAACCACCGCGACCCGCGCCGGTGCGCCGGGTGCATGCTCGTCTCAGTCTGCGGGCGAGTCGTGACCTCCCGCTCATGATCGGCGAGGTGGGGGCCCGTCTCCGCCGCGACATGCGCGCGCGCATAGGGCTCGCCGTCGTCGCATTGCTCCTGCTCGGCGCGCTGCTCGCGCCGGTGCTGGCGCGCTACGATCCGGTGCAGATCGATCTCGTTGGACAGCTCCAGGCTCCTTCGGGGGAGCACTGGATGGGAACGGACGTGCAAGGACGCGACGTGTGGGCGCGTCTCGTCTACGGCGCACGCGTCTCACTCGCTGTCGGGCTCATCTCGCAGAGCATCGCCCTCGCGCTCGGCCTCACCCTTGGACTGCTCGCCGGCTACTACGGACGATGGATCGATGAGGTCGTCATGCGGCTTGCCGACATCACGCTGGCGTTTCCGACGCTGCTCCTCCTCATCGCGATGGTCGCCGCGCTTCAGCCCTCGCTCCTCGTCGTGTTCGTCACGGTCGGCATCGTCGGCTGGGCGGGCATGGCGCGTCTGGTACGCGGCCAGGTCCTCGTCGTGCGCCAGCTCGAGTACGTGCACGCCGCGCGTGCGCTCGGCGCGAAGGACTTCCGCATCATCGCGCGCCACGTCCTCCCGAACGTGATCGCGCCAGTCGTGATCGCGTCGACGCTCGGCATGGCGGGCGCAATCATGGCCGAGGCGGCGCTCTCGTTCCTGGGCCTCGGTGTGCAGCCGCCGACGCCGAGCTGGGGCGCGATGATCGCCGACGGACGCGACCTGAGCCAGCTCCGCGCCTCGCCGTGGACGTCGGTCTTCCCGGGCCTGGCGATCGGCATGACGGTGCTGGGGTTCAATCTGCTTGGGGACGCGTTGAGGGACGCGCTGGATCCCAGAGCACCCTGAGCACCCTGAGCACCCTGAGCACCCTGAGCACCCTGAGCACCCTGAGCACCCTGAGCACCCTGAGCACCCTGAGCACCCTGAGCACCCTGAGCACCCTGAGCACCC
>JBQTHJ010000040.1:0-108081 GCA_052389995.1 Gemmatimonadaceae bacterium | reverse complement strand
TCTCTCGACACACGGTTGGGGCCTGCTACCGGGCGCACCGATGCTTACCCGGACGGGACTTTCACCCGCGAGTTCGCTGAAGCATGAATCGATGACTAATATCGATTCTTCAGGACGCACCATGCGTGAAAGCTAGACGACGAGGCGCACTGCGTCATGGCCTGTGAATGGATGAGGCCACCTTCCCGCCTTCCGATCACCCTCGTACCTTGCGCGCATGAACGTCTCCTTCGCGCTCTTCTGCGACGCTGCCAACCTCTCGCAGGAGGGAAAGCTCAACATCCTCGGCGTCTTCGACGCGGTGCAGGTCGGTACCGTTCCTACGGTTCATCCGCGGGCCCACCTCGTCGTGCGCTTCAAGGGTCGCCGCACCGATGTGGGAACGCACTCGGTCGTGTTGCGATGGACGGGACCGGAGGGGAAGGAGCTGTGGTCGAGCGGCGGCGAGCTGGACGTGGGGACGCCGCCCGCGGGCGTGACGGAGATGGATCTCCCGCTCATCGCAGCGATCGATCTTCCGATCGAGAGCACCGGCGCGCACACGATGACGATCGCCCTCGACGGCGCGCGTCAGGCGGACATCACGCTTCAAGTGCGCTCCGGGCCGGTGCCGCCTCCCGGAGGCATCGTCTCGTAGCGACCTATAGCGCTCGCCGCGCGAAGCGATAGCGCTCGCGCAGTGCCTTGACGTAATCGTCGCTGGAGTCCGTCAGATCCTCGACGCGATACCCGCCTCGGCCGAGCGCGAGGTGAACGACGCGCGGCCCGCCGAGAGAGATGGCGACGTGTGTGACGCGGCGGTCGGGGCGATCGGAGAAAAAGAGCAGGTCGGCTGGCTCGAGCGACTCGAGGGCGCCATCGATCGCGCGAGCGGTCTCGGCCTGTTGCGATGCATCTCGGGGGAACGCGACGCCGTGCAATCCGAAGATCGTTTGGACGAGTCCGGAGCAGTCCGCGCCCCAGGGCGTGATGCCTCCCCACTGATACGGCGTTCCCGCGTAGAGCTCTCTGGCGCTGCGGACGATCGCCTCGCCGGTGCGCGGGAACCGCTGCGACAACTCGAGCGCCTCGATGGCTTCGCCACTCGCAATCGTCGCGTCGTCGGCGATAATGGCGCCCAGCGGCAGGCGGCGCTCGGTCGATCCTTCACGAAGAACGCAGCCGAGCGACGTGCGCTCGCGCGCATATGACGCCGCGTGGTCGGCGTCGAGGAAGCCGCGATGGATCCACCCTTCGTAGTCATCGCGGCTTCGTACACGCAGCCACGGCTCCTGCGTCTCGAGGACCGTTAGGCGATGCCCGGCGAGCGTTTGCGAGACTTGCTCGCTGTGTGCCGCTGGCCGCGCCTGCATCGGCGCGATCGCCGCGTGGACGGTCACGACGGTCATCTCACGACCCGTCGGCGAGTCCGGGAATCCCATCGCGCCCGCGGGCGGTGCGAACGGCACGCTCGATCGCTGACTCCAGGGCAACGACGGCGAGCGCCTCGATCTGTAGCGCGGGGAACTGGGGGCCGCGCAGCGGCGAGACGCTGAAGACGACGTCGCCATCGAACGACGTCCCGACGGGACTGATGCGCTTCCCCAGCGCGACGCTCGAGGCGCCGGCGAGCTGTGTGAGCTCCTCGCGCGAGAGCGACGCGTTCGTCATGACGACGGCCAGCGTGGTGTTCTGCATCGCTCCGGTCGCGAAGCGCGACTCCGGCGGCAGCGATCCCGACGCGAGCGCCCGCGAGAGATCGACGAAGCCGGTGTCCGCGCGAGCGCCAGCGATGATACGCCCGGCGCCGTCGCGCACGTCGCCCAGCGCGTTCACGACGGCAAGCGCGGCGACGTGAAGGTAGCCCGCGGTCTCCACCGCGAGGCCGACGCCGCCCTT
Organism: Gemmatimonadaceae bacterium; assembly: GCA_052389995.1. Classification (GTDB taxonomy): domain Bacteria; phylum Gemmatimonadota; class Gemmatimonadetes; order Gemmatimonadales; family Gemmatimonadaceae; genus JAICNG01. Next base: position 106,203 of record JBQTHJ010000040.1, on the reverse strand, counting down.
CATCGCGCGATCCGGACCTGCGGCTTTGCCGACGGTGGTGCCCGTCCCCGCGCCGACGCTCCCCTCCGCGATGCGATCCGGGCTCGCGAGATCGCACGCTTCATACGCCATCGTCGCCGTCGGGCGTGCCGATGGTGACCCGCACGGCGCAAGATCGAAGACAACGGCAGCAGGCACGATCGGGACGACGCCGACGCCCACGGGAAAGCCGCGCCCGCGCTCCTCCATCCATCGCATGACGCCGCCGGCAGAGTCGAGCCCGAACGCCGATCCTCCGGCGAGCACAAGCGCATCGACGCGATCGACGAGGTGGCGTGGTGAGAGCGCATCGAGCTCTCGGGTGCCCGTGGCGCGTCCGAGGAGCGCGCACCCAGCGCGGAAGGGCTCTTCGATGCCGCGCACGACCGTCACCCCCGTCGCGCCGATATCGTCCGAGACGTGGCCGACCGCCAAGCCGAGTGAACGGAGATTAACGGCCACGTGACTTCCCAGGGCGGATTCGCGGGACGGGAAGGCCGATCGCGCGAAGGGCTACCGCGATCCGGCGATCCTCGACCCGTCCGAGCGCGGCGAGCAGATCGTCGCGCCGCACGGCGGTCTCGATGGGAGCGCTGTGCAACGGCGCCGAGAACGAGCGGTCGAGCGAGAGAAACACCAGCGTCACCTGCCAGGCGCCCTTGGCCGCGTCGAACGACGGCTCGGCCATCACGGTGTAGCTGCGATCGTCGAGGTCGAAGCGCGCGCGCACGAGCATGAGCTCTCCGCTCACGTCGGCTGCGTCACCCCGCGCTTTTCCTGACACGCCTTGCAGAGCGTGACGCCGCGCATCTGGCAGACGAGGCAGATGAACGTCCCGCAGTCATCGCACGGGTATCCCTCTGATGCGCGCTCCTCTTTGCCGCAATTGCGGCACTTCATCGAGTCGCGCTCCTTGAGCTCGGTCATGCTGATCTCCTTTCATCTGGTCACGCGCTCCCGCACCGGCAGCTACAAGGTCAAGAGCAACTCCAACGTCAAGAGTAACTCCAACGTCACAAGCGTTGGTGGAACGATTGGGCGGATGACGGCGCGGATTACTCGGATTTGGACGCGCGCGGGGAAAGTGCTCTTTGCTGGAGTCATCGCTTGCCTCCGCTGCATCCGCGCCAAACCTGAGCATTGAGGCCCGGGGGACCTACCGTCGCTCCAGACCATACACACGAATCTTGTTGATCAACGTCGCGCGCGAGATGCCGAGCTCCTTGGCGGCCCTCGTGCGGTTGTCTCCGTGCGCGCGGAGCGTTCGCTCGATGTGCGCACGCTCGACCTCGTCGAGGGACTTTGGAACATGACGCTCGACCCCCGCGCCGGTTGCGTTGCGCACCTCGGGCGGGAGGTGCTCCGCACCGATCTTCCGCGCGCCACGGCCCACGATCATTGCGCGCTCCAGGACGTTGCGCAGCTCGCGCACATTGCCCGGCCAGGAGTAGCGAAGCAGCTGCTCGAGCGCGGCCTCGGTCAGCTCCGTCGGCGCATCGGGGAGCTGCACGCGCAATTCCTCCAGCGAGCGCGCGATCAGGTCGAGCATGTCCTCACGCGCGCGCGCACGCAGGGGAGGCAGGTGCACCGGCATGACGCTCAACCGGTAGTAGAGATCTTCGCGGAAACGCTCCTCGACGACCTCGCTCGCGAGATCACGGACCGTCGCGGCGATGACGCGCACGTCCGCCGTGATCTCCTGCGTGCCGCCCGTCCGGCGAAACGTCTTCCCCTCCATCACCTTGAGGAGCTTCGGCTGAACCGCGGCGTCGAGCGCGCCGATCTCGTCGAGAAACAGCGTGCCGCCGTCCGCCACCTCGAACAGTCCGAGCTTTCTCTCCTTCGCACCGGTGATCGCACCCGCCTCGTATCCGAACAGCTCGGCGTCGAGCGCGGGGGCGGATAGGCCCGCACAGCCGACCTCCACGAACGGACGCCCCGCCCGTGGGCTCAGCGCATGAATCATCTCCGCCACACGCCCTTTACCCGTTCCACTCTCCCCGATGAGGAGTACCGTCGTCCGCTCCGCCGTCGCGAGGAGTTCGATCTGGTGTGCGAGCTCGCGCATCGCAGGCGATGAGCCGAGCAGGGCGGTCGTGCGCCCGCTGCGCCGCTCGATGAGGTGACGATTCAGCTCGCGAAGCCGCGCCTTCTCCAGCGCGCGCTCGGCGGCGACGCCGAGGTGTTCGAGCTCGACGGGCTTGGTGAGAAAGTTCTCCGCGCCGCGACGCATCGCTTCCACCGCGAGCGGAATGTCGCCGTGGGCTGTGACCATGACGACCACACGCTGATCCGGCTGAAGGCGGTCGAGCAGCTCGAAGCCCTGCACGTCCGGCAGCTTGAGGTCGAGCAGCACGAGATCCGGCCGCACGCGCATGCATGCCTCGAGGCCGTCGTCGCCTGTGTGCGCCCGCACGACCTGATGCCCCGTGCGCTCGAAGAACGATCCGAGCGCCGCGGCGAGCTCGACTTCATCGTCGATGATGACGATCGTGGCCACGCTAGCGCCGCACCTCCGTACACAGGAGATCGGCGACTTCCTCGAGCGCGAACGGCTTGCAGATGTAGGGCCGGCCAGCCTGCGCGAGGAACGCGCGCGCCCCTTCGCTGTCCACGTCTCCCGTGGCGAACACCACGCGGGCTGCGTGCTCGGGATCGCTGGCGAGGAGCTCTTCGAAGAGCGCATCTCCCGACATGTCCGGCATCCGCAGGTCGAGCAGAATCGCGTCGTAGCGCCGCGTGCGTGCGTGCTCGAGCGCTTCGCGGCCCGAAGCGACCGCATCGACGGTGTGACCTTCCCGCTCGAGAAAGAGCGACAGCGCCGCGCGGAGTGCCGGCTCATCGTCGACAATCAGCATCGTGCGCGGCAGCGTCGAGCGGACCGGCTCAACGGGAATCTCCCCCGTCCGCGGTACGGGCGCGTGGACGATGGGAAGCTCAACCGTAAACACGGCGCCCTCGCCCGGCTGCGACGACACGCGAATCTGGCCGCCGTGCTCGCGGATGATCGCGTCCGAGATCGAGAGGCCAAGTCCCGTTCCCTCACCCACCGGCTTCGTGGTGAAGAAAGGATTGAAGATCTGATCGAGCTCTTCGGGACGGATGCCTGGACCGGTGTCGGCGACGGACGCGATGATGAGCTCACCTTCGCGGCGTGTGCGCAGCACGATGCGCTTCTCCCCACCATGGTCCTTGAGCGCCTGCTCGGCGTTCGTGAGCAGATTCAGGATCACCTGCTGAAGCTGGAACGCGTCCGCCCAGGTGAGGGGCAAGTCGGGATCGAGCTCCATGTCGACCTCGATCTGGTGCGTGCGCAGTGCATATCGCCTGAGCTCCACGGTGTCCTGCATGACCTGATTGAGATCGGCCTCGGTGCGCTCGGGGTGCCGCTGCCGCGCGAAGATCAGCAGGTTCGACACGATCTTCGCGGCGCGCTTCGCTTCCTTGTGGATCGTAACCAGCGCGTCCTGCTGATCGGGGGTGCCGCCGGACATGGCAAGCATGAGCTGCGAGAACGCCATGATGCCGGCGAGCGGGTTGTTGAGTTCGTGCGCGACGCCGCTCACCAGCTGCCCCACGGCCGCAAGCTTCTCGCGCTGAAGCAGCTGCTCGGCCAGCGTCCGCTCCTCGGTCATGTCGCGCACGATGCCGAGGCAGCCCGTGACACGGCCGTCCTCGACGATCGGCGTCATGGTGACGGAGCCGACGCGCAGCGCCTCCTGTGCGTCGCGATAGCGGATCTCACCGCGCACGCGCTCGCCCCGCAGCGTCGCCTCGTAGTGCGACCACACGGCATCGCGATCCGACGGCTCGATCACATCGATGAAGCGCATCCCGAACAGCTCGCCGCGAGAGCGGCCGATGGCGCGCTCCAGGGCGCGGTTCACCGACGTGATGCGACCGTCGGCGTCGATCGTGAAGATCGCGTCGGAGGCCGACTCGACGAGACGGAGATACCGTGCCTCCGACCGCACGAGCGCTTCCTCGCGTGCCCGGTTGGCGGTGAGATCGCGCGCGATGCCGAGCACTCCGATCACGACGTTGCCACGCTGAATCGGCGTGTTCGTCACCGATGCGACGCGGCGCTCGCCCGTCTTTCGATAAAAGTGGCACTCGTAGCGCTGCGCGTTACCGGAGAGCGCCTCCTTGAAGTGCGCCTTCACCGTCGCGACCTCTTCCTCCTCGAGGAGCCCGAGGATACTGCGCCCGAGAAGCTCGTCGCGACCATACCCGCTGATCTGGCACGTCGCGAGGTTCGCGGAGGTGAAGATGCCCTGCTTGTCGAGCGTGTAGATCGCGTCGGTCGCCGTCTCGAACAGGTTCCGGTAACGCGTTTCCGACTGCGTCACGGCGTCGCGCGCGCGCCGTTCTTCGGTCACGTCGCGCAGTGACGCGACGACGCCGGTGATCTGCCCGACCTCGCGCAGCGGTGCCGTGCTCACCGAGACGGTGCGCCGGTCGCCGTCGGCGCGCACGATGATCGTCTCGTAGCGCTGCGGCTCGCCGGCGAATCCCGCCTCCTCGCGACGCGCCACGTCCTCGCGCATCTCCGGCATGAGGAGGTCCGACGCCGGCATCCCGATGATCGCTCCGTCGGCATAGCCGAAGAGATCGTCGGCCGCCGGATTCGCGAACTCGATCCGCTTCGCGCGATTCGTGATGACGATGGCATCGCGCGACGTCTCCACCACGCGCCGATACCGCTCCGCGAGCATGTGGAAGGAGGTGACGTCATCGAAGGTGACGACCGCGCCGCCACTCGGGTGCGGCGAGGCGACGACGTCGAACACCTTGCCGCGGTTCATCGACCGCTGCGTCCCGTGACCGGTATGGCCCTCGACGAGCGCCTTTCCAATGACGCACTCGGCGGGCGGATGCGCCTCGCGCAGCACCGCTTCGTAGAACGGAAGTCCCGTCAGATCGTCGACCCGCGTCACGCCGGCCAACTGGAGCGCCCGCGCGTTGCTGCGCACGATGCGTCCCTCGCCATCGAGAACGACCATTCCCCCGGCGATGGCATCGAACGCCACCTGCCATTCACGGGTCGCGCTCGCCAGCTCCTCGAAGAGCCGCGCATTCACAATCGCCACCGCGACGTGGTCGGCGAGGCGCTGGAGGACACGCGCGTCGTCTTCCGTGAAATCGCCAGCGCGGTTGATGGCCGCGAGCGTCCCGATCACGCCTCGCGCTGTGATCAGTGGAACGATGACGCACTTCTGGATCCCGATGCTCTCCTGCGCGGGACGGTAGATTCCCTCGTCCGCCGCGCGGTTGGCGATCACCGGGGCATGCGTGAGGAACGCCCGGCCGTTGAGGCTGCCATCGATCGGCAGAAGCATCCCACGCAGCGCCTCGGTGGCGCCGACCCCTTCGACGATCGCGAGGTCGTTCCCCTGGCGAAGCGTGACGCACGCGCCTTCCGCGCGCAGCAGCGCCGACGTGTGACGCAGCGTGAGATTGAGCACTTCGCTCAAACGCAACGACTCGTTCACCGCCCGCGCGACGTCCGCGAGCGCTTCGCTCTGCCTCCGCTCACGCTGGCTCTCGGCGTACAGGCGCGCATTCGCGAGCGCGACCGCCGCCTGGGAGCCCATCGTGAGGAGGACTTCCTCGTCCTCGTCCGTGTACCCCTGATGGAGACACGTGTACGCGGCGAGCACGCCGAGGAGCTGGATGCCGATCATGATCGGCACGGCGATGACCGCGCGCGCCGACACGTCATCGCCGACGACGTCATCGTCACCGAGGGCGAGCAGCTCGGCTTCGCCCAGGCGCACCGGGCGCCCACTGCGCGCGACGGTCGCGACCGGCCCGCTGCCTAACGGGATAGGGGGCCGCATCGACGGGATCGCGCCGATGAGGCGCACGAGCGTGACGACGCGGCGCGCGTCGAGCTCGGGACGAGCGATCACGATGCCGTCGGCCTCGATGACGCGCGCGACCTGGCGCGCGAGCTCGCGCAGGATCTCCCCTTCCTCGAGCGACCGCGACAACGCACTCCCGACATCGTGCAGCCGTTGCAGCCGCTCGGCCCGCCGGCGGGCGACGTCTGCCAGCGCCGCTTCGGTGATCGTGAGCACGACTTGCCGGCCGAGCAGCTCGGCGGTCCGCACGAGCGACTCCGCCGGCGCCCCATCGTCGGTTCCCGCGGCGAGGAGGAGCGCCACCAGATGACCGTCGCGGCGGCGGAGCGGCGCGAGCAGGATCTCCGAAGCATCGAGGGCGACGGCACCGAGCTCCCGCGTGACCCACGCATCGCGCGTATCGAGGCGGAAAGAAGCGCCGTTACGGAAGCGCGCCAGCTCCTCAAGTCGACGCTGCCACGCACTCGGGTCACCAAGCGCGCGTCGAACGACGGCTTCAGCATCGGCCACCGCCCCGAGGGCGGCGATCTCCACGACCTGCTCGGGCTCGTCCTGTAGCACGACGGCCGCGCGCGCGAAGCCGAGCGCGCGCATGCCGCGAAGTAGCACGGCGAGCCGGGCATCGAGCGAGCGGGAGTGCTCGAGCTCGCGCAGTGCGTCCTGGAGAACGATCAGGCGGTCGCGCTCGCGAGCGAGCTCACGCACCGCCCGCGCCTGCTCCGGAGCGAGCCCCTCCAGCGACGGAAGCGGCAGCGATGCGGATGGGCGCGACAGCGAGGTCGGTGACCTGGAGACGTCGGTCATGCGGGCGGGATCAGGGAACCACCGGCCACGCGGCAGGGGCACGGAATGTAGAGTTTCTTGACAGCACGGTCAACCGACTGGAGGCACCAGAAGACGTGCGGCGCGGGGCTCGACACGGATCTCGAGCGGAGTTGGACCGACGAGCTCACCATCTGCCTGCGCCTCCTGCGGCGGCTCGCAGTCTATGCGGAAGTGCGTCCCGGAGCGATACGTCATCGCCGGATCGGGGCGAAAATCCTTTCTCAGGAGACGCCACGCGAGGCGCACCGTGTCCCACCGCCCCGCCGGAGAGAAGACGCACAAGTCCAGCTTGCCGTCATCGCGCGCGATCCGCGGCCCCAGTACGAGCAGCTCGTTCAGAACCGCTCCGAAATTCACCACCATGACCGCCGTGGCCGTGCGCTCGATGACCTCGCCGTCCACCGACGCCCGCACCCGAAACGACACGTTCTTGAGCGACGCCCGGAGCGCGACGTACGCGTAGGCGAGGATGCCGAGCCGCCGCTTCCACATGGGAGGTGTGTCGCGGATCATGCGAGCGTCCACGCCGATGCCGCAGGAGAACGCGAAGCGACGGCCGGACGCGAGGCGGCCGAGATCGATGTCGGCGATGTCGCCGGCGAGAAGCGCCGCGGTCGCGCGTCGCGTGGAGATGGGAATGCGCAGCGCCCGCGCGACGAGATTGCCTGTGCCGGCAGGGATGATGCCGACGGTGATGCCGGTGTGCGCGAGCGCGCCCACGACCTCCATCGCGGTTCCATCCCCGCCGAGCGTGAACACGGCCGCGTAATGCCGCGCTCGCGCGGCCACGATCTCGGCAGCGTGGCCCGGGCGCTCGGTCGTGGCGACGTCGACGCGCGCGCCGCCTGCGCCGAGCGCGGCCGCGGCCAGGCGGAGGCGGCGGCGGGTGCGGCGAGCGGCAGGATTGGCGACGAGCAGGAACGGCCCGGTCAGAAGCTCCACTCGCGGAACAGATCGAGACCGAACTGGCGTGGGCGATTGAACTCGACGGCGTCCGTGCGGCAGAGCGCGGCGCTCGTCGCCGGCTCGACGCTCATTTGCACGGAGAACCCGTGGTTCAGCCGGTGCTCGAGCGTGAGCCCGAACGCGTCGAGGAAGCGATGGTTCTGCGCATCCGAGCCGGTGAGCGAGCAGAGCCCCGCATTGGCGCTCAGGAACGTGCGCTCCGTGAGCTGCTTGCCGAGCGCGATGCGCGACTGCGCGATCACGCCGCCGAGGTCCTGAAGGAACGTGGATTGGCTGAGCGTCGTCGTGCCGGCCTGGAGCTGGAACATGTCGATGAACCGAAGCTGCTCGACGATCGCGCGCTCGAACAGGGCGCCAAGCGTGGGGAGAATCGTCGCGACGGCGGTCTGAAGCTCGTCGCTGTTCGCGGCGACGAACGTCGGCTGGCCGGAGACGAGGTAGCTCAGGATCTGCGTCTCCGAGATCTGGATGCGCTCGTCGCTCGAGAGCGCGAGCCGCGGCTGAAGCAGGGTGCCGCCGATCGTGACACGAATACGCACATCGCGACGGTCGCTTCCCGCCTGGCGGACGGTGTGCACGGCCACGATATCCAGGGTCGGGTCGATCACCGGACCGCCGAAGAACGTAATCACTCCGCGCTGCACCTCGAAGGTTCGGACGACGGGACCGAGGTAGAGACGATACGTCCCGCGGTTCGCCAGCAGCGGACCTTCGAGCGTTAGGCGGTCGCCCTGGCGCGTGACGTTGACCGTCCCCCCCAGCTTGATCGTCGCTTCCTGGGAGCGCAGCCAGACGTCCTCACCAAGGGCGACGTCGACGTTGCTGACCGTCATGTTCTCGATGATCGAGCGCACCCACGTCGGTCGCTGCACGAGCTCGGCGCCGGTGGCGAACGAGGTCGTGTCGATGAACTCGCGGAATTCCGCCGCCTCGAGCTCGTCGATGTTGACGATCTGCTTTCGCAGCCGCTCGCGAAGGTAGATCGAGCCGCGGTCGACCCGAAGCCCGCCAGTGAGCATCGATCCCTGGTACGCGCCCGCGAGGCGAAGATTGCCGCTGATCTCGAGCTCGGCGACTCGCGGCTGCCGAATGGCCTCGAAGTTGTTCGCGCGGAAGCTGACGTCGAACACCGACCGGCGAGCGAGACAGTGCGTGAACGAGACGCTCTCGTCCACGCAGCGGTCGCCGGGCCCCCCGAAGCGCACCGTCCCAGCGAGCACGGCGCGACTGTCCCGTCCTTCACCGCTCGCCATCACGAGACTGTCGAGGCGGATGACCGGTGTCGAGTCGCCCGAGAGCGAGAGGCTGCCGTTGATGTTGCGGATCACCGTCCCCGTCGACGTCAGTCCCATCTGCGCCCCACTGATGACGACGTTTCCCGCGAAGGTCGGCCGCGACCAGCTGCCGCCCACATCGAGACGCGCCAGCAGGCGCCCGGAAGCGTTCGTCACACGGGACGTCATCGCCTCGAGCAGCGCGAGGTTCATGCTGTCCGCCTGCACGCGAATGCGCAGCGAGTCCTCGATGAGACGCCGGTCGACCTCCGCGAGCGCGAGGTCGATCGGCAGGCTGGCCGTGAGGTTAATGGCGGGTTGATTGTCGCGCAGGAGTCGCAGCTCACCGTTGAGCCGGCGGCTCGCATACGTCCCTCGCGCGTCGAGACGCGGGATGCGGATTTCACCGACGCGCACGGTGTCGGCGGTCGCCGAGAGGCGCATCGTCGGGTTGTCGCGCATGCCGGCAAGGGTGAGATCGAGCGTGAGCAAGCCCCCGAGCGGCGACCGGCTTTGAGCGAGTGCGCCGAGATCGGCGAGCGGGACGCCGTACATCTTGAGCGAAGCGTCTACGGGCCGCGTGCTTGGGAACTCGCCGGCGAGTACGACGCGAGCGCCGCCGTCGCCCAGGATGGCGAGCGAGTCGACGGCCGCTCCCGTGGAGTCGAGGACGACGTGTGACGGACCCGCGAGCCTCCACTGTCGCTCGGCGATCTGCGCCGCCAGCGTATCGACGACGAGGCGCGTCGTGTCTCCGCTCCGAGTATAGGCAAGCGACACGCGCCCACTCGGACCGGTGGCGCTCGCGATTCCGAGGCCCAGGCGTCCGGCGTTAGGCGTCGCCGCATCGACCGCCAGCAGCGCGGAATCGAGCCGGATTCCGGCGACGACCAGCGTGTCGAGCGTGAGCGTGAGGAGCCCCGACGGTATCCGTGGGAGGCCGGCGAGCGCGTAGCGTCCGCGAACACCCCGCGCGCGATCGCCGGCGATGAAGATCTCGCGTCCCTCGACCGTCCCGATCGTCGCCAGGGTGTCGATCGATACAGTGAGCACGCCGCTCAGCCGCACGCGCCCGGCAAGCGAGTCACGGTACACGGTGACGAGCGAGTCGCGGCGCGCCCCGGTCGTCGTGTCCTCGCGGGCCAGCGCCCGCGCGCCGCGCCCCGCCGGATCCGTCGGCAGCCACGAGCGCAGGCCGCCGAGCGAATCGATCAGGATCGTGTAGTGCAGCGAATCGCTCCGGACCGCGCCGAGGGAGAAGGCGCCGGCGGCGGTGAGCGTCGCAGCGGTCGTCTCGAGCCGCAACGTGTCGACGCGCAGAACTCCTTGATCGAACGCGAGGCGCGCGTCCGAGGGGAAGAAGGTGACGCCGCTCACCGTCGATCGGTCGAGCGCAACGGCGAGCGTGCCCGCGAGGTTCGCGAGCGAATCGCCGCGAAGGTCCGAGGTGAAGCTTCCCGTCAGGCGCGACTCGACGATGTCGGTGCGCGCGAGCAGCATCCTCGGATTGAGATCCTCGACGGCGCCGGTCATGCGCGCCGCGAAGCTCGGAGTGGCGAGGTCGAACTGTCCGTCGACCGCCATCATGCCCGCGTCGCCCCGCAGCGTCGCGGCGAGAGCGAGGTCCGCCAGCGTGCCCTGCACGCGAAGCGGACCGGTGTGCGCCCCGCGCACCGGAAGCGCCGGGTACGAGCGCGCGAACTGGGTGAAGTCGATCGGCTGCGCGAAGAGATCGACGTCGAACTCCATGAGCTCATCGCCATAGGTGATGCGTCCCGACCCGGTGACCTGCGAAGTCTCGGGACCGCCGGCGTCGCGGAGTGTGATGTCCGCCTCGCGAAAGCGCACGTCGAGCCACGACGAGTCGAGCACCGCCGCGCCCGAGATCGTACCGCGGAGGTGCGGAAAGTCGGTGAAGAGATACTGCGGCGTGCGAAGATCGAGCTGGTCGATGTCGAGCTCGAGCCCGAGGAATCGCGTGAATGCAGGCTCGCGGATGTCGAGCCCGCCGCGCGCCGTCGCACGCGTTATCGCGCCTGGAACGTGCTTGTCCCGGAACGTGATGCTCGCGTCGTCGACTACGAAGCGGTCGAGCCGCCCGCCCGGACCACGAACGGTGCCGGTGAGCGTTCCCTGCCAGTCCACGGGAAACGGCCCGCCGGCGAGCGTGCGAAAGAGATCGAAATCCACGGGATCGGCACGCAGGTCCACGTCCTTCACGACGAGCACGGGTCCGCCGACGCCGAAGGTCCAGTCTCCGACGAGATGCGACTTCGCCGCGCGCACGTCCATGCGGGTGATGCGGTAATCGATCACGCGCGGATCGCGCTCGTCGTTCTTGATGTGCAGCAGCATGCGGCCGCCGCCGTCGCGCGGAAGCGTCGGATACACCCACGCGATGTCGGCGAGCGCCACCGAGTCCCCGGCGACCTGCACGTCGTATCGTACCGGGCCTCCCCCCTTCCAGTGCACCATGCCGCGCGCGCGCCCGGTGGAACCCGGAAGATCGAAGTGCGTGACGTCGAAGCGTACGGTGTCATCGCCAATGCGCACCGGACCGCGCACGTCTCGGAAGCGGAATGGCGGATCGGCCTCGTCGACATCCATTCGTCCGACGAGGATGAGGCGGCCGGCGCTGTCGGGATCGGCGATGCGCGCGTACGGGAGCTCGACGTCGAGGTTCGTCCACCGCCACGTCTTCTTGAGCCCCTCGCTTGTCTCGCGGATCTCGTGGCCGCCCGTCGTCCGAGCATAGGCGAGCGCGGAGTCGCGCTGTCGCGCGTTCAAGTCTGCGGAGGGCGACCACGGCATGGTGACGATGACGGTGCCGTCGCGGATCGTCGCGGTGTCGATGACGATGTACTCCCCGAAGCGACGGTCGGGCGTGCGAGGCCGCGGTGCGCCCTTGGGGAAGATGCGGCGATAGTTCCAGACGCCATCGGCATGGCGACGGAGATTGACGTGCGGGTTGTGCACGACGAGCTGCCCGATGAGGAGCCGCTTGTCGATGATGTCGCGCGGATCGTACGTGATCTCGATCGGCCCGGCGCTCACGAAGAGCGAATCGTCGGCGTCGCGAATGGCGAACGAGTCGACGACGACGCCGGTGATCAGCCCGCCGCTGATCTGCCCAATGTACATCTTCCCACGGTTACCGAGCTTGGAGGTCACCTGCGCCTGGAGGTAGCGGCGCACGTAGTCGCGGCCCAGGTCCGTCTGCGTCACCGACAACACCGCCGCGGCCGCGACCACTCCGATGAGGAGCAGGGCGGCGGCGCTGACGATGGCGACGAGACGACGGCGGGACATGCTAAGGGGTGCTCAGGGTGCTCAGGGTTCTCAGGGTGCTCGAGTGCTCAGGGTGACCTGCACGTGGTGTGACTTTCCACCCGGAGCACCCTGAGCACCCTGAGCACTCTGAGCACCCGCCTAGAACGCCTGTCCGATGCTGAAATGAAACGTCAACCGCTCGAAAAACGAATCGTCGCGCCGCGGCGTGAACGTCGCCGGACAGCCCTGACCGAATCCGTTTGGCAGCTGGTTCCCTGGGCTGACGCACCGGAGGCGGCTCGGGTTTCCCGTCATGGGATCCGGGACGATCACGTACGCGGGGCCCCGCTGCTGCGCATACCTGTTGTACGCGAGATCGAAGCGGATAGGTCCCACGGGCGAACCGATCCGAAGGCCGACCCCGGGGGTCCATCGGAACTGGTCGAGACGCACCGTTTCCGACCTTCGATTGTATACCTGGCCGCCATCCACGAAGAGGGCGAACTGCAGGAGGTCCCGAAGAAAGGGCGGGCGCAGACGCAGCTCGGCGTTGACGATTGCCAACGCGTTACCGCCTGTTGGCGAAGTCCTGATGACCCCTGTGGTATCGTCGCCGACGAACAGCGTATCGCCGCTCGGGAGGATCGAGTCCACCCTCGCGGTGTCGAGGAGGAAGGTGAGAGGGCCGAGCTCGTTCTGCCGGTAGCCTCGCACCGAGTTCGGCCCCCCGCCGTACATCCGCTCCTGCGGGGGCACGAAGTCGTTGGCCCCACTGAGCGCTCCGAGCGCGAGGACACCCCCGATCTGGAGGCGAGACGCGAACGTCACCCCGGTACTGAGCGCCTTGTACCAGCTCGCCTCGCCCGTCCACTTGTTGAAGCGGAAATCCGACCCGACGAACCGGGACGAGTGCCGCCACTCCAGGCGCACGATGTCGCCGCGCCTCGGGTCGTAGAGGTTGTCGGTGCGATCGCGTGACAGGCTGAGCCGCGCCGTCGCGAGCTGCGTGTTCCGCGTCAGCTCGCCGATTGCCTGGAGCTCACAGACGTTGAACACCGCGCAAAACACGGCGTCCGCCGCCTGCGTTCGCCCGTACTCCAGCTGATACGCGAGCGTGAGGGGCGTGCGGGGACGCGTTTCGCGAGTGAGCGAGGCGACGCCACCGATCGTGGTGCGCCGAAGGTACGCGTCGAGCTCGGAGTACCGCTCGCTGAAGAGCGTGAGCGACGGCGCAAGACGCAACCCGAAGAGCAGCGGCTGTCGCACGGTCGCGCCCGCGTAGTAGTTCACGGTGTCGCTGAAGGGATCGTTTCGCACCTGCGACGCGCACAGTTGCTCGGCGCCGTCGAGCGGGTAGCCGACGCCGATCTTCGAGAGGCGGCCGTTCACCTCCAGCCGGCGCGCGTCGCCAATGAAGTCGCGGTCGACGAAGCGTCCCTGCGTTCGAAAGCAGTCGAGCGTCGCCCAGCCGGCGCCGACGCGAACGGTGTGCATCGCCGCCTCGATGAGGGCGACGCGCACCGCGAGCAGAGAGTCTCCGGGAGGCTGAAGACTGTCGGGAGCGAGCCGGATCTCGACGTGCGCGTACGTCTCGAGCTGATAGAGATCGCGTTGGCTGCGAAAGAGATCCTGCTCGCGGTATACCTCGCCCACGCGAAGGGAGAGGAGTCGTCGCACCTCCGCCTCGGGGATCTCGATCGCTTCTCCCTCCCGCGGCTGGATCACCATATCGATCCGCGCGATGCGCATCACGCGCCCCGGGAGAAACTGGAGGTCGACGTTGGCGCGGTTGCGCAACGCGTCGACCTCGTAGCCGCTCAGCACCTCCGCGCGCGCGTAGCCCTGGTCGTGAAGCCGGTCGAGCACGTGCGCGATGCGCCGCTGAAGCTCCTGTCGGTCGAAGCGCTCGCCTTGCATCTCCTCGAGGACACGCCGGAAGCGAGGGCCGTCTCGCAAGGTATCGAGCCCCGTCACCGTCATCGTGTCGATAATGACAGGGCTCCCTTCGACGATCGTGAAGTCGATGTCGATGACGTTCCCGGCCTTCGCCGTGACGGCGGTGTCGACCTGGGTTTGATAAAAGCCGCGCTGCCGGTAGAAGAGTCGCAGCCTCAGGACGTCGCGCTGAAACTCCATGCGGTCGAGACACCGCTCGGCGCCAAAGAAGAGCCCGAGCCGGCGCCAGCGGCTGGAAGGGGTCGTGGCGATCGCGGACTCGAGTTGCGCATCGGAGAACGTGGGGTTGCCGTGAAACTCGATGTCGTCGACGCGAACGTCCCCGGGATCGCAGGTGAGATCCTGGGCCGCGCCCGTGGCGGGCGCCGCGAGGACGAGCGCGACCGCGAGCTTCGCGACGTTTCGCGGAACCCGCCAGCTCACCGGGGCGCGAGCGATGCGGAGCGCTTTGGCCGCGGGCGGCGGACGATCACCCCACGATCGTCGAGTTGCGGAACCGCGCCCTCCCGAGCCAGCGGAGTGCGCTGGAGCAGCAGTCGCGCGAGATAGAACGCCGCGAGCCCAGCGCCCACGGCAATCCCCGCCGCGGTGAGCGTGTCCCGCGCCTCGAGCTCGCGCCGGTAGTAGTAGACTTTCGGAGGGGTGAGACGGGATCCAGAGTCCGGTTTCATCGTGGCGACGGAGAAGGTGGTCGGACTGAGGACCGAGGACCGAGGAAAAGCCTTTCAGGTTTCGCGCTGACAACGATCCAGACCACTTCCTCGGTCCTCGGTCCTCGGTCGTCTCGCATTCGTGTTCTACACTGTATGGACAAGAATCGTCCCCGGGCCGCGCTGCTTCGCGCGCCGCTTCACGTCCGCGGCGAGCGAGCCGATCTGGCCAATCGACACGAACCGGTCGGGCTGCACGAGCAGGATGGCAACAGATAGACGAGCGATCGGGAATTCCCTTGCACGGCCGTCGCGATCGATCCCCATGAAGTGGCCGCGCCGCACCGCATCCTCACCCACCGCGTGCGCCGCCACCTCCACGAAACGGCTCGCCGTCTCCCGCGCGATCGCCTCGGCGTGATCGGCTACGGTGACGACGATGAAGTCGTCGCCGCCGATGTGGCCGACGAAGTCGCGCGCCGTCCCGACGACCTGCACCGCACCTCGCACCGCTGCTCCCATCTCCCGGATCACCGTGTCGGCGGCGGTGAAGCCGAAGGTGTCAGCGAACGGCTTGAAGTTGTCGAGATCGATGTAGCACACCGCGAATGCCTCGCCCAGCTGCGCGCGGCGCGTGATCTCCTCCTCGATCGCGGTGCCGCCCGGAAGGCCGCTCGTGGGATTGCGATCTCCTTCGCGCCGGACGATGCGCAGCAGCGCCACGACCCGCGCTCGGAGCTCCCGCGGGTCGAAGGGCTTCGCGAGGTAATCGTCTGCGCCTGCCTCGAATCCCGCGACCTTGTGATCGACGTCTCCCTGCGCCGTGAGCATGAGAACGGGGATGCGGGCTGTGAATGGGTTGCGCTTGACCGCGCGACACACCTCGAAGCCGGACATGCCGGGCATTACGAGGTCGAGCACGAGCAGGTCGGGCTCTCGCTGCTGGACGGATGCGAGAGCGGTCACCCCGTCGGCGGCGAGCGCCACCTCGTGTCCCGCCGACTCGAGGATGTCGCGCACCACGAGGCGCATATCCTCGTTGTCGTCCACGAATAGCAGGTAACTCACGATTGACGCTACGCTTAGGGCGCGATAAGGTTCACCGGCGCGGACGCCGCTGTCAACGGTGCGCGATCGTGCATCTCCCCTCGACGATCCGACCCATGCGCCGACTCTGCCCCGCGCTCCTCCTTGTCATCGCCATCGCCTGCCGGGGCGGTGAGTCTGCTCCGCAACGGCGCACGCTCATCGACTCGCGCGATCGATACGATCCGCGCACGCTCGATCCCGCCGTCGCGACCGATGTGCCAAGCGGTCGCGCCGTCGCGTACGTCTTCGATGGTTTGACACGGTTCACGCCCGACGCGCGACTCGAGCCCGCACTGGCCGAACGATGGGAGGTTTCTCCAGACGGAAAAGTATACACGTTCCACCTTCGCCGCGGCGTACGCTTTCACGATGGTACCCCCTTCGTCGCCCGGCATGTCGTGCAAAGCTTTCACCGCGTTCTCGATCCGGCGACCAGGAGCACCGGGCCGTGGGTGCTCTACCCGATCGCCGGCGCTCGTGACTTCGCCGACGGCAAGGCACAGTCGATCCGGGGAATCGAAGCGCCCGACGACTCGACGGTGCGGCTGACGCTCGATACCCCGCTCGCGATTTTTCTCAAGCTCCTCGCGATGCCGGTGGCATCGATGGTCCCCGACTCCGTGGGCCCGGATTTCCGGGAGAATCCGGTAGGCACGGGACCGTGGAAGTTCGTCGAATGGCGGCACGACGATTACCTGCTGTTCGCCCGGAACCCCGACTACTTCGATGGTCCGCCGAAAACGGACTCCCTCCGCGCCCGGATCATCAGGGAGCCGAGCACGGCGGTGGCTGAGTTCGAGGTCGGGAACGTCGATCTGTTGTACGTCCCGGAGGGCGAGTCGCGCCGCTGGGAGGAGACCGACGAGCGGAGCGCGATGCTCTCGTCGGCTCCCGCGCTTCGCCTCTGGTACATCGGGATCAACACGACGCGCGGACCGCTGCGCGACGTGCGCGTTCGCCGGGCGATCAATCACGCGATCGACGTCGGCGTCATCCTCGAGCGGCTCGTCGGGGGACGCGGGAGTCTCGCCGCAGGCGTCATTCCTCCCGTGCTCGAAGGCGCCGACACGACGCGCGCGCCCTACCCGCACGACGTCGATCGCGCGAAGCAGCTGCTCACCCAGGCGGGGTTCCCGAACGGGATCGACATCGATCTCTGGCATTCGGAGGACGCGACTTTTGCGCGTGTAGCGCAGTCGATCCAGAGCTATCTGGCGGACGCCGGCATCCGCGCGCGGCTCGTGCAGCGCGAGGCGGCGGCGATGCGCGCCGCGGCGCGAAACGGCGAGACCGACCTCGTGCTGAAGGACTGGTACGCCGACTACCCTGACGCGGAGAACTTTCTCTATCCGCTGTTGCATACGGCGAATCGCGGGATCGGCGGGAACGTGTCGTTCTACTCGAATCCCGCGTTCGACCGGCTCGTGGAGCAGTCCCGCATAGAGCTCGACAGCGCGCGGCGGGTGGCGCTCTACCGGCAAGCGGATTCCATCGCCTTCGCGGACGCGCCGATGGGGTTCCTCTTCTTCTACAACGAGCTCTATGCGGTGCAGCCGTGGGTGACTGGGTTCCGCGTGCCGGTGATCTTCAACGGCCAGCGGTGGACGGAGGCGGAGCTGCGTTAGGGCTCGCGCCATGCGCGGCGACGTGTTCGTGTGCCTTCGTGAAAATCCGTGGTTCCGCTTTCTCCGGCCTCCACGATTCTCCTGACGCCGGCGCGAGAAACCAAGACCAGAATTGTTCGCCTTCATCGCCCGCCGCCTGCTCCTCGCGATACCCACGCTCTTCGGAGTGTTGGTCGTCGTGTTTCTCCTTCTCTACATCGCACCGGGCGACCCGGTGATGGAGATGGTTGGCGAGCGCGCCGACGCGGAGACCATCGCGCGACTCCGCGCCGAGCTTCGCCTCGACGATCCGATACATGTTCAGTTCGCGCACTACGCCGGCGGCGTCCTCACGGGCGATCTCGGCACCTCCTACATCACCGGGCGTCCCATCGCGCTCGACATCATCGAGCGCTTCCCCAAGACGCTCCAGCTCGCGACCGCGGCCATGGTCCTCGCCGCGGTCGTCGGCATCACGCTCGGCGTCCTGAGCGCACGTCGTCCGGGGAGCGCCTTCGACCGGTTCGCAATGGCCGGCGCGTACCTCGGCATCTCGTTTCCCGTGTACTGGGTCGGCCTGATTCTGATTCTGATGTTCGCGGTGGCACTGCGCATCCTGCCGCCCTCGGGCTTTGGCCGTCCCGAGTATCTCGTGCTGCCGGCGCTGGCGTTAGGCACGCGCTCGATCGCCTTTCTCGCGCGGATGACCCGATCGGCGATGCTCGAAGTGCTGGGGAGCGACTTCGTTCGCACCGCGCGCGCGAAGGGGCTCCGCGAGCGCGCCGTGCTTGCGCGTCACGCGCTGCGCAACGCGCTCATCCCGATCATCACCGTGCTCGGCCTCGACTTCGGCTACTACCTCACCGGCAGCATCCTCACCGAGACGATCTTCTCGTGGCCGGGGCTGGGCCGCTACGTGGTGAACGCGATCGCGCGGCGGGACCTGCCAGCCATTCAGGGCTCGGTGCTCTTCCTGAGCCTGGTGTTCGTGATGGTGAATCTGGTGACGGACTTGCTTTATGCGAAGGCGGATCCGAGGGTGAGGTACGAGTAGGTCATCTGGAATAACGGCAAAGGTGACAGATGTCATCTTTGCCGTTCAACGATCACGCCTACACCCCCGCCTCTTCCTTCACGCCGAACACCGCCATGTGCGATGAATGCCCCGGATTCACCTTCTTGTCCGGGTAGATCCAGTGCACCGCCTGGTTCACGGCGGTCGCCGCCTCCGAGTAGCCGGTCGCGATCAGCTTGAGCTTTCCGGGATACGTCGTGATGTCGCCGGCGGCCCAGATCCCCTGCCGGCCCGTCTCCATCATGCTGTTCACGACGATCTCATCCTTCTCGAGGTTGAGACCCCATTCGCCGATCGTCCCGAGATCGCTCACGAAGCCCAGCATCGGGAGGATTGCGTCGCAATCGAACGCGACCGTCGTCTTCGCCTTGATATCCTTGAGCACCACGCCGGAGAGGTTCTCGCCATTTCCGCTGATGTCCTGGAGTTCGTGAAAGGTCAGCATCGTCGCCCGCCCCCCGGCACAAGCGGCCCGAATCTCCTCGACAGTCGCCGCGTGCGCGCGGAAACGGTCGCTCCGGTGCGCCAGCGTCACCGACGACGCGCGGTCGAGCAGCTGGTGCGCCCAATCGAAGGCCGAGTCGCCGCCGCCGATGATGAGGACGCGCTTCCCCCGGAAGCGCTCCGGATCGAGCACGCGATCGTGAATCCCTTTCCCGTACCACGGCCCGGCGCACGGCTGGGGTAGCCGGCGCGGGGAGAACGCGCCGATCCCGGCCGCGATGACGATCGCCTTCGTCGGAAACCGGTCGGTTTCGGTGACCAGCGTGAAGGTCCCGCCGTCCTCCTCGAGGGAGACGACGCGCTGGTCGAAATGCATCGGAAAGCCGAACTGTTTCGCCTGCTCCAGCTGGGCAGCTACCAGGTCCCTGGCGAGGATCCGAGGAAACCCGGCGACGTCGAAGATGTACTTCTCAGGGTAGAGTGCGAGCAGCTGCCCGCCGGGCTCGGAGAGGGCGTCGATGATCTGCGCCGACACGCCGCGCATTCCCGCGTAGAACAGCGCGAACAGCCCCGTGGGGCCGGCGCCGAGGATTGTAATGTCCTTGGTCTCGTGCTGCATGACGATAACGTTCGCCAGGCGCCGGCATCGCGGCAAGGCTAGGAGGAACGAGGACTGAGGACCGAGGAAACTGCTGCAATCAGCCTTCACGAGACCGTTTTCGATTGATCGGATTCCTCGGTCCTCGGCCCTCGTGCTTCACGTGATACAGTAATCCAGCGCCATGACCCAGCACACAGACGACCACATTCTCGAGTACACCGGATCCTTCCGCCTGCTGCGCAAGGTCGCGGACGGCGGCATGGCGACGGTGTACGAGGCCGAGCAGCTCGGGCCGGCGGGATTCGCGAAGCGGGTCGCACTCAAGGTCATCCACCCGCAGTACGCGGCCGAGCGTCACTGGCTCCAGCTCTTCATCGACGAAGCGAAGCTGTCCGCCAACCTCGCGCACGGCAACATCGTGCAGATCTACCAGCTCGGCGAGGTCGAAGGGCAGTACTACATCGCGATGGAATACATCCAGGGGCCGACGCTTCGCTCCATCATCGATCACCACGCGGATCTGCGGCAACCGATGCCGCTGCCGATCGCGGCCTACATCGCCTCACGCGTGTGCCGCGCGCTGGATTACGCGCACAACTTCGTGGCACCGGGCGGACAGCGACTCGACGTCGTGCACCGCGACGTCTCGCCGGGCAACATCATGGCCTCGTGGGATGGGCACATCAAGCTCGCCGACTTCGGCATCGCGAAGGCGCGCACGTCGTTCGATCCGGCGGCGGAACGCCACATCCTCATGGGGAAGAAGCACTACATGTCGCCCGAGCAGGCGCTGGCGCTCGCCGTCGACGCGCGCTCCGACGTCTTCACGTTAGGCGTCGTGCTCTACGAGATGCTGACGCTCGAGCCGCTGTTCAAGGAGGACATCACCGATCTCCTCATCGACGAGGTGACGGTGCACCCGCTCCCGAGCGTGCGCGCACGCGTGCCGCACCTCCCGGGCGAGATCGACGAGGTGCTGACGCGCGCGCTGGCCCGCGACCCCAATCGGCGCCCCACGGCCGCCGCGATGGGACACGCCCTCGACCGCTGGATCGAGCGGCAGCGCCCGGTCGCGACGCCCGATCGTCTGCAAGAGCACCTCACGATGCTCTTCCCGACGTCGCACAAACGCACCTCGGGCTCGTCGGCGAAAACAGACACGCCGACGAGATTCTCGAACTTCAAGCGTGGCCTGAGACGTCCGCGAAAGCCCGGCTTCCTGGCAAGGCTCTTCGGGCTCTAGGACCTTCACGCGCCGGACCGGCCGCGTTAACGTCACCCGCATGAAGATCTACACGAAGACGGGTGACAAAGGGGACACCGGGCTGTTCGGTGGCGGACGCGTCCCCAAGGATCACCCGCGCGTGGAGGCGTACGGCGACATCGACGAGCTCAACGCGGCGCTCGGCGTCGCCCGATCGGTCGAGCCGATGCCCCGCATCGATGAGATCCTCGTTCCGATCCAGCGCGATCTCTTCTCCCTCGGCGCACTGCTGGCGACGCCGCATCCCGAGAAAGTGCGCGAGCAGCTCGCGAAGGCGCGACTCGACGAGGCTCGCATCACCGAGCTCGAGCGCGCGATCGACGAAGGAGAAGCCGAGCTCGAGCCGCTCGAGGCGTTCATCGTTCCCGGCGGAACTCCCAAGGCATCGGCGCTGCACATCGCGCGCACGGTGTGCAGACGCGCGGAGCGGAGAGTGATCGCGCTCGCGAGCGAAGTGGACGTCCCTCCGATCGTCGTGAAGTATCTGAACCGCCTGTCCGATCTTTTGTTCGTGCTATCGCGCGTCGCGAACCGGCGTGCCGGAGCGGGGGAAGTGACCTGGTGATCGACCGAGGACTGAGGACCGAGGAAGCTGCGACGCGCCCGTCGGCGCGCACTGGCGTTGACATACCTGTCTCGGTCCTCGGTCCTCGTTCCGCTTGACCTGTGCATTCAATCTCTCTCCCCACGTACGACGTCCTCGTTCAGAACGGGGCGCTCGCCAGCGTCGGGGACATCGCGCGCGCGGCCACCCGCGCATATCGCTACGCCGTCATCACCGATACCAACGTCGCCCCGCTGCACGGGCGGCGCGTCGTCGACGTCCTCGGCTCGGTGGGAACACGCATGCTCACGGTTCCGGCGGGCGAAGCATCGAAGACGCGCGAGACCTGGGCGTCACTCACCGACCAACTGCTCGAATCGGGGTTCGCACGAGACGCCGCCATCCTGGCGGTCGGAGGGGGCGTCGTTGGCGACCTGGCCGGGTTCGTCGCCGCGACGTACATGCGCGGGATCGCGTACGTTCAGGTCCCGACGTCGCTCCTCGCGATGATCGACGCGTCAGTCGGCGGGAAGACCGCGGTCGACACACCGCGGGGCAAGAATCTCGTCGGCGCCTTCCACCAGCCGGCGGCCGTCGTCGCCGACCCAGCGGTGCTCGCGACCTTGCCACCCGATCAGTTTCGCTCCGGCCTGGCCGAGGCGATCAAGCACGGCGTGATCGCCGACGGGATGTATCTCGAGCGCATTGCGTCGGACCTGCCTGGGCTTCTCGATTCCTCGAGCCGCAGGGCCGAGGCGGTGGAGGCACTCGTCGCACGCAGCGTGGAGATCAAGGCGGAGGTGGTCCGGCGTGACGAGCGGGAAACGGGGCTCCGCCAGGTGCTCAACTTCGGCCACACGATCGGTCACGCCATCGAGTCGGCATCGAAGTACTCGATGCTGCACGGCGAGTGCGTTGCGATCGGCATGGTGGTGGAAGCGGCGCTGGCGGCACGCGTGGGCGTGGGCTCATCCGCGGTGGCCCGCGACGTACGCCGCGTCGTCGAGCGGGCCGGTCTGCCGACGGCGGTCCCGAGCTCGGTGACGGCGGACCAGATCGTTGCCGCTATGCGCACCGACAAGAAGATGCGGTCCGGAGCACTCCGGTTCGCGCTGCCGCGCGAGATCGGTCAGATGGCGAGTGGGGACGGCACCTGGTCGGTCCCAGTGGACGAGTCACTGGTCAGAAGCGTGATTCGTGGGTAGCCCTGCGGGGCACTCAACTTGCCGGACACGGCCGCGTTCGCGTTTGACGCCCTTCTCGGAGTCAACCCCATGTCTTCGTTCTCGACGTACATCGTCGGCTTCATCATCCTGGTTATCGGGCTGGGCCTCGCCGCCTACTTGCTCGACGTTCCCGCCATGTGGATCGCGGTGGGGGTGATCGTCCTGATCGGCGTCGGCGTCCTCATGGCGACGAGCCGGACGAAGCCGAGGGATCCGCCGGTCGTCTAAGCGGAGTTCTCGCCGGGAGCTTGCAAGAACCAGGACCGAGGACCGAGGACGCGGCAACGCGCTCAAGCGCCGCTTCCTCGGTCCTCGCTCCTCGTTCTTCATAACCCTCCAGCCTCTCTAATACCGGTTAACGCACTCCCCGTTGACGTTTCGACGGTACCGCTGTTATCGTGCGCGTCCCCGACCGGTTATGCCTGCACGACGGCCGCCGACTGGCCCACACCATCACCTTCCATGTAAGGGGTGTGTATGCAGCATGTGACGGAGAGCAGGTCCAAAGGCTACTTCCGTTCCTCTCCTTCCACCGCATTCGACCAATACCTACAGGACATCCAAAAACTTCCTCTCATCGAGGACCCCGAAGAGGAGCGGCGCCTGGCTCGCCGCGCACAGAAGGGTGACGAAAAAGCCGCCGAGCGGCTCGTCACAGCGAACCTCAGGTTCGTCATCTCGTACGTAAAAAAGTACCAGGGTCACGGCCTCGATCTCTCCGAGCTCGTCGCCATCGGCAATGAGGGCCTGCTCAAGGCCGTCAAGAAATTCGATCCCGACCAGGGCGTGAAGTTCATCTCCTACGCCGTCTGGTGGGTTCGTCAGGCAGTGCTCAAGGCGCTCGCCGAGCAGACCCGCTCCGTCCGCATCCCCCTCAATCAAAACTCTCAGCTCATCAAGCTCGCCCGCGCCGAAACGGTGCTGGCGCAGGTGCTGAAGCGCGATCCGACCGACGATGAGATCGGACGCCTGATCGAGGAGACGCCGGACCAGGTGCGCGCGGCCCGGCAGATGTCCGCCACCGAAGTGTCGCTCGACGCACCAATCGATCGCTCCGACCGCGAAGCCTCGACGCTCGGTGAGCGTTTCGTCGGCGTCGACGGGCGGGACATCGAGGACGTGACGGATTTCAAGCTCATGCGCGAGTTCATCGATCGCGTGTTCACCAAGTACCTCACGCCGCGCGAGCGGAAGATCCTCTACCTGTACTACGGTCTCGAGGAAGGCTCCGAGGCGATGACGCTCGAGAAGATCGGGGCGCTCATGGGCGTCACGCGCGAGCGGATTCGCCAGATTCGCGAGCGGGCTTTCGAGAAGCTTCGCGAGTCGCCCGATGGGCGCGCTCTCGCCGGGTTCTGGAACGCCGCCTGAGCCGCCGCTCACCCAATGAGACACGGGGGCCCGCCCAGGCGGGTCCCCGTTCTCGTTATGGCCCCGCGAGAGTAATTTGGCCTCGTGAGTGAGAGCTCGGACAACGCGGCCCAGCCGCGCGTCCTCGTCATCGATGACGAGCCGACGATCCGCACGGCGCTGCATCGCTACTTCAAGCGACGCAACTGGGCATTCGACGAAGCCGAGGATGGCGCGCGCGGCCTCGCGAAGCTCTTCGACTCCGGCGTGGAGTACACCGCGATCATCTCCGACCTGCGGATGCCCGGCATGTCGGGGATGGAGCTGCACGACCACATCGCGGAGCGCCGTCCGGAGCTGCTCGACCGTCTCGTCTTTTCGACCGGCGACGTGTCGTCGAAGGATGCAGCGGAATTCGTCCAGCGCACGCGGTGCATCATACTCGAGAAGCCCTTCGAGCTGAGCAAGCTCGGTGAGATGCTGGAGCGCATCCGCACCGGCACTGCGCGAAATCCCTGAACCAGTCCCGGCTTCCGCTGCTCATCAACGCGTCGTCGCCGCGCGCACGCGCGGTGCTCGACGCCGTCCCCGAATCCGGCCTGCCGATCGACGCGACCCTCGTCGCGGCTCCCGACCTCGCGGCACGATTGCGCGAACTCGCCTCGTCAGGCACGCGCCGCGTCGCTGTCGCCGGGGGTGACGGCACCGTAGCCGCGGCGGCAGAAGCTGCGTCCGCGCTTTCGCTCGAGCTCGCGGTGATCCCCGGCGGGACGCTCAACCACCTCGCCAAGGATCTCTCGATTCCGGACGACCTGACCAATGCGCTTCGCGTCGCCGTGACCGGCACCGCGCGTCCCGTCGATGCGGGCACCGTGAACGGACGCCTCTTCCTCAACACGAGCTCCGTCGGCACGTACGTCACCTTCGTGCGCATTCGCGAGCGCCTCGAGCGCTGGCTCGGCTACCGCGTGGCGAGCGTTGTCGCTGCCCTGCGATTGCTGGTGCGCCCACGCGTCTTCACGGTAGCAGTCGAGATCGGCGGCGAGATGCAGCGCTACGTCACGCCACTCGTCTTCGTCGGCGTCGACGAGCGCGAGCTCAAGCTCCCCACGTTAGGGGGACGCGCGGATAACGGACGGCGCGGCCTTCATCTCCTGATCGTGCGCGGCCGCTCCCGCGCCCGATTCGCCGCCCTCGGCTTCTCCGCCGCCGCGCGCGGTACTCGCACGGTGGCGCGCACCCCTGCGCTCGACTCGTTCGTGGTGGAGCGCTTCTCCATCACGATGCGGCGCCCGCGCGGGCGCGTCGCCGCCGACGGCGAGCTTCACGTGATGGTGACGCCCCTGGAATATCGGTGGATGGAAGGTGCCGTGCGAATCGTTGGCCCAGTCGCGCCCGAGGGCACACGATGAACGGCAAAGTTGTCAGACGTCAGAATTCAGATGCACCCCTGAGCACCCTGAGCACCCTGAGCACCCTGAAACACCTTGAGCACCTCGAGCACACCGAGCACCTTTCAAAGGTGTCCGCCACGACGCTGCCCATCTTCCCGCTGCCGCTCGTCCTCTTCCCTGGCGTCACGATCCCGCTGCACATCTTCGAGCCGCGCTACCGTCGCATGCTCGCGGACTGTCTCGAGCGCGATCGGCGCTTCGGCGTCCTCTTCCTCCCCGAGGGAACTGATGAGGAAACGCTCGGCATGGGCGGCGAGATCGGGTGCGTCGCACACATTGAGTCGCGTGACGACCTTCCCGATGGCCGGTCGAACATCACCGTCGCCGGCCGCGAGCGATTCAGGCTGCGTGCGCTCGTGAATGCGCCGCTGCCGTACCGTGTCGGAATGATCGTCCCGTACGACGACACGCCCGAGCCGGCGGCGCTCCTCGAGCCACTGGCGACTCGCGTCCGCGAGCGTTTCGAGCGCCTCGCGCACGCCGCACGTACGATCTCGGATGATGACGATGCATTGCCCGACCTGCCCGACGACCCTGCCCTGCTCGGCTTCCGCGTGGCGTCGTTCATCGATCTCAACGTGACCGAGCGCCGGCGGTTGCTCGCCTCGACCTCGCCGGGCGAGCGGCTCCGCACCGTGGACGACGTGCTCGGCGTCGCGCTGGATCCCATGGAGCAGCGCGCGGTGGCGCACGTGCGCGCCAAGTCGAATGGCCATGGCGGCGGCGTCCAGGCCTGACGCGTCGCTGGCGACGCGCGCCCTCTCCCCCGCGCTCGCACGCGCGGCCACGCGCCTAACGACCCTGCTCGGCCCCCACGGCGTGCTGTCGCGGCCGAGCGAGCTCGTCACGTACAGTGCCGACGGGCTTCCGTTCTATCGAAAGCGTCCCGCGCTCGCCGTCTTCCCCGAGACGCGCGAAGAGGTGATAGCCGTCGTGCGAGCACTGGCCGATGAGAAAGTGCCCTTCGTACCGCGCGGGGCCGGAACCGGGCTGTCCGGCGGGGCGCTGGCCGAGAACGACGCGGTGATCATTGGGCTCAACCGGATGCGGCGCATCATCAGCATCGATCCGGAGAACCGCCGCGCCGTGGTCGAGCCTGGCGCCGTCAACGCGGCGCTCACTCGCGCGGCCAGCGCGTTCGGATTGCACTACGCGCCGGATCCGTCGAGCCAGACCGCATGCACGATCGGCGGCAACGTGGCCGAGAACGCCGGCGGCCCGCATTGCCTCAAGTACGGCGTGACGCTGAACCACGTCGTCGCTGTGACGGTGATCTTGCCGGACGGCGAGATCGTGTCGTTAGGATCGGCGGACGGCGAGCGCGAGGGATACGACCTGCTCGGCGCCTTCGTCGGCTCGGAGGGGTGCTTCGGCGTTGCGCTCGACGTCACCGTGCGGCTCGAGCGTAACCCCGAAGCTGTGCGCACGCTCCTCGCCGACTACACCGCGATCGTCGACGCGGCTCGCGCGGTCTCGGCGATCATCGCGTCCGGAGTCGTGCCGGCAGCGATGGAGATGATGGATGGGCCGACGATTCGCGCCGTCGAAGCGTCGATCTACGCCGCCGGATATCCCGTGGATGCCGACGCGGTGCTGCTCGTCGAGCTCGACGGGCTCGCGGCGGGACTCGAGGAAGATGTCGCGCTCGTCGAGCGACTGTGCCGGGAGGCCGGTGCGCGCCAGGTTCGCGTCGCGCGCGATGAGGCCGAGCGTGCGCGACTGTGGCAGGGGCGAAAGAAGGCGTTCGGGGCGATGGGTCGCATCTCCCCCGACCTCGTGGTGCAGGACGCGGTCGTGCCGCGAACGAAGCTCCCGGACGTCCTCGCGGAGATCCACCGCATCGCGCAGGAGACGGGCGTGATGGTCTGCAACGTCTTTCACGCAGGTGACGGGAATCTGCACCCCAACATCGCCTACGATGCGCGCGACGCCGAGATGACGGCCCGGGTGCATCACGCGATGCGCGCGATCATGCGCGCGTGCATCGACGCCGGCGGGACGATCACCGGCGAACATGGCGTCGGTCTCGACAAGCTCGATTACATGCCGCTCGTCTTCACCGAGGACACGCTCGACGCGATGTGCCGCCTCCGTGACGTCTTCGATCCGGATCGGCGGTCGAATCCCGGCAAGGTCGTTCCGATCCGCTCCTGCCGGGAGTGGCGGATGGCGCCGAGCGGCCGGCGCGAGACGGTGGGGGTATGACGCTCGCTGACGTTCGCGAGGCGGTGCGTGACGCGGCCGCCACTCGCGCGCCGCTTCGCATCGCGGGCCGTCGGACATGGCTCCAGGCGGGGCGGCCGGTGCGCGCGACGCGAACGCTCTCGCTGTCCGATCACAGCGGTGTCGTGCAGTACGAGCCCGGTGACTTCACGCTGACGGCGCGCGCGGGGACGACGCTCGACGAGCTCGCGCACGCGACGCTCCCGCACCGCCAATTTCTGGCGCTCGATCCGTTCGGCGACGCCGGCGGTACGCTCGGCGCGACCGTGGCGACCGGCGCCAATGGCCCGATGGCGCAGGCGTTCGGTGGGCCGCGCGACAACGTGATCGGACTCGAGGTCGTGACCGGGGACGGCGCCGTCGTTCGGTGCGGTGGTCGCGTGGTCAAGAACGTCGCCGGCTTCGACCTCACGAGACTCTTCACGGGAGCGTGGGGCACGCTCGGCGCCATCACCGAGGCGAGTGTGCGGCTGCGCGCGCTGCCGGCTGTCGACGAGAGCTTCGCGATGGCGGTCGACGATCGCCCCGCGACGCTCAGTCCCCTCGTCGCGGCGCTGCGATCAGCGTCGATCGCGCCATTCGCCATCGAGGTGCTCTCGCAGCAGACCGCCGCCGCGCTCTTCCTCGGCACGGCCTCGGTGGTTCTCGTTCGGCTCGGGGGCAACCGAGCGTCGGTGCGCGCGCAGCGCGGTGTACTCGAGCGGTTGCGTCCGCTTCGCGAGGTCGATGGGGGAGTGTGGCGTACGCTGAGTGCGCTGGAGCCGGCGGATGCGATCGTCGCACGGCTGTCGTCGCTCTCCACACGGATCGCGACGGTTTGGGACCAGGCACGCGACGCCGTCGCAAGCGAGCGGAGCGCAATGGTCATCGCCTCGCTCGGCCGCGGAGTCGTTCGGTGCGTCCTGCCCGCCACCGCGGAGGAGGCGGCGCGGAAGCTCGCGCGGTGCGAGGCATCCGTCACCTTCGAGCGCCTCCCCGCCGCGCTCTGGTCCGAGCTCGCCCCGTCGCCGACGCGGGATCGCCTGTCGCGCGGCGTGAAAGAGCGCTTCGACCCCGCGCACGTGCTCAACCCTGGAATCCTCGGCGAGGAGGACGCGCGATGACCGCCGCCGTCGGCCCCTCGTGCGCTCTTCCCGATACGCCGCTCGCGGGCGCGGTGCCGGGAATCATGACGTGCGTCCACTGCGGATTCTGTCTCCAGGTGTGCCCGACGTATCTGGCGCTTGGAGACGAGAACGACTCGCCGCGCGGACGGATCCTGCTCATGCGCTCGCTCGTCGAGGGCACGCTCTCCGTCGAGGATCCCGACGTCCACACGCACATCGATCAGTGCCTCGGCTGTCGTGCATGCGAGACCGCGTGTCCGTCCGGCGTTCCGTACGGGCACCTGCTCGAGGCGACGCGCGCGACGTTCACGCAGACGCGTCCGCTGCCCGCCATCGCCCGTCTCATTCTGAGCGTGTTCGAACGTCCATGGTTGCTCGGGATCGCGTTGGTCGGTGCGCGCGTGCTGCGAATGACGCGCTTGCCTCGTCTCCTGGCGCGGATTCCAGGGCGAGTCGGATTCGCGATGGCGATGCTCGTCGCGACCGAGGGGAGCGTGAGGCGCGCGCCGTACACGCGGCGCGGCTCAGGAGCGCGCGGCCGCACGGCGATTCTCGAAGGGTGCGTGATGCACGGCCTCTATCGGGAGACGAATCGCGCGACCGCGCGGACGCTTCGCGCCAACGATTACGCTGTCACCGATGTCGAGGGACAGCGGTGTTGCGGTGCGCTCCACGCGCATGCGGGCGATCTCGAAGGCGCACGCCGGCTCGCGCGCATCAACATCGCGGCGTTCGAGCGTGGGAACCTCGAGTTCATCGCCGTCAACGCGGCCGGATGTGGCGCGGTGATGAAGGAATACGGTCACCTCCTCGCCGACGATCTCGAGTGGGCCGATCGCGCGTCCGCCGTGAGCGCGAAGGTGCGCGACGCGACAGAGCTTCTCGCCGCGGCCGGCCCGGCGCCTGGCGCCCCGCTTCCCGTCCGCGTGACCTACGACGCACCATGCCACCTGCTGCACGCGCAGCGCATCGTGCAGCCGCCGCTGGCCGTGCTCGCGGCGATTCCGGGGCTCGAGGTGGAGCCACTCACCGACGCGGACCAGTGTTGCGGCGCCGCTGGCATCTACAACCTGCTCGAGCCCGAGGTCTCGGCCCGCGTGCTTCGCCCGAAAGTCGCCCATATCGCGGCTACGGGCGCCGACTTCGTGACGACGGGCAACCCCGGCTGCCAGATGCAGATCGGCGCCGGGATGCTCCAGGCGCGCGTTGGGCGCGGAACGGTGCATCCGATCGATCTCCTGGACGCGTCCTATTCCCGTCTGTGATCGCGTTCGGGTAGATTGCTTTCACGGGCCCGAGGAACCGCAAAGGCCGCGGAAAGGCGCAGGACGCACGCACTTCAGTTCGCGCGGAGAGCTCCATGCACGGTGAAGTTCCTGGAGGCGATAGAGATGACGACGCCCGTTAGCGGCGGCGCCGCGACGGCGGACGTCGCCGGCTACACCGTCGTCCTTCACTATGGCGACGCCGGGGAGGAGTACGCTGCCCTCCGGTCGGGCGCGATGCTCGTCGATCGCAGCGCCCGCGGACGCATGCGCATACACGGGCCGAAGGCGAGCGAGATGGTCACCGGCCTGGTCTCGAATGACGTCGGCGCGCTGACGCCGGGTCAGGGGTGCTACGCCGCCGCACTCACGCCGAAGGGCAGGATCGTCGCCGACCTCCGCATTTTCGCGCTCCGCGACGCGCTGCTCGTCGACGCGCCACCTCGCGCGCGCGAAGGCTGGCTCGGGATGGTGCAGAAATACATCAACCCCCGGATCTCCCGGTACGACGACGAAACCGCGACCACGCGGCAGATCGGCATCTTCGGCGCTCGCGCACGCACGGCGCTCGCCAACGCCACCGGGCTCGATCTGGCCCTGCTCGGCGCCCTCCCACGCTACGGTCACGTCGCGCTCGATCTGCCCGCGGGCGCGATGATCGCGCGCGTTCCCGAGCTCGAGCTCGAGGGATACGAGCTCTTCGTCCCCGAGTCGGCTTTCGAGCCGATGTGGGAACGCCTCGTCACCGAAGGTGCAACGCCTGCCGGCCTCGCCGCGTGGGACATCGCGCGCATCGAGGCCGGGCGTCCCGAGTGGGGCGTGGACATGGACGAGTCCACCATCCCGCAGGAAGCCAACCTCGACGACCTGCACGCCATCTCGTACACGAAGGGGTGCTACGTCGGGCAGGAGACGGTGGCGCGCGTGCACTTCCGTGGGCACGTGAATCGGCACCTGCGCGGGCTGATGTTTCCCGAGGGTTCTCCTGCCCTGATGGCACCCGCGCGCGGGACGGCGCTGGTCGACATGCAGGGCAAGGTGATTGGCGATGTGCGCAGCACCGCGCTCTCGCCGCGTCTCGGATCGATCGCGTTGGGGATGGTGCGACGCGAGATCGAGCCCGGCACCACCGTGCAGGCGGTCATGAATCCCGACACCACGGAGCGTGTCGACACTCCGGCGCTGATCGTCCGCCTGCCGTTCGCGGCCGCGTGAGGCGCGCGCTCGTCACCGGCGCCACGGGGCTCGTCGGATCTCACATCGTGGAACGACTGGAGGGCGATGGCTGGGCGGTTCGCGCGCTCGTCCGCGACCCGCAGCGTGCCGCATGGCTCGAGCCGTTAGGCGCCGAGCTGGTGCGTGGTGACGTGCTCGAGGGAGGCGCGTTCGTTCGGGGGGCGTCGGCGTGCGACGTCATCTTTCACTGTGCGGCGGCGATCCTCCCTGAGCAGGCCGAATGGGAGTCGTACCGCGCGACGAACCTCGATGGGACCGCCAACGCGATCGCGGCCGCGCGATCGGCTGGCGCTCGTCTCTTGCACGTGTCGAGCGTGGCCGTCTACGGCGGCGCGACGCGATACCGCAGCACGCCGACCGACGAAGCCATCGAGCTTCCGCCGCTCCCCGAGACGGCGTTCTATGCGCGCTCGAAGCGCGAGTCCGAGGCGATGGTGCTCGACGCGCACGCTCGCAACGAGATCTGGGCCTGCGCGGTCCGACCTGACGTCGTTTACGGGACGCGGGACCGGCAGTTCGTGCCGCGGGTTGGGCGCGTGCTCTCGCGCGGCTTCTTCCCGGTGTTGGGCGGCGGGACCTCCACGCTCGCGATCGTGCACGCGGCCAACGTCGCCGATGGCGCGGTGCGTGCGGTCGCGACGGACATCGCCGGTGGCAAGGCGTACAACCTCGCGAACGACTACGACGTTACCGTGCGCGATTTCGTCCGTCTTGCGGCGCAGGGGCTCGGTCGGCGCGTGCGGCTCGTTCCAGTGCCGATGGTCCTCGCGAAAGCGGTGTTCAAGGCGGTGACGATCTTCATCGGCATCGCGCGGCGGGGCGCTGCGCTCTCTCAGGCGGGCGGGGCGGTCGCCTTCATCTCCCGAAACAACCCGTTCTCCTCGGACCGGGCGAAACGCGAGCTCGGATGGAGGCCGCCCGTGCGACCGGACGTGGGAATTCCCGAAGCCTTCACGTGGTGGGCCGAGCAGCAGGCATGACGGCGGCGACGACGGGTGAGCGCACGGCGCTCAAGGAATGGGCGGTCCTGTGCGATGCCATGGCGCGCGGCGACATCATCGCCATGGTGCGGAAGGGCGGCATCCGCGAGCAGCGCACCGGATTCGCCGTGCGTCACGACCGTTTCGTTCTCTATCCGACGTATTTCCACGAACGTGAGGCCGAGCTGGCCCCGCGATTTCGGGAGGCGCTCGCAGGCTCGAATGCGATTCAGCCGACACAGGGCACGGTGCGCGTCTCGCTCGTCGCCGACGTGGCGGGCGTGTGGCAGGTCAACGATCTCGAGCGTCTCCGCGCGGTCGACGGGGAGCATGGGCTCGCGTGGGGCGCGGTCGAATCGCGCTTCAACTATCGCGGTAATCCCGGCGTGCAGGTCGTTGCGGTACGCGTGTCGCGGCTGAAGAACGCGACAGAGCGCCCAGAGCTGCGCCGCTACACCGGATGTGTGTCGTGGGTGGAGCTGGAGGACGACGTCGAGGTCAGCGGGGCCCAGCCCGTCCTCTTCGCCGCCATCTTCGACGCACGGGTCGCCCAGCTGCGCTCCGCGCTCGGCGAGGCGATCGCGTGACCCCCCTGATGCGCGAAGGGCGCGACCACTCGAGTCGCGCCCTTGTCGTCGGAGCCGCGTGCGGTCAGGGCCGTGGCGTCGTCGTGTCGCGCATGGAAGTGTCGCGCATCGACGTGTCGCGCATCATCGTGTCGGCCGGAGCGGGAGCCGGAGCCACCTGCGTGGTGGTGTCGGCGGTGTCCGCCTCGTTGGCCTTACAGGCGGCGATCACGACCACAGCGGCAACGAGGGCCAGGCGCTTCATTTACGTTCTCCTTGTGGGGGGCGAGAAGGCACGTTGTTCGTCGGCCCCGCGCATCGCGATGCTCGGAGCGAGCGGCAAGTATTTTACGGCACCCGGCCATAGTGTCAAGAGCGGACGAGCGTTCCGAAGCGCAAGAAACGCAAGGATTTCGGAGACGCGACGAGGTGTGTCGTGCGGCTGAGCGCTCTGGCTCGCGCCATTGGAGTGCCGGTTTCGGGGGATGATCGGGAGGTCACCGGCATTTCCCTCGACTCGCGCCAAGTTCAACCGGGCCAACTCTTTGTCGCGATTCCGGGAGCGAATACGGACGGCACGCGCTTCATCCCCGACGCGCTTCAGCGCGGAGCCGTCGCCGTGTGCGCGACGCGCCCGTGGGACGGTGTTCCATCCATCGTCGTAGAGGATCCGCGCGACGCGCTCGCCACGCTCGCGAGTGAATTCCACGGGCACCCCGCACGCGAGCTGCGGATGATCGGAATCACCGGCTCCCTCGGAAAGACGTCCACCGCGCTCCTGCTCGAAACCATAGTCGGCGCCGCCGGCGAAAAGGTCGGCGTCATCGGCTCACTCGGCATTCGTTTCGAGGGACACGTCGTCGAGACCGGGATGACGACACCCGAAGCGCCGGCGATTCACAGCTCGCTGCGCTACTTCACCGCGCAAGGCGCGGGCGCCGCCGTGATGGAGGTGACGTCGCACTCCATCCTGCTCAAGCGCGTCGCGCGACTCGAATACGATCTCGGGCTCCTCACGAACATCGTGCCGTACGAGCACCTCGAGTTTCACCCGACGCCGGAACATTACGTCCGCACGAAGACGCGCTTCTTCAGCATGCTCAAGCCCGGCGCGCCGCTCGTCGTCAACGACGACGATCCGACCGCGCGCGAGGTGAGCGCGGGACTCGATCGCCCCGTCATTGGCGTGTCGCTGAGGTCGCGTGCGACGGCCGCGGTCCACGCGGAGCGCGTGCGCATGGATGCCGACGGATCGACGTTCGCGCTGCACGTGAGACGTGACTTGCCGCTGCTCGATGGCGGAGAGGTCCCGCCGCAGACGATTCCGCTCGCCCTCCCGATTCTCGGACGTCAGCAGGTCGCGAACGCCGCGCTCGCCGCGACCGCTGCGCTCATCGCCGGCGTCCCGTCGCCGACGATCGCGTATGCGCTTGCCGGCGTGGAGCCGATGCATCGTCGCATGCACATTCTCTACGAGGATGGACCGGTGCTGCTCGACGACACGGTCGGGAATCCGGAGAGCATTCGCGCGGTGTTCGAGGCCATTCGCGCCATTCCGCACCACAATCTGCGCGTCGCCTACGCGATTCGAGGCTCGCGCGGCCCCGAGGTGAACGAGCGGAACGCCGAGGCGCTCGCACGGGAAGTGGGCTCGATGGTCGCGACGCTGATCGTGACGGCGAGCGAAGATCACGCGAGTGAGCGCGACCGCGTAGGCGACGAAGAGCGCGACGCGGTGCTCAGAACGCTCGAGGCGCGGAACGTCCCGCACGTCTACGAGCCGACGCTCCAGCGCGCGGTTGAGCGCGCCGTGGAGGGCGCTCTCCGCGGCGACCTGATTGCCCTGCTTGGCGCTCAAGGAATGGACAACGGAGCTGAGATCGCGCGGAAGCTCCTCCCGCCCCCTCGAGATTGATGGGGCACCACCCGAAGACGTCAGACGTCTGAGTCCTGACCCCTCCAGGTGTCGACGCTATCTTTGACGCTATGGCGACAGTAGTCCGAGGAGCCTGCCCTCACGACTGCCCCGACACCTGCGCGATGCTGGTGACGGTCGAGGACGGCCGCGCCACGAGAGTCGCTGGCGACCCCGAGCATCCCTTCACGCAGGGATTCCTGTGCACGAAGGTCAACCGGTACGTCGAGCGGACGTATCACCCCGAGCGTCTGCTCCGCCCAATGCGCCGCATTGGACGCAAAGGCGAAGGACGCTTCGAGTCCATCTCGTGGGATGACGCGCTGGACGAGATCGCGAGCCGCCTGACGAGCGTCGCGCGCTCCGCCGATGGTCCGCAGGCGATTCTCCCCTACTCGTACGCCGGGACGATGGGTTACGTGCAGAGCCAGTCGATGGACCGCCGCTTCTTCCACGTCCTCGGCGCCTCGAAGCTCGATCGCACGATCTGCTCCGTCGCGGGCTCGATGGGAATGAAGATGACGGTGGGCGCCAACATCGGCGCCGACGCCGAGGGGATGCCCGAGAGCGATCTCGTGCTGCTGTGGGGGACGAACACGCTGACGTCGAATCCCCACCTGTGGCCGTTCGTGCTCAGAGCGCGCGAGAACGGCGCGCGCGTCATCGCGATCGATCCGCTGCGGACGCGCACGGCGGCGCAGTGCGACGAGTGGATCGCGATACGCCCCGGAACCGACGCCGCGCTCGCCCTCGGCATGATGCACGTGGTCTTGGCCGAAGGGCTCGAGGATCGCGACTTTCTCGAGCGCTACACGCTCGGCCACGGCCAGTTGCGCGAGCGCGTGCAGGAGTATGCGCCGTCCCGCGTCGCGTCGATCACGGGGATCCCGGAGTCGCGCATCGTCGAGCTCGGGCGCCAATACGGCCGTGCGAAGGCGGCGTTCATTCGCGTGAACTACGGACTCCAGCGCCACAAGGGCGGCGGCATGGCCGTGCGCACGATCGCCTGTCTTCCCGCGATCACCGGTCATTGGCGGCGTGCGGGCGGCGGCGTCCAGCTTTCGACGAGCGCGAACTTCCAGTTCGACACGCACACGCTCGAGCGCCCCGACCTGTCGCCACCGGTGCGCACGATCAACATGATCCGACTCGGCGAGGCGCTGACGCAGCCTAACGCGGGCGTCGGTGGGCCGCCCGTCCGGGCGATGATCGTGTACAACTCGAATCCCGCCGCCGTCGCGCCCGAGCGGAACGTCGTCATGCGTGGGCTCGCGCGCGAGGATCTCTTCACGGTCGTGCTCGATCACTTCCAGACCGACACGGCGGACTGGGCGGACCTCGTCCTGCCGGCGACGACGCAGCTCGAGCACTGGGACATCCACTTCGCGTACGGCCACCACTACGTCACGCTCAATCGGCCCTCGATCGAGCCGCTCGGCGAGGCGAAGCCGAACTCCGAGATCTTCCGGCTGATCGCGGCGCGCATGGGGCTCGATAACCCCGTGCTGAAGGACGATGACCTCACGCTCATCCACCAGGCGATCGAAGGCGCAACGCCGGGTGCGTGGAAGGCCGAGAAGATGCGAGGCGTGACGGTCGACGAGCTGCTCGGGCGCGGCTGGATGCGTCTCAACGTGCCGAAGCCTTATCTCCCGTTCGCGGAGGGCAAGTTCCTGACGCCGAGCGGGAAGTGTGAGCTCTATTCCGAGACGATGAAGGGGATGGGACTCGACCCGCTGCCGTCATTCACCGCGCCGTACGAGTTCCCGGAAGAGGTGCCCGCGCTGGCGAGGCGCTTCCCGCTGACGCTGATCTCGTCCCCGGCGCACCAGTTCCTGAACTCGACCTTCGTGAACATCGGCGCGCTGCGCCGAGCCGCGCGCGAGCCGGAGCTCATGATCCATCCGCGCGACGCCGAGCCGCGCGCGATCTCGACCGGCATGCGCGTCGTCGTGCGTAACGACCGTGGCGAATTCACGGCCGTGGCCCGCGTCGACGACTCCGTGCGCGAGAGCGTGGTCTGGGCGCCGTCGATCTGGTGGGCGAAGTTCGCCGCCGACGGCCAGAACGCGAACGCGACCACCTCACAGCTCGAGACGGACATGGGGCATGGCCCCGTGTTCTACGACAACCTGGTGGAGGTGATTGCGGCGGATTGATGGCGACCGCTAGAGTCCGATGTGGCGGGCCGAACGGCCTACCACGGACTTACACGGAATGGACACGGACTCGGCCCGCTCGACCAGCGCCATTCTCCGAAGAGCCACAACCAAGGACATCATTGGTGCATTCTTCGATGTCCATCGCGAGCTTGGCCGAGGATTCCTCGAATCCGTCTATCGCAACGCTCTTTCTGTTGCGTTGGACGAGCGTGGTGTTCCCAACCTTCGAGAGGCGCCGCTCGAGGCGTTTTTTCACGGAGCTCGGGTAGGCTCGTTCAAAGCGGATTTGCTCGTAGCCGATTGCGTAATCGTTGAGGTCAAGGTCGCGCAGGCGATTGACCGCGGTCACGAAGCGCAGCTTCTCAATTACCTGCGTTCCTCCCCGATCGAAGTCGGAATGCTCCTCAACTTCGGTCCCGAAGCAGACTTCCGCCGCCTTATTTACACGAACGATCGAAAGGCGCTCCGACGCGATCCTTGAGTGGCCCAGTCCGTGAGCGTCCGTGTCAGTCCGTGGTCACCCAAGGGCCCTGGCGCGATGACGCACGGCTAGTCATCCTGAAGAAACAACTCAGCCGGAGCAGCCAGTTGTCGAGCAAGCAGCACCCAACCACGCTAGGCGCCCTCAAGCGCTCGCCCTATGCCGCGCGCGCGAAGCGCAAGGTCAAGGACGAGCTTCGCGAAAATCTCCTCGAACGGCTCGCCCGCGGTGGGCAGCTGTTCGAAGGCGTCATTGGGTACGAGGAGACGGTTCTTCCGCAACTCGTCAACGCCATCCTCGCCAAGCACAATTTCATCCTCCTCGGTCTTCGCGGGCAGGCGAAGTCGCGCATTCTTCGCGCGCTCGTCACGCTCCTCGACGACGCACTGCCCATCATCGCCGGGAGCGAGGTGAACGACGACCCCTTCTCGCCCATCTCGAAGCAGGCGCATCAGCTCACCGAGGAAGCGGGCGACGACACGCCCATCGCGTGGATCGGACGGGAGCAGCGCTACGTCGAAAAGCTCGCGACGCCGGACGTCACCATCGCCGACATCATCGGCGACGTCGATCCCATCAAGGCGGCGCGCGGCGGACACGTGCTGTCCGATGAGCTCACGATTCATTACGGGATGCTGCCGCGCGCCAATCGCGGCATCTTCGCACTCAACGAGCTCCCGGATCTCGCCGGAAAGATTCAGGTGGGATTGTTCAACGTCATGCAGGAAGGCGACGTTCAGATCAAAGGCTACCCGATTCGCATCCCGCTCGATGTGCTCCTCTGCTTCACGGCGAACCCCGAGGATTACACCGCGCGCGGCAAGATCATCACACCGCTCAAGGATCGCATCGGGAGCGAGATCTCGACGCACTATCCCGAGGCCGTCGAGACTGGCATGGCCATCACGCAGCAGGAAGC
Organism: Gemmatimonadaceae bacterium; assembly: GCA_052389995.1. GTDB lineage: Bacteria > Gemmatimonadota > Gemmatimonadetes > Gemmatimonadales > Gemmatimonadaceae > JAICNG01. The sequence continues at coordinate 67,876 of JBQTHJ010000040.1, read as the reverse complement.
CTGGACCGACCGCGGCTCCCTTCCCGTCCGCGTGCCCGAATTCATCGCCGAAGTCGTCGAGCGCGTCGCGTTCGAGGCGCGCGGCGACAAGCGCGTCGACAAGCGGTCGGGCGTGTCGCAGCGCATGCCGATCACCGTGCTCGAGAGCGTCGTCTCGAACGCGGAGCGGCGCGCCGTCGAGCGCCACGAGTGCGTCGTTGTCCCTCGCGTCTCCGACATCTACGCCGCGCTTCCAGCCATCACCGGAAAGATCGAACTCGAGTACGAGGGCGAGCTCATTGGCGGTCAGGTGATCGCGCGCGAGCTCATCCGTCGCGCGGCCGACGCGACGTTCCAGGCGCGCGCCGGCGGTTCCGACACCGACGAGATCGTAATGTGGTTCGACACCGGCAACGCACTCGAGGTGCCAGACGATGCACCGAGCGAGCCGCTGCTCGCGGCGTTCGAGGATGTGCCGACGTTGCTCGATCTCGTGCGCACGGTGGGACTCGCGGTCGAGAGCGACACGGAGACGAGCGTCGCCGCATGCGAGCTCGTGCTCGAGGCGCTCGTCGGGCGTCGCAAGATCTCGCGCTCCGATGCCGGACGGTACGGTCGTGCGCAGCCGCCGGAGCGCCGCCGGCCGAACGATCTCTTCGGCGGCGGCATGACCGCCTAGGTGCCGCACGCCGCATCGACTCGATCGCGCGTTCGCGTCCGTCAGGCGACTCTGGCGGACGCGCCGCGCATCGCCGAGCTGCGGCTGGCCCTTCTCGGGGAGCACGGCACCAACGCGATCTACTCTCGCCTTCGCCGCGACGCGCCGGCGCGCTCCCTGAAGCTCACGGAGGAGCAGCTCTCCTCGGACGGTCAGGTGATGTTCGTCGCCGAGCACGATGAGGCGACCGTCGGTGTGCTCCGCTGCATCGATCAGCGCGGGCACCGCCTGCTTCGACCGGCACGCTATGCGCTCATCTCGACCGTCTACGTCGACCCATCGGTGAGACGGCAGGGCGTGCTGCGCTCACTGCTCGATGCGGCGATCGCGTGGAGCCGCTCGCGCGGACTCGCCGAGATGCGTCTTCAGAACGCGATCGACAATCCGCTGGCGCGCGCCGCATGGGCCGCGCTGGGCTTCGAGGTGGTGGAGCAGATCCGGCTTCGTCCGCTCTGATCACGGCGATGGCGATCATCACCATCTCGCGCATGTACGGCTCCGGCGGCTCCGACGTCGCCGCGCGCGTCGCTCAGCTGCTCGGCTGGTCGCTTCTCGACAACGCGTTCGTCGATGCGGTCGCCGAGCGACTCGGCATCCCCGTCTCGGAGGTGCAGGCGCGCGAGGAGCGCACGCCCTCGCTCGTCGAGCGGCTCGCTTCTGCGCTGGCGGTTGCGTCCCCCGAGATTCTGCCGCCACCAACGGAGCAGGTGCCGCCGAGCGCGGAGCGCATGGCCGACGTCACGCGTCGCATCATCGAGGAAGCGGTCGCGCGCGGACACGCCGTTCTCGTGGGACGCGGCGCGCAATCGGTGCTCGCGCGCCGCGCTGGTGTGCTTCACGTCTTCTGCTACGCGCCTCGTGAGGCGCTCGCGCGCCGTGTGGCCGAGCGGCGGCGCGTACCCGTCGCGGAGGCAGAGAAGATCGTGGACGAGATCAACAAGCAGCGCGACCAGTACGTGCGCACCACGTTCAATCGCTCATGGAAATCGCACGACAACTACCACCTGACCGTCAACACCGAGTGGCTGGGCATCGACGGAGCGGCGAACCTCATCGTGGCGGCGGCCCAGGCAATGGGCTTCTGATCGACGACTTCGTGCCGCGGACGGCGTCGGACGTCGATACGAGACGGACGCAGTGGTTGCGCGTATCGAACGTCAGCGTGAAGTGCTCCAGAATCCCATTACCCAGCCAGCCGTCATCCGCATTGATGCGCATCCCGGTGGCTAAACAAAACGTCAACACGCCGAGCGTCGACCGCAGAACGAGTTACCGGAACCTGAACGAGACGACGAGTCGTGCCCCTCGCGCGTCGGTGTCGAGCTTGATCCGCATCGGCTTGTCCGTGTCCTCCCACCGGTCGACGAGGCTGACGGTTCCCGCCACCGCTCCGCCCACAGCGCCGATGAGAGCCGCTCTCGGATAGTTCGTTTCGCGCTCGCTGCAAGGCCGTCGCCCCCACGGATGATGAGCGTGTCGCCGCGCATCTCCGTGAGCTTGCCGACGACGTTCTTATTCGGGCCCGTCCAGACACGCACGCGCGATCCGACCGGCCAGCTGGTTGAGGAGTCAGTTTGAGCGGCGATTGGCGAGCCGATGACCAGCGCGGCCGCGAGAGCGATCGAGCAGCGAAGCATGTGTGAAGCTCCTTGCGATCGGGACGGTGTAACGCGGCACAATGTGCAACTGGCGAGCCCTGCGAGCGTTACGACGACCGGCATCGTGCGAGGCGTTGCCGAAGGGACCGTGAGCATCATCCCTCGCGCCCCAGAGCGCGGAATCTCGAGCTCCACCGAGGTGGCGGTGCTCCTTCGCGCCGGCCAGTCTCCCTAACGAGCGGCCTCCGCGCCGATACTCCTCCAGGCCTCTTCACACTCTTCACACCCTGATCCACGCGGGTGCAGAAAGATCACCGGGTCCCGGCGCAGCTGCTCGACCACGACGTCGACAAGATCGCGCGAACGCATGAGCCGCGCGTGCGCGTTCCCGATGGTTCCCTCGCGCTGAAGCCCGCGCTTCCGCATCCACTCGTCGGCGAGCGTGAACCGCTGACAGCAGTGGTCATTCTCGAGATACTCGATGCGCACGCGCCGACCGTCCTGCACGTGCGTGACGTGCTTCGCCACACCATACGGAACGCCACCCGTCACCTCGGCCAGGTGAATCGTGGTGTTCCCGTCGTGCCCTGCGCCCAACAGCAGGATCTTGCCATCGAGCTCCCCCACGCGACCGACGGGGCTCTCGAGCCGATGCGGCGGCATCGGCAACGGGTCGCTCGTTATGCGCTCGGCCGCCGGCCCGAGCGCAGCGAAGGTGAAGGGATGATTGCTGCGAATCGCCCCCGGCTGCCGCCAGAACGTGTCGGCGATGACGCCCAGATCCTTCGCCGCCGGCGCCTGCGGGTCGAATGGGTTCTCGTCGTCACCGGGCCATGATGGCATGACGAGCGTGCCTTCGGGCCCCACGGCGCTGATTAGCGCATCGACGACGCCTTGCGGGCCGCGTTCGACCGGCCTCACGGCGCGATAGGAGGAATGGACGAGAAGGACGTCGCCGGGCTCGACGCCAAGTGCGCGGAGTTGCTCGACGAGCTCCGTCGGAGAGGGGACCCTCTGCATGCCGAACTATAGGGCCGTGTCTTGATGGGACCAGAGCGCGGCCCACATAATGGGCCTACACCTCACCGCCGGAGATACCCCGTGAAGATTTCGCACGTCCTCTCCGCTCTGCTCTTGAGCGCGACATTGACCTTCCCACTTGGCGCCCAGCAACAGGCTGACGCCAGCGCCCCGGCGCAGCTGCCGAGCGTCGACCTTCCGCCCGAGCTCGCGCGCGTGCTCACCGACTACGAGGTCGCGTGGGGCAAGAGCGGCGCCGACGTCTCGCAGCTCTTCACTGAGGACGGCTACGTGCTCTCAGGCGGGCGTCCGGCGATCCGCGGGCGTGCGGCGATCGCCGCGCACTACGGGGCAGGTGGTGGACCACTCTCCCTGCGGGCGATCGCTTATGCGGCCGAGGGCTCGGTCGGATACATCATTGGAGGCTATACGACCGAGCGTGGCAAACCCGACATCGGCAAGTTCACGCTCACGCTCCGCAAGCGGCCCGACGGCCGGTGGATGATCGTCTCCGACATGGACAATGCGAACCGCCGGCAATAGACGCGCTCGAAACCGCGTGACGCTGTGCGCGAGGGGCTGCAACGTTCGCATCGATCCTGTGGCCAAGCCCCTGGTCGACGCCGGACCGATGCCGCTGGCTGCTGTCGCCTCACGCGCCTACCTGGAGGCGCCAGGTCCCACGTCGACGGTGAGATTACGAAAGTGCGCGATGGTCCCGGGTCCGAGCCAGAGCGCGATCGAGCCCTTGCCCGACGTACCAGTCTTGACGTCGTTGACGATGAGCGTCGGCTGCTTCTGATCGTGCACGAAGAGCCGCGCGCGATCGCCCTGCACCTCGATCCTGATCTTCGTCCAGACGCCCGGCTCGAGGTCGACGTACGACTCGTACTTCGACGGAGTCTCCCGGCGCAGGCGGAACCACGGCCAGTCCGGATGCGCGATGTACTGCGCGGCATGGTTCCGACGTTCCTGATCCTCGGCACGGCCATTCGTGGGGCGAAGGTAGAACGCGTCGTAGGTCCGCATGTCGCTCCCAAGACGGAACGCGATCCCGACGAACCCGCGCGCCCCCTGAGCAGCTCCGGGCGCGGGAGCGCCGGCAATCTCCGCCTCGATGACGCCGTTCGTGAACTCGAGAGCCTCGATCACGGCGAGCTGCTCGAACATTCCTTGTTGCTCGGGCGTCATGGCCTGGACTCGACGAGTCACTGAGTCGGGCGTCGTCACCCGCACGCCCTTCTTTCCGTCGAGCACGCCTGCCTGGGCAACAACGTTGTGCAGGCTGAGTCCGCTTGCAGACTCCAGCGGGTAGTGCCTGACCTGAGCGGCGAGACGCCCCGGCAGCGTGAGCACGATAGCGGCGGTGAGAGCGAACAGCAGAAATCCGTTCACGACAGCCTCCTGTCGCAGGCAAGCTATGTCATTTGCTCCGACTGTTCGGAAACCTCGGACTCTTCCGGAGCATCGGTCGGACTCTCGAAGAAGATCTCGTAGCCGTCAGGGTCCGACAACGACGTCACCCACATTCCGTTACCGACGAACGGCGTCGAGGGCGCGAGATCGCGTGCCTTCACCTCGCGGTAGATCGCCAGGGCGTCGTCGCAGATGAAGTAGATCGACACGCCTTCCCCCAGCTTCCCGCGGGGTGTCCACACATCCTTGCGGAACTCCTGGAGCATCAGCGCCCCACCGCCGCGCTGAAGCCAGCACCAGCGCAGCTTTCCCTCGGGGACCCATGTGTGGGTCATCTCGAAGCCAAGTCCGTCCACGTAGAACCGGACGGATTCCTCGATGCTCGCCACGAGGAAGAACGGCACGGCCTGTCGGACGTTGGGCGCCGTCGTCATTCCGGGGGCGGCCCGTACATCTCGATTCGCCCCGGATCCACACCGGGCTGTCTGCGCTGCGGCATGAGCTGATTCTTCATGTTCGACGGCAGGTTGTCCACTGCTCCTCTGTCAGGATTGTTTCAAGATCCTTCGCGCGTGCTCCGCCACGCGACGCCCAGCCTGAACATTGTCGTGCACGCGGAACATCGTCGTCTGCGGCTACGCGGGCGACGACCACATTTCTTACTATCGCCACTTTGGCCCTCTCCTGGCCCTAACGGTGCACGGAGGAGTCGGAGTACTATCCACGCGGGACGTACCTCGTCCAGGAATTGGCGAGGAATGTTCTACGTTCACCAACGCTCGATGAGATCACTCTCGAGTGTGGAGAGGGCGAGGCTCCGCAGGGCTCGATTCAGCCTTCTCGCCACCGAACGCCAGTATCGTCCGTGGCCACCGAAGCATGATTGTCGTAGGCACATGGCCAGTCTTGTAAGCGACGGTCGGCTAAACTTCCGATGCCCGTATGCGTCTCCATCGTAGCCGTCGATGTCGCTGACGGGCACGTGCTTGACGTAGTGGCCGAATGCAGCACCTGCACCAGGTCTCTAGACTCTCCGGGTCTTCGGTCCGGTGATGAAATTCACCTCCCACCGCGAGTCAAGAACTGGGTCTTCCTAGCCCCGTTGGGCGCCTCTCCCCAATCAACCCTTTTTGGCCTCCCGTTGTCCCACGGGCGAGACATGGAGACGGATAGCACCCTGGCTCTGGACCGAGCGCCCGCGCTCGCGAATCAGCGGGCGCTCATCGAGCGTGCCCGCCGGGGTGACGCATCCGCCCACCGGGCTCTGTACGACACGCACGTGGAGCAGATCTACCGGGTGATCCACCGGCTGACCGGAGTCGAGCACCTCGCGCGCGAGCTCACGCAGGACACCTTCGTTCGCGCCTTTCAGCGGATCGAGGCATTTCGGGAAGAGTCGGCGTTCGGGACCTGGTTGCACACGATTGCAGTGTCAGTGTCGCTCAACGAGCTCAGGCGCCTCAAGAGAGAAAGAGCTCGAAGTGCGCCGCTCGAGGACGCGGACGAGCTCGCGCAATCCGCGCCGCGGTCGGACCCGGTTCTGCACGCGAAGGTGATGAAAGCAGTGAACGAACTGCCTGAGGGATGTCGCGCGGTGTTCCTGATGCATGACGCTGAAGGCTACACGCACGAAGAGATCGGCGCCGCACTCGGAGTGACGGCAGGGACGTCGAAGGCGCAGCTCGCGCGCGCCCGCGGAAAGCTTCGCATCGCGCTCGCGCAGTTCGCGGAGGAATGGAAACCATGAAGAATGCCATGAACGACGATCGCAACAACCTGGACCCCGTCGACTTCGGACCGGACGAGGACGTCGTGCCTCACGACGATCCGGCGTTCGATGCGTGGATCACGAAAGTCGGGCCAACCCTGAACGCTCCGCAGAAGGCCGCACCGCGCCTCGAGATGTGGGCGGCGATTCAGACGGCGCGCCGCACCGCCGGCGCCCCTCCACGCCGCCGCACGCCATGGATCTTCCTGTCGGCCATCGCCGCCGCACTGCTGCTCGGCGTCGCCATCGATCGTTTCGCACTCCAAAGCGCCGATCGTGCAAGCCCACCGATCGCCGCAGCCCCGGAGACGCCATCGGACTCGCCTGACCCGGCGCGCCTCTATCGCATGGCTGCCTCGCAGACGCTCACGCAGGCCGAAGCGCTTCTCACCGCATTCCGCGCGAGCAGCGCATCCGAGCACCGCTCCGTCGATCTCCGACAGCTCGGCACCTGGGGACGCCAGGTACTCGGCAGCACGCGTCTGCTCATCGACTCACCCGCCGGAGAGGACCCGCAGCTCCGTGCGCTGCTCGACGATCTCGAGCTCGTGCTCGTGCAGCTCATTCAACTCTCCGGCGGCCAGCTCGACGCAACCGACCGCGCGCTCGTCGAAGGCGCGCTCGAGCGCAGCGACCTGCTCCCACGAATCCGCAACGCGGTTCCGGCCGGCACGCCCGGCGCGGGCGCCGCATCAGGCGTTTGAGGACCCCACCAATGATTATCCGACTTCTCATCCCCGCAGCCGCCGTCGCCCTGCTCGCCGAGTTTCCCGGCCTAACGCCTCATGCCATGGCGACCGGCGCGGATGTCGTGTCCGCGGTCGTCGCGCTGGAGCCGGACTTCGCTACGACACCGCCGGAGCCCTGGGCCCGCGCGGATCCAGCCGATTCCCTGTATCGCCTCGGTCGCGAAGCGATCAATCGTGGCGACTTCCGCCGCGCCGCCAGGCTCTTCGCCGAGATCAGTGAAAAGCATTCGCGCTCCGAGTACGCCCCCGATGCGCCGTACTGGCGCGCCTTCGCGCTCTACAAGTCCGGGAGGGAGGACGATCTGCGCGAGGCGTTGAAAGCGCTCGAGGCGCAGCAACGGCGTTTCTCGCGGGCGTCGACGATTGCGGATGGGAGAGAGCTCGCCATTCGCATCCGGGGCGTGCTCGCCAGGCGAGGCGACGTGGAGGCGGCCGAGGAGGTGACGCGCGCCGCGTCGCAGCCGTGCGACCGCAATGACGAGGACAACGAGATCCGCGCGGCGGCGATGAACGCGCTGCTCCAGATGGACGCCGAGAGTGCGCTTCCCATCATTAGACAGGTGCTTCAGAAGCGCGACGAGTGCTCCGTCGAGCTACGCGAGAAGGCGGTGTTCCTCCTCTCCCAGAATGAATCGCCCGCGACGGAGACGCTGCTGCTCGACGTCTTGAACAACGACCCCGCCCGATCCGTCCGCGAGAAGGCGGTGTTCTGGTTAGGCCATGTCCACTCGGAGCGAGCGGCGGCGGCGCTCGAGGAGATCGCAACGTCGTCGCCGGACATGGAGCTCCGCGAGAAGGCGATCCAGGCACTGCACGACCAGGAATCGCCGCGCGCCGATGCGTTGCTCCGCCGTCTGGCCGAAAGTGCGGAAACGCCCGAGAGCGTCCGGGAGAAGGCGATCTTCTGGATCGGGCAGCGCGAGTCGCAGGAGAACGCGGAGTTTCTGCGCTCCTTGTTCGGGAAAGCTCGAAGTGAGGAGGCCCGAAAGAAGATCCTGTTCTCGCTCTCCCAGATGGACGGGTTCGGGAACGACCGCTGGCTGCTCAACATCGCGCTCGATGAGTCGAACAGCTCCGAGCTCCGCGGACACGCGCTCTGGACCGCCGGAGAGGCAGGCATCCCGGGCAGCGAGCTGGTGACGGTCTACGACCGGGTGTCGGACTCCGAAGTCAAGGAGAAACTGATCTGGGTGATGTCGGCATCGCGCGATCGCGCCGCGACTGACAAGCTCATCAAGATCGCGCAGAAGGATCCGAACAAAGAGATGCGGAAGAAGGCGCTGTTCTGGCTCGGCCAGAAGAACGATCCGCGCGTCAAGCAGATTCTCATCGACATTCTCAACCGCCCGTGATCGCATGCATATCACCATGACTGCCGTTAGGTCCGCCGCGCTCGCTGTCGCGTTCGTCGCTCCGCTCGGCGCACAATCGCTGGCATCGCGCGTGGCACAGGCGCCCGATGGCGCGGTCCGCATGCAGGTGGACAGCCGCGTGGGCGTGTGCGGAGACGGTCGCGACCTCATCGGATACAGAAGCGCGGTCTTCGCCCGCAACTTTCAGTCGTTCGGCGGACACTGGAACAGCAACCGCTGCGAGCCCGGGCCACTGCGCGTGACGCTCACCGTCGCCGACGGCCAGGTCACGCAGCTGCGGACACAGGTTGCAGGCTCCTGGTCGGACTCCGAGTCGCGCGTAACCGATCTCGGTGCCGTGCGGCCTGACGAGGCGTCGTCGTACTTCTTTTCACTCGTGCCGAAGTTGGAGTCGGCGCGCGCAAAGGATCGCCTGCTCATCCCGGCGGTGCTCGCCGACGATGTCCCGGTCATTGAACCGCTACTCGCGCTCGCGCGGGACGACCGACGCACCGAGCACACACGTCGCAGCGCCATCATGTGGCTCGGCCTACTCGGCGACGCGAGTGTCGTCCCCGCGCTCGTCCGGTTCGCACGCGAAGATGCAAGCGAAGGCAAGGCGAGAAAGAAGGGACTCGGGAACACGGCGATGGCGGCGCTCGGTTCGCTCGAGGGGGACGCGGGAATTCCCGCACTGATCGATCTCTCGAGGAATGGGAACGTCGAGACACGCCGTCAGGCGGTCTTTTGGCTCGGCCAAAACGGAAGCGAGAGCGCGCGCCGCACGCTGCGCGCGGTGATCGAGAACGAGAACGAGGATGGCCGCGTGCGGTCGCACGCCATCTTCTCGCTGACGCACGGCGACGCGCCGGCGTCGGAGTTCGCATACCTGCGGAACCTCTATTCGCGCATCGATGACAAGGAGGCCAAGGAAGCCATCATCCAGGGGATGCAGGAAGACGAGCGCGATGGAGGACGCTGGCTTATCGAGCGCGCGCTCGACGAGCGCGAGGCGTTCGAGCTGCGAAAGAAGGCGCTCTTCTGGGCTGGGCAGCGCGAGGCGACACCCACCGGCGAGCTCGTGCGCATCTACCGCGACGTTGACGACAGCAAGCTCCGCGAGCACGCGATCTTCGTGCTCTCCCAGCGAGAGGACGAAGCCGCCATCGACGAGCTGCTGCGCATCGCGCGATCCGACACCGACACCGAGCTGCGCGGCAAGGCGCTCTTCTGGCTGGCGCAGAAGGACGATCCTCGAATCGAGAAGCTGATCGCCGAGCTGGTGCTGGGGAACGAGGACCGAGGAACGAGGAAGCGGCCATGAAGCTCGCTGCCTCAATATTCCTAATGGTGACACCGCTCCAGGCGCAGTCGCTCGCGTCTCGTGTTGCGGCGGTCGACCACGGAGCCGTCACCTTTCATTACGCGGCGCGCGCCGGCGTATGCGGCGACGGCGAGTCCTTCGTCAGGACGGGCCCTCGGACGTTTCACGGGTCGTGGGCCAGCAACCGTCGAATGGAGCCGTGCATTTTCGGGCCGGCGCAAGTCCGCCTTACGATCGAGGACGGCGCCGTCCAACGCGTCGAAAGCTGGGTGGGTCCACTCCGGTCGCGCGGCGCGCGCGACCTGGGAGAGGTGTCCGCGCCCGAGGCCGCACGCTACCTCATGACGATCGCCGCACGCGGGACGGCAAAGGCCAGCTCGAAGGCGATCTTCCCCGCGGTCCTCGCCGACAGCGCAACCGTATGGCCTGCGCTCTTCCCGATCGCGCGAGACGCCGACACACGGTCGAAGTCGACGCGGCAGGACGCGCTCTTCTGGCTCTCGCGATTCGCCAGCGCCGCTCTCGCGGGGCGTCCCAACAACCCGTTCGCGGAGGATGAAGAGCCGGAGAGCGAGGACGACGACCTCAAATCGCACGCGGTCTTCGTTGTGTCACAGCTGCCACACGATGAAGGCATCCCGCAGCTGCTCGAGATCGCCCGGTCCAATCAGAGTTGGCGCGTGCGAAGCAAGGCCCTCTTCTGGCTGGGGCAGAGCGGCGATCCGCGGGCGATCGACCTGCTCGAATCCGTGCTGCGGCCATGAGGAATTAGATAGGCGTCGGCGCCTCCCGATCTATTTCGCGGGTTCGCAGACCTCATCGAACAGCTGGTGAAGATCGATCACGACTGCCCGATCGAGTCCCGCCGGCCGCCAAACGAGCTCCGTCGTCTCGCGCAGAGTTCCGGGCGGTTCGCCGACCAGATGCCGACGCAGCAGTCGTCGGGATCGACGATCCAATACTCCTCGACACCCAGCGCCAGATACGCTCCGCGCTTTACTTCCCGATCATACAAGCGAGATGAGGGGCTCAGGACTTCGACGGCAAGCCACCACCCGCGGATCTCCCGCCAGTGAGCAGTCGGCACGAACGACGACGGGTAGACAAGCACGTCGGGTTGTAATTGCGTATCGTTGCCGCGTTGGATCGCACCCACCGCGACGACGCGCGCGGCGGCACCTTCGAGCGCCACGGAGAGCATCGCAGCCAGCCGCGTGGCAACGATCTGATGCGCATTGCTTGGCGGGGGCGTCACGAGCAGGAAGCCGTCGAGCAGCTCGTACCGGGTCCCGTCGTCCGGAAGCTCGTCGAGCATGTCGATCGTGAGACGCGGCACAGGCAGCGGCATGCCCATAGTCTGTTCGCTCGGCGTGAGGGGAGGCAAGAGCACACGTGGCAACTATCGCGCACCTGCCTCCGAGCCCATCACCTCAGCGTTGCCGCGCACACCGATCCCTCGTGCGCTGCGGAGAAAGCTACGTCGCGAGACGCAGGGCCTCCCCAAGCTCTTGGCCGCTGAGCGCGATCGGGTTCCCCCGCATGCTGCTGGCGCGCCGGGCCTGCTCGACGATCCGCGGGATGTCAGCCTCCGCCACGCCATAGCCGCTGAGCCGCGGTACCGCCATCTCTTCGATGAGCTCCGCGAGCCACGCTGCCCCGTCTTCGGCACGCGCATTCGCATCGCCGGTAAGGAGCCGCGCCGCCTCTTCGTAGCGCTCGAGGGCTGAGGAGGCTGGCGCTCGGGCTCGAAGAGCCCGCACGTTGGCTTCCACGACCGGAGCGAGGAGCCGCGCGCACGCAACGCCGTGCGGAATCGGGAACATCCCGCCTAACGGCGCCGCGAAGCCGTGCACCGCACCGAGCTTCGCGTTCGCGAGCGCGAGACCGCCGCAAAGACTCGCGACCGCCATGTCGCGCCTCGCCTCCACGTCGGTGCCATCGCGGTACGCGCGCCGCAGTCCGTTCGCAGCACGCCGCATCCCCTCTCGCGCAACCGCGTCGGAGAGCGGGTTGGCATATGGCGAGACGAACGGCTCGATGCACTGCGTCAACGCATCGAGCCCCGTGCTGGCGGTAACCGCCGGCGGCAGCGTGTAGGTCAGCTCGGGATCGATCAGCGCGACGGCGGCGAGGATGAGCGGACTGCGAAGGCTCACCTTCACGCGCGCCTGCTCGACCATCAACACGGCGTTGCGGGTGACCTCTGCGCCGGTTCCTGCTGTCGTCGGGATGGCCATGAATGGGGCCGCGCGTTGCGTGAGCGGCCGCCCTTCGCCAACGACCTCCAGGTAATCGCGCAGCGGTTCGGAGTTGGTGAGCAGCGCGGCGACTGCCTTTCCCGCATCGATGACGCTGCCGCCGCCGAGCGCAACCACGAGATCGCACCGTTCAGCCCGCGCGCGCTCGACACCGCACTCGACGAGCGCAGTCGTCGGCTCGCCCGAGACGCACAGCGATGTCGTCGCAACCCCACGCGCATGCAGCAGTTCCACCAGGGGCGCGGCGCGATTCGAGCCGCCCTCGACGACGAGCGCTCGCGAGCCCATGCTCGCCGCCAACGCGCCCGCTTCGCTAAGCCTCCCTTCGCCGAAGAGTATCCGGGTCGGAGAGGCGAACTCGAAATTCACCGGGGCATCTCCCACCCATCCGGCTCGGGAGAGAGTGCGCGGTACTTCACGCTGCGACGCGGCTCGGCCATCATCGGCTCTGCGGCCTCACGCCACGTCGCGTAGTGTGCGGTCTCCTTGTGGCGTGCCGGAGCTTCCGGGTTGCGGTAGACCTCCACGAGAACGAAACGCGTGGGATCGTTCTCCTGCTGGACGACGTCGAAGCGCATGACCCCCGGCTCGAGAACACTGTTCCGCGCGTTCTCGCGCGTAGCGGCGATGAATCGATCGACAGCTTCCGCCTTGACGTGGACGAACACGTGAACGACGAGCATGGGCGCCTGGCCGCATCGTGGAAGTCTCCCGAACGTACGCGCGGCAGATCCGAGTACAAGGCCGAACACGAGCAGACGACAACGCCCATCGAGCAAACCTCAGTATGTGAGCGGCCGGAAACACACGGTGTCTTTCGATCACGTCATGGGTCCGGCAGGAACGCTCTGACCGCCTCAATCGTATCCGCGTCCCTCGGAGGCTTGTCCGGCCGATAGCTTTTCACGCGCGCAAACCGCAGCGCGACGCCGCCCGGATAGTGCGGACTCTTCTGCACCTCGTTGAACGCGATCTCCACCACGAGCTCGGGCCGCACGTAGACGACGTGACCGTCGCGATGCGTCTCGCGCGCGAGGAGCTCTCTCGTCTGCCACTCGAGCAGCTCGTCCGTCAGTCCCTTGAACGTCTTGCCGAGCATGACGAACTGGCCCGTCGCCGGATCGCGCGCGCCGAGGTGGAGATTGCTCAGCCAGCCCTGACGTCGTCCCGATCCCCACTCGACCGCGAGCACGACGAGATCGAGCGTACGTGCCGTCTTGACCTTGATCCACGCCGAGCCGCGCCGGCCGGCGGCGTACGGCGCCGCCAGCGACTTCACCATCACGCCTTCGTGCCCGCGATCGAGGGCGCCACGCTGCCACCGCTTCGCTTCGTCCACATCGCCGGTAATCACACGGGGGACTCGAGAGGCACGCGGGACGATCGCGTCGAGCAGGTCCAGGCGAGATGACAGCGGACGATCGAGCACGTCCTCTCCGTCGTGATACAGTACGTCGAAGAAGTACGGCGTGAGCGGTAGCTCGGACCGCATCGCCGCGACGTCGAGCCGCCGTCCGAATCGTCTCATCGTGTCCTGAAACGAGAGCGGACGACCCGAAGCCGCGAGCGCGATGACCTCACCATCCAGAATCAGCTCGTGCGCCGCGAACCCACACACCGCCTCTACGACCTCCGGCACCCGGATCGTGACGTCGTTCAGATTCCGCGTGTACACGGCCACGCGATCGCCCGCGCGGTGGACCTGGATGCGCGCCCCGTCGAGCTTCCACTCGACCGCCGCAGCGCCACTGACGCCTAACGCCTCGCCCACGTCCGAGGCCGAGTCGGCGAGCATCGGCTGCACGGGACGAAAGAGCTCCAATCGGTAGCTCGCGAGCGCGGTGAGCGCCGCTTCGCCACCGGAACAGACAGCAATCGCCACCGCGCCCAGATCACCGGCGAGCATCACCGCTCGCCGCAGCTTCGCCGGCGGCACGCCGGCGGCCTTCGCCACCGCTTCCAGCATTACTCCCTCGAGCGCTCCCTGCCGGACGTCGCCCACCACGAGCGCCGAGAGAAATCGCTGCTCATCAGGAGTCGCGCGGGCGAAGAGCTCGCGCAGAATGCGCTGCCGCCCCGCCGCCGAGCCTTTCCCTTTGGCGGCTTGCAGCGCGTCGAAAGCACGATCGACCTCTCCGAGCTCGAGCGTCGCGCTCAGCGCGGGCTCGCTGGCGCTCGCGTCGGCTACGGTCGCCCAGCCGACGCCAATGCGTCCCTGCCGCGGCCAGCCGATGAAGAAGCCGATCGCGATCGCGACTTCGTCGGACGTGAGCTGCTTCAGGAATGCGGCGAGCGTGGACGTCTTCTCCAATCGTCCCGATGCCGCCGCGACAACGTTGGACGTGTGGACGAGCGCAGCGAGCTTCACGAGCCCTGGGTGTGCATCCAGGGTATTATCGACGCCAAGGCGCGCTCCCCTCAAGACCCGCGCGAAGCTCAATGCTCGTCGTGATTCCTGCCGGGTTTCACCTTGATCAACGCGCGCATCCACGGATGGATGCAGCACTGGAAGCGGTGACTGCCGGCGGCTGTCGAGCGCGGGCACTGAAAGCGACGCCGCGAACACGTGAAACGGAGCTACGCGCGACGGTATTGACCTGGCAGTGGCTCGGCGACGAAAAGGAGAGCGACGACGGGAAGCGTGACGACGGCGATAGCTGACCCACAATGAGCACGGGACGTCGCCCCAGCGTGCGTCGAACGGTCTCGTTCATTGCGCTCGCGTATGGTTCAACTCGAGGTTGCTCCGGAATCCGCTCGAACCAGGTTCGGCCACGAGACGTTGTGTCTGGGACGAGCGGGTGAGAGGCTTGGAATGTCGATTTCGCCCTGTCTCCTTCGACGTCCATACCGAAGGCCGTCACAATCGTCCAGCGACCCTATAAAGGAAAGAACCGATGAGAAAGCTGATAGTTTCCGAGTTCGTGACCATGGACGGCGTCATGCAGGCGCCGGGCGGGAAGGACGAAGATCTCGACGGAGGTTTCCCGTACGGCGGCTGGACGATCCCCTACTGGCACGACGACATCGGCGAGCGCTTCGGAAACATCCTGAAGGACGTAGATGCCCTCCTCCTGGGCCGGCGCACGTACGTCATCCACGGCGAGGCGTTCGAGCCGAACCCCACGGAAGACCCCTTCGGTGACGCCAGGAAGTACGTGGTCTCGAGAACGCTCGACAAGCCGGTCTGGCGAGATACGACCATCATCCGCGACGACGTCGTGGAGTCGGTGCGCGAGCTCAAAGGCCAGCCCGGGAAGAGCATCTTCACCGACGGCAGCAGCCAGCTCGTCCACGCCCTGCTCGAGCACGACCTCGTCGACGAGCTGCGCCTGCTCGTATACCCGGTCACGTTGGGCATCGGAAAAAGAGTGTTGCCGAATGGCGTGCATCGCACCTTCGCCTTAGAGTCCGTGACGCCATATCCGACCGGCGTCGTCGGGCTCGACTACGTGCGCCGCGGTAAGGTGAACTAACGCCAGGCCACCCCTTCTGATTAAGGCAGCATTCATGACGGCAGCAATCGAAACGGAAGCGCTGAAGAAAGTCTTCGGCCAGACGACCGCCGTCGACGGGATCGACCTCCAGGTCGATCGCGGCGCGGTCTACGGGTTGCTCGGTCCCAACGGCGCCGGGAAGACAACCACGATCAAGGTGCTCGCGACCCTGCTTCAGCCGGACGGCGGGAGCGCGCGCGTCCTCGGCCACGACGTCGCTCGCGAAGGCGCGGCGGTGCGTGCCAAGGTAAGCCTAACGGGCCAGTTCGCGTCCATCGACGAAGACCTCACCGGCCACGAGAACCTCGTGCTCGTCGCCCGGTTGTTCGGATATGGGTGGCGCGAGGCGCGCGCACGCGCTGCCGATCTCCTCGACGCTTTCGGACTCGCTGACGCCGGCGGACGTCTGGTGCGGACGTACTCGGGCGGCATGCGACGCAAGCTCGACATCGCGGCGAGCCTCATCGTCACCCCGGAGCTGCTCTTTCTCGACGAGCCGACGACAGGGCTCGATCCGCGAAGCCGGAATCAGGTGTGGGACATCGTACGCGCCATCGCGTCGGAAGGGACGACCGTGCTGCTGACGACACAGTATCTCGAGGAAGCCGATCGTCTCTCGCACCGCCTGGCCGTCATCGATCACGGAAAGCTCATCGCCGAGGGAACGAGCCGCGAGCTGAAAGCAAAGGTTGGCGGCAACACCCTTCACATTCGGCTCGAGTCGATCGATCAACGCGAAGTGGCCGAACGGCTGCTCGCGGCCGCGCTCGGCTCCCCGATCACCAATGGCGTCGACGCGCAGGTCCTCACGGCGCAGATCGCCGACGCCACCCGCGTCCCGCACGCGATGTCCGCGCTCGCGCAGAATGGCGTCCGCGTGCACGAGTTCTCGCTCGGTCAGCCGACGCTCGACGAAGTGTTCTTCGCACTCACCGGCCATGGGGCCGAGGAGCGCGACAAGGAGGCGACGCCATGAGCGTCTCGATAACGCCGAACGGTTCCCTGCACGGCGCGCTTTCGCGCACCACACGACCGCGAACGCCGAGTGCCCTTGCTGCGACGCTGACGCTGGGATGGCGGGCCGCTCTCAAGATCAAGCACGTCCCCTTCCAGCTCTTCGACGTCACCGCCTTTCCGTTAATGATGACGTTGACGTTCACGTTCCTCTTCGGCGGCGCGCTGGCGGGATCGACGAAGGCCTACATTCAGTTCCTGCTTCCCGGGATCGTCGTGCAGGCGATCGTCTTCATCACCGTCTACACCGGCGTCGGGCTGAACGGAGACATCTCGAAGGGACTCTACGATCGGTTCCGCTCGCTCCCGATCTGGCAGCCGGCGCCAATCGCGGGCGCCCTGCTCGGCGACGTGATGCGCTACTCGATCGCCGCGGTCATGGTCATCACGCTCGGCACCATCCTCGGCTTCCGTCCACAGGCCGGCTGGCTCGGCGTGCTGGCGGCCGTCGCGCTGATCATCGTGTTCGCGCTCAGCCTGTCGTGGATCTGGATCGTGGTGTCGATGCTCGTGAAGTCACCGGAGTCGGTAATGACGTCCAGTTTCCTGCTGTTGTTCCCGCTCACGATGGTGAGCAACATCTTCGTCGATCCGGCAACCATGCCGGGGTGGCTCCAGACCGCTGTGCGCTTCAATCCGGTCACTCACCTGGTGAGCGCGTCGCGCGGACTCATGCACGGAGGCATTCAGCTCGAGAGCATCGCGTGGGTCCTCCTCGCCAGTGCGGTGTTGAACGCGATCTTCGCACCGCTCGCGATGCGGATGTACAGGAAGGAGCGTTAGCCATCGCGGGCCACGGCGCTCACGTGGCGGTGTGTGAGACCATCGTCTGGTTCCCCCGGAACGTTTGGTTCCTCATTGTTGTTGGTATGGTGATGGATCACCAGTAACCAATCGCCAGCGAAGACCCATGTCCATTCGTCCCGTAAAGCGCATCGTCGAATCTCGGCCCACCATGGAGGGCGCCGGCGTCCACCTCCGCCGTGCATTCGGCTTCGGCGCGACCGAAGAGTTCGATCCGTTCCTCCTGTTCGACGACTTCCGCAACGAACGTCCCGAGGAATACCTCCGCGGGTTTCCGTGGCACCCGCACCGCGGCATCGAGACGATCACCTACGTGCTCGCCGGCTCGGTCTCGCACGGCGACAGTCTGGGCAACCGAGGCACGCTTGGCGCGGGCGACGTGCAGTGGATGACGGCGGGGAGCGGCATCATGCACCAGGAGATGCCGACGGGCGATGAGCGCGGACGCATGCACGGCTTTCAGCTCTGGTCGAATCTCCCCGCGTCGCTCAAGATGACGAAGCCGCGCTATCAGGACATCGCGGCGAAGGACGTGGCCGAGGTGACCGATGACGACGGCACGATCGTGCGAGTCGTCGTCGGCGAGTTCTGGGGAAAGCGGGGACCGGTCGACGGCGTGGCTTCCGATCCACGCTACCTCGATGTCTGGGTTCCGCCGCTCGCGAAAAAGACACTGCCGGTCGACTGGCGGCATCACGCCTTCGCCTACGTCTTCGAGGGAAGCGGCACGTTCCGCAACGCGTCAAAGCCGTTTGGCGTGCTGACGGAGAAGGACGACGACACGATTGTGCGCGAACAGACCGGCAACCGCTCCCTCGTCGTGTTCGACAGCGGCGACGAGGTGACGGTGCAGGCCGGTGAGCAGGGGATTCGCTTCCTGCTCGTGTCCGGGAAGCCGATCGAAGAGCCGGTGGCCTGGCACGGGCCGATCGTGATGAATACGCCGGAGGAGCTGCGTCAGGCGATGCGAGACCTCCAGAGTGGGACGTTCATCAAGGACGGCGCAGGGCTTTAGAGACAACTCGTCTCCGCAATGTTGCGTCGCTGCCACTCTTGACCGCCCTGCGGCCTCACCATATGTAGGTCGCTAACGGGCCGAGTCTCGCGGCGACGCTGCCGCCCCCGTCGCGCTCCTCAGATAATCGAAGCGCGCAATGTCGACCGCACTGACGCCGGCCGCTGCTGCGGAGGCCGCCGAGTCCGACTCGTACCTTCCCGAACGTCGTCGACAGGGCATCGGCCTCTGTCTCTCCGGCGGCGGGTTCCGCGCCACACTCTTCCACCTCGGTGCCCTCCGGCGGCTCAACGAGCTCGGCGTCCTGCATCGCGTGCGGACGATCAGCTCCGTCTCCGGCGGAAGCCTCATGGCGCTCGTACTCGCCGATGCGATTCGAAAGCTTGGCGGCTCGCTCACTCGGCCATTCCCCGACTTCGATGCACAGGTCGCCAAGCCCACCGACGACCTAACGGCGAGCAACTTTCGCGGAAAGCTTCTCCGCCGCCGCATCAACCCGCTGAACATCCTCCGTGGTCGCGAGATCGTCGACCACATGGCGACCCTGCTCGAGAAGAGCACGTCGAAGCTCACGCTCCCCGAGCTGCCGGCCGCGCCCAACTTCGTCTTCTGCGCGACCGACATGGCCTTCGGCGTCAACTGGGTCTTCGAGCGTCAGCGGATGGGCGACTACCAGGTGGGCTACCAGGCACCGCCGCCTGACGATTACCCCGCCGGCCGCGCCGCCGCGGCGTCTGCGTGCTTTCCGCCGCTCTTCAACCCGCTGCGCACGAAGTTCCACGAGCGCGACTTCAAGAACGGCAAGTGCACCGATCGCGATCTGCGCAAGAAGTGTGTCGCCGGCCTCCGCCTCACCGACGGCGGGAACTACGACAACATGGGCCTCGAGCCGGTGTGGAAGCGTCACGAGATCGTTCTCGTCTCGGACGGCGGCGGCCCCTTCGAGTTTACTCCCGATCGCGGACTCAAGTCGCGGATCTTCCGGTACGCCGACATCGTGCAGAATCAGGCGCGCGCCCTGCGGCGGCGATGGCTCATTGCGAGCTTCTCGACCACGGATCCGGCGACGTCGCGGCCCGTGATGGATGGAACGTACTGGGCCGTGAGCAGCGCACGATCGCGCTACATCCCGAACGACTCGCAGGGATACTCCAAGGAAGTCGCGCGAGACCTGATCGCCAACATTCGCACCGATCTCGACACCTTCTCCGACGGAGAGCGCGCCGTCCTCGAGAACCACGGGTACTTCCTCGCCGACGTCGCCGTCCGGCGACACGTGAGTCCCCTGATGCCAGTACCGGCGCCCGAGCTGCGGCCTCCCCACCCTGACTGGTTGGATGAGAAAAAGGTCAGGGACGCGCTCAAGGACAGCAACAAACGGAAGATCCGGCTATGAGACTCCGGCGACCGTGGCTCGAGGAGCTGATCTTCGGAAAGGACGCAGCTCGCCGGTTCACCCAGGACTCGCCCGTACTTCCGGACGTGTGGATCGAGTTCGGGCTCCAGTACACGGATCCCGACCGCGGTCCGGATGAGCCGCGCGATCTACTCCTCACGCCGCATCGCGGTTACACGCCGGCTGAGCTGGGCATGGCGCTTCGGCTCAGACTCAACGCCGAGCGGAAGACGATCCCGTGGAAGCAGCGGCATCCGAATGGGAGCGTCGCCGCCGACATCGCCTACAATCAGGCGGCGGTCGCCGCGCGCCTTCACTTCGACGAGCTCGTTCGCGTGGTGCTGCCGATGAGCAAGTGGTGGCACGACCACGTTCGGTACGAGCCAGCGGCCGACCTGCCCCGCGCCTTCACGCGCCCGGAAGTGCAGCGAGAGTTGGCGACGTCGATCGAAGCCGCGCAGAAGGGGCAGGTCGTACGTCCCGAGACGCCGCCGGTGTCAGCGGATCTCCTCTGGATGATTCACCTCGTCGGGACGATCCTGCTCGCCGGCGAGGTGAAGGAGCCGGCCACGGAACCGCTCGCGAAACAAGCCTTCGACAAGCTCAATGACGACGAGGAGGCGCTCGTCGCGGCGTTCGCGACGCTGATGCACGAGCCGCTCCGGGACGAGAAGGCCCGCGTGTGGCTGGTGAGTCACGACCGGGCGGCAACCACCGCGGTCTGGCGGTCGACGCTCGCTGTCAAATCCGACGCGGCCCAGCGCGTGTTCAAGCTCGATTGTTCCAACATTTCCTGGGCGATCCTCGACAGCGGGATCGACGCGCGCCACCCCGCATTCTGGAAGCGCGACGACCGAGAAAAGCCGCGCCTCAAGACCGACGGTGCGGCCGGGCGTAAGCTGACGGCGCAAGAGGCGGACGCCGAGTGGCCCGCGCACACGCGGGTCCGGGCGACCTACGACTTCACGCGAATCCGTCAGCTCCTGAACACCGACAACGACGAGCTTCGCCTCGTCATCAGGAAGCTCAAGGCCGACCTCACGGCGAAGCCTAGCGACCCGCGTGCAGCGCGGTGGCAGCGCGATCTCGCCTTCTGGGCGAAATTCAGATCGGCCGACCCGAACGTGCGCCGCCAGGGCAGGCAACTCCGCAGGAGCCTTCGGACGGGTCGCTCGATCGACTGGGACGCCATCAAGCCATTCATCGAGATCCCCCATGCGGTGGCCGAGTACGAATCGCCACGGCACGAGCACGGGACGCATGTCGCGGGCATCCTCGCCGCCGACTGGCGCATGTTCGACTGGGAGCCGGGAGACCGGCATCATCCCGGCGAGCACGACCTCGTCGGCGTCTGTCCCGACATCAATCTCTACGACCTTCGCGTGCTCGACGACGAAGGCCGCGGGAACGAGTTCACGATCATGGCGGCGCTCCAGTTCATCCGACACCTCAACGCGCACCGCGAGCAGCCGTTGATTCATGGCGTCAACATGAGCCTCGCGATCCCGCACGACAAAGCGAACTACGCGTGCGGCCGAACGCCGGTGTGCGACGAATCGGAGCGCGTCATCGGCACGGGGGTCGTCGTCGTCGCTGCCGCAGGCAACAAGGGGTACATCTACTACGCCACTCCCGCCGGCGGCGCGGCGGAAGGCTACGCGGCCATCAGCATCCAGGATCCGGGGAACGCCGAGAACGTCATCACGGTTGGTGCGACGCACCGGTATCAGCCCCACACGTACGGCGTGAGCTACTTCTCGAGCCGGGGCCCCACGGGCGACGGCCGCCGAAAGCCAGACCTCGTTGCACCCGGCGAGAAGATCCTGGGGCCGATCCCTGGAAATGGATCGAAGACGAAGGACGGTACCAGCATGGCCGCGCCACACGTGAGCGGCGCCGTCGCGCTCCTGCTCGCGCGCCACCGCGAGCTCCTCGGCAATCCGCGACGCATCAAGGAAATCCTCTGCACGTCCGCGACGGACCTCGGCCGCGAGCGCGACTTTCAAGGCTACGGCATGGTCGACATCCTGCGCGCGCTACAATCGGTGTAACGGCTCGACGACGAGCCAACCCGACGCTCCGCCTTCTTTGCGAGTATGACGTCATGCTCTTCACACTCGAAGCATTGGAAGCGCGACACGGCGACTCTCTGCTCCTCCACTACGGCAAGCCGGACGATCCGCGTCTCATCGTCATCGATGGCGGCCCGGCGAAGGTCTGGGCGAACAGCCTCCGACCGCGGCTCGAGCAGCTGAAAGCGAAACGCTCCCCGGAGGATCCGCTCGCGATCCGCATGGTGATGGTCAGCCACATCGATGACGACCACATCAACGGCATCCTCGGCCTCACCGACTACCTGCTCGAGCTCGAGGAAGATGGCGAGGAGATGCCCTTCGACATCGATACGCTCTGGCACAACAGCTTCGACGACATCATGAGGAAGGCGAAGGCCCAGGGCGCCGCGTTCGACGCGGTGGCAACGGCGGCGGCGAGTGCCGACGGAGGCGTATCCGCGTTAGGCCTCGATGAGCCTACCGCGGCGCTGGCGGCGAGCGTCCCGCAGGGCCGGAGGCTTCGCGACAACAGTGCGAGACTCGACCTCGATGTCAATCGCCCATTCAAGGGCCTGGTCTCCTCACCGGCCAAAGGAAAGAAGACCGTCAAGCTCGGCGACGGACTGACCTTCACCATCCTCGGTCCGAACGAGGAGCGGCTGGACAAGCTCGAGGCGGACTGGAAGGCGACGCTCAAGAAGAAAAAGAAGCCGAAGGGAGCGGAGTTGCAGCAGCTCGCGGCGGCGTTTCTCGATGATTCCGTCTACAACCTGTCGAGCATCGTCGTGGTGGCCGAGGCTGACGGTCGAACGATGCTACTGACGGGTGACGCCCGCGGCGACGACATCCTGAAAGCAGTCCGGCGAACGAAGGTGCTCAAGGGCGAGCGGCTGCACGTCGACATCCTCAAGGTGCCCCACCACGGCAGCGACCGAAACGTGTCGACGGAATTCTTCCGCATCATCACCGCCGATCACTACGTCATCTCCGCGAACGGCGAGCATGGGAATCCCGACGTCCCGACGCTCACGATGCTGTGCGAGGCACGCGCCGACGACGACAAACCCTACAGCGTGTACATGACGAACAAGCTGCCCAAGGTCGATGCGGTACTGCGCAGCGAGCAGCAAGCGGGGCGGAAGGTGCGGCCGGTCTATCGCGCCGACAATGCGCGGTCGTTGCGCGTGGATCTCGGCGACCCGCTCACGGACTAGCGGACATGCGCGCACTTCTCTCGTGGGACGTCGCGACCAACGATCCGGCGCTGCCGAGCATCCTGATCGCGATCGCGGACTGCTTTCCGGCGCAGAAGCTCGAGACGCTGACGAATCAGACGCTTCGCGCCAGCAAGATTTCTCAGAAACAGTTCGTGGAGATCAACGACCGCTTGCAGCTCGTCGCGGCGCAGTATGCAGGGCGGATGTTCTACGTCTTCTCGTTGCACTCCGAGAGCGATCCGATCTACGGGGCATTTCGTCCCGCTGCACCCGTCCCAAACGTGGTGGCGGTAACCCCCGGAGGCGGATGATGCTGCGCTTCCCCATCGCACTCGCCGCCGCGCTCGCCTCGGCCGCCATCGCCGCCGCGCAGGATGTCGACAACCGCAATTCGCCGGTTTTCCTCGAGCGCTCCTACATCTTCCATCGCTTCCCCTCCGACGACTTGCTCTTCGAGGCCCATCTCGCGCCGCATCTTTTCTTCCGGCAGGGGCTGTATCAGAATGCGGGCGAGATCTACGAGGGGCCGGACTTCGCCGCGCGGTCGTGGTCATTCTCGTTCACGCCGATGGTCAGGCTGCGGATGTTCAGCACCCGGTCGAATCCGGTGCGGACACCGTCGTTCATGCCGAAGTTCAACCTCCAGCTTTTCTGGGCGAGCCTGGTCGACCCCTCGCTCCGGCTCGATAGCCCCATTCGCGTCGCGGCGCTGAACGTCATTCCGTGGGGGCACCATTCGAACGGTCAGGAGGGGTGTCTCTACACAGATCAAACGATGGACGCCGAGGGGAATTGCTCGGACGGCGTGCTGCCGCCGGGGACGCGTCGCACCACGAACAAGATCAATGGCACCTTCTCGACGAACTACTTCCGCGTCTGGACCTCGTATCGCCACATGCGCCTCGACGACCTCGACCCGGACCAGCAGCTCCGCGCCAATCAGATGTGCACGTTCACGTTAGGTGTCGAGGGCAATCCGCAGCCGTTCGGCCCCGGAACGATCCCCAACGAACAGAAGGCCCTGTACCCGACGATGCGCATCTTCTCCGGGGCGGATGCTTCCTGGAGATCGTTTCGCACGAGTTGGCTCAACGGCCGCATGTCGGTCGGCGGGCAGGTGGAGTACCTCCGTACGGTAGCTCCACACCTCTCACCGTGGACCTTCACCGCCGATCTCTCGCAGACATTGCAGCGCCTCGGCGGTTGGGGACTGTTCGTTCGCTATTACCAGGGCATGGATTACTACAACCTCGGCTTCCTGGACGACACACGTTACGTCCACGTGGGACTCGTGTTCGATGCGATCCGGTCCGACGAGTTCGGGCTCCCGCCCAACGTGGCCCCTGTGGCCGGGCCCCGCCGCACTCCGAGCCTGACGCGGCGAGTGATGGGGGCGATGGACCGGCTGTGCGAGGCGCTCCGCTGATGGTTCTTGCCGACCTGCTCGTCAACGAGCGCGACGTCGAGGCGTTCAGCCATCTCGCAACCTGCGTCGCCGGCGGAAAGGCCGTGGCGCTCGTCGGCGCCGGGTTCAGTGCCCGCGTCGGCTATCCGGGCTGGGATAGCCTGCTGGAAGCGATGGAACAGCGCTTGTCACGCGTACGCGAGAAGGTCGACTCGACACACAAAGGCACGACGCAGCATCTGCCGTCCAATCTCAAGCGGTTCGACGACGTTCTCTGGCGGGGAGAGGAATACCGTGACCGCCTGGGCGAAACGGAATACTTCGCGATGCTCACCGAGGCATTCGGCGCGGCTCCGGGAACAGATCCCGTTCTCGATGCGCTCGTCCGGCTCCCATTCCGCCACATCCTGACCACCAACTACGACGAGGCGCTCGAGATAACGCACCACCGCCTGGGTCTTCCAGCACCCAAGTGCGTGAACTGGGCCGACGACGAGGCGGTGCTCCGGTTGATGTTCAGCTTTCTCGAGCACGAGCCGGAGCGGTATCTGATCTACCTGCACGGATGCATCAGTGATCCGCCCTCGATCGTGCTCACCGACCGCGACTATGCGAAGCGGTATCTTCGCTCCGACGCCGCGGTTCGAAAGCTCTTCGCCATTTTCGCGATGCAGCGCATCGTGATCTTCGGATTCTCGCTCTCCGATCCCGACTTGATGGCGATTCTGCGGCAGGTGACCGGCGCGTTAGGCTTTCAGTCACCGCGGCACTTCGCGTTCATCGGCATGCATGCCGGCGAGGAGCGTGAGGTCGACCGCCGTCGCCTCCGAACGAAATTCGGGATCGAGGCGATCTTCTACGATAAGACGAACAAGCACGAACGGCTTCGACTACTCATGAACGAGCTGCTGCGACGCTCGGGACGGAACGTGCCAGAGGAGGAGTTCGCGACTGCCACGGCCGAAGCGACGCAGCCCGCGCGGAAAGTCAGGGACGCACCCCCGTCCGCTCACACCGCGGAGCCCGCGTTGCCAGTCATCGAGCCACTCCCGTGTCCCGAGGATCCTCACAAGGGTCAGTTCGGTGGGGTTCCGGAGCGAAATCGACGGCGCGTGACTCCGGTAGTGAGCGAGATAGCAGGTGATCCGGACTGGTTCGCGGTCACGGTGTCGGTCAGGTCTACGGATCCCGAGCATCCCTTAAAGGGCACGGTGACGTTCCACCTGCACCCTACGTTTCGGCCGGATGTCATCTCCGAGGCCGTCGATGCGAATGGTACGGCCACGATCGAGCTGATCAGTTACGGCGCATTCACGCTGGGCGCCGTTGCGGACGACGGCGCCACTCGGCTCGAGCTCGATCTCGCCATGGACACGTCAACGCCGGAGCGCTTTCGTCAACGCTGACGGCAGCTTGCTCAGGCGGTCGTCATCACGACCGGCGCGTGATCGCTCGTGCCGACGTCGGTCTGCACCACACAGCTCGTCGCCTGCCCCGCAATTGTGGTAGCAGCGAGCACGTAGTCGAGGCGCCACCCAATGTTGCGCTGGCGCATGCTTCGCCATGGCGCCCACCACGTGAACAGACCTTCGTTATTGGGATCGAGCGTCCGCCCGACATCGACGAGGCCGGCGTCGAGCATGCTCTGGAATAGTGCGCGCTCCTCCGGCAACTGCCCGACCACGTTCGGCTTCCGCTCCTTCAGATGGACGTCCATCTCCGTCCGCGCGATGTTGATGTCGCCGCAGAGAATCAACGAGCGCCCATCGGCGTGCACCTGTCGGATCCACTCGATCATGCGCGACAGAAAGTTGAGCTTCGCCGGGTAGTCTTTCCCTCCATTCGGCACGTATACGGACGCCAACACCAGATCGCCCTGCTCCACCTGCACGATCCGTGATTCATAGTCGAAGGGCGGATGACTGTAGCTGGGTTCCGCGCTGAACACGCCTTTGCGCAGCATCAGCGAGACGCCTGAGTACGCCTTCAGACAGTGCCAGTAGGCGTGATAGTCCGCCGACTTGCACTGCTCCGGGATTTGAGGTGCCTCCGCCTTGAGCTCCTGGAGGCACAGGACGTCCGGCTGCTCGCGCTCCAGCCACTCGCGCAGCTGCGTCGCCCGCGCACGAATGCCGTTGACGTTCCAGGTCGCGACTTTCATACGCCTAATGAAATCGAGGGGAGGCCGACACGGAATGTGTGGCCTCCCCTCGATTCCACCGGCGTGTCGTCAGCTCAGCGTCGACAGTAGCCGATCGAGCGCCTCGTAGCTCTGATTGAGCCCCTCCTCCATTCCCGACTGGAGCATCCCGTCACGCTCCTCTGCGGTGTGGAACAGCGACGTCGACACGATCTTCGTACGCCCGCCGCCGAGGTCGGTGAACTCGGCCGTGAGGGTCAACGGTCCGACGAGCGCTCAAGCCGATCTGCCCGCGCGTCGGTACACCTCGCTGATGTACGTACTCATCTCGGGATAGAGATCAGCACGGGCTCCGGCAGTGATCAAAAAATCGATGACCGCAGGATAATCGTTCCGCGTGAACTCCTCGGGGCGAACGTTATAGGCAAACCAGAGCGTGCTGTCCAACGCTGTTCCGCCGTACACGTTCTTCACCTCGAGTGGCGCGCCACCCTGGATCAGCAGCTTTACCATCTCGAGATGACCACCACCGGCCGCCCAGTGTAGCGCGGTCATCCCATCTGATGCGGCAACGTCGACGTTCCGCTCGAGGAGGTGCTCGACGACGTCGGGCCGGCCGTAGCGCGCTGCCATGATCAACGCGTGCTCCAGCTGCTCCTTGGTGGCGTTGCCAGCCAACTGCCTGACGAGCTCGAGCCGGCCCACACCTGCCGCGACGATGACGTCTGGCACTCTGGCCCCGCGCTCAACGAGCGCTACCGCCGCCTCGGGACAGTTGTTCGCGAGCGCTGCCCTCACCGTGCTGTCTCCCGCTCTCACGCCGTCGATGGCGGCACCGCGCTCGAGCAGGAGATCCAGAAGCGGAATCTGCACGCCTGCAAGCCGCGGCGGCGTGCTCGTGGCCGTCAGATTGAGCGCCGTCGAAGCGGATTACGCGCGGGTCCTCAGCCTCGAGGGACTCGATGTGCCGCGCGAGCTTCGGCCAGCTCTCGAAGTAGTGCATGCGCGCGACCACGAGCTGCGCGTCGGCCAGCACGAACCTTTGTTTCCGGATTTGCGCGTCGGTGAGCCCGCGAAAGCGCGGGTGACTCCACCGAATGCGGTCGAGGACCTCACCATCGCCCGCCTTGAACGCTTTTACGAGGTCCTTCGCCTGCTTCCTGGACTGCTCCAGGTTGATGCGCGCGGAGAGCGCTCCGACGGACATGATGACGACCTCCTTTCACGGAAGCGCCTGGAGTCCGCCCGAATCAGGCTGAAAGAAGATCGTGTCGTGTCGAGCCAACAGTGGGTGGGCACGGCCCTTTCCGCGGACTGGAGGCGTCCCTCGCGCTCGCCCTGACCTTACGCGCGGTGGGCGGCGGCGGCAAGCGTCCGCCCCAACGGCACGGAAGACGCAGCAGCCCTGGCCGCACCGCTACTCATGGAGAACGCCATGCTGCTCGTCCGCGAGATCATGTACTGCAAGCCGGGGAAGGTCCGTCCGATGGTCGAGAAGTTTCTCGCCATGTCGAAGATCAACGAGGAGCTCGGTTTCGGAAGAATCCGAGTCATGACCGACTACTGCGGCGAGCGATACTGGATGCTCGTGGGCGAGTTCGAAGTGCCCGACATGCAAACGTTCGACGACATGATGCAGGGCAAGGGGATCACGCCCGAGGCCACGAAGCAGTTCGAGGAACTGATGAAGGGCTATCACGACCTCGTCGACTACGGCCGCCGGGAGATTTACAGGATCGAAGGCTAGCCCGTCCGAGGTTCAACGTTCAAAGGGGAATCGGATGCAGCGGGAACGCCGGATTGCCTCCGCGTACTGCGAAGCGCTTCGCGCAGGGAGCGTGAACGTAAATTGTCAACAACAATCACCGTTCTGGCGCGAGGGGCCCGAGGAGCAGACGAAGCAACCGGCGTTTCCGCTGCATCCGATTCCCCCTTTGAACGTTGAACCTCGGACCGGGCAGAGCCTAACGCGCAGGCCGCTCGCCCAACGAGCTGGGCGCGTCTGCGCTCGCGCCGGAATCGACGCCGATGCCGAGCCGAGTGACGAGCTCTCCGCCGAGCCAGCCGGTCACCGCGCCGAGGAGGACGCCAACCGCGGAGAGGAGAATCGCGAATCCTTCGGGGGCGGCCGTGTTATCCTTGCGAATCATGAGGCTCGCGGCGAACAGCAGCACGACGATGACGTTACCGACGCCGTGCAGAAGCCCGATGCGCTTCGCGCGGGTACCGTTCGGGATGCCGATCCAATCCCAGAGACCGAACGGCGCTGCGGCGAGACCGCCGGCGACGCCCGCGACGATCATCCAGAACGCGACGACGGTCCACAGCGAGTTGCGCGTGATCAGGTAGATGACGTCGAACACGACCGACGTGACCAGCAGACCGAGCGGGAACACGATGAGTTGCTGGTGGATCGGATGCCCGAACAGCTTGGCGCGGCTCTCCATGAACTCCTCCCTCGTCGGCGGTACCGCAAAGCTAGTTGCGCCGGAACGTCGAGGCGAGGCTTTCAGGCGGCCGCGGCCTTCAGTGCGCCGAGGCCACGGAAGCCTACTGGCCCGCGGCCGACACGAGCCTCGCTCTCTCATCCGCCGACACGGGCGCGAGACCGATCCGAGTCGCCATCCAGTCGATCATGTCGAGGTACGCGCCCGGCGTGAGACCGTGGCCGGCATCGTACCACCGCGCTTCCGCCGTCTTGCCGGAGGCGCGGTAGAGCGCATCCGCGAGGTACGGCGGCACGAGGCGATCCTGCCGCCCCCAGAGGAAAAGCACGCGCGCCGGAGCCGCACGTCCAATGAACCGCGCCGATGACAGCGGCTCCATCGCCTCGAACCATCGACACCACTGCGCCTCGGTGAGGTGCGGAAGACGCGTCATGCGTCTTCCGTCGGGGAGCGTGAAGTGCGCCGCGAGCCCGGCGTCACCCACGAGAAGCGCATAGGCGGCGATGCGACGTTCGACGCCCGCGAAGGCGGAGCCGATGGCGGCGCCGTAGCTCACACCCACGAAGCCGAGTCGTGTGGGGTCGACGTCCGAGCGAGCGAGGAGAACGTCGACGGCGCGCTGGAGGTCGACGAGGAGCTGCACCTGATCGACGCTGTCGCGGGGCGTGAATGACAGCGGATTGTCCTTGTCGCGGCGCGCGAACGGCGCGTCGAGCGCGAGCACGATCGATCCGTGACGCGCAACCGGCATCGCGATGCCGCCCATGCCCCATGCATCACCAGGCGCGCCGTGTAGCATCACCACGCCCGGAAACTTCCCGTTGCCGTTGCGCAGGGAATCGTGTGGCACGTGAAGCAGTGCGGTCGCCCGACCGCCATGTGGGCTCGCGAAGCTCACCCGGTAGACGTCGACGCCGAACTCGTTGAACGCGAGCGAATCTTCGAGCTCGAGCGCCGCGGTGCGGCCGTATGTGAACAGCGACACCGGCGCAGGCTCGGTGAACGTGCGCTTCGCCACCGGACACGTGGCCGCAGCCGTTTGCGCAGAAAGATCCATGACGGCAATGGCTGCCGCGACGAGTACGAACCCCGAAATGCGCATCGTGAGATCCGAGGGGAAACGACGGAGGGACCGATGAAGCCTACGGAGTGCGCGAAGCGGTGGTTTCGCGCCTCGCCTTCTTTGTCCGATCGCCGCGAATGTCGTAACTTCGCCGCGTCTTCAAACGCGGGGCAGCCATGGCGCGTGCCATTTTCAGCGTCGTCGCGGGACTCATCGTGGCCGTGACCGTAATATACGCGATGAATCTCGTCAGCCACACCATTCACCCTCCGCCGCCTGGATTCGACCCCCGCAACCCTGACGCGATGCGGGTGCTCATCGCGCAGCTTCCCTTCACCGCGTTTCTCGTGATCGTGGTGGGCTGGATGCTGGGCGCGGGCCTCGGCGCCTTCATGGCCGTCCGCGTCGTCCACCGCGCGGTGCGCTGGCCCGGCTACCTCGTGGGCACGCTGATCCTCGTCGCTTCGCTCTACAACATGTTCACGATCCCGCATCCAGTCTGGTTCTTCGTCGCAGCCGCGGTCGGCGTTCCTATATCAACCTGGACCGGAACGCAGATGGCCTACGGACGCGGACCGATGAAGGCACCGCTGGAGCCCGCCCCACCAGCCTAACGTCGGCCGAATCTCACCAGGACTCGTTCGCGCGCTGGAGGAACCGGTCGGGAACCGCGCGATCGCTCACCGCTTGCAGCTCGAGCGCGAGCTCGCCCTCCTCACGATCGGGAAAGAGCGGCATGTTCACGCCTTCTGCGCGCGCCGAAGGCGCGAGAATGGCGTCGGCGACGGCGCGTATGGCGCGTGCGAGCTCCCAGCACGCTTCGATGTCGCGTTTGTCGGGCTCCGGGTCCGCGACCGCCGCGGGCGAGATGTCCCACACCGCGCATCCGTCCTCGGTGGTGACGTCGGCATAACGGCCGGCGGAGACCACCAGACGCAGCACACCCATGTCGGGCGGGAGCCCGTCGATTCCCTCGCGCTGGAAGCGCGCCGCCACCTCGAACCACGCCGTCTCCTCATCGGCACTGGTGTAGAGCGCGCCGAATTCCCCGGGAGGGTTGAACCGCCCGCCCTGGCGTTGGCTGCCCGAGAGCGTTTGCCGGAGGTACCCGAGAAAGTCGTGTCTGGCCTCGTCGACGTGGACGCTGTGCACCACGCGAAAGACCTCGACCGGCGAACCGATCCAGGTCAGCCCGTCGCTTGCTCCCGGGATTTCAGGCTCCGCGTGCGAGGTAGTGCAGGAGCATCAGGACGCGGTCGATCCGACCCGCGCGCATGACGTCGAGCGGCGTCTCGCTGCCACCGAGGCCCTTCGGCTTTTTCTCGGTGAGCCACTGGCGGGCGAGATCGGGACCCGCAAAGACGCGCTTCAAGAGGTCGAGCGTCTCGTGGAGCTGGGCAACGCGGGTGCGCACCATGGGGCGCGGCGTCGACGTGCGGCTCCTCCAGCGGTGGACGGTGCTCTCGTCGACGCCGATGATGGCGCCGATGTCCGCCCAGCTGAGCTGGAGGCGGTCGTGGGCTCGATCGAGGACCCGAAGGTCGGCTGATACGCTGGCGGCGGCTGTGGCCATGGTCGCTCCTCCTGCCACTCACTATACGATCCACGGCTTGCAAATGCAACTGGCAAATGCAAGTCATGCGGCGGCGGGGGCGCGGCTAAAGCCCCAACCAGTAGCTCAGCTTGACCATCACGGCGTTTGTGCCCGGTCCGCCGAACAGCGCTCCCATGTCCCGGCCGAGCTCGAATGATCCGTCGGGATCGAAGGAATCGCGGCTCTGACTCCACGCCACGAAGAGCGTCGAGCCGGGCCGGAATTCCCAGCGCATGACCACGTTCGAGCGGAACTGTCGGCTGTTGAAATCGGGATCGGAGAGCTCGAGATCGAACGCAGCGTCGTCGTTCAGATCGAGAGCGTACCGCCGCCCGCCCCCGGGCCCACGTGATTCCTGCACCCGATCACTCTGCAATGCGCCGAAGCGCTCACGTTCACGGCGAGCGTGGGGATCTCGAACCACCGTGAATCCGCGATAATCACCGGCGCTGACGAACGGCTGCGCATACACCTGGAGCGACAGTCTCGGTGACACAGCGTAGTTCAATCGCGCAGTCAGCGAGGCGGTCCGCTGCTTGAGCGGCGCGAAAACGTAGTGGGTACTATCGTCGATCATGTGCGACGAGACGAACTGCGCCGCCTCACGGTTCCACTCCATGCGCGGCCTGAGGGTGAGGTCCATGCGCGATGACGGCCGGATCGTCACGCTCGACGAGACAAATGTCCACGCTCCGTCAGTCTCGTCCTCGGCCCGATGCATGATCGAAGCACCGAGCACGAGCGGCTTTCGGCGGTCACCCGTGAGGCTCAGGGAATACCACCACGCACCCGGACGGCGCAGCGCGGGCCCGCCGCGCAACGCCTCGGTGCTGAACGCCGCCGTCTCGTAATCCACCCACGCATACACGGTCCAGTAGTTAGCGAACTGCGCATCGAGCGTCAGGTCGAAGTAGGAGCCAAGTGGCTCATTGCCCGTCGTGCGGCTCGTGTTCGCGAAACCGCTGAGGTCCCACCGGCGAAAGATCCGACCGGGGGCGAAGCGCGAATAGCCGAACGTGCCCCAACCGACGCCTCGGTCGCTCGCGCCGGCAAAGCCGAGATCGTTCACCTCGAAGCCGGGCGTGGCGACGTACCCGCCGAGCTCCCAACGCCAGTTGCCGCCGCCGATCTTCGTGAAGTTGACTTCCGCCCGCGCACCGGACAGCGCCGTTCGCGTGGAGTCCAGCTCCAGATGATCGGCGTCCGGCCGTTGAAATCGATGAATGGAGTTCCGCTGCACGCGCGTCAGCGCATTCGCCGACCCCGAGATGTGGCTCGCGCGCAGTGACGCGCTCAGCTCGAGGTCGCCCTTGCCGAACCGATGGTGGCCGTCGATGCCGCCGCTGAACGCACGTGACGTGAGGAATTGCAGCCCGGGCTCGCGATCGAGATCGCGATGCACGGTCGTCGCGATGACGCCGAGGCCGCTCTTTCCTTCACGGAATTCCCGCGCGAGGCGTGCCACGGAATAGTTGGTCATCGGTTCGACGATCGCTTCGCCACCTACCCCATCTGCGGTGACCAGCGCCACCGTTTCGCGCGCGGTGACGGCATCGAGCATCCCGATCGACCAACCGCCGGCGGTGGTGCCCGCCACCTTCACTGCACCAAGGATCGTCGCCGCATCCGGTCGCTCGGCGTACACGGCCTCGCCAGGAAGCGCGGCTTGCGGCGCGCGCCCAATCCGCCGCGAGTAAAACAGCTGCGGGTGGCCTGTGTCGAAGAGCTCCGCGCCATCGAGGAAGAATGGTCGCTGCTCCGGCAGCCACAGCTCCTGGTCAGTGAGGTTGATCTGCGCCGGATCGGCCTCCACCTGGCCGAAGTCGGGGTTGAGCGTGGCAGTGAGCGTGACGCCGCTCGTTAGGCCGATGGTGATATCCCCACCCAGTGAGGAGAAAGCGTCGTACGGCTCGTAGAAGGGATTCGCCCGTTCGCCCGGGGCCTGCGTGACGCGGGCGACAACGTACGGTCGAAGCTCGATCTGGCGCGCGGGCTCGAGATCGCGAAGGCCGCGAAGCTCGCCGAAGAGCGACACGAATCCCGACGCTGTGGGTGCGATCGGCGCCCAGTAAGAGATCTCCTCGCGCCGCGCAATCTCGCGCGCGAAGTTGACGCCCCAGCTCCGGTCGCCTGTCGAGAATCGCAGCTGCGAGAGCGGGATGCGCATCTCCACGCTCCATCCGTCCCTTCCGACGCGCGCGACACCGTGCCACACCGCGTCCCAGTCCGCGTGAGTTCCGGTGTCATCAACTCGCATGTAGTCCCGAATGACGCCGGCAGCGTTGACGCCGAATACGAACGCGGACCGGTTGTCGTCGCGGCTGTCGACCTGCACCCAGAACCAGTCGGCGACGAGCTCGGTGTCGCGGCGTCCGAGCTGAGCCACGATCGAGTCCGGGGCCGAGTCGAGCAGGGTCGCGCCGACGTACAGCGCCTCGTCGGTGTAGAGGACGCGGACCTCCGAGCTTTGGCTCGCCGGCGCCCCCGGCGTGGGACGTTGCTGCACAAAATCACCAGCCGCCTCGGCCTCGCGCCACGGCTGTTCATCCAACGCCCCATCAATGGATATCGTGTGGCTGATCCTGAGCGCCCCGACCGCGCGCGATGCGGCAACTGCCGCAGTGCGCACAGTATCCGCCGGGGTCGAGACGGGCATGGTTTGCGCGCGCATTGGCAGCACGAGCAGAAGCGAGAAAACGAGCATGACTGCTGCGACCACGGGTCCTCCCATCCGCTGACACCAGCAGAATGACAGGACACCACGCGCGGACGGTGAAAGAACCGTGCACGTTCCGCACAACTTTCTCGCGCTGGCTTCACCACCGCTGGGATGGGCGACGCGAGCTTCCTTCTCGACTATCGATCGGGGAGACGGGTATGGCCTCCACTCGCGCGCTCTGGTGGACGCTTCGCGTTGGCGCCGCACTCTGCTTCATTGGCCACGGCGCTTTCGGTATCATCACCAAGGAAGCGTGGCTTCCATTCTTTGGTTTCCTCGGGATCGGACGCACGGCGGCGTTCGCGCTCATGCCGGTCATCGGCGCCGTGGATATCTTGGTGGGCCTCTCGGTGCTCATCTCCCCGCGCCCGGCGGCGTTGCTCTACATGGTCGCCTGGGCCCTCTGGACGGCGGCGCTTCGTCCGCTGACCGGTGATTCCCCGTTCGAGCTGCTCGAGCGCGCGGGGAATTACGGCGTCCCCTTCGCCATGCTGCTCATCTCCTGGCCGCTCCACGGGTGGCGCACCTGGTTCGCGCCCGCCGTCCCGCAGCCGCTCACGCCCGAAGTGCAGCGGACGCTCAGCCTGGTGTTCGCGGCGACCACCGCGCTTCTCCTGAGCGGGCACGGCGCGCTTGGGGTCTATGGCGAGCCCGCGCTCACGACTCACTACATGGCGCTCGGCCTGGGCCATGAGAACGCGGTGATTGCGACGCCAATTCTCGGTTGGCTCGAGCTCGCGCTCGTCGCCATGCTGATCTTCCGCCCTACCGCGGCGACGGCGCTCGGGATCGTCGCGTGGAAGCTCGCGACCGAGTCGCTGTGGATCGTCGGCGGCGCGCCAGTATGGGAGTTTGTCGAGCGCGCCGGGAGCTATGCCGCGCCGTTCGCTCTCGCGCTCGTCATCGGCATGAAACGCCGTACTGCCAGCGTATCCGTGGCGCGTGCACTGGTGGCGCTTCTCGTCCTCAGCATCGCGGCAGCTGAGCCCGCCTCAGCACAGGAGCGCGACCCGCTCGCGTGGAAGACGAGAATCAAGCAACTGGATGACGCGTCACTGCTTGCCGCCTTGCGAGCAGGAGGTCTCGTGCTCGCGTGCCGACACGCGATCACCGTCGACGGCGCACGAGACGAGTCGTCAACGGACCGCGCATTGCAGCGCAATCTGAGCGAGGAAGGCAGGCAGCAGGCGCTCGCGATCGGCCGGGCCGTGCGCGCAGCGCGCGTCGGCGTCTGCCCGGTGCTTGCCAGCCCAATGTTTCGGACGCGCGAGTCGGCGGAGCTGGCGTTCGGCGATACGGCGGTTGCCATCACCCGGCTTCTCCGTGGCCAACCGCCGCTGAGCGAGCTCATGCCGCTCTTCACCAATGATCCACCCGAGGGACAGAACCGCGTCCTCATGACGCATCAGGGCACGCTCTACCGCATCCTGACCATGTTTCGCCGGGGGGAAATCAACGAGGGGGACTGCGTGGTGCTTCGGCCCAACAGCGCGAGCGGAAGGTTCGAGGTCGTTGCGAAGCTGAGCCTCGCCGATTGGGAGCGGCTGGCCAGGCTCTGACTGGTACCGTTTCACACTTTTTTTACACTTCTTTCTCCCGGCGTACGGGCCCCCGGTTATGCATTCGGAGGAGCCCACCCACAGGCGAGCGATGAGCACCTTTTCTTTCCGGCGAGGACGAGGGGTGAGTGGAGGGCAGACCGTGGTCGCGGTCGCCCTCTTCTCACTGGTCGCGCTCGTCTTCGGACTCGCTCTGCACGCGCGGGCGGCTGAGCGGTCGCAGCGCCGAACGGCGGACCGTGCGTTGCGGGACTACGCGTCTGTCGCGACCTGGCAATACGTCCGGCACGCGGATGACGCGCTCCATGGGGCTGCCGCAGCGTCCCTGGTGCCGTCGATGGGCAACCTCACCGCCGCGCCGGGGACACAGCTCCCCCCGCCGTCGACGCTGCTCGAGGTCGACACGACCATCGTCACCTGCTGGATCGCGAAGCGGGCGAAGTCTGCGTTCCTGGTGGACCTTCGTGATGGACGCATCGTTGTCGCCGGCGAACCCCTTGGTGCCGCCACGCGGAACGCGCTCCCCGAGCGCGTCGCGCGCATCGTCCGCGAGACGGCGACGAACCGGGATCCGCACCGGCTCGCCGTGGACACGATCGGCGGCGTCGAGCGCGTCATCTCGCTGGCGCTGGTGCGCGACTCGGTGGCGGGCGTGTGGGCCGCGTACGGAGTCGATGCGCCGCCCAAAGCGCTCGACACGCTCTTCCACACCGTCGCACGGAACGAACAGCTGCTTCCCCGGGCGCTCGTCGGGAACATACCTAACGACAGCGTCATCGCCATTCGCGTGAGCCGTCCCGACGGCGAGCCGTTCTTCGAGCGGGGGCGGCTCGACGAGCGATTCGCCGCATCCGACACGATGTCGGCCGATCAGGGCGGCCTCATCGTCACCGTCAGTCTCGAGCCCAGGCTCGCGTCGTCTCTCATCATCGGAGGGCTGCCGCCGTCCCGGCTTCCCGCCCTGCTCGCGCTGCTGATTCTGTCCGTTCTCCTGGCGCTGGGGGCGTTCGCGCAGCTCCGGCGGAGTCGCGAGCTGGCGCGCCTCCGCAACCAGTTCGTCGCCAACGTGTCGCACGAGCTCCGCACGCCGCTCTCGCAAATCTCGATGTTCAGCGAGACATTGCTGCTCGGCCGCGAACGCTCCACGGATGAGCGTCGCCACTTCCTCTCGGTCATCTTCCGCGAGACGCGCCGACTCGCCTCGCTCGTCGAGAGCGTGCTGCGATTCTCACGCGGCGAGGCGGGGGCGACACGCGTTCGTCCCGAGCCACGCGACATCGCGGCGGAGGCACGCGACACGCTCGGCACCTTCGGTCCGCTGGCAGCGGCGGCGGGTGCTCGCCTGCATTCGCAGCTCGACGACGACGCGCACGCGATGGTCGATCCCGGCGCGATGCGTCAGATTCTGCTCAATCTGCTCGACAACGCCGTGAAATACGGGCCGGAGGGGCAGACGATCGTCGTCCGCGTCGTTCGCGGCGGCGACGAGGTCGTCGTGTCGGTCGACGACGACGGCCCTGGCATCGCGCCGGCTGACAGGCGGCGCGTATTCGATCCCTTCGAGCGGCTCGACCGTCGGGACGCGCCGAAGACTTCGGGCGCGGGAATCGGCCTCGCTGTCGTGCGCGACCTCGTCATCGCGCATGCGGGTCGCGTGTGGATCGAGGACGCTCCCTCTGGAGGCACACGCGTGAGCATCGCGCTGCGCGCAGTCGAGGCTCCGCAACGCGGAGATCCGCCCGTTCCCACAGCGCTCGAAGAAGTGACAGCCTCGTCTCCGTGACCCGCATTCTCGTCGTGGAGGATCAGGGCGACCTCGCCCTCGGTCTCCGCGCGAACCTCGAGGTGGAAGGCTACGTCGTCGACGTCGCGCCCACGGGCGAGGACGCGCTGCGCATCGCGAGCGAGCGCAAGCCGGATCTCGTCATTCTCGACATCATGCTCCCCGGCATCGACGGCTACGAAGTCCTCGCGAAGCTTCGCGCCATGCGTGTCGAAGCGCCTGTCCTCATGCTCACCGCCCGCGCCGAGGAAGTGGACAAGGTGCGCGGATTCCGCACGGGTGCGGATGACTATGTGACGAAACCCTTCGGCGTGATGGAGCTCCTGGTTCGCATTCAGGCACTCCTGCGCCGCGGACCGCCTCGTGGGGATGACGGGTCGCGAGCCGGCCAGGTCGTACGCGTTGGCGATGTCGAAGTCGACATCGAGGGACACATGGTCCGCCGGAATGGCGAGGAAGTCTCGCTCACGCCGAAAGCGTTCGAGCTGCTCCTCGCGCTTCACCGAAAACAGGGCAAGGTCGCGTCGCGGCACGAGCTATTGCGCGACATCTGGGGATACGCATCGTCGGTGACGACGCGAACCGTGGACGCGCACGTCGCGGAGCTCCGACGCAAGCTCGAGGCGGATCCAGCCGAGCCAAAGCACATCTTGACTGTGTGGAAGGTGGGGTATCGACTTCGGGTGTGATTCCCCACCCTCGAACCCTGCCGTATGCCGGAACATGACGTCGTGGTCGTAGGCTCCGGCCCGAACGGCCTCGCGGCATCCATCGCCATGGCCGAAGCGGGTCTCTCGGTGCTGCTCCTCGAGGGCACGAGCCAGGTCGGCGGCGCGCTGCACGCCGACGAGCTCACACTCCCCGGCCTCGTCCACGACGTCTGCGCCACCGTCCACCCGCTCGCCGCCGCGTCGCCATTCTTCCGCCGGCTTCCGCTCGAGAAATTCGGGCTCGAATGGGTGCATTCGCCGGCGCTGCTCGCGCATCCGTTCGACGACGGGACTGCGGTCACGCTCGAGCGGTCGATCAGCGACACCGCCGCGAATCTCGGGAACGACGGCGACGCGTACACGCGATTGATGGAGCCGTTCGCGGAGCGCTGGGAGAAGGTGATGGATGACGTCCTCGCGCCCCTCCACTTCCCCTACCATCCGCTGACGTTCGCCCGGTTCGGACTCAAGGGCATGAGATCGGCGGCGGGACTGGCCGGCGCGACGTTCCGGAGCCCCCGCGCCGGCGCGCTATTCGCCGGCGTCGCGGCACACGGCGCCGTGCACCTAACGAGGCGGCCGACGGCCGCCTTCGGCCTCACGCTCTTCATCTCCGGCCACGCCGTGGGCTGGCCGATACCGCGTGGTGGATCACGCGCGCTCGCACGAGCCCTCGCGGACCATTTGCGCTCACTCGGTGCCGAGATCCGGCTCAACACGTTCGTCCGATCGCTCGACGAGCTTCCGACATCGCGCGCGGTGCTGCTCGATCTCACGCCGCGGCAGATCCTCGACGTCGCCGGTCGACGCTTGCCGGACCGATATCGTCGCAAGCTCGAGCGCTTTCGCTATGGGCCCGGCGTCTTCAAGGTCGACTGGGCGCTGGATGAGCCGATTCCCTGGCGTGCGGCAGAGTGCAAACGTGCGGCGACCGTCCATGTGGGCGGCCTCGCCGACGAGGTGATTACCGCCGACTCGGCGCCTTGGCGCGGCGAGCACGCGGAGCGACCGTTCGTGCTCCTCGGCCAGCCCACGGTGTTCGACGCGACGAGAGCGCCGAATGGGCGGCACATCGCATGGGGATACTGCCACGTGCCGGTTGGCTCGACCGTGGATGTGACCGAGCGCGTCGAGCAACAGGTGGAGCGCTTCGCTCCAGGATTCCGCGACCGCATTCTCGCCCGATGCACGCTGACGCCGGCGGACCTTCAGCGACGCGACCCGAACCTGATCGGAGGCGACATCGCCGGTGGCGTGATGGACTTTCGCCAGCTCTTCTTCCGGCCGACGGTAAGCCTAACGCCGTACGCGACCCCCGTTCGTGATCTGTACATCTGCTCCGCCTCGACCCCGCCCGGGGGCGCAGTGCACGGGATGTGTGGGTACTACGCGGCGCGCACGGCGCTCCGGCGGACTTTCTCGCTGTCGCCCAGACGATAGCGCCGAGCATCAACGTTCAAAGGGGGAAACGGATGCAGCGGAAACGCCGGGTTGCCGCGGTGCACGGCGAGAGCGCTTCGCACAACGAACCTGAATAGGAGCTTGTTAGCAACATCACGGGACTTGGTGCGCGGAGCCGGAACAGTCGAGGAGCGACCCGTATGACCCGGCGTTTCCGCTGCATCCGTTTCACCCTTTGAACGTGAGTGCCCGGCCCGCGGTGTCTCGACATCAATGTTCAGGGGCGACGCGGATGCGGCGGATGGTGCGGATAGTCCCCGCGAACCCGCGCGTCCCTAGCGCCAGAGCCGTGATTGTTGTTGACAACGTTCACTCAAAGACCGCGCAGCTCGTCGAACTTCGCGAACGCCCACGCCGCGTACGCGAGCATCACGACGGCACCGCCGCCGATCGCCCACTGCACGCCAAAGCGGCTCGCCACCATCCCGCCAACGAGGTGGCCGATCGGCGAGAAGCCGATGAACACGAGTGCGTACGCCGCCATCACGCGCCCGCGCAGGGCGTCGGGCACGATGGTCTGGAGCAGCGTGTTCGCGAGCGCGTTGTTCAGGATCATTGTGAATCCGATCGTGACCATGAGCGCCGCGGAGAGCCAGACTGACTTCGACAGCGCGAGTCCGATCAGCAGCGCCGAGAATGCATACGCGGCGCGCTCGAGCAGAATCCCCTGTCGCACGCGACTCCCGAACGCAGCCAGCGCGAGTGCGGCGACGATCGCGCCGACCCCTACGCACGTCAGCAGAAGTCCGTATCCGCTCGCGTCGGTGTGCAGCACGTCGCGCGCGACCACGGGCATGAGCACGAGATACGGAACCCCGAACACCGAGAACACTGCTACGAGACGCATGAGCGCCGACACCTCACGCGTGCGCGTCATGTAGAGCAACGCACGCCAGAGATCGCGGAGGGGCGACATCGTCGCGCGTCGGAGCGGAGGGTCGGCGAGCCGGATCGTCATCAGCCCGATCAACACCGCGAGGTAGCTCACCGCGTTGACGCCGAAGCACCACGCGAGCCCCGCATGGGCGATGATGAGCGCCGCGATCGCCGGACCGATGATGCGCGCGAGATTGAACCCGCTCGAGTTGAGCGCGATCGCGCTGAGCAGATCTTCCTTCCCGACGAGCTCGACCTGAAGCGACTGACGCGCCGGGACGTCGAACGCGCTGACCAGTCCCGCGAACGTCGCGAGCGCGAGGAGCCACGGGACGGTGATGCGGCCGCTCCAGGTGAACCACCACATGAGCGTCGCTTCGACGAGCAGCAGCGTCTGCGTCGATCGCACGATGCGCAGCTTCGAGTAGCGGTCCGCGAGGACGCCGCCGTAGAGCGAGAAGATGAGCACCGGCAGATTTCCGACGGCGCTCACGAGCCCGACCATGAACGCGTCGTTCGTCAGCTCGAGTGCCAGCCAGCCCTGCGCGACGTTCCGCATCCACGTCCCGATGAGGGAGACGGTGTACCCGATCCAGAAGCGCCGGTAGTTGCGGTGCCGCTGGAGCGCGCGGAACGGATTCAGCGATCGCGGTGGCGGTTCCTCCCCCTCCTCGGACATGGCTTGATTTTACCACGTCCGGCGGGCAAGGTCATCTCATGCGGAAGCACACGTATTCGAAGTTCTCCCCCGAGCTCGCCGATGCGGTCGACCTCCAGACCCTCCTCGACAAGCTCGCGGATTTTCTTCTCCAGTCCGGGTTCGCGGGCGGACGCCAGTTCCACCCGTACTGGGGAGAGTTCGGCGCCGACGAGGATCGCTCTCTCGACGCGCTGCGCGAGGCGATCCTCAACGCGCTCATGGAAAGCGGACAGTTCACGCCGGAGATGCTCGAGGCGCTTCGCGGCGACGGCTCGCCGGAGGCACAGGCCAACCTCGCGAAGCTGCTCGACGAGCTCGTCAATCGACTGATGCAGGAGGGCTACCTCACCAGCGACGCGCCGCCGCAGATGCCGGCGAATCACGAGTCGGTGACGGGACCCGCGGGACTCGCGCGCGCCGCCTCACGCGACGTCCAGTTTCAGCTCACCGAGAAGGGCATCGACTTCCTCGGCTTCAAGACGCTGCGCAATCTCCTCGGATCGTTCGGCAAGTCGAGCTTCGGAAGTCACGACACGCCGTATCTCGCGACCGGCGTCGAGGCGGACGCGTCGAGCAAGCCATACGAGTTCGGCGATGTGCTCAATCTCGACGTCAACGCAACGCTGACGAATGCGCTCGCGCGCACGGGGAAGATCAGCGTCCCGATCGATCTCGACTACTCCGACCTTATGGTCCGGCAGGCCGAGTATCGGTCTTCGTGCGCGACGGTGCTGATGCTCGACACGTCGCACTCGATGATTCTCTACGGCGAGGATCGGTTTACGCCCGCGAAGAAAGTCGCGCTTGCGTTGACCCATCTGATAAGAACGCAATTCCCCGGCGACACGCTCCGCGTCGTCCTCTTCCACGACTCGGCCGAAGAGATTCCGCTGGCCGAGCTCGCGCGCTCGCAGGTGGGCCCCTATCACACGAACACGGCCGAGGGCTTCAAGCTCGCGCGGCGCATCCTGCTCGCGCAGAAGAAGGACATGCGCCAGATCGTCATGATCACGGACGGGAAGCCCAGCGCGCTGACGATGCCTAACGGGCAGATCTACAAGAACTCGATGGGGCTCGACGCGATGGTCATCGCGCAGACGCTGCGCGAGGTGGCGCTCTGCCGCCGCGCCGGCATCATGATCAACACCTTCATGCTCGCGCGCGACCGCGCCCTGGTGGAGTTCGTCAAGAAGGTCTCCGAGATCAGTCGCGGAAAGGCGTACTTCACGAACACGATGACCCTCGGGCAGTTCATCCTCATGGACTTCCTGCGGCGGAAGACGCGCAAGGTCTCTTAGCCCAGGCCTCGAGGAGCTGCGGCCGGGCATCGACGTTCAAAGGGTGACTCGGATGCAGCGGAAAGCCGGGTTACGCGGCTCGCTCCTCGGCCCCTCCGGCCCCTCGTCGCCCTCCACGAAACTTCTGGAACCCTTCCCCATGTTTCTCGGTAGTACCAAGAGAGTTCGCGCGGCGCGCGCGAACGGTTACCAACACCCGCCTCCGCCGTCTTCGAAATACGAGCGCGGCACGGTCCGTTAGAGCCGATCGCGCGCTCCGCCGCCCGGACAATTCGAGCACCGGTCTCCGCTCGAATCGATACGACAATCGATCCACAATCCCACTCCCCGTGTCCTCGCCCAACCAGCCTCTCAAGAGCGAGCCGCCGACCTTACCCAAGTCGCGGCGCCGAACCCGGGAACGCGATGCCTTCGCCGTGATGCGGCGGCGCGGGCCAGGGCGCCCCAGGCTCGTTCTCCTCGTGCTCACCATCGCCGCCGCGATTGGTGTGAGCGGCTGGGTCATGACCAGGACCGATACCGCCGCGATTCCCGTCGTTCCCTACTCGGAGATCGCGTCCGCACTTGCGG
Organism: Gemmatimonadaceae bacterium; assembly: GCA_052389995.1. GTDB lineage: Bacteria > Gemmatimonadota > Gemmatimonadetes > Gemmatimonadales > Gemmatimonadaceae > JAICNG01. The sequence goes on along the minus strand of JBQTHJ010000040.1, from coordinate 24,372 downwards.
CGGGCGGCATCGAGGAGCTCACGCTCGAGGACGGCGGAAACCGGATCATTGCCACGCTTCGCGCGCCGTACCGCGCGGCCGATAGCCGGTCGCGCATCGTCTCCACCGCCGTTCCAGCCCACGCCCTCACGCTCGGCGACCTCGAGCGGTGGGCGGCCAATGGCGCCAAGGTCCGGATGGGGGACACGTCGAAGACGCCGTCCGCAGAAACTGTGATTCAGGTCATAAGCCTGTTGGCGCTGCTTTCGCTCGTCGCGTTCGTCGCGTTCCGGCAGCGGGGCGGCGCGTCGCGCCGCTTCATCGCCACTCCGCCGTCGCGGCAGCTCACGATGGCAGACGTCGGCGGCGTCGCGGAGGCCCAAGCCGATTTGCGCGACGTGATCGCCTATCTGCGCGACCCCGAGCGGTTCCGCGCGATGGGAGCGAAATGTCCGAAGGGCGTTCTCCTCGTCGGGCCGCCAGGAACCGGCAAGACGCTGCTCGCTCGTGCCGTGGCGGGCGAAGCCGGCTGCCCGGTGATCATGGCCGCTGGATCGGACTTCAACGAGGTGTACGTCGGCGTGGGATCGAGACGCGTCCGCCAGCTCGCCAAGCAGGCCCGCGAGCAGGCGCCGTGCATTGTCTTCATCGATGAGTTCGATTCGCTCGGCGGCCGCCGCGGCCGTCCGAATCGTTCCGGCGAAGAGGAAGTGACGCTCAACCAGCTGCTCGTCGAGATGGACGGCATGCAGGGAAGCGACGGCGTCGTCTGGATGGCGGCGACGAACCGCGAGGACATGCTGGATCCGGCTGTCCGCCGCCCGGGACGCTTCGATCGCATCGTCGAGGTCCAGCTCCCGACGGTGAACGACCGTCTCGCGATCCTGAAGATTCACGCGGCGAAGGCGCCGCTCGCGGCCGACGTCGACCTCGAGAGTCTCGCGCGCCTCACCGTCGGCCATTCGGGCGCCGACCTCGCGAACCTGCTCAACGAAGCGGCGATCATCGCCGTGCAGGCGGAGTCGCCGCTCATCACCGCCGACCACATCGAGCAGGCGCGCGACCGCATCCTCCTCGGCCGCGTCCGCGCCGGCGTCATGGTGACGAGCGGCGAGCGCCGGCTCATCGCGTTGCACGAGGCCGGGCATGCCGTCGTCGGCATGGTCGCCTGCCCCGACGACAAGCTGCACAAGGTGACCATCGAGCCACGCGGCCGTTCCCTTGGCGCAGCGCACTTCGCACCGGAGGCGGACCGTCACCTCCACTCGCGTCGCTACCTCGAGGGGGTCATCGCCAAGGCGTTAGGCGGGCGGGCGGCCGAGTCGGTGTTCCTCGGCCCCGATGCCGTGACGTCGGGCGCGGGGAGCGATCTGGTGCATGCGACGCACGTCGCGCGCCGGATGGTGGGCGAGTTCGGTATGAGCGACGAGGTCGGCCTCATCAGCGCCGACCCAAGCGCCCAGGGCGGCGCGCCGAGCGCGCAGCTCCAGTCGGCGATCGACACCGCGGTCCGGACGCTGATCACCGCGCAGTCGGAGCGCGCGGTCGCGATCGTCAAGGAGCATCGCGAGGCGGTCGAGGCAATCGCCGACGCGCTGCTCGAGCGAGATGTGATCTCGTCCGAAGAAGTGTACGAGCTCGCGGAACAGTGCGGGATTGCGCGCCCGGTGGCTGCCTAGCCTATGGGGTTGTAAGGCAAAGATGACCGATGTCAGAATACAGATGACAGAGTTCAGAAACGACACGGGGAGCCACCTGCTGGCTCCCCGTTGGTGCTCTCTGAATTCTGTGATCTGACATCTGTCATCTCTGCCTTACAACCCCGACCTCAGAGCCGCCAGTACGACCTCCGAAAAGACATCAACCTCCTCAGGAGTCGTGTATACGTTCGGCGTGATGCGGAGTCCGTTGAATTCCGCATGGACGATCGGCGTCGTGATGATCCGGTGCTTGTCCCAGAGATGCGCGACGAGCTTGGGTACCTCGATGCCGTCCACGTGCAACAATCCGATGCCGCACGCCTGCGGTGGGTCGGCAAGTGGAGTGAGCACGCGGATGCGGTCGTTCGCGGCGGGCAGCCGCTTCGCCCACCGGTCCCGCAGGAAGCGCAGGCGCGTCGCCTTCCGCACGGCGCCGATCGCGCGGTGAAACGCGAGCGCGACTGCGATCGCATTGTGGTTCGCGGCCGGGTGGGTGCCGATTTCCTCGTACTTGCGCACGTTCGCGCTCATCGTCGCCGGGGCGGCCATGAGCGGCCACAGCGATGGAATGCGCGAGCGCCGAACGTAGAGAAAGCCGGTTCCGATCGGGGCGAGCAGCCACTTGTGGAGACTCGTGCCGAACCAGTCGCACTCGAGCTCATCGCGCGTGAAGGGGAAATGCGCGAACGAGTGCGCGCCGTCGACGAGCACCTCGATGTTGCGCTCGCGTCCCAAACGAACCAGGTCGCGGACCGGCATGATCTGGCCGGTGAGGTTCGTGATGTGCGGGACCTCGATCACCCGCGACCGCGGCGTGATCGCCTCACGGAAGCGATCGACGACGTACGCCATCGAGCGCGGCGGAACCTCGAAGGTGATCCGCTTGAGGACGATCCCTTCACGCCGCTCGCGCTGCTCCCACGTGGTGAGCATGCGCGGGTAGTTCTGCGTCGTGACGATGACCTCGTCGCCGCGCTTCAAGTCGAGGCCGAGGATGAGCGTCTCCATCGACTCCGACGCGTTGCGCGTGATCGCCAGCTCCTCGGGCTCGCATCCGAACTCGCGCGCGAGCTCACGACGCACCCCCTCGATGCGCGGCTCGAGCACATCCCACATGTGGTGGACGGGCGCGACGTTCGAGAAGCGAAGATCGCGGACCATCGCGTCGAGAACGTGGGTCGGCGACGGGGAGACGCCACCGTTATTGAGATTGATGATCGAGCGATCGAGGTCGAACGCGCGCTGCACCTCGCGCCAGTAATCCTCGTCGTCCGCCGCACCACCCTGCGGAGCGGCGAGCTCGCTCACCCGGCGCATCGCATCGCGGCGAAAGCTCGGCGCGACGGCCGTGGCGGCGAGGCCGGCGATGAAATCGCGGCGGGATGGCATGCCGTGATGATCGGGGTTCCGTGCGATGGCGTCTAGATCTCCCTGGACTGGACCCGCGGAACCGCAGGGACCCGGAGGACCGCCTCCGTCTGCGGCCCTTGCGGTCACCGATCCGGCGTACGGAGCCTGACGGTACCAACCCTGCATAACCGGGCGGCATGACGAAGAAGTCCAGGATCGCGATCGTGGACGGATCGAACGTGGCGCACTCCACCGAAGGCGGAGCGGCGCGGCTGTCGAACATCCTCATCATGAGGAACAAGCTGGCCGAGAAGGGGCTCGAGCCGATCGTCGTCGTCGACGCGGCACTGCGGCATCAGATCGACGACCGCGCGGGATACGAGAAGATGGTCGACGACGGCGAGGTGAAGCAGGCGCCGGCGGGCACCGATGCCGACTATTTCATCCTATCCTTCGCACGCGAGCTCGATGCGCGCGTCGTCAGCAACGATCGCTTCCGCGACCGCATGGCGGAGTTCAAGGAGCTCAACCGCCGCTTCATCCGCTACATGATCGTGGAGGGCGAGGTCGTCTTCGAGCAGCGCAACGGGAAACGAACGGGGAAATCACGCGGTCGATAGCGCCGTTTCCCCAACACCGTGGCTCAGTCCGTTATCCACCCCTCCCTTCCCTCACGCTCCACCAGCAGCCACCGCCCGTAGCGGCCGAGCACGGACAGTCGCGTCCGCTCGGCGAGTGAGTCGACGATGACGGCCGAGGGCAGCGGACGCTCGCGCAACACCGATCCCGCCTCACGAGTCACCACGCTCAGTGGCGCGTCCGCACGTTGGATCGCGCCCGCGACCACGAAGCCGATCTCCCCACTCGGAAGCTGCACGCGGAGAAAGCTTCCCACCGCGCCCTCGACCATGAGCACGGCCGTACGCGGTACCGTGTGCGTCGCGCCATTCGACCCGGGCGACACGCGTAGCGTCCCTTGCGCTCGCGCCACGCGCACGCGTTGCCCGAGCAGCGACGTGTCGGCGCGAATCTCGGCGGGCTCGCCGCGCCGCGTGTCGATGAACGGAAGTGGGTCCACGGGACCCTGGCCGCGACGGTAGATCCCGAAGTGCAAGTGTGGCGGCGTTCCCCGCGCGTTGCCCGTGTTTCCCACGAGGCCGAGCGTGTCCCCCACCTGCACGACCTGACCTGTCGACACGAGCTGCGTGTCGAGGTGTGCGTAGTACAGCGACTGCTCACGTCGGGGATCGAGCAGCCAGACGACGTTGCCGCCCAGCCCGGACTGACCCACGCGGCGGACGATGCCCGGGGTCGCCGCCACGACCGGCGTACCGCGCGGAGCGAAGAGGTCGACTCCGTGGTGCGAACGGCGTCCCGCTTCGCGCGGCGCACCGAAGAGGCTTCGCGCGATCTGCGCGTCGCGGCCCGCCACCGGGAAGGCCAGCGTCGGACCGGTCGTGATCGTGATGACGAGACGTCCGCCACGCAACAGCTCTGGCTGCGCCCGCACGATGTACTCACCATCACGCCGGATCTCGACGTCGATCGACGTGCCGTTGTCGGGAGCGCTCGCGACGCGCTCATGCGTCTCGGTCGTATCGCGCGGGACGGTGAAGAGATCGACGAACACGCGCCCAACCGGCTCCATCGCCACCTCGGTGGAGACGATGAGGCGGTCGCCGCGGCGAAGCGGCACGCGCCAGGCTACGGCACGCGGCTCGGCCGCAGGAACGTGGATCGCCTCGCGATGCGGCGCCGTGACGGCGGCCGCGCGCGCCAATGCGACGTCGCCCGCAGCGATCCAGTCGCGGCCGAGTGCCGTGGCGTGGAGGTCGGCCTTCTCCAGCGCGCGGATGTATGCGTCGCGTGGCGAGGGGGAACCGCGGTCGCCTAACCATCTCGCCCGGTCGCACGCGCCAAGCGCGAGCACGGCGAGGAGTGACCAGGAGAGCGCACCGCGAATTCGCACCAAGGAACGCTGCGACGACGACGTCATGGGCTTACATACGCCGTCGGGCAACAGCGGTTTCTCGTCTACAGGCGTGTCGCGACCGGGAGCTCCAGCTCGAAGTGGAAGCGCGTCCCGTAGCCGGGCGCCGTCTCCACCTTCATCTCGCCGCCCATCCGCGAGACCAGCTTCCGGCAGATGGAGAGTCCGAGACCGGCGCTGGAGAAGGTGTATTGGCCGGGCTTCACGCGACGGCGGAACGCGTCGAACAGCGTCGGAAGCACCTCGTTGGGAATGCCGCGCCCGGTGTCCTTCACCGAGAACTCGAGGAGCGTCTTCGTCAGCGGGCGGCAGGTGACCTCCACCTGCCCTTCCGAGGTGAACTTGAGCGCGTTCGTGGTGAGGTTCAGCAGCACGCGGTTGAGAGCCATCGGATGACCGATGCGCAGATCCGTGTCGGGAGGCGTGGCGCGAACCCTCAGCCCCTTCTCCTCTGCGATCGGCAGCACGATGTCCCGTACCGCCTGGAGCGTCTCGGCCACCGAGAACGGCGAGGGATGCAGATCCATGAGACGCTCGCCGCCACGCACCAGCTCGATGACATCGCTCGCCAGTGCGCTCAGACCAAACGCGGCGCTGTAGACGAGGCCAAGCTGCCGCTCCTGGATGGGATTGATCGCGCCGCTCTGTCCCTTGCGAAGTGTTTCCGCGAGGAAGAGAATCGACGCGAGCGGCGATCGCAGGTCGTGTGCGACCTCGACCACCATGTCGAGGCCGTCGGGCCCGCTCAGCTTGTTCGCGAAGCGCTGCGCGCTGTCGCGGTCGAGCGCGGTCTGTACACGCTCTATCGTGCCCAGCACGTGAATCAGCAGCTGCGGGTCCGGTGACTCCACCGATTCCATCTCGGCGATGAACCCGGACCGTACGCTCTCGAGCATCCGACGCCCGGGCACCGGGGGCGCGATCTCGGTGAGCTCCGGCTCTTCACCGACGAACGTCTGGCGGATGGCCTTGCACAGGCACGCGAGGCGCATGCGCAAGTCTTCCGGGCTCGAGCCGTCCTGGCCCGTGTCCCATGACTCGCGGACGCGGAGGATCGCGCGCTCCAACGCGCCCCCGATCTCGCCGGTGATGCCCTCCGCGGTAAACTCGGCGAGTTCCCCCGAGATCCGCGGGGGAGCGTACTCGGTCAAGTACGAATCTCCACTCTCGCGTGCCATGGCGTTGGCAGACCTGCGGCGCCGCGGACTGGCTCGGCCGGCCGCAGTCGATCTCAGCGTCACTCGGCGAACCCGGTCAACTCACTCCGCTGGAAATTGTGCTTCTCCATGAGACGATATAAGGTCGTCCGATCGATACTCGCAAGACGGGCGGCCTTGGACATGTTGCCCCCCGCCCGGGACACCAGCCTGGAGAGGTACTCCTTCTCGAAGTGCGCCACCAGCCGGTCCTTCGCCGGATGGTACGCGTCATCCAGAATGCCGGACGGAATGGCCCCATCGGACGGCACCTCGAGAGGCGCCTCATCGTACATCGGAATGTCGTCGGGCTGGATCGGCTGATTGGGCTCGGCCAGCACCGCGACGTGCTCGATCACGTTCTGTAGCTCGCGGACGTTTCCCCGCCACGGCTTCGCGCGAAGGAAATCGATCGCCGATTCGGTGAGCTTCGGCGCGGGCTCGCCCGTCTGGCGGTGGCGCTCCCAGTAGTAGGCCAGGAAGTGATTGGCGAGGAGCGGAATGTCCTCGAGACGCTTCCGCAGCGGCGGGAGCTGAATCGGGACCACGCGGAGGCGATAGAACAGGTCCTCCCGCAGCACGCCCTGCTTCACCGCATCCTGGGGGTCGCGGTTCGTGGCCGAGATGAAGCGGACGTCGACGACGGCGTCCTGGTTCTCGCTTCCGACGCGACGGACCACGCCATCCTGAATCACGCGGAGCAGCTTCGCCTGAAGCGGCTGCGACATCTCCGTCAGCTCATCGAGGAAGAACGTTCCCCCGTTCGCCACCTCGAGCAGACCCGGCTTGTCACGATCGGCCCCAGTGAACGCACCCTTCTTGTGGCCGAACATCTCCGACTCCAGCAGCGGCTCCGGGAGCGCGGCGCAGTTCACCGGAACGAGTTTGCGGCTCGCGCGGCGGCTGTGTCGGTGAATGAATTGCGCGATGACTTCCTTCCCCGTTCCGCTCTCGCCGGTGATCATCACCGACGCGTCCGTTGGAGCAACCTTGCGCGCCAGCTCCACCGCTTTTCTGAACGCGGGCGAGACGCCGAGGAGGGCGATCTTGTCGCTGTTGCCGTTCTGCTTGAGGAGTTGGAATCGGAGATCGCGCGTTTCCCGCGCCACCATCACGGCGTGCGAAGCGCGGCCGATCAGCACCTGAAGGTGGGTGGCCGAGAAGGGCTTGGGCAGATAGTCCCAGGCGCCCGCCCGCAACGCTTCGATGCTGGTCGTGACACTTGGGTTACCCGTCATGACGACGACGATCGTATCCTTGTGCCCGCCCAGAGCCGCCTTGAGCACGTCCATGCCCGAGACGGGGGTCATGTAGAGGTCAACCAGGATGACGTCGTACTTCCGCCGCCGGACCATCTCGATGGCCTCGTCACCGCGCCCGGTGAAGCTCACATTGTAGCCGTCGATCTGGAGGACGCTCGCGCAGCCTTCACGGAGGGTGCGGTCGTCGTCGACTACCAGGATGGAGATCGACGCCTTGACCTCGGATGGAATGGAGAGCGGGTCACGCTGCGCGTCGGCGCTCGGAGTGTACTCGGCCTGCTCGGCGACCGGGGTCGTCATCGATGCTCCCTGGAAGAGAACGAGTAGTGCGGAAATCGGGGGGATTTGCGAGCACCGGGGACCGCAAGGGTCTGGCCCGCGACTGGTGGGCGGAGACCAATATTAACCCGCTGTGGCGCGTGTCAAGGGCGATCGTAGACCGGAAGCCACACTTATTTGTTTCCCGAACACAACGCTTTTGTGGCGTAACGCCAACAGCCTGAATCACAAAGGAGGCGTTCGAGCCAGCGAGAGCGTGGGTGGGCATGGGCCCGGAATTGCGCAGCAGGCGGCGTCTGTCTCGCAGTGTTGCTCACGCGAGGCACCGCGACCGACTGCGGCTCATCGACCGCCAGGACATGCCCGACTCCAATCTTCCGTCCGTTACGCGCCCGGCCACGGGACTCGCACCTTCCTCGTACACACCGCCGCCAGCAGCGTGGGGGCCCGCCGAGCCGCCGGACACCGGTGAGGAAGGGCTTCCATGGGGTCGGTACATCGCCGCGATCCTCCGCTTCAAGTGGCTGATCGCCGCGATCGTAATCCTCGGCGGCGCCGCCGGCGCCACCTTCACGAGATTCATCGCGCCCGTGTATACCGTGAGCGCGAAAGTGTGGGTGGCGAGTGAAACTCCCGATCGCGACCGCGGGCCGATTCGGGCAGAGGAGCTTCTAACATCGGGCTCGTGGATCGAGCTACTCCGCAGTGGCGTCGTGCTCGATCCGGTGGTCCGCAAGCGGCAACTCTACCTCCTGCCAGCGTCAGCCGGCGACTCCCTCGTGTTTGGCAGCTTCGCTCCCACAGAGCGGATGCGTTCCGGAATCTACGAGCTGCGTGTCGATCGCGGCGGAACCGAGTATATGCTCGTCGTTGGTGACGAGAACGTCGTCGAACGCGGTGCCATCGGCGACTCCATCGGGCGGGCCGTCGGATTCGGGTGGCGGCCGGGGCAGCAGCTCCTTCCCCCGGGTGGGGTGATTCGATTCGCCGTCGTGACTCCGCGCGAGGCGTCGCTGACTCTCGCGCAGCGAATTACCGCGATCCTTCCGCAAGGAAGCAACTTCTTGCGCCTGACGCTGTCGGGCAACGATCCCCAAAAGACGGCCGCGACGCTCAACGAGTGGGTCGACCAGTTCCTCGCCACCGCCGCCGTGCTCAAAAAGCGGGAGCTCGTCGAGTTCACGAAGATCCTCGAAGAGCAGCTCCGCTATGCTGAGCGCGAGCTCCGCAAGTCCGAGATCGCGCTCGAAGATTTCAAGATCAGCACCATCACCAAACCATCCGAGGGAACGCCAGTAGCGGGCGGTTCCGAGCTGACGCGCGACCCGGTATTCGAGAGCTTCTTCAATCAGAAGCTCCAGTTCGACGATATCCGCCGCGACCGCGAGGCACTCGAGAACATCATCGCGGAGGCACGGCGTGGATCGATCACGCCCGAGGCGTTCCTGTCAGTGCCGTCGATTCTCGAGGGATCGCAGAATCTCCGGACGGCGCTCTCCGAGCTCAACACGAAGGAGTCGCAGCTTCGATCGGCGCGCGAGTTCTACACGGACGAGCACCATGCAGTGAAGGATCTGGTCGCGAACATCGAAACGCTTCGCACGCAGACGATTCCCGCGCTCGCCACGCGCCTGCTCGATCAGTTGCGTCGGCGCGAGGGGGAGCTCGACCGGCGAATTGCGAGCGCGTCGCGTGAAATGCGCGAGATCCCGACACGCACCATTGAGGAGATGCGCCTTCAGCGGCAGGTCGGCGTCGCGGACAATCTCTACACGTCGCTCAAGAGCCGTTACGAGGAGGCAAGACTTGCGGAAGCGAGCGCCGTACCGGATGTGCAGCTCCTCGACTCCGCGGTCGCACCTCAGTTTCCTAGCAACGGCATGGGCATGAAGCTCATCCTGATGGCGGTGCTCGCGGGTTTTGGGATCGCGATCGCGTTGGCGATTCTGCTCGACCACCTCGACCGTCGTATACGCTATCCGTCGCAGGTCACGCGCGAGCTCGGCCTCAACATCATTGGCGGCGTGCCGTCGATTCGAAAAGTCAAACGCGGGAAGCTCGATCCGGAGGAAGCGTCCCAGGTCGTCGAGGCGTTCCGCACCATCCGGCTCGGATTGAGCCAGGCGCGGGAGCCCGACGGGCCGCTGACGGTCACGATCACGAGCCCGAACGCGGGCGACGGCAAGTCGTTCGTGTCGTCGAACCTCGCGCTCTCGTTCGCCGAAGCCGGCTACCGTACGCTGCTCGTCGACGGCGACATCCGTCGCGGCCAGCTTCACGACATGTTCGGCGCCGACCGACGCCCGGGCCTCGTCGACTGCCTGCTTGGCGACGCGCGACAGGAAGAGATCGTACGGCCCTCGACGCACCACAATCTCACGCTCATCCCCTGCGGTGCGCGGCGGCGACGCGGTCCCGAGCTGCTCTCGTCGGAGTCGATGAACGCGCTGATGCGCGCGTTTCGCGCGCAGTACGATGCGATCGTCGTCGACAGTCCGCCGCTCAGTGCCGGCATCGATCCCTTCGCCCTCGGTGCGACGACGCACAACCTCGTGATCGTCCTGCGCACCGGCGAGAGCGATCGCAAGCTGGCCGAAGCGAAGCTCGAGGTGCTCGATCGCCTTCCGGTGCGGATCCTCGGCGCGGTTCTCAACGACATCGGAGACGCCGGCGCGTACCGGTACTACTCGTACGAGTACGGCTATCACATGGACGATGAGGAGGAGGAGGAAGTACGGCGTCTTCCCGCCGGCATCATCAGCAGATAAGAACAAAAACGACCGCCGCCCAGTGCTCGATCGAGCACGGGGCGGCGGTCGTGTCTTACGGGCAGCTCAGCGCTTCGCTCGGGAGGGCATCGAACGACCGAAGCACCACACCGTCCGACGTGCGAGTGTGATGAAGCGCCGCCGTTGCGCGCAGGAGCATTTCCACCGCGTCCACGGAGGCCGATGCGAAGTCGGGCACGGCGTAATAGCCAGCCCGCAACCGCATGGGGACTTCACTCCCCGCGACGGTCACCGTGGCGCCTTCGACGGCGGCACGGAAGCGATCGACCAGGCGCAGCACACCGTTCGCCTCCGTCCGGAGAGCGATGATCGCGAACTCACTCTGGCCGAGGCGACCGATCGCGTCGGACACTCTGCCGGTCGTGCGGAAGACCTCGCCGATTCGGCGAATCGCTTCCTGCACGGCGGCGTCGAGACCATCGCCGCCCGACCCGCTGGCGAAGATGTCCGGTCCGAAGACGACGCACGCGAGTGGGTCATGGCGGCGGAACGCCTCAGCGCCCATCTCGCGCGCGCGGCGCGCGAGCCCGCGCATGTTGTACAACCCAGTCAGGTCGTCGACGAGATTCTCTTCGCGCACGCGGTCGACTTCGCGCTTCGAGCGCATGAACGTCTCGAGCTTCACGAGCAGGATCTCGCCGTCCAGCGGCTGCGCGCAGATCTCCCACGCTCCCGCGCGGTACGTCTCGGCGCGCTGCGACCTCGAGAGCGGGCCGGACGACGTCATCAGGATCGGCGTCGTGTCGCTGACACGCGGGTCGTCGCGAATCGTGCGGCACACATCGGCGCCGTCGATGTCGGGAAGACGAACGTCGATCACCAGGACATCGGGCTGCGCGCTCCGCGCGAGCTCGAGGGCCTGTCGGCCCGTGTAGGCGCGCAGGACGGCATAGCCAGCCGGGCCGAGAATGCTCTCGAGCGAGCGCGCGGACCATTCCTGGTCGTTGGCGATCAGGACCAGGGGCGGACGCGTCAGATTCTCGCTACGACTCATGGACAGATTGCATTCTCCTAGCGGCGCAAGGCACGGGGGGACGGAGCGCCATCGTGCACGCAGGAGTCATGCGTCCGACGAGCCGTTTTCCAACTCGTTCGGCCACTTTGGGTTGACACGACGAACAACACCAGATTCGTATGCTCCTGACGCACTGTCGCCACACAACGCGATGGATACGTGAGGCATTGGGCAGGACATGACCTCCTTGAACCTGCGGGCGGCACCAGAGACCTCTTCGAGAAGACTCTGCAATCACGTGGCCAGCCAAGACCACATGGAAGAGGATCGCGCGTTGTGGAGTTGCTTCGGGTTGTTGTGGCCACTCCGCCACAGAATGCGCAGTGGGCCCTGTGCGCGCTGTGTGCTCTGACACGCAAAACTGTGTAGCATAAGCGGTTGACGCGCGCACCGTTCGACGCGGTGCCTAGCACGCGGAGTGCAACTCGGCGCCGCCATGCCTACCCCCCCGCGTTTCGTTTCCGCGCTCGCCCTCGTCGCGCTGTCGCTCTTCTCGCCCCTCCAGGCGCAGTCCAACGACGCGGAACGCCGCGCCTTCGCGACGCGCCCCGAGCTCGAGGCTGCGGCTGAGGAGGCGGAGCGTCAATCGCGCGACCGCCAGGTCGATGAGCAGACGCGGGAACGCAAGCGGCTCGAAGGAGAGGGGCTTCGCGAGCGGCTACGCGACGGGGATTTTCAGGTCGGCGACCGCGTCCTCCTCCGCGTGCGCGGAGACTCCAGTCTCACCGACACGTTCACGGTTCGCGCCGGCCGCGCTCTCCAGCTGCCGAACCTCGACGAACTCTCGCTCGTGGGTGTGCTGCGCTCCGAGCTTCAGAGCGTGCTCACGCGCCACATAGGCCGTTACGTACGCGATCCGCAAATTGAAACGGCGTCACTAATGCGCGTCGCGGTCGTCGGTAGCGTCAACCGACCTGGGTTCCTCCCCGTCACTCCGTCGTCCCTGCTGGCAGACGTGATCATGCTCGCTGGCGGCCCAACGGGCGACGCGGACCTGAGCGCGACCGTAATTCGACGCGGCACGCGAGAAGTGTGGACGAAGAAGGACGTTCGCATCGCGATGTCGCAGGGCATGACGCTCGATCAACTGAATCTCCGAGCAGGTGATGAGATCATCGTTGGACAGCGACGCCGTGGCGGACTCGGCTCGACGGTGCAGATGTTCGTCGCCTTGGGGGGAGCGTTGGTGGCGATCGTGGGCCTTACGCGCTGATTCGACCTCGTGACTCCTGAGATCGAGCTGTCGATGGGGAGCAATGCCGAGCGTCTCGCGATGCTGCGGACGACGGCGGCTCCCTCGAGCACGGGGAGCTCGCCGGGCGCGGCCCGAAGTCTCGACACAGGCCGCCGTGCCGACGTCTCGCTGCTCGCGCGCCCGGAAGCAGCGCCGAGCGGCGCTCTCTCATCGGAACGCGCCATACGCGTTGTCAATGTCACGCTCGCGCTGGTCGCGCTGATGCTTCTGTCACCGCTGCTGCTCGTGATCGCGCTCGCGATCAAGGTCACATCGCGCGGACCGATCTTTTATCTGCAGCCGCGCGTCGGGCTCGATCGGCGCGGTCGTCATTCCGACACGCGGTACGACCGTCGCACACGCGACCTCGGCGGCACGATCTTCACGATCTACAAGTTCCGGACGATGCGCGTGGATGCCGAGCGCGAATCGGGCGCGGTGTGGGCGGCGCGACGCGACTCGCGCGTCACCACGGTCGGTCGCTTCCTGCGCAGGAGCCGTCTCGATGAGCTGCCGCAACTGATCAACGTGGTGCGCGGCGACATGAATATCGTCGGCCCTCGCCCGGAGCGCCCGAGCATCTTCGCCCGGCTGCGTGAGGACATCGCCGAGTATCCGAAGCGCCAGCTGGCTCGCCCGGGCATCACGGGGTGGGCGCAGATCAATCAGTCGTACGACTCATGCGTCGACGACGTGCGGCGCAAGGTGCGCTACGATCTCGAGTACCTCGAGCGCCGCAGCGTCGTCGAGGACCTCAAGATCATGGCGAAGACGGTGCCGGTCATGCTGTTCCATCGCGGAGGCTGGTAAGAGCGCGCGATCACTGGCGATGAGCCATGCGAAAAGAGGAGTGAGGAACCTGGTTCCTCACTCCTTTTCTTCTGGGGTGCCGGACGGTTCCTGCTGCCAATACGCTCCAGTTAGGCAGTACGGCGCGTCGGCTCCCAGATTGGCAGCCGCTCGCGACGCGCGACCTTGATCCACGCCAGCACGCCGGCGACCGCTGAGGCGAGCGCGAAGCCAAGCAGAGCGAGCGGGCGCGGGAGTGCACGGGCGCGCGGCCAGGTGAGCGCGACGGTGCCGAGTGCCATCCCTCCGACCACGGCCAGAAGCGCGAGCCGCATCTCCGGTGTCGTCACGCTCAGCATCGCCAACCCGAGGAGTGCACCGGGAAGCGCGAGGTACACGAGCCAGCGACAGAGCTTGTGGCTCACGAGCATGAACGCGTAGGCGCCGAAGCGCGCCGGGTTCATCAGGGCGCGCATGTACCAGAGCGTCTCCAGACCACGCGCCATCGTGCGCACCTTGCGTCGCAGCTCGGCTCGCAGCGCGCTCGCGCGAGGGACGAAGCACACCGCCTCATCGACCGACACGGCGCGGAAGCCGCGCTCTCGAACCATGAGCGCCGACGCGAAATCGCGACTCAGCTCCTCGGGGAACGACGGATCGTAGAGCTCGCGGCGAATGCCGTAGAAGCATCCGCTCGCGCCAACGATCGAGTCGATACGCGTTTCGAGCGCGCGAATCCCCATCTCGTACCCGACGTACTTCGACTCGCCGCCACCGTGCGATGCATTCCCCGGGGCAACGCTCACGTCGCGCCCGGACGCGAGGCCGATGCGCTGGTCACGGAAGACGCGAACCAGCGCGCGAAGCGACCCGGGCAGGATGCTCACCGACGCATCGACATTCACGATGATGTCACCGCGTGCGTGGCGACCAGCCGCATTCTCGGCAGCCGACTTCCCTCTCCGCTGAGAGAGACGCAGCAGCTCGACACCGCGATCCGCGTACGAGCGCACGATCTCGTCGGTGCGGTCAGTCGACGCGTCGGAGATGACGAGCATCTGCCGCCGATCCGCCGGATAATCGGAGGCGAGGATCGCATCGAGCGCGCTCGCGATCCGCTGCTCCTCGTTGTATGCGGGCACCGTAACGGTGATGTGCGGCCACGAGTCGGCGTCGTCATTCGCGCTGTGCTCGCCGAGAGGCAGCGAAGGTGCTCGTGGAGCGAGGATGCGGAGCAGCGCGGGGTACGCCACGTACGCGTACGTGAAGAGCAGCGCAGGGGCGGCGGTGAGCGCGGCGCCGACCGCCGTGAGGCCGTTCACGATTATACCCGGGCCGTGCGCGGGAAAACGGGAAGCTCGGCGCGGCGGTTCGGCACGGGCGGCCACGTCTCGAATCCCACCTCCGCATACGCCTCGATCACGGGCGCAGGACGTGGGTCGCCCACCAGAAGGTGGAGAACCGACGCCACGATGATGGCAAGCGCGAGGAGCACGTAGTAGAGCAGATGAAGCGGAATCACAGCCAGCGCGAACAGCGGCCCGCGTTGACGCTCGAAGAACGAGTAGAGGCGGCGGTTCGCGAAGATGACCGGGAGGAGCGCGATGCCCATCGTCAGCACCCAGCGCGGATCCCCGGTGATCGAGCCGATGCACAGCGCGATCAGCGCGATCCACGTTCCCACGCGGTTGATGCGCTCGATCGCGTTGAGACTGATGCGGTCGCTCGACGGTACACGCTGACGCATGAGCAGCCGCATCCACGGCACGGCGTGATCGCGCAGATCGCTCACGATCGCGGAGAGCAAGGACCACGACTTGAGGTGCGTGGCCTGGATGTGCGGTGTGACCACGATGCGCCGGCCCATCCCGCGTATGCGCTGCCCGAGCTCCACGCCTTCGATCATCGGACGGGGGTAGTGCCATTCATCGAACATGCCGGCGTCCGCGAACACATCGCTCCGGACGGCACCGCACGCGGCCCAAAAGCTCTCCACGTCACCCGCGCATTCACGGTGCGCGTAGTGGTGCAGCAGGTTCCGGTACTGTGCGACGATCCCGGGGGCAGGACACGCGGCGTCATACGAGCCGACGATCGCGCCGACGGTGGACTCGCGCATGCACTCCGCCGCCAACGACCGAAGAGTCTCGGACTTCACCTTCACGTCGGCGTCGAGGAAGACGGCCCACGTCCCGAGCGCAGCCTCGAAGCCACGGTTGCGCGCGTAGGATGGACCATGTGCCCGCTGCGGAATGCGGACCACGACGTCGGCAAACTGGGAGGCAATCGCAGCAGTCTCGTCTGTGCTCGCGTCGTCGACGACGATGAGCTCCCACCGGGCGACCGGGAGGTCGCTCGAGCGCAGCGCACCCAACGTCTCCGGGAGAATGGTCGCCGCGTCGTGGGCGGGAACGATCACCGACAGCATCGTGGACACGGGCACGCCGGCAGCGGGGGTCGTACGCGGGAGGGCGCCGACGACACTGATGCGTCTGGCGTCGAGCCGCTCGACGATGCGCTGCCACTGCTCGGAGCGCACATCGTCGACGAAGAGGACAACGTCACCCGATGCGGCGCGAGCTCCGGCCAGCCGGAGGTCGGCCGGCGCTGCCCCGGGCTCTCCGCTGACGAGCCGACATTGCGGCGCCAGGCGATGGATGCCGGTTGGATCGGTCGCGACGGACGTCGCGAGAATCAACTCTGCCCCCGCGTGCCTGCACGGCTCGACGAGACCGGCCAGAGCGTCGAAGGCCGCGTCATCCCCATCCGCGTGCGTCACGACGATGGAGAGCGTCGGCAGCGATCCTCTTTTGGGTGCAGCGGCAACTGAGGGTGATGTCGCAATCATACGCGCGGGCGACTTCGCAAGAAGCACGCGCCTCGGGGAAGATCCTTGAACCCGTTGTGCGCTCGCATGTTAGTCGTTCCTTGACTCTCGCGAGGGACGCGGCGCCGTGTTGCGTGGTTGCAGCACGTCGACAGTCGCGCCCGCGGACGCGAGCAGGTCAGCGCATGGCTCGAACGCGGTGGTCTGGCTCGGGGCAGTGGCGCTGACTCTCGCATTCGCAACGAGGGTGTCGAGCGCTTCCACGGCCCCCTTCTCATCGGTGAACGCGATCCCTGCTTGCGACAGCCCGAGCTGAAGTGATGGCGTGCACGCGATCACGACGCGCGCCTTTCGAGCGAGCTCGACGACCGCGCTGGTGTCGATGCCATCGATGTAGATGACGCCGTTGGCGCGAAGACCGTAGCGCGGCACGATGCGATCGAGCGTGCGGTCGATGACTCGCGCGCTCACCCCGCGATGGGCGAGCATGACGAAGGAGCTTTCACTCGCGGCATAAGCCAGCGCGAGGAGCGATTCGGAAATGGCGCCATCGGGGGCGGGGGCAATCTCGACGAGCGCGCCAACACGCAGAAAACTGCTCATGTATCTCGGGGTGGAAGCGGTGCGGCCGGCGGGGTGTTTCCCGCCGGCCACATCACTTGAACATCAGAAGCTGTCGTCGTTCGAGAGCCCGCAACCCTGATTGTTGAGCGTATCGAAGGTGTTCTTCGTGCCCTCGATGTCACCGCCGTTGAGGGCGGCCTGAACCGACGAGATCACACCCGCGGCCGACATGCCGTAGTTGATCTCGGGATGCGACGAGTTGAGGAGAGCGGCCACCGCGTGACGTGCCAACGCGTTCAGCCCGCCGCCGCCGAGGTTGAGCGCCTGGAGCAGCGTGATGTCGGGGTTGAACGCGCTCACGCCGAACACGACGTCGAAGTTCTGATTCGGCGAGAACCCGGTCGGAGGCCAGCTGCCGACGCTGTTCTTCCAGAAGCCAGGCGTGCAGCCCTCGCCCGCCGGCGGCGGTGGCGGCGGAATCTCACCATTGAAGAACTTCAGAGCACCGCCAACGTGGAACGTCGTCGTGATCGTGCCGGACGGGCCGGGCTGGACGCCGAGCCGCGAGCCGTCGACGGCGACGATGCGAACCGAGTCCACTTGCAGGCCGGGCGAAAGATCGACTTCAGTCACCGTGACGGTGTACGTGGCGGCCAGGTTGGTCGGATCCTTGAGCGGAACGAACACGGTCGCGCAGGAGGGGGCGCTGAAGTCCTGGTTGAAGACCGTAAGCGAAAAGCTCTGACCACTCGGATAGATCCCCGGGCCTCCGGTGTGCGACACGGTGAAGTTGTACGTGCCGTTCGGACCGCTGAGCTTGCAGGCAATGACCCGATCGCCCGTCTCCCCGCTCTGCTCGTTGAGGGTCAGCACGTCGGTGACGGCAGTTGCGGGATCCGTCGGGACCGGCGCGCTGTCGGCGCAGCCGCTGATGACGAGACCCACAGCGGCGATGGCCGCCATCGGCTGCCACCGATTGGTGGTGTGGTGCATGACTTTCTCCGTTCTCGTGAGGAAATGGGATGCGTGGCGAGTGCTGGCGCGAGGGCATCATTCATGCCCTCTGTGCCAACGCGCTAACTCGCCTAACCACAGCGCTTTGCGATCCGCCACCGGGGCCGGAAGGGGGGCGAATTGTTGCGCGGTGTCGCGCGAATGCGCCGAACGGACCCCGTCGGGAATCACGCACCTTCAGGCGCAAGGGCGGTAGCGCTCAGGCGCGCTGCCCGCGCGCGACAACCGTGGTTTTCACGCGGCAGAATGCTTAGAGTTGTGGTGTCGCCGCCCCACAATTGTTGACCGAGGCGTCGCGCAGCGCCCTCGCGAACGCGGAACGCCGGCGGAGACGATGCGGAAGTCGTTTCCAGACTTCGAGATGACGCGACGGAAATCCGCGCGCGAGGCGGGCGTGCCTCTTGCCCCCCCGGCGGCGCGATTCACAATCCGACCTTCATGGCGACCTCTCTCGATACATCTACGATCGCCCCGCTGACCCCCGCGGTGCGGGATACGATCCAACCCGGGCCGCACGAGTACATCCTCGGCATCTCGGCCTACTTCCACGACAGCGCCGCCGCGTTGCTCCGCGACGGCGTCGTGATCGCGGCGGCACAGGAAGAGCGCTTCACGCGCAAGAAGGGTGATGCATCGTTCCCGAGGAACGCCGTCGACTACTGCCTGCGGACCGCCGGCATCACGATCGCGGACGTCGATTTCATCGGGTTTTACGACAAGCCGCTCCTCAAATTCGAGCGGCTTCTCGAGACATATCTGGGCGTGGCGCCGCGCGGCTTCGGGTCGTTCCTCAAGGCTGCGCCGGTATGGATGAAGGACAAGCTGTACATGGACCGCTCGCTCCGAGAGTCGCTCGGATATGACGGCGAGCTCCTGTACGCCGAGCATCATGAGTCGCACGCGGCAAGCGCGTACTTCCCGTCGCCGTTCGAGGAAGCCGCCATCCTGACGATGGATGGCGTCGGCGAATGGGCGACTGCGTCGATCGCCCACGGTCGCGGCGGCGACATCGAGATTCTCCGCGAGCTCCACTGGCCGGATTCGCTCGGGCTCCTCTACTCCGCTTTCACCTACTACACCGGGTTCAAGGTGAACTCCGGTGAGTACAAGGTGATGGGACTCGCTCCCTACGGAGAGCCGAAGTACGTCCAGACGATTCTGACCGAGCTCGTGAACCTCCGCGACGATGGCTCGTTCACGCTCAATCAGAAGTACTTCAATTATCTCACGGGGCTCACGATGACGAGCCCGGCGTTCAACGAGCTGTTCGGCGGCCCGCCGCGTGAGCCCGAGACGAAGCTCACGCAGAAGGAGATGGATCTCGCGCGGTCGGTGCAGGTCGTCTGCGAAGAGATCATGATGCGGATGTCGCATACCGCGCAGCGCCTGACGGGGTCGAAGAACCTCTGCCTCGCCGGCGGCGTCGCGCTGAATTGCGTCGGCAACGGCCGGATCCTCCGCGAGGGACCGTTCGAGCGCATCTGGATTCAGCCGGCCGCCGGCGATGCCGGTGGCGCGCTCGGCGTCGCGCAGCTCATCTGGCACCGTCACCGCGAGCAGCCCCGCAACCCCGATGCGGAGCGCGACTCGATGGCCGGGGCGTATCTCGGACCGGAGTACTCGCCGGAGGAGATCGAAGCGTATCTGCGCGAGCAGGGTGCGTCGTACGTGCGGCTCGATCGCGAGAGCATGATCGAGCGCGTGGCCTCGCTGCTCGCGGATGAGAAGGTGATCGGCTGGTTCAACGGCCGCATGGAGTTCGGTCCGCGCGCTCTCGGCGCCCGCAGCATCATCGGCGATCCGCGCAGCCCGCGGATGCAGGCGCAGATGAACCTCAAGATCAAGTTCCGGGAGAGCTTCCGTCCGTTCGCGCCGAGTGTGCTGCGCGAGCGCGTCAATGACTACTTCGAGATGGACTGCGACAGCCCGTACATGCTGCTCGTCGCGCCAGTAAAGAAAGAGCGGCAGATCGCCATGACGAGCGATCAGCAGCGGCTCTGGGGCATCGACCAGCTCAACGTCGTGCGCTCGGACATCCCGGCGATCACGCACATCGATTACTCGGCGCGTGTCCAGACCGTCTCGCGCGAGACGAATCCGAACTACTACGACCTCATCAAGCGCTTCGAGGACAAGACGGGGTGCGCGGTGGTGGTGAATACGTCGTTCAACGTGCGCGGCGAGCCGATCGTGTGCACGCCTCACGATGCGTACCGGTGCTTCATGCGCACGCACATCGATCATCTCGTGTTATGGCCGTTCCTTCTCGACAAGACTCAGCAACCCGAATGGAAGGAGACGTCGGATTGGCGCACGGAATTCCAACTCGACTGAGCGCGTCCGAGGGTCGTCGCTTCGCGATGACCGTCGGGCTGGCGTTCGTGGCGCTGGCGCTCCTCGCGCTGTGGCGCGGACACCGGCTGCCCGGCACGATCGCGGCGTCGCTGGGCGTGCTGCTCGCACTGGCGGGACTCATCGCGCCGGCGGCGCTCGGACCGGTGTATCGCGGATGGATGGCGTTCGCGCTGGCGATCTCGAAAGTCACCACGCCGATCCTCCTCGGCATCGTCTATTTTCTCGCGTTTCTCCCGATCGCGCTCGTGATGCGGCTGGCCGGAAAGCGGCCGATGAAGCGACGCGAGACGGCTGAGAGCTTCTGGGTGTCTCGCGATCCCGCAATCGGGCGGCGCGGCGACCTCACGCGGCAATTCTAGGAGTCACCATGGCGAAGACGCGGGTCAAGCGGCCGGGGCTGGCCGCCGAGCTCTGGGCGTTCATGCGTGTGCGGAAAAAGTTCTGGCTGCTGCCGATCATCATCGTGATGTTCCTGGTCGGCTCACTGCTCGTGTTCGCCCAGGGGTCCGCGCTCGCGCCTTTCATCTACACCATCTTCTAGAAGTGGTCGGACTTCGGTCCGACCCCCTTCCGGTTCCAAACGATGACTGCAACACATACCGCGGTCCGCGCGTCCGAGCTTACACCTCCGGCCGCGCCAAACGAGGTTTCGCCTGCTCCCGCGGCCCAGATCAAGGTTCGGTTGTACGAGGACCGCGATCGCGAGGGTCTGTTCGCCGTGTACCTCGAAGCCTTCGGCGCCGAAGCGCTCGAGCGCTTTCAGCGGCGGTGGCAGTGGCAGTTCATCGACAACCCCGCGGCCGCGCACGCTCCCATGATGGTCTGGGTTGGCGAGCTCGACGGGCAGGTGGTGGGCTGCCTGTCGTCGCACCTGGTGCGGATGAAAATCGGCGACCGCCAGATCCCTCACCGGTACTGCAACGATCTCGCTGTGTCATCGTCGGCGCGCGGATGGGGGCTCGGCACGCGGCTCATCGGCGCATACTTCGCCGTCGTCCAGCAGCTAGCGACGGCGATGTACTTCAATCCTGCGAATCGGAAGATTCATGACCGGCACGGGTACATGCCGGTTCGGATCTATCCCATGCTGGTGCGTCCGCTCAACTTGAGCGCAATGGTACGCTTCGAGACGTCCTCGGGGCGGCTTCCCGCGGTGCTTCAGCGCGCGCCGATATCGTGGATCGTGCGCGGCGGCGCGTGGACTGTTGGCCTCGTCGTATCGGCGCTCAATCGATTTCTGCTTCCCATGCGCTCACCGGCGTATCGCATCGAGCGCGCGCACGAGGCGGGCGAGGAGTTCGACGTGTTGTGGCGATCGCTGCGCGATCAGTTCCCGATCACAACGGTGCGTGACCGGGCGTTCGTGCAGTGGCGGTTCTTCGACGACCCGGCATTCACGCACACCGTTCTCGTCGCTCGCGATCAGGCGAGAACGGCGCGCGGCTACCTGGCGATCTCGGTCTCGGACAACCGTGGAATGCGCGTCGGTCGCATCCTCGACGTATTCACTCCGCCGTCGGATCCGCGAATGCTCGACGCGCTCCTGCGCGAGGCCCTCGAGCGCTTCAGGACCGCCCGCGTCGATGTGGTCGCCTGCCTCGGAACCGACCCACGCCTGCGCGAGCGCCTGAGGCGCTGCCTGTACCTCGCGCCAAAGAGCCGTCAGTCGCTGGTGCTGGTGGCGTGGCGCGGTCGCGAAGAGGATCGTGCCCTCGTGATGGAGGAGAACAATTACCATCTGAGCGGCGCCGATGGAGATCAGTGGTTTGCGCCGTAGCGAGCCTGGTCCAGTACTGCATCTGGTAGAAAGTGGCGGGTTGTATGGGATCGAGCGCATGCTGCTCAGCCTTCTTCCCGCCCTTCAGTCGAGCGGTCGCGACGTAGAGCTCGCTTGTCTCGGCCCGCGGGACTCGCCGGCGGCGGCGGTCGGTGAGGCGGTGCGAGCGCGCGGCGTGCGCGTGTCGTATCTCGGCTTTCGGGGCAAGATGAGCTTCACGGGTCTCGCCCGTCTCGCGCGGCTCATCGATGACCGGCGTCCGAGCCTGCTTCACCTTCACGGATACAAGGCGGCGATATTCGGCGGGCTCGCGGCGCGCTACAAGCGAACGCCGGCGATCGTCACCTGTCACGCCGAGGCGCTGCGTACGACCGGCTTCGAAACGCACGTTCGCATCGAAACGCAGTGCATTCGGCGGCTCGCTCGCGCTGTCGCGGTGTCGCAGCCGATCGCTGACGAGCTGAGGACGCGGAGAGTTCCAGCCGATCGCATCCGTGTGATCGCGAACGGGATCGACGATCCCGGCGCGGGGAAAGCATCCGGCGCACGCGCCGGCAACCGCCTGGTGCTCGTGGGGCGGCTGGTCGATGGAAAGAACATCGGGATGCTCATCGACGTGGTCGCGCAGATCCGCGCGGACCATCCCGCGGTCGAGCTCGTCATCGCTGGCGACGGTCCGATGCGGCTGGACCTCGAGGACCGGGCGCGAAGGGCGGGCGTTGCGAGCGCGGTCCGGTTCACCGGGTTCGTCGCCGACATCTCGAGCATCTACGGTGATGGCGGCGTGTTTGTGCTTCCGTCACGCACGGAGGGCATGCCGATCTCGCTGCTGGAGGCGATGGCGTTCGGGCTGCCGATCGTGTCGACGGCAGTCGGCTCCATCCCGAGCGTGGTTCGCGACGGGATCGAGGCGCTGCTCGTCGAGCCCGATGACGTGCGGTCACTGCGCGAAGCGCTCCTCCGCGTGTTGAGCGACACTGGCCTCCGGCACGCGCTCGCCACACGCGCGCGCGCGCGGTTCGAGCAGGGATACACAGCGCGAACGATGGCGAATGCCTATTCCGCCGTGTACGATGAGGTCGCCGGAACGGCGCCGATCGTCGCTCGCGCGATCGCCTAACGTGTTCCCGCAACCCGCGGGGCGCAGTCGACGGGGAGCTGGGCATGCAGGCCCCGGTCGCGGAAGACGTGAAGAGGACGCGTGGCGCCGTTCAGCCGCATGTCGATGGAGCGTGCCGACCGGTCTTCCATGACGCCGAGCCTCGGAATGGTGTAGCGCCCTGAGAAGCGCGATGGAGCGCGACCGTCCATGGTGACACCCGCCTCGATGCCGCATCGCCGGGCCGACGCGATCGTTCCGCGATTGAACAGACCATACGGATACGCGAGGACCGGGCGCACTCGTGGCAGGCGGTCGCGAAGCTCGTGGTAACATCGTTCGATCTCGCGGTCGCGGTCGGCATCCGCGAGGAATGGCAGGCAGGCGTGGGACTCGGTATGGACGGCGAAGTCGACGCGTGCATCCCGCGCGAGGGACTCGAGCTCGTCGAATCGCAACGAGCGCAGATCGGCATCGATCTCGATCGCTGCATCGGTGTCGTGGGTGTCGAATCGGCCGGCGAAGCGAGTCAGCACGCGGGTGCGAAACGCTTCCCACGCTTCGCGGCCCGAACTCGGCGGCAGATGAGCGCGAGCCAGCAGCTCATGCCACGCGCTTTCCGGCGAGCGCTCGAACGCCCATTCCGCGCGGTCCCACCAGAACTGGTCGCCCCGGCGCGCCGACCCGCTGACGACGAACAACGTCGCCGGCACGTCCAGCTCGGCGAGAATCGGGGCGGCGAGGCGAGCTACGCCCACGTACGCGTCATCGAACGTGACGGCCAGGCATCCGCTCACGGACCGGCCGTGCCCGTGCCGCGCGAGATACTCGGCGAGCGGGATGATCTCGTAACGATCGCGGACGGCCTCGAGCTGCTCCCGCATGCGGCTGGGGGTGACGTGCACGTTCGGCGACACGATGTGGTCGACGACGCCGTGGTAGGCGAGGATGCCGCCGCTTCCGAGCAGGCGGTCGAGGAATCGCACGAGGCTGGAGGTGGGGCGACGGGAGACGATACGCCACTGTGCACGTGTCCGCGCAAGAACGCAAGCGGGCCGGCGCGACGGCGCGCCGGCCCGCGCGTCTAACGGCGACGGGCGCGACCGGCCCGGGCAGGCAATACAGCTCGGGCAGGTCGCGCCCGCCGCGAACC
>JBQTHJ010000039.1:0-21474 GCA_052389995.1 Gemmatimonadaceae bacterium | reverse complement strand
GCTAGCTCACTTCAAAGATGACCTTCCCCGCTTCCCCACTCTTGATCGCGTGAATCGCCTCGTCGGCATCTTCGAGCGGGAATCGGTGCGTGATGACCGGCGTCGGGTCGAACTCGCCGGACCGCAGGAAGCGCGTCATTTGATGCCACGTCTCGTACATCCTTCGTCCGACGACGCCGTAAATCGTGATTCCCTTGAAGATCACCTCGCTGGCGAAGTTCACCTCCATGGGCTGCGCAGGGATGCCGAGCATCTGGACGCGACCGCCCACGCGCACCAGCGCGAACGCCTGGTGGATCGCCGACGGGACGCCCGACATCTCGAGCACCACGTCGACCCCCAACCCCGCCGTGTGCCGCTGCACGACCGCCTCGGCGTCCGGCGGGCGCACTGTGTCGTGCGCGCCCATCCGGCGCGCAAGCGCCAGACGCGTCTCGTTCACATCGCTGGCGATGACGCGTGAGGCACCGGCCGCGTTGCAGATCCCGATCGCGAACAACCCGATCGGGCCGCACCCTGTCACGAGCACCGTCGCGCCGGGAATCTCGGCCGTAAGAGCTGTGTGAAACGCGTTGCCCATGGGATCGTGGATGCCGCCCACCTCGAACGAGACGTTGTCATCGAGGTGCCACACGTTCACCGCCGGCATCGAGATGTATTCGGCGAAGCAGCCGTCGCGATCGACGCCGATGATGCTCGTGTACGGACAGACGTGAGCGTTTCCAGTCCGGCAGAGCAGACACCGCCCGTCGACGATGTGGCCTTCGGCGGTCACGCGGTCGCCGTCGCGGACGTCGCGCACGAGGGAGCCGACGCTCACGACCTCGCCGGCGAACTCGTGTCCCACGACGACTGGCGGCTTCACCCGTCCACGCGCCCAGTCATCCCACTCGTAGATGTGGACGTCGGTTCCACAGACGCCCGCGCGTCGCACGCGGATGAGCACCTCGTCGTCGCGGATGGTCGGCTCCGGCACGTCCTTCAACCTGAAGCCTGGCCCCGCGGCATCCTTCACGAGTGCCTTCACGCGCGACAGCTCCGTCGAGTCGAAAGGGGGGAGGCGTGGTACGACGAGCGCCGGAAAGCTCGCACCCCCAGTGCGTGGATGCCACCCCGGGTGACGCCGGTCAGATCAGCGATCCAATCTGTCCGCCATCGACCTGAATGGCACAGCCGGTGAGGAAGCTCGCACGCTCCGAGACCAGGAAAGCGACGACCGAAGCCAATTCCTCGGGACGGCCAGGCCGGCCGAGCGGGATCGAGCGCGATCGCTCCTGCATGAGCTGGTCAACGGGACGTCCTTCGCGCGACGCGCGCATCTCCGCGAGATCCCGGGCGCGCGCGGTATCGAAGTGCCCCGGCAGCACGGTGTTTACGAGGACGCCGTCGTGCGCCACCTCGGACGCGAGCGTCTTCGCGAACCCGAGCAGCCCCGCGCGCGCGGTGTTCGAAAGGAGAAGGCCGGGAATTGGCTGCTTCGCCGCCATCGATGAGAGAAACACGACCCGTCCCCACCGCCGCGCGCGCATGCCCGGAACGCACGCCTGCGCGAGCCGGATCGACGCGAGGAGGTTGAGCTCCACCGCCGAGCGATACTGTTCATCGGTCGTCGTCTCGAACGTCGTCGACGGCGGGCCGCCCGCGTTCGCCACGAGGATGTCGATCGCGCCGAGGGTCTGCTCCGCTTCTCGGGCCGTTCGGTCCATGTCGTCAACTTTCGACACGTCGCCGACGAGCGGCAGCGCCCGGCGACGCGTTTGCGCCGTTATGTCCGCTGCCGCACGCTCGAGCACATCGCGCCGCCGCGCCACCATCGCCACGGATGC
Source organism: Gemmatimonadaceae bacterium (assembly GCA_052389995.1). Lineage (GTDB taxonomy): Bacteria > Gemmatimonadota > Gemmatimonadetes > Gemmatimonadales > Gemmatimonadaceae > JAICNG01. The sequence continues at coordinate 19,648 of JBQTHJ010000039.1, read as the reverse complement.
GCCTTCGCGCGCCAGCGCTTGCGCGATGGCGAGGCCGAGGCCGCTCGACGCACCGGTGACGAGCGCGACCTTGTCGGCGAGGCCGAGATCCATCAGTCAGCGGGGACGAGCGGCTCGATTCGCTCCGCGGTCAGCGCTCGACGGTCGCGAGCAGCGACCGGCTCAATGCGCACTGCGCAGACCTTGAACTCCGGAATGTGCGCGTAGGGGTCGAGCGCCGGATTCGTCAGCAGATTCGCGGCAGCCTCGCGATAGTGCATGGGGATGAAGATCTGGTGGCGGGCGACGCGGGGCGAGAGGCGAACGGCGATCTCGATCGTATTCCGCCGCGACGTGATGCGCACGGCGTCACCATCGCGAACGCCAAGCTCGGCCGCATCCCGCGGAGAAACCTCGACGGTGGGAACCGGTTCGCGGGCGTCGAGGCCGTACGAGCGCCGCGTCATCGTCCCGGTGTGCCAGTGGTAGAGCTGACGACCGGTGTTCATCCAGAATGGGAACTGCGCGTCAGGGAGTTCCGCCGGTGGCAGGAACTCGACGGGGACGAGCGTCGCCTTGCCGTCCGCCGTCGGGAAACGGTCATCGAAGAGAAACGCCGTCCCGTCGTGCGTGGCATCGTGCACCGGGTATTGCAGCCCGCCCGTCTTCTCGAGCCGGGCGTGCGAGATACCTCGCCATGACGGGGTAACACTGGCGATCTCCGTCATGACCTCGGCCGCGCTCCGGAAGGGGGTCGGGAGGCCGATGCGATTCGACAGCTCGATCAGGACGTCGAGGTCCGCGCGCGCGTCCCCGGGCGCGGGAACCGCCTTACGAGCCAGTTGAACGCGCCGCTCCGTGTTCACGTAGGTCCCGTCTTTCTCCGCGAACGAAGCGCCGGGGAGGACGACGTCAGCGTAACGCGCGGTCTCGGTGAGGAAGAGGTCGTGCACGGCGAGGAACTCGAGTCCGTGGAACCAATCCTCCGCGTGCGCGACATCCGGGTCGGAGATGATGGGATTCTCTCCCATGATGTACATCCCGCGCACGGGACTGCCCTCGGTCACGATCTGCGTGACCTTGAGCCCCGGCGTGAGCGACAGCCGGTCCTCTGGCACGCGCCACGCTTCGGCAAAGCGGCGCCGGACCTGCGGGTCGTTCACCGGCTGATAGTCCGTGTACACCATCGGGATCGCGCCGACGTCGCTCGCACCTTGCACGTTGTTCTGTCCGCGAATCGGCAGCATCGCGGCGCCCCAACGTCCGATCATCCCTGTGGCGAGGATGAGATTGAGCAGCGAGGCGACGATGTCCGTCCCGGTGCGATGCTGGGTGAGACCCATCGCCCAGAGCGTCGAGGAACGCGGCCCGCGCGCATACATCTCCGCCGCCTGGCGGATGAGATGCGCGGGGATGCCGGTGATCGTCTCCGCGCGCTCGGGGGTGTATGGCTGCACGGCCCTCGCGACCTCGTCGAAGCCGTGGGTTCGACTGCCGATGAACTGCTTGTCGTGCAGATCCATCCGGATGATGTGATGGAGCATCGCGTTCAGCAGCGCGACGTCGGTGCCGGGGAGCATCTGTAGATGGATGTCTGCCCGTTGCGCCAGCTCGATGCGGCGCGGGTCCGCAACGATGAGCCGTGCTCCGCGCCGCTGCGCACGCTTCAGCGCGGCACCGAAGACGGGATGCGACTCCGTCGTGTTCGCGCCGAGCAGGAAGATCACATCGGTCTCCCACTCGACCTCGCGCATGGAGCCTGACGCTGCGCTCGTGTTCATCGCGCGCTGCATCGCGCTCACCGACGACGAGTGACAGAGACGCGTGCAGTGGTCCACGTTGTTGGTGCCGAGCGCCGCGCGAAACATGCGCTGGAGGACGTAGTTCTCCTCATTGGAGCACTTGGCTGAGGAGAACACGGCGAGCGAGTCCGGGCCGCATGCATCGCGGAGACGAGTCAGCTCCTGCGCGACGAGCTCCATCGCCTCGTCCCACGTTGCCTCGCGGAACGGCTCGTACCAGTCCGCTGGAGTGGCGACACGATCCCGGGGATCGCCGAGCGGGCCATCCACGGTGGGAAGGCGTCGAAGGGGATTGAACTTCGGACGCGCCTTCGTAGTATGTCCCTCCTCCTCGATCTGCCGCCACGGACCACCGCGTCGTCCCCAGCGCTCGACCTGAGCTCGCGCGGGCTCGAACTGCCATCGTCCCTCGCGCTTCACCCACCCTTTGCGGATGAGCGGCTTCGTCAGGCGGTCGCGGTGCAGGACGAAGTCCGTGCCGAAGCGGCCCTTCACGCACGTCGAGCCCATGTTCGGGGTCGGCTCCTCGATCCATGGGCTGTGCACGCGCACGACGTCCGTGCCGCGAACTTCGAGATCGATCTGACAGCCGACGCCGCAGTACGGACACACGCTGCGCACCGTCTCCGCCGGCTTCTCCATCGCGTCGCGGGCGAACTTCGCGAGCGGAAGCACGTCGTGAATGGCGCCGGTGGGGCAGACCCGAACGCACTCGCCGCACCAGGTGCACCCTGCGTGCTCCGGATTCCCGTCGGCGCCAACGATGATCTCTGCGTGATCGCCGCGATACGCGACGTCGAGCACGCCGACGACCTGTATGTCCGCGCACGCGCGAACGCAGCGCGTGCACAGAATGCACGTCGACATGTCGTGCTGGATCATCGGATCGCCGGCGCGATCGTCGCCCGTACGGAGCGGAAGATCGGAGCGGTGCTGCGCGGTCACGCCATGGCGCGTGACCATCGCCTCGAACTCGTTCCGCGCTCCGTGATCGTGAATGCGCTCGGCGGGGTAGCGCTCGAGCAGCATCGCGAGCACGCCGCGCCGGTTCTCGACCGCGGCAACGGAGTCCGTCGTCACATTCATCCCGTCAACGGCCGCTGTGGCGCACGCTGGCACGAGCTTGGGACTCCCGTCGACCGACACCAGACACACGCGGCAATTGCCGACCGTGGGCAGCTTCGGATACCAGCACAGCGTGGGCACGTCCACGCCCACCGACCGTGCGGCATCGAGAATCGTCGCGCCTTCGTGAATCGTGACGCTGGTTCCGTTGACGGTGAGAGTCGGCATCGGATTCGGGGGAAGTTCGGGCGACCAGCCTACCTTATATATAGGGCGGTGCGCGGGGCCTTCAACATGGGCTGAAATCGTGACGCTCGCACGGTCGCCGCAGTCAATCTGACGACTGCACGCCAAAGGCCCAACTCGTGTCCGATACTCCCGCTCGCCCCGCGAGCGTCGTTACGTCGCGTCTCACGCTGTCGGTCACGTGCCCTCGGTGTGGCGCGGCGCTGTCCGCTTCGCTCACCGTGTGTGCGAAGTGTGGCGTGGCGCTCACCGAGGGTGCAAGCGACGGCGCGGCGTACACCGGCGATCAAACGGAGCGGCTTCGCGCGAAGCTCCAGGAGTCCATCGGCGACGCGTTCGAGCTCTTGGAGTTGCTCGGTCGCGGTGGCATGGGCATCGTCTTCCGCGCCAAGGAGCGGGCGCTCGACCGTGAGGTCGCGCTCAAGGTCCTCGCGCTCGATCCAGTCTTCGCGCCGGAAGCGTACGCGCGATTCGAGCGCGAAGCGAAGCTGGCGGCGAAGCTCGATCATCCGAACATCGTTCCGATCTTCGCCGTCGGTCACCACGACTCGGTGGCGTACTACACGATGCGCCTCGTGCGCGGCGGAGCCCTCGAGAGCGTGCTCGGCGGGAAGAAGCCGCTCGAGCTCGAGTACTGCATTCGTGTGCTCCGCGACGTCGCCGCGGCGCTCGATCACGCGCACCGCCAGGGTGTGGTGCACCGCGACATCAAGCCCGCGAACATCCTGCTCGGCGAATCCGGACACGCGATGGTCGCCGACTTCGGAATCGCCAAAGCGCTCGGCAACACGACCGGCAACGCGACGAAGACGGGGATTATCGGATCACCCGCGTACATGTCGCCGGAGCAGTGGCGCGGTGAGCAGCTCGATGGTCGCGCCGATCAATACGCACTCGCCGTCGTCGCCTTCGAGATGCTCACGGGCGCGCGCCCGTTTGAGACGGCACGCGTCGAAGATCTGCTGACGCTGCACCTCTCGGCCGAGCTGCCGGACATCACGGCGATGCGTCCCGCGCTTCCGGCGAGCACCGACGCCGCCTTGCGGCGCGGGATGGCGAAGCTGTCATCCGAGCGCTTCTCGAGCGTGTCGGGATTCGTCGAGGCGCTTGCAGGACGTCGGCCGGCGGCGCCGTCGGTCAATACCGCGCGTGGTCCTCGTTATGAGGCGAAGCGGACGCGTCGCGGCTTTCCCTGGAAGACGGCGGTCGCCGTCGCAGCCCTCGCGGCCGGCGTGTACTTCGTGCCTCCGGCGCGCGAGAAGGTCGTCGCGTTCTGGGGTGGACTCCGCCACGCGACGGAGCTGTTCCGTGCGCAGGCCGAGCGTCTGGGAACGGCGGGCGACGCGAGCGCGGCGGTGGCCGCGCGAGATGCGGCCGTCACTGTCGACACGATCACACCGGTGTATTCACCGACTGTGACCGAATCGCTGCTCGTCGCCCCGCCGGAGCTCGAGCGTGCCCCTCTCGTGCTCGAGGACTCGTTGCAGCCGAGGACGCCGGTGGGGCCGGCGCCCTTCCGCATCAGCGGGGCCCGGCATGGCTGGATCCGGGTGACCGTGAACGGCGGTACCGCTCCCATCATCATTAATGGACGCTCGTACGGCTCTGCTCCGCGAACCCTTCGCGTCGAGACGGGTGCGCACATCGTGACCGTGCGCGGCGCCGGCGACATGTTCATGCCCTTTCAGCATGACGTGCAGGTGACCGAGGGCGACACGGTGCTCGCCATGTTCGAAGTTCCGGTTCGTCGTCCGCCACCGCAGCCCGCGCCGGTCGATGCCGTGCGTCCACCCGACACGCTCGCCGCGCCGCCCGCGCCCGCCGACAGCGCCGCGCCCGCGCAGCCTCTGTTGCGCTGAGCTCTCCTCCGCGCTTCCGGCATCACGAACGCTGAGTTTCGACGATCCTGCCGTTTTCGGAGCATTCGCGTCATCGGCGTCAGGCCCCTCCGTTCTCGATGGCAGTCGAACGCCAACCCCGTCAGGCACGCGCCAGGCGCTTGAGGAGATGCGCCGCCGCCAACTCGCCGCTCGCGACTGCGCCTTCGACAAAGGGCATCGTCAGGTAGTCGCCGGCCAAGGCGACCGGGATCTCGAGCGACTCCGCCAGCGCTCGCCCCTCCGCGCGATGCGCGAGGAAGCCCGGATGTGCGAGCGGCGTTCCCTCGTCGAAGCGAACCACGCGCGCTCGTTCCACGTTGTCCCGCACCGCCGGAACGAGACGGAGGATCTCCGGCATCATCGCCGCGACGATATCCTCCGCGGCCAGGTCCCTCAGCTCGTCAACGGCATCCGGCGTCGGCCACGCGAGAATCACGTGCGACGCGCGAGGGGGCGTAGCCCATCGGCCGCCGGGAATCGCGCACGCGCTGACCATTGTCGCCTCGAGCGGGTCGGCGAGAATGCCGAACGCATCGGAGACCGCTGCGCTTCGCAGCATCAGCGCGACCGTCCACGTGCGGCGCGTGGCGACCGACCTGAGCCAGGTGCGAAGGGGATGCGACGCGGCGATGGTTTCGCGCAGGAGCGCGTTCGCGCCCCCGGCGCTCGTCGCGAGCACTGCGGCGTCCGCCTCCCACGTACGCCCACCGGCGTCGCGCACGACGATGCCAGCGCTCGTGACGTGCATCACGTCGGCGTGCACGCCGCATTCGACACGGATGCCATCGGCGGCTTTCGCGAGTGCCGACGACCACCCGTCGCGCGTCGCCAACAGCTCGCTGTCGCTCCCGTATCGACCGAGCGTGAGGTAGAACGCGAGGCTCGCCTCGTGACCGCGCACCGCGTAGAACGCATTGAGCGCCGGCTCCACAACCGCATCCGCGGCGCGTGAGCCCGCGGCGTTCACGACGTAGTCGCGGGCCGACACCGTATCGAGCTCGCCGAGTCCGTCGTTGGCGTCGGCGCGAAGCGATGAGCCATGGTGCGCGAGGAGGGGAAGCATCGTTGCGCCCAGGCGAACCTTGTCGACGACGCCGAGCGCGCCGAAGCGGAGCATCGACGTGAGGGAGCCGAATTGCACGGGAAGCTGCTCGCCGCCGCGAACGAAGACGTCGCGGCCGCGAGTGGCTTCGAGAGACGCGCCGGCGAGGAGCGTCGTCGCTCGCGCGAACGACGACGCGATCAGCTGCGCGCCGACATCGACGGCGTGCGGTCCCACGACAGCGCTGCGTGCGCGTCCGCCCAGCACCTCGTGCTGCTCCAACAGCGTCACATCGCAGTCGTGCTCGCGACACGCGACGCCGGCGGCGACCCCGCTGAATCCACCGCCGATCACGAGCACACGCGTCATCGTCTTCGCATCCGTCGCGTCGCCGGCATCGGCATTTGCCGTGGTGTAAGAAATCGTGCGCGCGCTATTGCGTGCATCTGATGGCATTTCTATATTCGCGCCGGAAGACGATGTCTGCACGCGATGCGTGTCGTGTTCATGCGACATCGCGAATCGCGCATGAGTGATCACGCGAGCACGAGGATACTGAGTGCCGCAGACGAGACGCGAATTCCTCACGCAAGCGGCCGCTGCAAGCGCCGCGATCGGGATCGCCGGCTGCGCGCCGGCCGCCACTCCGCCCCCTCCTGCACCAGCAGCACCTGCCGCCGCGGCTGGCGGTGATCCCACCTTCAAGGATCTGGCCATGCTCGCGCTCGACGCCGCGAAGTCGGCCGGTGCGAGCTACGCCGACGTGCGCATCAGCCGCAATCGCAACCAGGCGCTGTTCACGCGCGAGCGGCGCGTGCAGAATCTCGTCGACAACGAGACGTTTGGCTTCGGCGTTCGCGTGCTCGTCGACGGGGCGTGGGGATTCGCCGCCAGCCGCGAGCTCACGCGCGAAGAAGTCGCGCGCGTCGCCCGGCAGGCGGCCGCGCAGGCACGCGCGAATCGCACCACGCTCGTGCGGCCCGTCACACTCGCGCCCGTCACGCCGACTCCCGATGGATCCTGGAGAAGTGCGGCGCGCATCGATCCCTTCGATGTGCCGATCGAGGAGAAGGTCGAGCTGCTCCTCGCGGCCAACGCCGCGGCGCTCGGCGTCACTGGCGCACGGTTCGTCAGCTCGCAGATGTTCTTCCTCCGCGAGGAGAAGACGCTCGCCACGACCGACGGCACCTACGTCGTGCAAACCATCTTCCGCGCGCAGCCGTCCCTCAACATCACCGCCGTCGCTCCCGACAACAGCGACTTCCAGACGCGGCAGTCGAACGACATTCAGCCAATGGGGAAGGGGTACGAGCACGTGCTCGACGCGAAGCTCGTCGAGAACGCGCCCCGATGGGCCGAACACGCAGTGCAAAAGCTGTCGGCCAAACCGGTCGAGGTCGGGCGCTACGATCTCATCCTCCACCCATCGCACCTCTGGCTCACGATTCACGAGTCGATCGCGCATCCGACGGAGCTCGACCGCGCGATGGGCTACGAAGCGAATTACGCGGGCACATCGTTCATCGCGCCCCCCGACAAGATGCTCGGCACGCTCAAGTACGGTCCCGAGTTCATGAACGTGCAGGGCGACCGGTCGCAGCCCGGATCGCTGTCGGCCGTGGGATGGGACGACGAAGGCGTCCGTCCTGACGAGTTCCTCATCGTCAAGAACGGAATCTTCAACGACTACCAGACCACGCGCGAGCAGGCGCCCTGGCTCGACTGGTGGTACGCGCGCCAGGGACGCGAGCCGCGCTCGCATGGGTGCTCGTACGCGCAGTCGTGGGCCGACGTGCAGTTCCAGCGCATGCCGAACGTCTCCCTCCTGCCGGGCGAGCAGAATCTCTCCTGGGAGGATCTGATCGCCGCCACCGACCGCGGCATCGCGATCGTGGGAGAAGGGTCGTTCTCCATCGACCAGCAGCGCTACAACGCACAGTTCGGCGGCCAGGTGTTCCACGAGATTCGCGGCGGAAAGATCGTCGGAATGCTCAAGGATGTCGCGTACCAGCTGCGGACGCCCGAGTTCTGGAACTCGATGGACATGATCGGCGGCCGCGACAGCTACATGCTCGGCGGCGCGTTCAACGATGGCAAAGGACAACCGAGCCAGTCGAACGCCGTGAGCCACGGCTGCGTGCCGGCCCGCTTCCGCAACGTCAACGTCATCAACACCGGACGGCGCGCATGAGCACTCTCGTCTCCCTGCTCGCGCCGGCTCGCTACCTCTCACGGTCGGAAGCAGAAGCGCTCGCCCGTCGCGCGCTCGCGATGGCAACGGCGGAAGCGACACGCGTCACGCTCCAGAGCGGTACGCGCGGCAACACGCGGTTCGCCGTCAATCAGATCTCGACCGCAGGCGACAACTTCAACACCACGATCACGGTGCGCAGCCTGTTCGGCCGCCGCAGCGCGAACGTGACGACGAACAAGCTCGACGACGAAGGTCTGCGCTACGCCGTCGAGACATCGGAGCGGCTCGCGAAGCTTGCCCCCGAGGATCCGGAAGAGATGGGCGAGCTCGAGCCGCAGCAGTACGCGGAGTCGCAGGGGTGGAGCGATGTGACCGCCGCGCTCGAGCCCGCTGGTCGCGCGAGCGCCGTGGGAGCAATCACGCGCGCGACGCGCGCCGCCGATCTGGATGGCACAGGCTATCTCGAGACCAACGCCGGATCGTTCGCCGTCGCCAACTCGAAGGGTCTGTTCGCATACGCGCGTGGGACGGGGTCCGCGCTCACGACCACGGTCCGCACGCCTGACGGGACCGGATCCGGATGGGCAGGCGCCGCGCACCACGATTTCTCTCGCATCGACGCCGCAGCGCTCGGTGCCCGCGCGATCGAGAAGGCGCGGTTGTCCAGGAATCCCGTTGCCGTCGAGCCGGGGCGCTACACCGTCGTGCTCGAGCCGACGGCCGTCGCGAACCTGCTCCAGCTCGTCGGGTTTGCGCTGAATGCGCGCAACGCCGATGAAGGACGCTCGTTTTTCTCCAAGCCGGGCGGGGGGAACAAGCTCGGGATGAAGATCGTCGACGAGCGCGTGACGATCGTCTCCGACCCGCTCGATCCGGAGGCGCCGGCGAACACGTTCACGGGCGAGGGGCTGCCGACGTCTCGCACCGTATGGGTGGAGAACGGCGTCGTGAAGAACCTCGCCTACGATCGCTATTGGGCGCAGCGCAGCGGTCGCGAGCCCGTGCCGTTCATCGGCTCCATCCGGATGAATGGTGGCCCGTCTTCACTGGAAGAGATGATCGCCTCGACGCCACGCGGCATCCTCGTCACCCGCTTCTGGTACATTCGCTCCGTCGATCCCCGGACCATCCTCTACACCGGCCTCACGCGCGACGGGACGTTCCTCATCGAGAACGGCACGATCACGAAGGCGATCAAGAACCTCCGCTTCAACGAGTCGCCGATCTTCATGCTGAACAATCTCGAGGCGATGGGCGCTCCGATGCGCGTGAGCGCATCGGAGAGCGGAAGTCCGGGCCTCGCGATCATCGTGCCGCCCATCAAGGTTCGCGACTTCACCTTCACCAGTCTCAGTGACGCGGTGTAAATGACAGACCGTCGAGACTTCCTCAAGCACGGCTCGCTTGCGGCGGCGGCGCTCTGGACGGGCGCATGCGCGGGCCCACCACCGGCGACGACGCCTGCTCCAGCTCCGGCGCAAACCCCGCGTCCCCCTGCCCAGGGGGCGCCCGGTGCTCCGCCCGACGACGTCGAGATCCCGGCCCGGGAGCTCATGGCGCGAGCGCTGGAAGCGGCACGCAGCGCCGGCGCGAACTACGCCGACGTTCGGATCGGACGCTACCGGAACAACTTCATCGTCACGCGCGAGCAGCAGATCATCAACGTCGTCGATACGGACTCGATCGGATGCGGCGTGCGCGCGCTCGTCGACGGGATCTGGGGTTTCGGTGCCACGCGCACACTGACGGCCGATGGCGTTGCAGGCGCGGCGCGCGAAGCGGTAGCGATCGCGAAGGCGAGCCGCATCGCGCGGGATCGCCCCGTCGAGCTGGCACCCACCGAGGTCCACCGCGATGTGACCTGGAAGAGCAGCTACGAGATCGATCCGTGGACGATTCCCATTGAGCAGAAAGTCGATCTGCTGCTACGCGCGAACGCCGAGGCGCTCAAGGTGCCGAACGTGAAGTACGTGTTCAGCGTCATGTACTTCGTGAAGGAGAACCGGCACTTCGCGAGCTCGGAAGGATCGCTCATCGACCAGACGGTGATTCGCAGCTGGGTTCCGATGCAGATCACCGCCGTCGCCCCGGACTTCTCCGACTTCCAGAACCGCTCGAGCGTGGTGCCGCCGGCCGGACGCGGGTACGAATACGTGCTCGCGCAGGACATCGTCGGCAACGCGCAGAAATGGGGCGAGGATGCCGCGCAGAAGCTCGCGGCCAAGCCGGTGGATGTGGGGAAATATGATCTCGTGCTGCACCCGAGCCATCTGTGGCTCACCATTCACGAGTCCATCGGCCACCCCACGGAGCTCGATCGCGCTCTGGGCTACGAGGCGAACTACGCCGGCACGTCCTTCATCGCACCGCCCGACAAGATGCTCGGCAAGCTGAAATACGGCCCCGAGTTCATGAACGTGCAAGGTGATCGCTCGCAGCCGGGCGCGTGCGCGACGATAGGCTACGACGACGAGGGAGTGAAGCCCGAAGATTTCCTCATCGTGAAGAACGGGGTCTTCAACGACTATCAGACCACGCGCGAGCAGGCGACCTTCCTCAAGTGGTGGTACGACCAGCAGAACACACGTGTGCGCTCTCACGGCTGCTCCAATGGCGATTCCTGGGCGAGCATTCAGTTCCAGCGCATGCCTAACGTGTCGCTCCTCCCGGGCGAGCGCGACATCACCTTCGAGGACATCATCGCCGACACCGACCGCGGAATCGCGATCATGGGCGACGGCTCTTTCTCGATTGATCAACAGCGCTACAATGCACAGTTCGGCGGCCAGGTGTTCCACGAGATCCGCGGTGGGAAAATCGTGGGGACGCTGAAGGACGTGGCCTACCAGATGCGCACACCCGACTTCTGGAACTCGATGGACATGATCGGCGGCCAGCGCAGCTACGAGCTCGGCGCGAGCTTCTTCGACGGCAAGGGACAACCACCGCAGATCAACGCGGTGAGCCACGGTTCCGTACCGGCGCGCTTCCGTCAGGTGAACGTGATCAACACCGGGAGGAAGGCATGAGCGCGCCGCGGCGGTTGATCATCCCGGAGGCCGAGCGCCGCGCGGCCGAAGCCGCGAACGCGAACGTGCTCTCGCGCGAGGATGCGCAGGCCATCATCGGCCGCGCCATCGGATTCTCGAACGCCGAGTCGCTCAGGGTCACCGTCGACAGCAGCTATCAGGGGAACGTGCGGTTTGCGGCGAACCAGATGTCGACGTCCGGCGGCGTCACCAACGCCAATGTCGTCATCGAGAGCGCATTCGGCCCCAAACACGCTGCCGTCACCACGAACGACCTCTCCGACGGCTCGCTTCGCCGCACCGTCGAGCAGTCGGAAGTTCTCGCGCGTCTGGCGCCCGACGATCCTGAATCGATGCCGCCGCTCGGTTCCCAGCAGTATTCGACCGTGCAGGCGTGGTTCGATGCCACCGCGAATGTCACCCCCGACGAACGCGCGCGCGCCGCGCTGACCGCCCTCGGCCCCGCACGCGACGCGAAGGATCTGGCCGCCGCTGGTTACATCGTCACCACGGGGCAGTCGAACGCGATCGGTAACAAGGCCGGCCAGTTCGCGTACCATCGGTCGACGGCCGCGAACTACACACTCACCGTCCGCACGGCCGACGGGACCGGCTCTGGCTGGGCCGGCGCTGACGATCCCGATTGGGCGAAGGTCGCCTTCCCCGAGGTCAGCAAGCGGGCGATCGACAAGGCGCGGCTCTCCCGGAATCCGGCGGCCATCGAGCCGGGACGCTACACGGTGATTCTCGAGCCGCAGGCCGTCGCCGATCTCGTGCAGCTCCTCGTCTTCTACGCCGACGCACGCTCTGCCGACGAGGGACGCAGTCCGTTCGTGAAACCGGGCGGCGGCAACAAGACCGGTGAGAAGCTGGTCGACTCGAGAATCACCCTCATTTCGGATCCGACCGATCCTGATCTGCTCTCGCAGCCGTACGACGGTGACGGGTTGCCGCTCGGTCGGCAGGTCTGGATCGAGAATGGTGTGCTCAAGCAGCTCTACTACTCGCGCTTCTGGGCGCAGAAGAAAGGCACCACGCCAACGGGATTCCCGAGCTCGGTCAAGATGCTCGGCGGCACTGCGTCGGTCGACGACATGATTCGGTCGACACCGCGCGGCATCCTGGTGACGCGGCTCTGGTATCTCCGCGAAGTGGATCCGCGCACGGTGCTGTACACGGGCCTGACACGCGACGGCACGTTCCTCATCGAGAACGGCAAGATCGCCAAGGCGATCCGGAATTTGCGCTTCAACGAATCGCCCTTGTTCATGCTGAACAACCTGGAAATGCTGGGACGACCCATGCGCGTCGCGGGCACCGAGGCGGGAGGTGCCGTGGTGATGCCGCCGATCAAGGTGCGGGACTTCAACTTCACGAGCCTCTCCGAGGCCGTGTAGAGCGTGGGCGGCGCGTCGGCGGCAGAACGCCGCCGGCCGCCGCCGCACTCGCCGATCCACCGGGGGATCGGCGGCTCTCTCACTCCTTCAACGGAGAAGAACCATGCCTGCGAGGAAGAAAGGCGGGAGAAAAGCTGGGCGTAAATCGTCGCGGAAGGCGACGCGGAAATCCACGCGGAAGAAGGGCGGCGCTCGTAAGACGACGCGCAGGAAGCGCTCTCGCCGCGGCGGTATGTAGGCACGGTGGAAGCAGAAGGGCCGGCGACGTCGCCGGCCCTTTGTCCATCGCGGCGCAATGGGCGAAGGTCACTGTGCCGTCATTCGCCATGGCCATCCTGGCGGCAGGGACCCCATCTCGTTACCGCGCATAACGAGCCGACGCCAGCTCGAGAATCCGGGCGATGAGCGCGTCGTAGTCGAGCCCGCCACGGGCGGCGGCCCGCGCGAACTCACTCTCGCGCTCGAGATAGCAATTCGGATTCACCTCGATGACGTAGACCTCACCGGCGTCGTTGACCCGCAGGGCGATGCGACCGTAGTCGCGCAGCCGCAGCGCGTGACATGCCTCGACCGCCGCGGTCTCGAGACGAGGCACCAGCTCCTCCGGCAGGTTCTCCGGGAAGATCGACTTCGTCCCCTCGAACTCGGCGCCGCCGCCCGCGTCGTCTCCCCACTTCGCCTCCCAGCTCGCCATAAGCGGCCGGTCGGCCGGAAAGTGGGAGAAGTCGAGCTCGATCACGGGCAGCGCGCGTGCGTTCGCGTTCCCAACTACGCCAACGTAATACTCGCGCCCCTCGACGAACTCTTCGACGAGCACCGGCTGCTCGAACTCGCTCTGGAGCGCGTCCATTTGCTGGAGCAGTTGCTTGAGGTCGCGAACCACGGAGGCACTCGTCAGGCCGACCGACGCGTCTTCCTGCGGTGGCTTCACGATCACCGGGAAGTGAAGCTCCTCCGCCCAGTCGAGCGCGCCACGATACACGGTGGCGAAGCGCGGCGTTCGGATTCCGTGAAACGCCAGGACCTTCTTGGCGAGGATCTTGTCGCCGGCCATCATCAGCCCGGACGGACTCGACCCCGTATAGCGGAGGCCCATGAGGTTGAGGAGCGCCGCGATGTTCGATTCGAGCGCGCTCTTCCCGCCGAACGACTCGGCGATGTTGAAGATGAGATCGGGGCGCGCGCGACTCAGCGCACTCACGACCGGCTCCACTCGCCGATCGACCTCCACGGGTTCCACCTCGTGACCAAGACGCGCGAGCACGTCCGACATCTGACCGAGCACCGGGTCGATGGGAGGCTCGGCCGCCTCACGAGTGTGCAGAAGGACGACTTTCATCGCGCGCGTTGCTTCCGCCCGAGCACTCGCGTGTACCGGTAGTTCATCATGACCGCGGTGCCGAAGGATGTCAGCTCGATGAGCGTCGCAGCTTCGAGCCCCGCGACGCGCAGATCGAGAACGTCCGCTCGCGCCGCCAGGAAATCGATGAACGCGCGAAGGATGGTCGCGCTCTCCCCCGTCCAGTACGCGATGCGCCGAACGATCTCGCGACGGTGACGACGCAGAAAGTCGGCGGCACGTTCGCCCTCCCGCGCATCATCCGCCGACGCGAAGATCGTTCGCAGGTCGCCGTCGAAATGTCGCTCGTCCTCGATTGGCAGCGTCTCTTCTCCCGACCGATAGTGCTCCTCGACGGTGTAGTGCATCGCTTCCACGGGAAGATCATCGGCGGTCGGAGCGGGCACGATCGGGATCGTCGAGCCGACTTCGCGCATCACGTCGTCCACGTACTCGAGCTTCGCCAGCGCCGGCCAGCCGGAGTACTCGCGTTTCCAGTCGAGTCCCGGTGTGAGCCAGATCGCAAACGTCTCTGCGAAGTCCTCGTCCGGATGCTTCTGTGCGTACCAGCCGAGGATGTGCCGCACGTACTGACGGGAAAAGGGATCTGCCCGATAGCGCTCGCGGTAGGGACGTGAGTACGGACCAAAGAGTGCGTGCCAGTCCGCGCGCTCGTAGAGGCGATAGGCGTAGTTGAACGCGTGTCCCGCCTCGTGTCGCAGATAGCGCATGGCGTCGCGCTCTCCCTCGACGTCCACCGCCATCTCTTCTTCGAGCTTCGTGAGGCGGGGATCCGCGAGATAGAACGGAACGCCGATGAGCGGCGTCCCGTCAGGGCAGCCCCACTGGTCACTCAGATATACCGGCGGGCGAAACGCGAGGCCGCGCGCCTCGAGCTCGCTGTACAGCCGCTCCACGAGCTCCTCGACGAGCGTCCCGCGAATGGAAAGCCCTAGCTCGGAAATGCGCTGCGACAGCAGCGCACGCCGCTGTCCTTCCCACTCCTCCGAGGACTCGTGCACGAGCGGCCAATGGGCAAGCGTCGTACCCCAAAACGAAAACGCCGGGCGCGCGAAGCTCCCGGCGTTAGCGCCGCATGGTCGGGTATTATGCTGCCTTCGGCTCCGATGCCGGATCCGGCTCGGGGGCGGGTCCCCACACGTAGGCGCTGAAGGCCGGCGGCGGCACTTCGCGCGATCCGCGCGAAATGACGATACCAAGCGGCTCTTCGATCGCGCGTTTGCGCTTCGTTTCGGCCATCTCACACCTCGATGAAGTGAGCGCCCCGGAACGGTCGGGGCGCGCCCTGGAATGCCTGGGCGCGTACGCTAGAAGCACCGTGCGTGCCGTTTCGTTCCTAGTTATAAGTCGTTGTGATATTGCAGCTTAGGAAACAACAACAACACCGAAATGAGCTCCGGTGTTGCAGTGCGACACGTCTGAAAATGTAGAAGTTGTGTCGTTCTACGACGTCAGGCGACAGCCTTTCGCGCGAGGAACGTCGCGCGCTCGTCGTCGTGAAGCTCCACCTGCCACCCGACGTATCGCAGGCGCAGCTCGTCCACGGACAGCGCTCGGGTGCCAGCGACCAGCGTCTGGACGAGGTGGACACCGCCGTCCTCGGTCGCGTTCTGAAGGAGGGTGATCACGTGGGCGCGCTCTGAATCGGACAGCCCGCGGAACGCTACAGGGGTACAGACGACCGCATTCAATGGAATGTCCGGGCGCCAGACGCCGAGGTCTGACACGAACCCTCGAACCCTGCCCGTGAGTCCCACCTCGACGGCGCGCGCGATGACCTTCTCGACGATCTCCTCCTCGGCCTCGACCGACGTCACGGCGCATCCCTTCGCTGCCAGGTACAGTGCTGGCCCCTCCGCGGCAGCGCCGGCAACGAGCACGTGCCTGTCCGACGTCGTGGGGACTTCGCGAACGAGCGGCTCCGTGGGACTGAGACCCCAGCGCTCAGGACGGGAGAATTCCTTGATCGCCCTCAGGCGCCGTCGTTTCCACGTCACATAGGCAGGCAGACGCAAACGTGCGCGAATGATCCGGTCCACCTCATCGCAGAGGATGAGCTCGGTGAGCGCGAGCTGCTGCTGCGACGCCAACGTCTGTACGGCCTCGTCGCCGATCCCGAGGAGAACCCCGCGGGACACCGACTCCTTGTAGTGCTCTATCTCCTGCTCGACGAAGAGCGAGTACTCGTGCTGGAGGGACTGGTGGAGGCGCTGGGCCATGGGGACGGAAACGGGTGGCTACGACGCCCCTAAGCTAGGGGGTCTGTGGTGACAAGCAAGGCCTTATACCGGCTCGACATGCACGTGAACGTCGGCCGCACCGAGGCCCGCGGCGATGCGTTCCTCGACCTCATCCATGAGTGCATGCGCGTCGGTGACGCTGATCTCGCCGTCGACGACGATCGTCACCTCGGCGAGGACTCCGCCGGTCGCGCTCGCGCGCGACCGCACGGATCGCACCTCGATGATGCGTGGGATCGAGCCAATGAGTCGGCGGATCTCAGCGGCGTCGACGGCGCGCTCATCCACGAGCACTGGCACGGTGGAGCGAACGATCTCATAGCCGTGCCAAGCAATGATGAGCGCGACAAGGATTGCGAGCATCGGGTCGACGAATCCCCAGCCCGCGCGCGTGAGGATGAGTGAGCCGACGGCCGCGAGCGTCACGTAAATGTCACTCTGCGTGTGGGCGGCATCAGCGAGCAGGAACGGGCTTGCGAGCTGCTTCGCGCGGCGACGCTCGAACCAAACCACGAAGAAATTGATCACCATCGTCGCCCCGACCGCTGCGATCTCGAGAAGCGACGGCGGCTTCGGCTCCCGGCCCCGCATCATGCTGACGACGCCCTCGCGCAGCAGCTCGAAGCAGGTGATGGAAAGGAAGACGACGATGCCCAGTGCGCCGACCGTCTCGAACTTCCCGTGACCGTACGGGTGATCCTCGTCAGGCTCGATGGCGGCAAGTCTCACGAGCGCGATGCCGACGAGATTGTTGATGAGGTCGAGAGACGACTCCAGAGCGGCGCCGAGGACGGAAAGCGAGTTGGTGCGTATCCCGACGACAAGCTTGATCCCCACCACGATGACGTTCAGGACGAGAATGACGATCAGCGTGTGGCGTACTGCCGGGGCACGCATTGCGCGCACGAGCGGCGGCGTACCTGCTGGCCGGGAAGAGTTCAGCACGCGCTCATTCTCGCCGGGACGGTGCGGCGCTGTCAATCGCGCTTGAGAGCGGCTGTCGCGTCGCGTACAATGCGCGCCATGCCGGAGCTCCCCGAAGTCGAGCGCGCCGCCCGTGCTCTCGCGCGCGTAGCGATTGGCGTCCGCATCCATCGCGCCCGCATGCTGCACGCGTTCGTCGGGCGTCGCATGGGGCGAGCGCGCCTCGCGCGACTGGCCGGGAGGTCGATCGTGCGCGTCGAGCGAAGAGGGAAGCATCAGCTCGTCGAGCTGGACGACGGATCGACACTGCACGTGCATTTTCGCATGACGGGCGACTGGGAGGTGAGTGGGCCGGGCGCGCAGCTGCCGCGGTACGCGCGCTTCGTCCTGGAGCTCGAGAACGGGACGCGCATTGTGCTCGCCGATCCGCGCGCGCTCGCGACCGTCGAGCTGCTCGATGCCGGATCCTCACTGGCGACGGTGCTCGGTCCCGACGCGGTGGCCGAGGAATTCGATGCCGCGCACCTCCATCGTGCGCTGGCACGCCGGCGAATTGCCCTGAAGCCCGCGCTGCTCGACCAGCGCGTCGTCGCTGGCGTCGGGAACATCTACGCTGCCGAGGCGCTGTGGCGCGCGCGGATCGATCCGCGCGTGCGGGCGTCGAGCCTCGACCTCCGTGCAGCCGGGCTGCTCGTGCGCGCGATTCGAGACGTGCTCGCACGGTTCAGCGCCGACGCCGCGAGCTCCAGAGTTGCGCGGTCACCGGTGCTCGCCGTCTACGATCGACAGGGAAAGCCGTGTCGTCGATGCCGAACGTCGATTGCGCGAATCACGCAGGCCGGCCGCTCGACGTACTGGTGTCCCGGGTGTCAGGTCAATCGAGCGCCTCGACGACAGCGCCCTTGAGGTAGCCGCTCTCGGGGATGGTGAGCACTTCTGGATGATCGAGCGGCTGCCCGCGCATCTCGCGCATCGCGATGCGTCGGCCGCTGTCGGCGGCCGCTGATTCGAGCACCTCGAGGAAGAGTGGCTTCGTGAGATGATAGCTGCAGCTCGCGGTGAAGAGAGTTCCACTGGGGGCAAGCAGTCGCATCGCGCGCAGGTTGATCTCCTTGTAGCCGCGCAGCGCCGCCGTGAGTGCGTCGCGCGTCTTCGCGAACGCGGGAGGGTCGAGCACGATCGTGGCGAAGCGCTCGCGACGCCGCTCCGCGGCGCGCAGCCACTCGAACGCATCGGCTTCGACGAACTCGATCGTGTCGATGGAGTTGCGCGCGGCGTTCTCGCGCGCGCGGGAGAGCGCCGCCGCCGATGCGTCGAGCGCAATCACCGATGTGGCTTGTCGTGCGAGGTGCAGCGCGAAGGAGCCGTGGTAGCTGAAGCAATCGAGGGCGCGGCCGCGCGCGATTGCGCCGACGAGTGCGCGATTCTCGCGCTGATCGAGGAACGCGCCCGTCTTCTGACCGTCCCATGGCGCGGCGAGATATTTGACGCCGTATTCGACGATTTCGATTTCGCGCGGCACATCACCGTGAAGCACGGTGGTCTCACGGGGCAGCCCTTCCTTGACGCGCACGGGGACGTCGTTGCGTGCGAGGATGCCGTCGGGCTGCACGAGGTCGACCAGTGCCGCGACGATCTCGTCGCGGAACCATTCCAGTCCGGCGCTCAGGAGCTGGACGACGAGCCACCGGTCGTAGCGATCGCAGATGAGCGATGGGCACCCGTCGGCCTCGCCGTGCACGAGCCGATAGGCGGTCGCGACGTCGTCGAGATCGGCTCGACGCGCAATCGCCTGCTTCAGGCGTTCGCGCCACCACACGCTGTCGATTGTCGCACCCGGATCGCTGTCCAGGAGCCGTAGCGAGATCTCGGAGCGAGGGCTCCAGAGGGCCCACCCGAGGGGAGCGCCGGCGCCGTTTTCGACGATCGTCGCGCCTGCGGGGGCGTCGGGACGCCTGACGACGTCGCTCCGGTAGATCCACGGATGACCGCTCGTCCAGCGGCGCGCGCCCTTCGTGGAAATCAGCGCGGGTTGTGTCACGGTGAGCGGAAAAGGTAAGGCATTTCCCACTTGAAGTGGCTTTCGCGTCCGTGTATTCGTCGCGCCCTTTCGGGAGTCGGCACCGTCGCGCGTCGGACGTCGACGCGTTGACCGAAGCGGTTCGCCCGACTACAATGAAAGTCTTGCCCGCGCGGCACCTAGAGCGCGGTCGCTGTTTGACAAGTGATCGATCGAGTAGATCGTTGGGATGTGAATTCTCATCGAGTGCGAGCGACGCATTTCTTCACGAGAGGCGGCGTTCGATGACTTGATGATTTGATTGCACATTCGATGCGCGTGCTCTGCTTGGAGATCTCGATCTGAGGTAGTCAAGCGAGCGAGGGCATGTGGGGGATGCCTGGGGACACGGAGGCGAGGAAGGCCGCGGTAAGCTGCGAAAAGCTCGGGGGAGGCGCACACAGCCAGTGAGCCCGAGGTGGCCGAATGGG
>JBQTHJ010000038.1:0-10122 GCA_052389995.1 Gemmatimonadaceae bacterium | reverse complement strand
GGGTCTTCGGGGATTTGTGTGGGTAAATCTGATGGGTTTTCGTCCGGTTTAGAAAGCGGTTGTCATAGGAGAAATCCGGAGTTGCCGGGGGGCGAGGGCGACGTGAACTTCGTGCATGGCTTTGCGACGACCTCCGAAGCGGGAGCTGCGTGACGCGTACCGCTTCCCCGGCTTCACCCCGAGCCGCACGATTGGCGGGATCTTCGGTGACCCCGAGGCGCGGGTCATCCCGCTCACGCGCCGCCCAAAAAAACAGTCTGCAGCGCCTGTGGCCGGACCGAGCGGACGTGGTACGACCGGACCACGAGGCGAGTCCGGGATCTCCCGTGCGGGGACCTGCGCATCTATCTCGAGTTCGAGCTGCGGCGCGTCGCCTGCCGGCACTGCCGCGGCGTGAAGCGAGAGCGCCTCGACTGGCTCGCCGCCAATCCGCACTACACCAAACGCTTCGCACTCTACGTCGGCAAGCAGTGTCGCAGCGCGTCGATCAAGGAGGTGGCGGCGGATCTGCGGCTCGACTGGCACGCGGTCAAGGAGATGGACAAGCTCTACATGCGCGAGCAGCTGGGGCGCGCGGGCCAGCTGCGCCCAGTGGTCGTCGGCATCGACGAGATCGCGATTCGCAAAGGGCATGTCTACCGGATCATCGTCAGCGACTTGGAGCGGGAGCAGCCGATCTGGTTCGGCGGGGTCGACCGGTCGGAGGAGAGCATGGCGATGTTCTACGACTTCCTCGGCGCCCCGCGGAGCCAGCGCATCCGGTTGGCCGTGATGGACATGTGGAAACCGTTCCGCAACGGGACGGAGGAGCATGCCCCTCAGGCGGCGATTCTCTACGACAAGTTTCACGTGCTGCGCCATCTGAACGAGGCCATGGATCAGGTGCGGAAGGCGGAGTACAAACGGCTCACGAACCGTCCCGATCGGAAGTACATCAAAGGGCAGAAGTACGTGCTGCTCTCTCACCGGAAGAATCTCTCGCCGGACAAGCGGCGGGCCCTGACGACGCTCCTGGCGGCGAACAAGCGGCTCAATACGGCGTACGTCTTGAAGGAGCAATTCGGTCAGCTCTGGCAGTACCGCCGCGAGCCCTGGGCCCGCAAGTTCTTCGAGCAGTGGCGCGCGTCGCTCAAGTGGCAGCGGTTGAAACCCTTCGAGAAATTCGCGGAGTTGATCGAGCGGCATTGGGAGGGCATCGCCGCCTATTGCGAGCCAGCGAACAAGGTCGCCCTCGGCTTCGTCGAAGGCCTGAACAACAAGATCCGTGTGATCCAGCGCCGCTGCTACGGATTGCGAGACGAAGACTACCTCCATCTCAAGATTCTCACGTGCACGCTGCCGCCGCTGCCGCGGACCTAAATATCCCGAAAATCACCCACACAAATCCCCGAAGAGCCAAAAAAAAGAGTGTGCTGCATTGTCGCGCGCGGAGAGGATGTCGCGCAGGGAGCGGATTCGGATTTGTCCGGGCCGTTATCCGTCTGATCGTTTCACCCCTGCTTTTGATCTTGCAGTTGCCCTTTGCCGTCGAAGGCAACGAGGGCTCAGTGCGAGGCGAAGACGGAGCGCTTGCCGTCCTTGGAGAAGGCGATGACGTCGTACTTGTCGGCCTTCATTCCCGGCATCTCCATGCCCGGCGAGCCCATGGGCATTCCGGGCACGGCGAGGCCCGCGACCTTCGGCTTTTGCGCGAGAAGCCTCTGGATGTCGGCCGCGGGGACGTGGCCCTCGACCACATAGGCGCCGGTGACGGCGGTGTGGCAGGAGTTGAGCTCGGCGGGGACGCCCAGCTTCGTCTTGATCGCGGCGACATCCTCGACGTCGTGAGCCGTGACCTCGAACCCGTGCTTGCGGAGATGGTCGACCCAGCTCCGACAGCACCCGCACTGCGCCGTCTTGTAGACGGTGATCGTGACTGGGGCGGGGTCGTGCGTGCCCTCGGACAGAGCGACCGCACCGAGGGGTACGCTCACCGCGAAGGCCGGGATGATGGCGAAGTGGAGTTTGCGCATGACTGGAAGCTAGCGACGAGCGCGCGGCCTGAGAACGGGTGGTCACGAGCGGCGCATTGCCCATGGTAGCAAGGGGTTACGCGGGGCCAGCAATCCCGATAGCTTCCATCGGGATGCGTCTGAGATTCCTTGCCGCCCTTGTCCTCGCGCTCGCTGCCGCGACGCTCAACGCGCAGGAACATCCCGCGCGGCGGCTGTCGAGCATCGTCGGCGTCGCCGTCGAGGAGTACTCGAAAGGCGTCGATGCGAACGGTCGTTTGACATCCGAGCTCGAGTATCAGGAAGCCGTCGACTTCCTCCAGGATGCGCGTGGCGTCGCCGACCGGCTGAGCGGCGAGAGCGCGCCTAACGTGCGGCTCCTCGTCGATTCGCTCCGCGGCGTCGTGGCGGCGAGACGTCCGCCAGCGGAAGTCACTACACTGTACGAGCGCTTCGTGACCGCACTGGGCAACGAAGGTGCGCTCGAGCTTCCCACGCGCGCGCTCGACATCGCTGCCGGGCGCGCTCTGTACGCGCAGAGCTGTGCGTCGTGCCACGGCACGCTCGGAAAGGGGGACGGTCCTGCCGCGGGACAGATGAACCCGCCACCTCCGCCAATCGGTGATGCGGTGGCCATGGTCGATCGCACGCCGGCGCTCCTCTTCCGCGTCATCTCGGTAGGCATCGCCGGCACACCGATGATCGCGTGGGCCGAGCACCTCGCCGCCGACCAGCGATGGGACATCGTGGCGTATCTGCATTCGCTTCGTGCCAGCGATGCCGAACGTCTCGAAGGCGAGGGCTTGTACGCGCGCGGCTGCCTGAGCTGTCATGGTGCATCTGGCGCAGCCGACGGTCCCGCGTCCGCGGCGCTCACCCGCCTGCCTCCGGATATCGGCACCTTCGCGTGGCAGGCGGAGCAGAGCGACGCCGAGCTCGCCGCGGTTGTGCGAACTGGCGTGCCCGGGACGGCGATGCCGCCGGGGGACGCGCTCACACCCGCACAGCTCTCGCGGATCGTCGCTCATCTCCGCTCGATTGCGGCCACACGAACGGTTGCGCCTCAGCTCGCTGGGCAGGAAGACGCAGAGGCTGTTTCGCGTCGCGTACTGGCGACGCTCGATCGCGCGCTCGCTGCGGCGCAGGCCGCACGCGGTCAGGAGGCGGGCGATCTCGCGTTCGATGCGTACATCGCGTTCGAGCCGCTGGAGACGCGAGCGCGCGCGAAGGATCCCGGGCTCGTCGCGTCGATCGAGCGGCAGTTCGCCGACTTCAAGGGCGCGGTGGGGACGAGCGACCTCCGCGGTGCGGAGCGCGCCCGCAATACGATCGAGGCGCAGCTCCCCAGTGTCGTCGCGCTGACGACCACGCCATCCGGTACGTGGGGCGCCTTCTTCCAGTCCTTCATGATCATCCTTCGTGAAGGGCTCGAGGCGATCCTCGTCATCGGCGCGATCTGCGCGTTCCTGATCAAGACCGGAAACCGCGCTCGGCTTCGCTCGATCTGGGTCGGATCGGGGTTGGCGCTCGCGGCGAGCGCGGTTACCGCTGTGATTTTCCAGACCGTGCTCCGCGCGATGCCCGCGAGCCGAGAGATCATCGAGGGTGTCACGATGCTCATCGCGGTCGTGGTGCTCTTCTCGGTGAGCTACTGGCTCATCTCGAAGGTCGAGGCAGCGCGTTGGCAGCAGTTCATTCGCGGCAAGGTGACGAACGCCCTCCGGCATGGCGGCGGGTCGGCGCTAGCGTTCGTCGCTTTTCTCGCCGTGTATCGTGAAGGTGCCGAGACGGCGCTGTTCTACCAGGCGCTCTTCGGTGAGGGGAGCGGCGCCGTCGTCCCGATCTCACTCGGCATTCTGGTCGGGGCGGCGGTCCTCGCGGTCGTCTTCACGCTCTTCTACCGCTTCGGCGTCCGCATCCCGCTGCGTCCATTCTTTGCCGTCACGAGCGTCGTGCTGTACTACATGGCGTTCGTTTTCGCGGGGAAGGGAATTCGCGAGCTCCAGGAGGGGAACGTCGTCTCGATCACGCCGATCCCGGGCTTCCCGTCGGTGGACGCGATGGGCATCTACGCGACCGTCGAGACACTCCTCGCGCAGCTGCTGCTCGTCGCGCTCTTTCTCGGTGCACTGGTGAAGACGTTCTGGCCCTCTCGCTCGGTCGCCCTTCCGAGCGCACCTCCCGCAGCGGTGCCGGTCGGCGACGTGACGGTACGCATCGCACGGTTACAGGAATCGATCGACCGTCTGGCCGCACGCGTTGAGGCGGTCGAGCAGGGGCGGGGCATCGAGGCCGAGCCGGTGACCGGACGGCCTGCGCACGACGCCTAACGTCTTCCCGCGCACCTCATGAACGTCACCGAGCTGTTCGACCTCCCTTGGGGGCCGGTGCTCATCTTTGGCCTGCGCGTGGTGGACGTGTCGCTCGACACCATGCGCGTCCTCTTCGCCGTCCGCGGCAAGCGCTATCACGCCGCATCGCTCGGCTTCTTCCAGGCGCTCATCTTCATTCTCGTCGTCGGGAACGTCATCACGCATCTCGGCAGCCTCTGGCACGTCATCGGCTACGCGGGAGGCTTCGCGACCGGCACGCTCGTGGGTGTGATGATCGAGAACGCGGTCGCCTACGGACTCTCGACCGTGCGAATCGTCTCGCCGCACGGTGGCGTGGAGATCGCACACGCCTTGCGCGAGCGCGGCTACGGAGCCACCGAGGTCGCGGGGTTCGGGCGCGACGGCACGGTGGAGATCGTCGACTCGGTGGTGCACCGATCGCACCTCGACGAGGTGCTCGAGATCGTCGACAAGTGGGACCCGCAGGCGTTCGTGACCGTCGAGGAGCCCAAGGTGCTGCGCGGCGGGTCGTTGGCGATGCGCGCCCGGTGGATCCGCGTGCCCGACTGGGTGCGTTTCAGGTATCGGACTCGCGCCTGAGGCGCTCCCACTCCTCGCGCAGGATTCCGTAGAGCACGATGTCCTCGGGCACGTCCCACCGGATGATGTGGGAGCGAAGACACCCCTCGCGCTGCATGCCGACCTTCTCCATCACGCGCGACGAGGCCACGTTTCTCGTGAGGCAATGCGCATCGACGCGGTTGAGGCCGAGCTCGCGGAACGCGTAGTCGACCATCGCGCGCGCGGCTTCCGTGGCGTACCCACGCCCCCACTGCTCGACGGCAACCCAGTACCCGAGCTCGGCACGCCGGTGCCTTGCCGCAATCGTAAGTCCGACGGCACCGACGAGCGCTCCGAGCTCCCCTTCCGTCGCCGCCAACGTTACACCCTCGCCACGCTCCGTCGCCTCGGCGTGCGTTCCAATCCACGCGACGGCGATCTCCTCGTCGTACGGATGCGGGATATTGAGCGTCGTGTCGGCGATGCGCCGATCACCGACCAGTCGCGTGACTTCCGCCGCGTCCGTCAGCTCGAACGGTCGGAGAACGAGCCGCCGCGTCGTGAGAGTCGGGCGGATCACACCGCGCGGTTGGCTATCGCGCGCTCTTCGGCAGCGCGTTCCCGCAGCCAGCGCCAGTGCCAGGCGAAGAGGCCGATCGCGATGAGGCACACGGTGTAACCGTAGATCTGCGGAATGCGATTGGGTTTCGTGTCGTTCATTATCTCGCCAGGTCAGGGGCGTGAACTGCTCGCAGCATTCTGGCATCAAGAACCTAGGGGTCTGACGCGGAAGACGCGAATGCTCCGAAACGGCAGAATCAGGCTCCGTGCGCGAGGAACGCTCCTCTCCAGTCACAGGAATGTTCTTGTGCCTGCGCATGGAGTCGTCCATGCCCAAATCAAAAGCACGTTGCCGTTGCTATTGCGCGAGGAGCGCCAGCACCGTCTGGAACGATCCCGCCGTTTTCGGAGCATTCGCGTTATCCGCGTCAGAACCCTCCGTCCTTGATGCCGGCCGATGCTGTTGCTCCTGCGATCATAGACGCGAACCCTGGGCTCGAGCCGCCGCCGCGAACCGGCGCACGATCGCGCCCGCGAGCTCGATCTCGGAGATCGAGCGCACGCTCTTTCCTGCCTGCCAGTAGTCGCGCGTGCCCGTCTCGTCGAGCGACGCTCGCTTCAGTTGCAGTGCCGAGCGAACGGCGTAGATGGCGCGCATCCAGTGCTTGCGGCGGCGGCCCCGCAGCATCCACCGCGCGATCGGCCCGGCGCGCAGGCCCATGCGCTCGATGTATGGCGTTCGAATCACGGAGACGGGAACGCCCGTGATCCGTTCGGTGAGCACGATGTCGTCCTCTTTCGCTCGCACGATCGCGTCCTTGTAGGCGACGCTGGCCCGGCATTCGTTGGTCGCGATGAACCGCGTGCCGAGCTGCGCGCCCGCGTAGCCCATTTGCAGCGCGCGGACGAACTCACGCTCGTCGCCGACGCCTCCCGCACAGACGACCGGGAGACCGAGGTCACCCACTTCCTCGAGCAACCGCTCGGCGCTGTGCGGACCGGCGTGTCCACCTGCGCGATTGTTGACCGCGATCAATCCATCGACGCCGCTGTCGCGCCCCTTGAGCGCCCACTTCCGCTCGGTCACGTCATGATATACCACTCCGCCCGCCGCGTGCGCGCGTTCAGCCACCCAGCGCGGATTGCCCAGCGACGTGACGAAGAAGCGCACCCCTTCCTCGATCGCGACCTCCACCCACTTCACCATGCGCTCGTGATACATCCGCGACGACTGCTCGATGAGCGCGTTCATCCCGATCGGCTTCGATGTGAGCCGTCGCATCAACCGGATTCCCTCCCGAAAATCGTGTCCGTGAACGAACGTGAGTGACACCGGCTGCAGGATGCCGAGAGCGCCGGCGTCGGACACCGCCGCGACCAGCTCCGGATTGCTGCAGGGATACATGGCTCCGCCAATGAGCGGGACCTCCACACCGGCATGACGCGTGAGCGGTGTGTCGAGAAGGCTGGAGGGCAGGGTGATCAGCGTGCGGGAAGAGACGGTGCGTCATCGCAGGCGCGGCATTCGAGTGTCATGCCGAGGCGCCCGCGGCGGCCTTCGACGGTAACCACCCAGGGGCGCACCTGCCAGGGCGGAGCGTGGCGCACGTGCTGCGAGTGGCCGCATTCGAGATCGGCCACCCAGTGGCCCTCCTCGTCTTGCCGATAACCGACGATCCGCCGCGCGGTCATCCCCGGATGCCTAACGGTCCCTTCGCTGACAGATGGCAGTGCTGACGAGCCCGAGCATAAAGCCGGCTCCGCCCGCCCACGCGATCCATTCCGGATTGGCGCGAGGGACGTCGTGGCCGCTGCGAACGAAGGGTTCCCGTACGAGCGTGTACAGGAGCTCGAGGGATCCTGTGGCGAGGGCGAAGCCGAGACCCATGAGGAGCGCGTTCCGCATCACCGAGCCGCATGGCGAAGCGGTGGGAACGTCGATGGCGGGAGTGGGCGAGGGCTCTGGAGCGACGAAGAATCCCGCTCGCGCGGCCGCGACGGTGGGTCCGTACCCGATCGCCCGCTCCTGCGCTCCGCCGACCGACACGTAGAGCAGCAGCGCGAGCGCGACGCGACCGATCATCGCTTCTTCGGGGGATTGAGCGGACGCATCTCGACGTGATCCACGAGCATCCGCTGCGGAGTGTCGAGCAGAAACTCCACCGTTGCGGCGACGTCTTCGCCCGTGAGCTTCCAGCTGACGTCGGCATCCCCTCGTCCCCACCCGAACGAAGTCGCGACCGACCCAGGCATCACGAGCGACACCTTCACGCCGGCGTCTCGCACTTCGAGCATGAGACTCTCGGCGAATCCGACGACGGCATGTTTCGTCGCCGAATAGCCCGTTCCGCCTATGAAGGCATTCCGTCCCGCGAGCGAGCCGATGATCACCACATGTCCTCGTCCGCGTCGCACCATCCCGGGCAGCGCGGCTCGCGTCACGTAATACATGGCGTTGAGGTTGACGTCCACCATGCGATGCCATTCCTCGGGCGTGAGGTCGATCAGCGGCCGTATCACGCCCAATCCCGCATTGTTGATGGCCACGTCCACGTCGCGGCCGGCGAGCGCATCGGTGATCGCGGGTCCATTCGACACATCCAGGACGAGCGGATCGCACACTCCGCCTCCCGCACGTATCTCGCTCGCCAGGGACTCGAGCTCGGGCGCCGTGCGCGCGCTCGCGATGATCTGCCAGCGCGCGGCGAGGCGAAGCGCGATCGCCCGGCCGATGCCGCGCGACGCGCCAGTAACCAGGGCGGTGGGACGAGCGGGACTCATGGCGTCGCGCTACGCACGCTGTATTCCCCTCTGTCCGTGAAGCCGACCGGCTTGCCATCGGCGGCGCCGATTTACAGCCTCACGGGCCGCGGCGTCGCAGCGCACTGTCTTCGTCGGTACCGCCGCGTCATCCGTATGTCCGGGCGGGACATACGCCACCCGCATCTGGTTCGACACAACGCCCACTCGTTAGGGGTCCCATAGCGAAACTTGCTCACCGCGAATCCGTAGGGCCCGTATACGGCATGACACCGCGAGGAGGCTGCCATGTGGACGCTCGTGAAGGCCTGGATTCTCAAGCTCGTGCTACAGCGGTCCCTCGGCGCGGTCCTCGCCGCGCTGCTCGTCATCCTGCTGCCAATCGCCGCGGTGCTCAAGGTCGTTGGGATTCCGCTCCTCCTCGTGCTGCTGATCGTCGGAGCGCCTCTACTGATCCTGCTGGCGATCATTGGCCTTCCGCTGCTGCTGATCGTCGGCGCGGGCGCCGCGATCATCGGCGTCATTTCGGCTGTCCTCGCGGTTGGTGTCGCCCTGCTCAAGGTGGCCCTTCCGATTCTACTCGTCGTCTGGCTCGTCCGATGGTTCATGGCCGGGCGGAACGGGAAGGACCAAGACCGAGACCCTGGTACCGGCACGGAAGCGACGCCGGGAGAGAGTTCCGCGTGACATTGGCACTCTCCGCCAGGTGCAGTTTGTCATGAAGGAAGGGGTCGCTCATCGCCAGCCGTAGTGCGCAACCGCCGCTCGACGTACGCGTAGACGACGGCCACGAGCGCCGCGGTGATGGCGCCGCCGAGTATTACCGGCGCCAAGCCGGCGTCCGGCGCATACGCGAGCGGGGCAAGGACGGATGCGGCAACCGCGCTCAGCCCCCAGCTCGCGAGCGGAAAGAGGACGCGGCGATCCTCACGCCACACCAACACCGCGGTCGTGAACCCCGTGATGCCCATGACGATGTTGAGGATGGCGACGGCGATCGCAATCGCGCCGGGCGCATCCGTCAGGTCGGCGATGCCGTTGTAGAAGCCGTTGAGCCCCGTCCCGGCCGCGAACACCGCCACCAGCACGAGCCCGAAGCCCGGCGTGCTCATTCCGTGCGAGCGCGCCTTCTCCCGCCGGCCGGCGACAAGTCGATCAGCAGCGCCACGACGAGGCCCACGATCGGCCAGAGGCTCCACTGCCCGCCGAACCAGTGATGCACTGCCGTATACCAGAGCAGTGTCGTCGGCAGGAAGATGAGGCCCAGGATCGGCCAGAGGATCGAATCGAAGATGCCGCGGAACCACGTCGTGAAGAACCACAACACGACCACGACGAGACGCGGCGCCATGAGCGCGAAGACGGCGAAGATACACGGCATGGCGAGTGGAGTCGAAAGTGAACGAGGCGCGGGATTCGCGCCTCGCCGCCGTTCATCTGGCGAAGTGGAACGTCACCTCGTGTCGCGCTGGGGCCAGAGCGAGCGGAACGGGGAATCGCCACGCCCGCGCTCGCTGCATCACGCAGCTCTCGACCGCTGCACCGTCGGGGCCGCTCCACGCTCCGCGCACCGGGTCCACGCGTGCGACCCCGCCCGATGTGTCGAGCGTCAGCATCATCGCGAAAATTCCCGTCAGATCGGGATCGGCCTTGAGCCCGCTCTCCTCGAAGCAGAATTGCACTTCACGGTGCCGCGAACGCACTACCGCGTCGACCTGCTCCACCGCCGCGGTGTCCTGCAACAACGCCGCGACTGTGATGGTATCTGCGCGCGACACGACCGGAGTCGTGCGCGCCGTTTGCGCGTGAACGAACGTTGGCATTGCGAGCGCAGCTATGAACAGAGTAAATGGAATACGCATGTGCTCGGGGAGACCGGCACCGCCAGGGCTAAGTGGTGATCACGATGGTGTCCA
>JBQTHJ010000037.1:0-54111 GCA_052389995.1 Gemmatimonadaceae bacterium | reverse complement strand
GCTCAGGGTGCTCGAGAAAATCGAGTCCTGCTAAACAACAGCCCACGCATCGCGTGGGTTTGCCGTTCTCCCCTGAGCACCCTGAGCACCCTGAGCACCCTGAGCACCCACAGCACCAACAGCACCCACAGCACCCACAGCACCCACAGCACCCACAGCACCCGCAGCACCTTGAGCACGCCGGCCACCCTGAGCACCTTCTCCCCATGGACCCCGACATCAAGAAGCGCGTCCTTCGCAACGTCGTCTACGGGCTGTACGCACTCGGTGTTCGGCACGAGGGTGTTGCGCACGCGATGACGCTGAACTGGATGACGCAAGTCTCCTTCGAGCCACCGATGATCGCGGTGGCGATCGAGAAGGAGTCGCGCACACTGCCGATGGTGCAAGCCGCTCGCGCATTCGCGATCAGCATCTTCCCGACTGGCGCGCGGCAGCTCGCCGGCCGGCTTGGTCGACACTCGCGCAATGTTCCCGACAAGCTCGATGGCGTCGCGCATCGTCCCGCGTCGGTCTCAGGTGCGCCGATTCTCGACGAAGCGACCGGATGGCTCGACTGCCGCGTGGACCAGGAGGTCGACGCCGGCGATCACGTGCTCGTGATTGCGGAGGTGGTCGACGTCGGCGTCGGCTCCGTCGAGGCCGAGACGCTGACGCTCAAGGAGACGGGGTTTCGGTACGCGGGCTGAGGCAGAGCGTGGATGCGGAATGCGGAACGAGGTAAGACCGTTGCGGGAGCGTTGCTCGATGCGCGCCCAGGTCTACCAAGGTTCCACATTCCGCTTTCCGCATTCCGCCTTTCCGTCACCGACGTTCCAATCCGTCCCTGATGTCCAGCAGGATCTCGAAGTACAGCTGCTCGCGCCGATAGGCGAAGTCCAGCGCGGTCATCTGCGACTGATCGTTCGTGGCCTTTGCGCGCTCGAAGGCCTCGCGATACATGTCATCGAGGTTGGCAAGGATGCGTTCGCGGGAGCGGGACATGCGTCGGACCTGATCCAGGGCGGCAGGGGTGAGACGCGGCGGCACGTCATCCGGATCGGATGGCACGCCGTCGGTCGACGGGTCGAGGAAGTACCGCCGCGCGACACGCATCACCGAGCGGCCGGGATTGATTGGTTTGCGCATGAGGGTGAGAGGGCTTCGCGCGCCAACATACGGACGACCTCCCTCCGAGGCAACGTGCCCGCACGGGTCCAAAGTGTCGGGCCTGTCCGGCATTGACGCGCCCCGGCACCGCGCTCACTATTGTCAGGTATCCTTCCGTCGCACCCCTCGTGCTTCGTCGCACCCTCTTCGCGCTCTCGCTGATCGCGGCACCGTCGCTGCTCGGCGCCCAGGCCGCCGTGCGGCACATTTCCGTCGTGGGAAGCGTCCGTGACAGCATCGGCGATCGGCCGCTCGCCGGAGCAACCGTTCAGCTCGTTCACACTGCCCAGATCACCCGCGCGTGGTCGGCCACGACCGACGATCGTGGCCGGTTCCGCATCGATTCGGTCGAGCCAGGCGAGTACTTCGTGAGCTTCTTCCACCCCGCCGTCGACTCGCTCGAGATCCAGGCACCGGTTCAGCGCGTCACGCTCGGTGCTCGTGATCCGGAACGGATCGATCTCGGCATTCCGCGCGCGGAACGCGTGATCGCGGCGCTCTGTCCGGGCGCGCAGCCCGAGTCATCCGCCGTGCTCGTCGGCAGGGTCCGCGATCCCGACACAGGGCAGCCCGTCACTGGGGCAACCATCGTTGCCCGGTGGCTGGATTTCCTTGTCGACGAGGAAGGCTTCCGTACGGTGCCGCAGGGCGTGCAAACGACGACCGGGCAGATGGGAACCTTTGCGCTTTGCCGACTGCCCGGCGGAGGAGCGGCCGCCGTTCAGGCGCTGTCCCACCCGCGTGCGAGCGGCGAGCTGCAGGTGACCTTCGAGCCAGGCTCGATCGTGCGGCGCGAGTTCACCGTCGCGGAAGGGACGAGGAAGCTGGCCATGCCGGACAGCGGGGCCGCCGCGTCTCGCTCGGACACGGTGCTGCGCGGACCGGGACGCCTAACGGGTACCGTCCTCGACGAATCGGAACGACCGGTGAGCGGCGCCGTGGTCGAGCTGTGGCGGACGGGGTTGTCCGCGACGACCGACGAGGCGGGCCGGTTCGAGCTTTCGAGTCTCCCCGTCGGCACGCAGTCGCTCGTGGTGCGCCGCATCGGCTTTGCCCCGCAGCAGTTCCCCGTGCAGGTCGCTTCCAGGTCGCCATCGTTGACGACGGTGGTGCTCGAGAAGCCGGTGCGAATGCTGGACGCCGTTCGCGTATCGGCCACAGCGCTGTACTCGCGGCGGCAGGCGGAGCTCGAGAGACGCCGGCGCCGGGGGTGGGGGCACTTCATCACGCGTGAGGATCTCGAACGGAGCGGGGGATCGCAGCTCAGCGACCTGCTCCGGCGTGTCCCCGGGGTCAGCGTTTACTCGAGTCCCACGGGGAACGTCGTGGTGTTTCGGCGTGGGAGCACGATGTCGGGTCCGTGCAGGCCGACCGTCTACCTCGACGGGATGCGCCTCGGCGACCAGGAGGATCTCGACTTCCTCGCGAACGTGAGCACACTCGAGGCAGTCGAGGTGTATACGAGCTCGATTCAGGCGCCGCCCGAGTTCTGGGGCACCGGCTGCGGATCGCTCGTGCTCTGGACGCGAACCGGTGGCGGGTGGCCGGACCCGAAAGAGGTGGAGCCGCCCAAGGAGCCCGATCCGGATCGGTGAGCGGCATTTCGCGGCGGTGCGTAACCCGCTAACTTTCGTGGCGGAAGGGGAGTAGCTACGCGGGCGCACGCCCGTGCGCGCGATTCGTCATGACTGCGCTCACCTCACGAGCGCACGGATCGCGCGGGTCCTTCAGGACGAGGCGAGACCTTCGCACAGTCGGATTATCACATGTCCGGGTGCGCGAGGCTCGCCTCTCGCGCATTTCGGGCACCGGAGATGACTCGATGAACAACGTGAAGGTATTTACGCTGATGGCGGCGCTCACCGGCCTCATGGTCGCGTTGGGCGGGTACTTCGGCGGTCAGAGCGGGATGATCACGATGCTCGTGATCTCCGCGGCAATGAATTTCTTCATGTACTTCGCGTCGACGAAAATGGTGCTGCGCATGTACCGCGCGCGTGTCGTCGACGCCTCGCAGGCGCCGGAGCTCTATGCGATGGTCGATCGGCTGCGCCAGCGCGCGGGGCTCCCAATGCCGCTCGTCGCCATTGCGCCTCACGAGCAGCCGAACGCGTTCGCCACCGGGCGGAGTCCCGAGAAGTCCGTGGTGTGCGTGACCGAGGGCATTCTGCGGCTCATCACGCGCGAGGAGCTCGAGGGCGTGGTCGCGCACGAGCTCGCGCACATCAAGAATCGCGACATGCTCCTGCAAACCATCGCGGCGACGATGGCGGGTGCGATCTCGAATCTTGCGTACGCGGCGATGTTCTTCGGTCACAGCGATGACGACGGCGGATCGAACCCGATCGGCCTCCTCATCATGATGATCGTGGCGCCGCTGGCGGCGGCGATGATTCAGTTCGCCATCAGCCGCCAGCGCGAGTTCAAGGCGGATGCCGTGGGCGCCGAGATCTGCGGCCGTCCGATTGCGCTCGCCGGCGCGCTCCAGAAGCTCGACGCGTACTCGCGCCGCATCCCGATGCACGTGGCGCCAGCGGCGGCACCGCTCGCACAGGTGAATCCGCTCGCGGCGAGCGGCCGTGGACTGTCGAAGCTGTTCTCGACGCACCCGCCGACGGAGGAGAGGGTGGCGCGGCTTCGCGCGATCGCGGCGGCCTGACACCGAGACGTCAGACATCAGACGTCAGGTGTCAGATATCAGAGAGTGGGATGCATTCTGCTGTCTGACATCTGACGTCTGACGTCTGATGTCTCGGGTGTCCTCAAAGCCTGTGAATCACAGCCTCGCCGATGACCTCACCCTTCCTGAGATGCTCGACGACGATCCTTTCCAGCAACCCCGGAGTCACGCCGCCGTACCACACCCCCTCCGGATAGACCACGACGATCGGACCCCCGCTACAGACGCCGAGGCAGGGCGTCTCGCCGCGCTTGACTCGCGTGGGGCCGAAGAGCAGTCCTTCACGCTCGAGCAGCGCCGGCAAGAGCGCATATAGCTCGCGGCCGCGCCGTTCCGGCGAGCAGAAGCCCCCGGTGCAGACCAGGACGTGTCGAGAGTAAGGCTCCATGCGCATCATCATCCGAAAGGTACTCCGCGCGCCCCCCCGCACGTGATTCGCGACATCGTACGCATCGACGATCTCGTGGTCGACGCTGCGGTTCCGCCACGCGCGTCGCGTCCCGCCATGCTCATGGTGCACGGCATCATGGGCGGCGCCTGGTATTTCGAGAAATGGCTCGGCTACTTCTCGGCGCGCGGTCACCCCGCGTACGCGTTGAATCTGCGTGGGCACCACGGCAGCCGGCCAGTCGCTGACTTCGGCCACGTGTCGGTGATGGATTACGTGGCCGACGTGCGCGACGCGCTGCGCGGCGTGGCGACCCGTCACGGGAACGGCCCGCTGGTGCTGGTTGGGCACTCCATGGGCGGGCTCGTTGCACAGAAGGCCGCCGAATCGCTCGCTCCGGCAGCGCTGGTCCTCCTGAGCTCCGCGCCTCCGCGCGGGATCCGGTTGTTCAGCTGGCCACTCGTCCGGCGGCAGCTCAAGCACATTCCTGCGATCGTCGCCTCCCGCGCGATCATCGCCGACCCCGCGGACACGGCGGCAGTATTCCTCAATAGACTCGAACCGGCCGAGATCGCCGAGCTTGCGCCCCGGTGGACGCCGACCAGCGGACGCACGGGACGCGAGCTCACGCTCGGGTCGATCGCGGTCGACGAGCGCCGAATCCGATGTCCCGTGCTCGTCCTCGCCGGCGCGGACGACGTCTCGATTCCGGCGCGGATTCAGCGAAAGATCGCTCGGAAATACGGCGCGACGTTTCGCGAATACGAGGGTCTCGCCCACTTCCTCATCTGGGAACGTGGGTGGGAGCGTATCGCCTTCGATGTCGCCAAGTGGCTTGATGACGCTCTCCCCGCTTCAGCGCCGCCTCCGCCCTAATGTGAACGTTTGCTCCGTGACGTGGGTCACGCTGCGGCGCGAGGTCTGTGGGGAGTCGACGACGATAGGTGCATATGGCTCATAACCTGCACTTCCGCGCGCACGGCAGCCTGCTCTCACGCAGGGCTTTCCAACGTCAAACCAGGAGCGCATATGCGTCGCTTGATTCTCACGATGGCGGCCTTCGCGGTCGTCGGCTGCGTTCGCACAGCCGTCAACGAGGAAACGGGCGCGGTCGACGTCGACCTCGAGTCGCCGGCCCAGCGGGGAGAGGACTGGAGCGGCGCGCTCCAGGCACAGACGGGCTACTCGGTGACCGGCGCGTTCAAGGCGTTCGTCAGGGACGGGCGGACCGAGGTGACGATCAACCTCGCCAACGCCACGCCCGGCCAGCGGCTCCCGTGGCACGTTCACGAGGGCTCCTGCGGCAACGACCGCGGCATCGTGGGCAATCCGTCCGCGTACCCGCCGCTCGTCGTCGGCAGCAACGGTGCAGCAACGGGCAGCGCCAACGTCATGGTCTCGCTCGACGAAGCCAAGGATTACTTCGTGAACGTGCACGCCTCGCCGACGAATCTCCAGACGATCGTGGCGTGCGGGGATCTGGATGACTGACCTCAGGGTGCTCAGGGTGCTCAGGGTGCTCAGGGGAACAACACACGGGCCGCGCGAAGCGGCCCGTTTTGCTTTGCACCCGGAGCACCCTGAGCACCCTGAGCACCCTGAGCACCCTTAACGAACAAACGACGCCAACACGATCTCGAACACGAACAGCAACACGATCGCCGCCTCCAGCACTTCCGCGCGCGCCGCCTGCGCCTCGGCGTTCAACATCTCGTACGTCTCGCGGATGATCGCGAGCTTTCGGTCGATCCCTGCGCGCCAGGCGCGCGCGCGGAAGATGTCGAGCGCCGCCAGGTAGATACGCGCGAGATACACATCGTCCGTCACCTTGAGCGAGTTCTCTGCGCGCTCGACGAGCTCCGTGGAGTCGGCGACGATCGTCTGCAAACGCGCCAGCAGGCGCGAGTAGCGCCGGCTGAACAGCAGCCGCGGCTTCGCGCGCGCCTCGGCCACGCGATCGTACATCCGTGAGAGCTCCGCATCGAGCTGCGCATCGTAGAAACGAAGCTCCAGCAGCTGCGCGTTCGCGAACTCGAGGATGTACTGCACGTCGGTATCCTCGGCGACGGGCTCGAGGACGAGGGCGTTGTCCCAGGTGAGAATCGTCAGATCGTCGGCATAGTACGAGAAGCGGTGCGGAAGCAGCTCGCGCCGCGCCGCCGCCGACAGCGCTCGCGTCTCGTTGAGCAGAAGCGGAGTGATGTCCTCGTCACCAAGTGAATCCGCCGGCGCCGTTCGTCCGGCCGTGTCCTCGAGCTGCCGAATGCGGAAGACGACGTAGTCCTCCGACACGGGGGCGAGCGACGGCCGCTCGATCGCCGGTGTGATGCGATCGAACAATGCACGCACGTGCTGTTGAAAGAGCGGTGTCAGATCGGTGCCGACGTCGACGGCGTTGCCGAAGCGCGAGAAATCTTCCCACGCGATCATCGGCGGCGCATCGACGCGCAGGCGAAGCGACACCGCCCCGAAGTCGAAGATGCGTGCCGACATCTCGGCGTCATATGCGCTGCCGTCGATCACGATGCGCTCGCCGCCGAGGATGACGCTGATCGGTGGGTTGGCGATCTGCATCGCTTGCGCCTCGCCCCTGATCGGGCGCACGCGCTGCGGCGCATTGAGTGCGAGGAGCTCGAGCGCGCGGTCGAGATGGATCTCGTAGCCGACGTCGAACAGTCGATAGACGACCGCGCCGCCGGTGACTCGAAGACCGCTGGCGACCGACGCGCGGTCAATCACTGGTGAGCTTGTTGTCTCCCGGGGGAGCGACATACCGGTAATCCTCGACGGGTGTGCCGCCGCAGAGATGCTCACGGACGATGCGCATTGCACCGTCGATGTCGACGCCCGCGTACCACGTGTCCTCGGGATAGACGGCGACCATCGGACCATGCCCGCACTGATTCATGCACCCGGCGTGATTCACGCGCACGGCCCCTTTCAGTCCAGCCGCTGCGACGCCTTTCTTGAGCGCCGTGTGCACGTCCTGTGCGCCCTGCTTCGGGCACTCCGTCCCCGAGGTGCAGACGAATACGTGATACCGGTACTGTCCCATGACGAGGAAAGGTAGCGCGCCCCGTTCCGGGGGCCACTGGTGACATGACGCGCCTGCGCTCGTCGTAGAACGATGGCCTACGCTTTCCACCCTGCCGACATCGTTCGCATTGCGCGCCTCGAAGCGACGGAGCGCGATGTGGACAGCACCGCCCACCCTCCGGCGCAACCACGCGTCGGCGAGAAGGGGAGGGTGGTCGTCGAAGTGGAATCGGGCGTCTATCTCGTCGAGCGCTCCACCGATGATGGGCACACCGTGTGGCTCGCCGAGTTCCTCGGCATGGAGCTGGAGCTCATCGAGCGCGCTGACAGCTGACGGAGAACGAGCGCCGCCTCGCCACGATCGACGACTTCCAGACGCTCGAGATTCGCGTGGGCACGGTGACTGAAGCCGAGCCGTTTCCGGAAGCGCGGAAACCGAGCCTCAAGCTCACGATCGAATTCGGGCCCGGGATCGGATTGAAGCGCTCGAGCGCGCAGCTCACACGGCGATACACGGCGGCGTCCCTCATCGGACGCCAGGTTGTCGCCGTCGTGAATTTCCCGCCGCGCCGCATCGCGGGCTTCGCGAGCGAGGTCCTCGTGCTTGGCGCGTGCCCGGAGGAGGGTGACGTGGTGCTGCTCCGTCCCGACGCCGCCGTCGAGAACGGGGTCTCGATCGCCTAACGGCGAAAGATGCGAACGCCGGCGTAGATCCCGGCGACGACGGCGACGATCGCTACGGCCACCCAGTCCCGAAGCCCGAAGAGGTCGCGCGCGAGCCGCGCGCCCGATCCGAGCACGATCGCAGCGGCGAGGTGCAGCACGATCGACTGCCCCACGGTGAACCGTCGACGGACAGTCGGGTGCGCGGCCGTGATCGCGGCCGCGGTCGTCTCCGCCGCCAACGTGTCGAGCGCATCGACGAGGTCGTCGGCCTCCTGCCATCGATGGTCCGGATTCTTCTCGAGGGACCGCATGACGATCGCCTCGAGCGCTGGACTCACCTCCGACCGCACGAACGACACCGGCACCGGCCGCTCGGCCACCTGTGCGGCGAGGATCTTCTGCGCCGGCCGTCCGGAGAATGGCGCCTTCCCCGTCAGCATCTCGTACGCCACGGATCCGAGCGCATAGATGTCAGCGCGTGCATCGATCGTCGGATCGGCGGCTGCCTGCTCCGGCGCCATGTAGGCGGGCGTGCCCAGTGCGAACCCCATCGACGGCGTGCGTTCCTGCCGCCGACGGTCGCCGGAGGGGCGGGACTCGCGAAGCGCCTTGGCGACGCCGAAATCCGTGACGAGCGCGTGATGCCTGACGAGTAGAATGTTGTCGGGCTTGACGTCCCGGTGAATGACCCCGAGCGCATGCGCATGGCCGAGCGCGTCGGCGACGTCGCGCATGATGCGGATCACGTCGGCGATCGGGAGCGGCCCCTGGCGGTCGAGGCGGTCGCGCAGCGACTCCCCGACGATGTAGGGCATCGTGTAGTACATGAGCCCGTCGGCCTGCCCGACGAGCAGCACCGGCACGATGTGCGGGTGATGAACGCGCGCGGCGAGCTGAATCTCGCGTCGAAAGCGCTCGAGACTGAGCGAGCCCGTCAACTCGGGTGGGAGCACCTTGACCACCACCGGCCGATCGAGAGCCCCTTCCTGTGCCACGAACACGCGCGACATGCCACCGCGCCCCAGCTCACGCTCGAGGCGGTATTCCCCCTCGAGAGAGGCCTGAAGGCGGTCCCGAAGGTCGGTTGGGTGTGAAGACAATGCGGGCTGAGGCATGAGGAATCCGGAAATCTATCGGAAAAGGGGCTCAGATACACTGTCGATTAACGATCGAGTCCACGGTCCTCGTTCCTCGGTCGAGACACTTGTGCCGGCATCGGGAGGCCCCCCCCTCGCGCCACGCTTGACAGGGCAAGCGGTTCCCCATACCACTTCGCAGAGCGACGACGACCGCTGAAGCTCGTGCGCGCCGGCCCTTACGGCCGGCGCCGTTGTCACCGGCGCAAAGGGCGGAGAGCGCCGGCGTCTCGCGAGAACCCCTGGATGGGAGGAACGATGACCTCCACGACTGCCGAGCCCACGATGGCAATGGATGGCGAGATCGCGCGCAAGGGTTATGCGCGACCCGAAGTGCTCGTGACCACCGAGTGGCTCGCGGCGCATCTCGATGATCCGAGCATCCGCATCATCGAAAGCGACGAGGATGTGCTGCTGTTCGACACGGGACACATCCCCAATGCGCAGAAAGTCGATTGGCACGCCGACCTCAACGACCCGGTCGTTCGTGACTACATCGCGTCGGAGAAGTTCGAGGAGCTGCTACGGTCGAAGGGCATCAACGAGAACACGACCGTCATCTTCTACGGCGACAAGAACAACTGGTGGGCGACGTACGCCTTCTGGGTATTCGAGCTCTTCGCGTTCAGGAACGCGCGCGTGCTCGACGGCGGGCGCACGAAGTGGGAGACGGAAGGTCATCCGATGACGACCGAGGTCAAGACGTTCCCGCGCACGAACTACAAGGCGCCGCCGCGAGACGACGCGCGCATTCGCGCGTTCAAGGACGAAGTGCTCGCGCACATGCGCGCCAAACGCCCGCTCATCGATGTGCGCTCGCCCGAGGAGTACAGCGGGCAGCGGACGCACATGGCCGAGTATCCGCAGGAGGGAGTGTTGCGCGGCGGGCACATCCCCGGCGCCAAGAACGTTCCATGGGCGCGCGCCGCGAACCCCGACGGTTCGTTCAAGAGCGCCGACGAGCTGCGCGGTCTGTACGAGCGCGACGCGGGGTTGAAGCCATCGGACGATGTCGTCGCGTACTGCCGCATCGGCGAGCGCTCGTCGCACACGTGGTTCGTGCTGTCGTACCTGCTCGGCTACGACAAGGTGCGGAACTACGACGGCTCGTGGACGGAGTGGGGGAACTCCGTCCGAGCGCCTATCGAGAAGTGATCGCTTGGTGAGGGAGCCAGGAGCGAGAACCGAGGAGCTGCCCGCGAGCGCTCCGGGAAGCCCGCGGCCGCCGAATCACGTCGTGGTTCGCTGGCGCGGCGATGAGGCGTTCGAGGGCGGCCGCCCCGGCGGGCCGACCAGCCTGGTGGATGGCCATGCCAGGATCGCGCAGAGCCCCGTGGACGTCGTGCTCACGGGGCTCGCGTCGTGCTCCTCGATCGACGTCGTAAGCATCCTCGCCAAGCGGCGCACGCCCGTGGAGTCGCTCGAGGTCGACGTCATGGGCGAGCGTGCGAACGATCGCGTTCCACGCAAGCTCGTTCGCATCGTCCTCACCTTTCGCATCGCGGGCGCCGGCATCGAGCGCGCACATGCCGAGCGAGCGATCGAACTCGCGCTGAACAAGTATTGCTCGGTGCGCGACTCCCTCGACCCGAACATTCCCGTCGAGTGGACGCTGGAACTTCGGGACACTTGAGCCGTACGGCGTGATGCGTGACGGCTGTCGCGCGACGCGATACGTTCCGCAACTCGCCCGCCCTGCCTCAGGAGCCTCCGGTGCCGGAAGAAGTCTTCATTCTGCGCTTGCTGGGCCTGATCATCCCCGCGTTCGTCATCACGATCCTCGGGTACCCATTCGTGCGGGTGATCGTGCGACGACTCGACCGCCGCGAGGTGCCACCGGCTGCGCTCACCAGCATCGCGGAGCGGCTGGGTCGCCTGGAAGCCGGCGTCGACGCGATCGCGGTCGAGGTCGAGCGAATCTCCGAAGGTCAGCGTTTCACCACGCGGCTGCTCGCCGAGCGCAGCGGCGAGCCGACCGGGGCTCGACCGCCGGCAGGCGCTCGCTGAGCTTCCGTCGCGGATGACGCCTTGGGTGGCGCGGCTCCTCGCCGCCAATGTCGTGATGTTCGTGTTAGGCGAGGCGGTCGATGGGCTCTGGCTGATCCTCGCACTTCGCCCGCGGCTCGTGCTCATGCAGCCGTGGACACCGATCACCTACATGTTCGTCCACGCCGGGCTGTGGCATTTGTTCTTCAACATGCTCACACTCTACTTCTTCGGCCCGCGCGTGGAGGAGCGGCTGGGGAGCCAGCGGTTCATCAGGCTGTACCTGCTGAGCGGGCTGGGGGGCGCGGCGCTTTCCTTTCTCACTCCCACGGTCGCGATCGTCGGCGCATCGGGGGCGACGTTCGGCGTCTTCCTCGCTTTCGCCCGTTTCTGGCCGCGCGACCGCATCTTCATCTGGGGCATCATCCCGGTAGAAGCGCGCATCCTCGTGCTCATCACGACGCTCTACTCGTTATGGGGCGGAACGGGCAGCATGGGGGGCAGCATCGCCCACTGGGCCCACCTCGGCGGGTACGCGGCGGCGTTCCTCTATTTGCACTGGCTGGACCGGCGCTCCGACCGGCGGCGATTTCAGAAGCGGATGGAGGACGCGACGTTCGGCAAGCGCGCGCCGGTGGCCACGACGGCATCTCCGGACTTCGACGCGATCAAGCGCGACGGCCTCCACGCACTGACACTCGAGGAGCTCGACCGTCTGCGGTCGAAGGTCAACGCGGAAGGCGCAGGCGCGCTCACGCCTGACGAGCGGGCGTTTTTGCACCGGATGACGTCGAGGTAGTCCCCTTCCGAACTTCGCTGAAGGCCGCCAGCTTCTCCGCACCCACCAGGCCCGACTCCCGCCGCGCGACGGCGCGCGGCTCTCCTCATCGGGCCGGTTACCATCGAGGCAGCGTGAACGGCAAGTTCTTCGTCGTCGGCACCCTCGCGGCGGCGCTCACACTGTACGTGTGGCAGGTCATATGCGGCATGCGGCGGCAAGGGCGACCGCGTTCCGCATTCCTCCTTCGATGACGATGAACGATCTCATCTGCGACGCCATTTGATGGCGGCTTCCCTCGCCATCCGCGACGCGATCCTCGAGGACTCCGGCGCGATCTCGAGTCTGCTGGAAGAGCTCGGGTATCCGTCCCTGGCCGACGGCGTTCGGCAGCGGCTCTCGCGCATGCTCCACCGAGAGGATTCGCGTGTGTTCGTCGCCGAGCGCTCGGCGAAAGTGCTCGGCGTCCTCGGACTGCATCGCTTGCCGGTACTCACCTCGATCAACGACGTGGCCATGATCGTCGCGCTCGTCGTGACCGCGAAGGCGCGGCGTTCCGGCGTCGGTCGCGCGCTCCTCGCCCGCGCCGAAGACGAGGCCCGGGTGTGGCGATGCGGCAGGATCATGGTCACGAGCGCGGAGCACCGCGCCGACGCGCATGCCTTTTACGAGCAGGTGGGGTATCAGTACACCGGACGGCGGTTCGCGAAGACGCTATCCATCCCGTAGCGATGGAGCGAAGACACCTGCGAGCCGTCCGGCCGCAGATGAACGCAAAAGAGATGCATACGCCGTGGCGCGCCGGAGAGCTCCATGCGAAGGATCCTCAACGTGTCGTTCTTGAGACTGGCAGCAGCTGCCGTCGCCGGCCAGGTCGGGCTCGGCGTTGGCGCGTCACTCGGAGCTCAGGAGAGCGACCCGCGCCC
Organism: Gemmatimonadaceae bacterium; assembly: GCA_052389995.1. GTDB lineage: Bacteria > Gemmatimonadota > Gemmatimonadetes > Gemmatimonadales > Gemmatimonadaceae > JAICNG01. The sequence continues at coordinate 41,366 of JBQTHJ010000037.1, read as the reverse complement.
TAACGAGTGCTGGGGGTTTGCGTTCGGGGCGTGGACGCCGCCGCTCGACTGGGGAAAGGCGGGACACTCCACGTACGCGCCGCCGTCACCGGAATCCGCGTCGGCCGGTGGAGCGCCACGGCATGACGCCGCCACCCACGAGACGTCCCGTGGCCCGGTGCTCGTGCTCTACCCCACGTGGTGGCCGGTGGGTGTGGGAGTCCACCTCGATCGCGGCGCGGCCGGCGACACGGTGCCCGGGATCGCCTACGCCTTTGTCGCCGACGGGAGGCAGGAACCGCCCGAGAGCCGCATCCTCGCCTGGCGAAAGCCCTGCAACGAGCCGCCCGCGCATTCGACTACTCGAGCTGTGCCTGACGAGCGTCGAGCACCTCCGGCAGCTCCCGCAACCGTGCCACGACCTCGGCGTCAAGCTTCCCGTCCACGCTGATCGCGGCGATCGCCTCGCCGCCCGCCTCGAGTCGCGCCTGATGGTATTCGCCGATGTTGATGCCGGCGTTGCCAAGGAGGGTGCCGACACGACCGATCACGCCCGGAACGTCGCGATTGCGCAGGATCACGAGCGTCCCACGCGGAACGACGTCGACGTGGTAGTCGCCGATGCGCACGATTCGCGCGTGTCCGCCACCGAGGAGCGCACCGGCGACGCGAACCTCGCGTCCGCGGCCCGCCGCTCGTAGCTCCACATATTCGGAATAGGCGCCATGCGGTCCCAGCCGCGTGCGTCGCACGTCGAGACCGCGCGATTTCGCGAGGTGACTCGCGTTCACGAAGTTCACGCCTGCACGCCCGACGATCGACGAAAGCAGCCCGACGAGCGCCGAGGCCGCGAGTGGGCGCAGCGGATCCTCGTTCGCCTCGCCCGCGTAACGCACTTCCGCCATCGCCGGTGCGCCATCGAGCATCGTGGAGGCGAGCCGACCCAAGCGCTCTGCCAGGTCGAGGAGCGGACGAAGCCGCCGCATCTCCTCGCTCCCGATCGCCGGTGCGTTCACGGCGCGGGAGAGATCTCCCTCCACCAGCGCCGCTCGTACTCCCTCGGCGATCTCCAACGCCACGTTCTGCTGCGCTTCCTCGGTCGAGGCGCCAAGGTGCGGCGTGAGCACGACGTTGTCGAGCGAGCGAAGCGGATGATTCTTCGGCAGCGGCTCCTGCTCGAAGACGTCGAGCGCTGCGCCGCCGATGCGGCGTTCACGAAGCGCGTCAACGAGCGCCGTCTCATCGATGACGCCGCCGCGCGCCGCATTCACGACGAGTACACCGGGCTTCACGCGCGCCAACCGCTCGCGGCCGATGAGGCCGTGCGTCCCCTCGGTGAGCGGGACGTGCAACGAGATGACGTCGGCACGCGCGAGCACGTCATCGAGATCGGCGAGCTGAACGTCGAGCGAGCGTGCGCGGGCATCGGTGAGGTACGGATCGTACACGAGCACCCGCATGCCGAACGCGCGCGCACGCTTCGCGACTTCCCCACCGATTCGCCCGGCACCGATGAGGCCGAGCGTTTTTCCGTACAGCTCCACACCGCCGAAGCTCTTGCGGTCCCAGGCGCCCTCGCGCATCGACCGGTCGGCAGCGGGAACGCGCCTCACGAGCGCGAGGAGCAACGCAAAGGTGAGCTCGCAGGCGGAGATCGTGTTGCCCGAGGGCGCGGTGAGGACAGCGATGCCCTTCTCGGTCGCGGCATCGACGTCGATCGTGTCGACACCGACGCCCGCGCGGCCGATGACCTTGAGCCGCTGCGCCTGCGACAGCGACTCCCGCGTGATCTTCGTCGCGCTGCGCACGAGCACCGCGTCGACATCCGAGATGGCGGCGGCCAGCGCCTCGCCGGTCAGGCCCGGCTTCGTCACGAGCTCGAACCGCTTGTCGTCGCGAAGCGGCGCGAGCCCCTCCGGCGCGATTGCATCGGCGATCAGCACACGATAGGACGCGCTCACGAGCCGATCACCTGCGCGAGCTCGCCCAGGAGCGACTCGAGCTCCGTCACCGTGTGATCGCCCATGTGCCCAATGCGGATCGTCGCGTCCTTCAGCGCGCCGTAACCCGACGCGATCGTGTAGCCGCGCTGCTTGAGCGCACCGGTGACGGCGGATCCGGTGTGCCCGCCCGGCATCGTCAGGCACGTGACCGTCGGCGAACGAAAACCCTCGGGCGCGAGCACGCGTACCTCGCGACCGCGAGCGCTCATCTCGTCGGCCCACGCCCAGGTCCGTCTCGCCATCGCCGCATGACGCTCCCACCGTGCTTCGATGGTTTCCGTGCGGATCGCGTCGAGCTGCGCGGCCAGGGCATAGAAGAGCGGCACCGCCGGCGTGTTCGGCGTCTGATTCTTCGCGATGTTCCTCTCGAACTCCACGAAGTCGAAGTAGATGCCGCGATCCTTCTTCGCCTTCGCGCGCTCGAGCAGTGATGGACGCGCGACGCCGAGGGCAAGTCCCGGAGGCAGCGCCAGCGCCTTCTGTGAGCCGGTGAGTACGAAGTCGAGCTCCCAGGCATCCGTCTCCACCGGACACCCCGCGATTCCCGTCACGCTGTCGACGAGCATCGCGACGTCACCACGCGCATGCGCGACCTTCGTCAGCTCCGCGATCGGATTCAGCACGCCCGTGGACGTCTCCGAATGCACGACGGTGACGGCATCATAGTCGCCCCGCGCGAGCGCGCGGTCGAGCAACTCGGGCGTGTGGCCCTGGCCGAGCGGCACCTCGAGGACGTCGGCATCGAGCCCGCAGGCGACAGCGATGCGGTGGAAGCGCTCACTGAACGCGCCGTTCACGAGCGAAAGAACCTTGCGGCGCGCGCCGTTGCGCACGGCCGCCTCCATCAGACCGGTCGCGGATGAGGACGAGATGTAGACTGGTCGCGTCGTCCGAAACACGTACTTGAGCCCGGGCTCGAGCGACGCAATGAGCTCCTCCATCGCCTTGCCGCGGTGCCCGATCATCGGCCGTGTTTGCGCCGCGAGAATCTCCGGGCGGACTTCGGTGGGACCGGGAAGAAAGAATTTACCGAACATGAGAAAATCGAATCATCAGTCAGGTGCGCATGAGACTTCTGCCCAACTCGAACACCGCGCGAGCGGTCCCATCCCTCGGCGCGACTCCGCCAAGGGCAAGCGAGACGACAGGCGCAAGGGAAGGTGCCCTCACCACCTCGTCGGCGGCCTCGATCACCGCCTGACGTTCGACCACGCCTGCGAACGCGACAAACGTATCGGCCGGAGGGCGAGCCTCGAGATCCGTCGCGCCGTCGCCGACCAGCATGATCGGCCTCGGCAACTCGGGGAGCCAGCGCTCGAGTACCGTGCGCTTGCCCCCCGATCTCGCGAGCGGCGAGCGCTCGTCGAATCCCGCGTAGTTGCCGCTCGCGTCGAAGTATACATCGACAGCGGCAACGGCGGGCTCGCTCAGCCCGAGCGCCACTGCCAGTGCGAGCACAGCCTGGCGAATTCCCCCGGACATGACGCGAACCTCGATGCCCTCGGAGGAGAGCGCGGCGATCGTTTCGCGCGCGTCGGTCACGAGCGTCTCCACGTAGCGCTCTCCAAGCGCCTCGATTTGCGCACGGGTTGGCCGGACGAGGTCGAGCCGGCGCCCGTAGACGTCCTCGAGTGGGATCTCGCCGCGCATCGCAGCCTCCGTCAGGCGGGCGATCTCTTCGCGATGCGCGTGCGCCAACTCCTCGATGCCCTCGATCGCCGACAGCGTAGAATCGCAGTCGAAGATGACGCTGCCGTAGCGGGATGTGGGGGGCATTCGCGCGGCAAGCTATGTGGGCTGGTCATCCATCACAAGCGGACACAGATGTCGTGACGACCTCCGACGAGTCTCGTCCTCCCCATGCGCGCGCGCTCCCCCCGACTCCTCGAGTCGCACGCACGCATGCTTCAGCTTCACAGAGTTGTCCGCGCGTTAGCCGTTGTCGGCCTCGCCGGCTGCGCCGATCTACAGATGGCGCCCATCGACGAGTACCCGGTCGCCGTGCGACGTGTGGTACTCATCTCGCTCGACGGGGTGCGCGCAGACGCGCTGCCGTATCTGCCCACGGTCTCGTCGCTCACGCAGCGCGCCGTGTGGACCGACGCGATGGAGACCGTCCTCCCCGCGCTCACGCTGCCGGCGCATCTGTCGATGCTCACCGGACGCGATGTCACGCAGTACGGTATCACGATCAACACGATGGACGCCGGCATCGCGGCGGTGATGCGCATCAACGGCATCACGCCGATGTTCTCGTGGGCGCGCGCGGCCGGGATGCGATCTGGCGCCGTCGCCGGCATGTCGCTCATCCCACCGTCGCAGCGAGCTGAAGCACAGTCGTTCTTCGCGGTGGACACGCTCATTGCGACCGATGGTGATGCACCGGCGCTGGCGAGTGCCGCCATCGCGCTGCTCGCGGCGGACACGACCCTCCGGATGATGTTCCTCCACTTCCCGGACGCGGACTTCGCCGGGCATACCTATGGATGGATCGGCGACGGCGGGGCGCACACCGGCGCGTATCGCGCCGCGCTGGCGCACATGGACAGCGCCATCGCGACTGTGTGGAGTGCGATCGCGCCCTCGGTAGATTCGGGGCATACCGCGCTCCTCATCACCGCCGACCACGGTGGCGGGCACGGCGAGGGGTGCAACGAGACCGAAACGGCCACGCACACGCACTGTACCGCACACCCAGGCGACCGTCTCGTCCCCTTCCTTCTCATCGCCCGCGGCGCGAGCCCCGGCCAACTGACGGTCGCGCCGACGATCATGCAGGTGGCGCCGACGATCGGCGCCCTGTTGGGGATCGCGGTGCCGGAGCGGGCGGAGCGCGCGATAGAGATTCACTAGGCAAGGGAGAAGGAGGACCGAGGAGGTGGCTTCCGGGTTTCGACCCGCCGACAGGCAACCTTCCTCAGGTCTCGGTCCTCGTTCTCTCCCGACCTCTCGAATTCCTTACAACATCACTCTTGACGCCGGCCCCTGGATGCTAAAAGCTTAGCACAGTGCTGTATTTCCAACATCCAGGAGCTCCCGTGACACCTGCCCACGCCCCTCCCCTCTCGCGACGAGAGCGGCAGATCATGGATGCCATCTACGCTCGCGGCCAAGCCACGGCCGCCGAGGTGATGGAATCCCTCCCGGATCCTCCAACGTATTCCGCTGTGCGGGCCCTCCTGCGCGTGCTGGTGGACAAAGGACATATCCGTTTCGAGCACGACGGCCCGCGCTACGTGTATCTGCCCACCGTCCCGCGCTCCGCAGCGCGACAGTCGGCGCTTCGGCAGGTACTTCGTACGTTCTTCGACGGCTCAGCGTCTCAGGCCGTCGCGGCGCTCCTCGACATGTCCGGGTCGAAGATGACCGACGAGGAGCTGGACCAGCTTCAACGCCTGATCGACCAGGCGAAGGTGGAGGAACGATGAGCGAGATGTGGTCACACCCCTGGATCGCGGCACTCGGTGCCGCGGCGCTGCGTGGCGCCCCGCTGCTCTTGCTGGCCGGTGCCGCTGCGCTCGGTTTACGCCGTTCCTCTGCCTCGACACGACATCTCTTCTGGCTGGTAGCGATTGCCGCCATGCTCGTGATGCCGCTCTCTTCGGCCACGCTTCCGGCATGGCGGGTCACCCTCGCCCCGACGTCGGTCGTCGAGACTCCGGCGCCTGGGCTTCCGATGGTCGCCAATACCGTGGCCCCCGCGCCGGCAGTCACCCGGGCAGTCAATGTCGCGAACGATGAGCCAGTCGTGGCGTTCACATCGAACGCCGCACCGATCGAGATCGAGACGCCGGCGCCACCGCGTGACTGGGCGCAACTCGGCTTCCTCGTCTGGGTGATCGGTGCTTCGCTCGTCGCCGTGCCGATGCTCGTCGGCCGCATCCGGGTGTGGATGCTCGCCCGCGGCGGACGGCCCGCCTTCGGCGGACCGTGGGGAGCGCTCGCCTCGACGCTCCCTGGCTCGTTAGGCCTGGCCGGCCGTGTCCGGGTGCTCATCAGCGAGCGCGCGTCGATGCCGATGGCGTTCGGGATCGTGAACCCCACCGTGCTCCTCCCTGCGGACGCTTCGCACTGGCCCTTCGAGCGTCGTCGAGACGTCCTGTTGCACGAGCTCGCTCACGTCGCCCGGCGCGATTGTCTCACGCAACTGATCTCGCAGGCCGCATGCGCGCTCTACTGGTTCGATCCGCTCGTCTGGATGGCCGCGCGCGCGCTGCGTGATGAGCGCGAGCGCGCCTGCGACGACGCGGTCGTGCGAGCTGGAGCGCGTCCATCGGAATATGCGACGCACCTGCTCCAGGTGGCGCGCGACCTCCGCGTCCCACGCGCAGCGTCGTTGGCGACGGTGTGTATGGCGCGTCGGTCGCAGCTCTCCGAGCGTCTGCTCGCGATCCTGGACGAGCGGCGGAGCCGCCGCGCAGTGTCGCGTCGGTTCGCGGTGCCGGCGTGGGTGGTTGCGACGCTCGTCGTGATCCCGGCCTCGGCGTTCGTTCCCGCAAGCGAGTTCTCGATGGCACCGATCATCGTATCGGCGATCGTTCCGTCCGAAGGGATCGTCGCCGAGCGGGAGTACCGTCCGGGACGCGCCAGAGCCGTCGTGCCACCGCGCATCTTTACGCTCGACGACCTGCTCGGCGAGCCGACGCAGTGCGATTATTCGGGCAAGGGAAGCACGAGCATCAACCGGAACGCCGATGACGACGGGGAAGCGTCGCGCGTTTCGATCTCGGCCGGGGATTGCGACCTGACCGTTCGCGTGAACGGCAAGGTGCGATATGCGAACGATCTGTCGGACGTTCTCAGCATTTCATCCGGCGGCTCGCTCGTGATCACCGAGAGCGATGCGACCATGGTGCGTCGCATCGAGATTCGGCCCGATGGCGACGGTAGCCTGAGGCGGAAGTTCACCGTCGATGGCGACGAGCGGCCGTGGGACGATGAAGGGCGCCGCTGGCTCGCGAGTGTTCTCATCGCGCTCGAGCGGCGGACGGCCTTCAATGCCGAAACGCGGGTGCCGGCGCTGTATGCGCAGGGCGGCGTTGAGGCGGTCCTGCGGGAGACGGCCCTCCTCTCCGGTGACCATGCGCGCCGTCGGTATTTCCACGCGCTCTTCAAGACGACACCGTCGCTCAGCGAGGCCGAGACGCGGCGCGCGCTCGAGATCGTGGGCCGCATGAGCTCGGATCACGAGATCGCGGAGACGCTCATCGCGCTCGCAAAGACCGGAAAGGTCGGTGGCGGCTCGTCTGTCTATCTCCAGGCGGTCCGCAACATCGAGTCTGACTTCGAGACGCGGCGCGTGCTGACGGCGCTGCTCAAGACGACGACGCCCGACCCCGATGCGATGGCGCTTCTGCTCAACGTGGCGAACACCATCGAGTCGGACTTCGAGCTGGCCGAGCTGCTGATCTCGGTCTCGAAGCGTGGGCTGGAGTCGAGCGCGGCACGCGACTCGTACTTCAAGGCGGTGGGCACGATCGAGTCCGATTTCGAGCAGCGGCGCGTGCTGTCGGCGATCCTGAAGCGCGGGGACAACCCGGCCGATGTGCAGGCGCGCCTGCTCCAGGCCGCGGCGGAAATCGAGTCCGACTTCGAGCTGGCGTCGTTCCTGGTCTCGTTCGCGAAGGCGTACCCCGAGATGAGCGCGTCGCTGCGGGAGTCGTTCCTCAAGACCGCCGACAGCATCGAGTCCCAGCACGAGTACGGGCGAGTGATGCAGTCGGTGCGCGGGACGGCGCGGCGGACAAGTGGGATGTTCTAGAAGGACCGAGGACCGAGGGAATGAGGAAGAGGCGCTTGGGCTTGGCTCGAGCGCCTCTTTTCTCATTCTGTCCCTCGGTCCTCGGTCCTCATGCCATGGCACGCCCCTTCCATGCGCCTACCCGGATTCCAGGCATTGGCGCGGCGCTGACATTATCGTTTCTACGTGATCCGAAAGCCTCTCGTCCTCCTCCTCGCGGCGGGCACGCTCGGCTGTGGCGGCCGGTCGGCGCCCCACACGGAGCCACCGCGCGGACCTGAAGCGACGTCGCTGCTTGGCGTCCCGCTGCACGCGGTGCGCGACACCGCCGGGGTCATCGCGCTCGCCGACGCGCAGCTCGCCGTCGATCCGCGCGATCTCACGGCGCTCATCAATGCCGGCATCGCGCGCGCATCAGCGCGGCGGTTCAACGCGGCGATCGAGGTCTTCTCGCACGCCATCGAGCTCTATCCCGAGGAGGCGCGACTCTATCGCTTCCGCGGCCACCGCTACCTCTCGCTCCGGCGGTTCGAGGACGCCACACGCGACCTCGAGCGCGCAGTCGCACTTGATTCGACGAACTACGACATCGCGTATCAGCTGGCGCTCGCGCACTACCTGACGCAGCGCTACGACGACGCCGTGGCGGTCATCGACAAGTGCATGGCCTTCGCTGAGAACGCGAAATGGCAGGCGGTCGAGACCGCGCGCGTCAATCCGATCTGGTATCGGAGCTGTATGTCGGTGAAGGCCGACGACGACGGGCGCGCCGCGATGCTCGACTGGCGCTACCGTGCCCTGCGGCGCGCGGGTAAGGCCGCGACGGCGCGGCGACTCGCGCGGAGCGTGCGCGAGGGCTGGGTCGTGCGCGACAACGCGCCGTACTATCGCGCGCTGCTCTTCTATCGCGGTGTGCGCGATGAGGCGTCGACGCTCGACTCGCTGTCAGCCGCGGGGGAGCTCGCTTTCGTGACCGGCGCGTACGGTGTCGCGAACTGGCATCTCACGGAGGGCGACACCACCCGGGCCGTCGCCCTGTTCGAGCAGATCATGAGTAGCGATCAGTGGCCGGCATTCGGGTTCATCGCCGCCGAGGTGGACCTGGCGAGGATGAGGAAAGACTCGACCGACTGATTACGCCATCGCGGCGGCGAGCTTCTCGAGCACGCTCCCCAGATCAGGCTTTTCCTCCAGCACGGGCACCACTGGATCACTCGTCAGGCGCTCCAGTCGCTCGATCGCGGTCTTGATCGTGAAGGCCTTGGGGTCGAGCGACTCGTTCACCTCATCCCACACCAACGGCATCGAGACGGTCGCGCCCGGCAGCGGCCGCACGCTGAATGGCGCGACGATCGTCTGCCCGTGCCGGTTCTGGAGATAATCGAGATACACCTTGTCGCCGCGCTTCGTCACGTGACGGGTAATCGTCGCGATGTTCTTGAGCTCGCGCAGCACGACGCGCGCGAGCAGCTCGCCGAGCGTGCGCGACTGGGCGTAGGTGCACTGGCGGCCGAGCGGGAGCAGGATGTGCAGCCCCGTCTTCCCCGTTGTCTTGACGTAGTTCGGCAATCCGACCGATTGACATAACTGGTGCAGCGCCTTCGCGCACGTGATCACGTCCGAAAACGGCGCGTCCTTCGGGTCGAGGTCGAGCACACACCAGTCACACAACTCGAGCGATCCCACTCGGCTCGCCCAAATGTGCAGCGGGATGGTACCGAGGTTCGCGACGTACAGAAGCGACTCCTCGTCGTCGCAGACGAAGTAGCGGATCTCGCGCTGCGTGTCCTCGCTCCAGATGCTGACCGTGCGCAGCCACTCCGGCGCGAACTCTGGCGCATCCTTCTGATAGAACGACTTCCCGTCGATGCCGTCCGGGAAGCGCGTCATCACCACCGGGCGATGTCGGAGATAGGGGAGCAGCCACCGCGACACGGCGCGGTAGTAGTCGATCATGTCCCCCTTCGTGTAGCGCTCCGCCGGCCAGTAGACCTTCTTCAGGTTCGAGAAGCTGATCGTCTTCTTGACCGGCGCGTTCGGCGCTGGCGCCGGCGGCTCGCTTACCGCGACGGACGCGGCTTCCTCCATGTAGACCATGCCCTGTCGCACGCAGTCGAGCGGTCGCTTGTCCGAGCGTGCGCGCAGATAGGTCGCATGTCTCAGCAATCCATCCGGCGTCCACTCGCGGAATCGCACTTCACAGACGTACGTAGGCTCGACCCACGTCGTCGTCTTGATCTCGGGTATCGTGTCGGTCGTCACGCCTTCGATCACCGGACCGCGGCACGCCGCACCGGGTCGCACGATCGGCTCGAGCAGATTGCCAAGCTCGCGCAGCAGGTCATCGTTGAATCCGGTGCCGACGCGTCCCGCATAGACCAGCTCGCCATTCACGTAATCGGCGAGCTGGAGGGCGCCGAGGTGGCTGCGTGAGCCCTTGGGCTGCGTGAAGCCGACGATGACGAAGTCGCCGGTTGCCTCCGCCTTGATCTTGAGCCACTGCGAGGTACGCCCGGCACGGTACGGCGCGTCGGCCTTCTTCGCGATGATCCCCTCGAGACCCAGCTTCTCGACCTGCTCGAGGAATGCTTCGCCTTCGCGGTCGATGTGCTCGAGCAGCCTAACGGGGCCGAGCGTGGGGACGGCTTTCGTGAGCAGCTCCTTGCGCGCGACGAGCGGGAGCGGTCGCACGTCGAGATCGTCGACCGCGAGGAGATCGAACGCGTAGAACGTCGCTGGGAGCTCGACCGCCGCGTGGCGGATGTCGATGTCCGACTTCAGCCGCCCGCGACGCTGGAGGCGCGCGAAGCTCGGTTTTCCATCGGCATCGAGGCAAACGACCTCGCCGTCGATGATGAACTCTTCGATCGGCAGGGCCTTGATCGCGCGCGCGACCTCGGGAAAGACCGCCGTGTAGTCATTGCCGTTTCGCGTGAGGAGGAGCGCTTCGCCCTTCGACTTGCTCGCGATGAGGCGGTGCCCGTCGAGCTTGAGCTCGAACACCCAGTCGTCGCGCGTAAACGCTTTTTCGGCCGACTCCGCGAGCATCGGCTGCACCGTGCGCGCGTCGAGGCGTGATTCCACTGCGCCGGCTCGTTCGGCGGCGGTGCGAAGGCGAGCGCCGGGCGTCTCGCCGGCGAGCATCTCCTCGACGGTGACGCCGGAGAGCACCGACTGCTCGGGGAATTGATCGCCCGGCGATTTCATCCAGGCGTCGCGTTCCTTGATCAGCAGCCAATCGCGCTCGCTCTTCTTGATCTTCACCAGCGTCCACTTCCCCTTGAGCTTGTAGCCCTTGAGCTCGAAGAGGAGCTTCCCCTTCTCCAGTCCCTCGCGCCAATCCTCGAGCGGCACCCACTCGCCGCGGTCCCAGACGATCACCGCGCCGGCCCCATAGTTCCCCTTCGGGATCATGCCCTCGAAGTCGCCGTACTCGATCGGGTGATCCTCCACCCGCACCGCGAGCCGCTTGTCGTTCTGGTCGTACGACGGCCCCTTGGGGACGGCCCACGAGCGGAGCACGCCTTCCATCTCGAGGCGGAGATCGAAGTGAAGCTGGCGGGCGGCGTGCTTGTGGACGACGAACAGCCGCCCGACGACCGGTGACACCGCGCCCATGGGCTCGGTCGTCCGGTCCGCGGACCGCTTCGCGCGGTAGGCGCCGAGGCCGTCGTCGGGGGGTGGAGGGGGCATGGTGTCAGTAATTAGTCACCTCTTGATTCCAAAGGCGCAACTGGCGAGAGTTTCCTGTAGCGGGCGCCGCTCGTCTCCCACGCGCCCCCCACCCCGGTTAGACGACCATGCCCCCACGATCCATCGCCACCGCCACGATCTCGTTCGGCCTCGTCTCGGTTCCCGTGAACCTGTTTTCGGCCGCGGAATCGAAGAGCAGCGTGTCGTTCAACATGCTCCACAAGAAGTGCAACACGCGGCTCAAGCAGCAGTACACCTGCCCGAAGGACAACGAGATCGTCGGACGCGAAGACACCGTCAAGGGATACGAGTTCGCGAAAGACCAGTACGTGGTCTTCACGCCGGACGAGCTGAAGGCGCTGGACGAAAAGGCGACGGGGATGATCGAGGTCATCGAGTTCGTCCCGCTGGAGAAGGTGGATCGCGAGTATCTCGACAGAGTCTACTACCTGGGCCCCGACAAGGGAGGCGATCGCGCGTATCGTCTCCTCTGCGAGGCGCTCAAGCAGACCGGTCGCGCCGCGCTCGGACAGTATGCGGCGCGCGGGAGCCAGTGCCTCGTGCTGCTTCGCCCGCTCAACGGCATTCTCGCCATGGAGCAGCTCAAGTACGCCGATGAAGTGCGGAGCCCGCATGAGGTGACGATCCCCGCCGGCGAGGTGAAGCCGGCCGAGCTCGCGCTCGCGAAGCAGCTCATCGACCAGCTCTTCAACGAGTCGTTCGAGCCGACGAAGTACAAGGACACGGTTCGTGAGCGCGTGCTCGAGGCGATCCAGCGCAAGGTCGAGGGTCAGGACATCACCTCCGATGTGCAGCCGGATTCGAGTGGCAAGATCCTCGATCTCATGGAGGCATTGAAGGCCAGCCTCGCCAGGACGTCGAAGTCCGAGGACACCGAGCCCGGACGAATGGTGTCATGAAGCTGCTCGCAGGGACGAGCGGCTACGCGTTCAAGGAGTGGAGGGGGTCGTTCTATCCGGAGGATCTGAAGAACGATTCCTGGCTCGGCTTCTACGCCAGCAGGTTCTCGACGGTCGAGATCAACAACACGTTCTACCGGCTGCCGAAGGAGAACGTGTTACGCGAATGGGCATCGCAGGTGCCCGAGCGGTTCACGTTCGCGATCAAGGCGAGCCAGCGCATCACGCATCACGCGCGGCTCAAGCCCGAGTGCGCTGACACCGTCGATTTTCTGTTGAGGAACACGGCGACGCTCGGGAGCCGGCTCGGGCCTGTGCTTTTTCAGCTGCCGCCGAACATGAAGAAGGACACGGCCCGACTGCGCGGTTTTCTCGGGTTGCTGCCTCCTGGCCGCAAGTTCACCATCGAGTTCCGCCACGAGAGCTGGTTCGAGGACGACGTGTTCGCCGCGCTGCGCGAGCACGACGTCGCGATGTGTCTCGCCGAGCAGGAGGACTTCAAGTGTCCCGTGCACTCGACGGCGACGTGGGGCTACTTGCGGCTCCACCGTGCCGACTACGACGACGGCGCGTTAGGCGAGTGGGCGAAGTGCGTGAACAGGCAGACCTGGAGCGAGGCGTACGTCTTCTTCAAGCATGATGAAGTGGGGAACGGCAGCTCCGGCCCGACCGCGGTGACCGCATTCGTGGGGGCGTGCGCCGCATAGGCCACGCCGTCCCGACCCGACGTTTCCTGTGGCAGACATGAACGTCAGTAGGAAGGGCCGGCCGAACCCGATGCCGCGCCACCTCCGCCCCACCCGTCCTGCCTCTGTTGCACGAGGACCGTCGTACGCACACACCGAACCGATCCCTTCTCGCCCTCCTCCCGAGCGAGTCGATCGAGCGCGTCGCGCGAATCGTAGCCGTCGCTCTCGGAAAACCGGCGCTCGCCGTCACGGATTTCAATCCGGCCGTTGACCGCGGCGATGGCAATCGCGTCGCACCGGACACGTTACGAGTGCTGCTGGCCGACACGAGCAGCGTCGTGGACGAGCCAGTCATCGTGCACGACTCGACTGCGGAGCGGTCGCCCGGGTCGTGCCGCGCGCCGTTACCCGCCTCCGCTTACGCGGGTCTGCCCATCGGGAACGGCAACGCCCCCACCGGGGTCCTGTGGGTGCTCGACGGGGTGCCGCGGAACTGGTCCGAGGATGAGGTGCAGGCGCTGAAGGACCTCGCGGCCTGGGTCTCGACTGAGCTTCACCTACGCCGCCATGCGCTACACGACGCGCTCACGGGCCTGCCCAATCGCTCCCTTTTTCTGGACCGGCTCGCCCACGCGGCGACGCGCGCACGGCGGCACAAGGACTTTCGGTTCGCGGTCGTGGTGCTCGACATCGACGGCTTCAAGGCGGTCAATGACAGCCTCGGCCACGGCGCTGGGGACGAGTTGCTGATCGAGGTGGCGCGGCGGCTGGAGACCTGTGTGCGCAGCGAGGATACCGTCGCCCGACTTGGCGGCGACGACTTCGCGCTCTTGCTCGAGAGTCTCGCGGATGAGACCGACGCGGGTCGCGTGACCGAGCGCATTCGCGCGGCGCTCGCGACGCCAGCCGTTCTGCGTGCGGACGATGGGGAGTCGGCGAAAATCTTTCCTTCGGCGAGCATGGGTGTCGTGACGAGCTCGCTTGCCGCACAAGCCCCCACGGAATTATTACAGTGCGCCGATATCGCGCTCTGTCGCGCGAAGCGCGCCGGCCGCAGCCGGTTCGAGATGTTCGATCGCGCGATGCAGGCGCGGGCGCTGACGCGGCTCAAGGCCGAGACCGATCTCCATCACGCCGTGGAGCGAGGCGAGTTTGTCGTCTACTACCAGCCAATGGTGGACCTCAGGTCCGGGCGCATTACAGAGCTCGAGGCGTTGGTGCGTTGGCAGGCGCGGCAAGGAATCGTCCCGCCGCTGGAGTTCATCCCCCTGGCCGAAGAGACCGGGCTGATCATTCCGATCGGCTCATTCGTTCTGACTGAGGCCTGCCGCCAGCTTCAGGTCTGGCGGCAGCGGTTCTCCCGATCGACGCCGCTGAGCATGAGTGTGAATCTCTCGGTGCGCGAGTTCACGCAGCGGTCGTTCGTCGGGCATGTCGAAGAGACGATTCGCGCGAGCGGTATCGATCCGAGGCTGCTCCGGCTGGAGATTACGGAGAGCATTGCCATCGAGGACAAGCAGCGGACGCTGGAGATGCTGGCGGCGCTGCGGCAGCTCGGCGTGCGGATCTATCTCGACGACTTCGGCATCGGCTATTCGTCGTTAGGCTACTTGCACCAGTGGCCCCTGGACGCGATCAAGATCGACCGCACGTTCGTCACCCGGATGCACACCGAGCCGACGCACCTGCAGCTGGTGCGCACGGTGCGAGCGCTGGCGAGCAACATCGGCGTGGCGGCGGTGGCCGAGGGGGTCGAAACGGAGGCGCAGCTCACGACATTGCGTGAGATTGGGTGCGAGTACGCGCAGGGGTACCTGTTCTCGAAGCCGGTGCCGTCTGACGAGATAGAGCGGCTGCTGACCGCGGACCCGGGGTGGTAGCGATCGAGCCACCTGGCCACCATCCTCTCCGCATCGCGACGCCGGAACAGAGCCACCGTGACAGTGCGTCCGCGCAGATTGTTCCCCCTTTGCCAAACAGCGCCCAAGAGGGAGATCCCCATGGCCACAGCTGCTCCAGTAGCAATGACGCCCCGTACGTCCGCCAAGTACGATCGCGTTTTCTACAGCAGCATGGCGATCGCCATGGCGTTGACCGTGCTGCTAGGCTTTGGCCCGACCTACTACGTGAAGGCGTTCACCCAAGCGCCCATGTCCACCCTCAGCGGAGGGCCGATGACGCTCTTGGTACAGACGCATGGAGTGTTGTTCACGGCGTGGGTGGTATTGTTCATCGTGCAGACCGCTCTCGTGGCTCAACATAAGGTGGCGATACATCGTCGGGTTGGTATCGCGGGCGCTGTGCTCGCTGCGTCAATGGTGGTGGTGGGAACGATAACCGCGCTCACAATGGCCGCGCGCGGAGCGGCGCCTGCCGGCATCGATCCGCTGTCCTTCGCCATGATCCCGCTCAGCGACATGTTCTTCTTCGCGGTATTCGTCGCAGCCGCGTTGCGCATGCGCGCCAACCGGGAAGCGCACAAGCGCCTTATGCTGTTGGCCTACGTAAGTATCATCGTCGCGGCAGTGGCACGGCTACCGGGCGTGCTACCGCTCGGGCCCTTGGCGTTCTTCGCGTTCGCATTCGTCTTTATTCTCATCGGGATCATCTACGATGGTGTCAGTCGCCATCGTGTGCATCCGGTCTACGTGTGGGGGGGAGGAGTGTTATTCCTCTCCGTGCCGCTACGGCTCGTGCTCTCAAGAACCGACGCATGGAAGTCTTTTGCGCAGAGCCTCATCGCTCTGGTGTCCTGAGCACCATGCCGACGGCCGAGATGATTCCGCGTGCGCGTCAGCGATGCTCCGAGCCGATCGAGTCACTCGCCCGGGAGGCGGAGTATCGTTATGTGCTCGCCGCGCTCCAACGATTGCCTGGCGGCATTGGGTCCGGCGGAGCTGAGAGTGGTCGTCGCGACGGCCGACGTCCGCGAGATCTCGCCTTTTCTGTAGACGTACGTGGCCGTCGTTAGGCCGCAGCCGCACGCCCGGCCAGCCATTCCGCGCTCGCGTCGCCGATCTCGGAGAGCACGTCCGCGTCAGTTCTGCCGGACGACTTCAGCACGTGAAAGCTGTGATCGGCCCCCTTGAGCCAATGCATGGTCCAGCTCGCGCCGACACGCTCGAGGGTGGCCTCCATGAGGTCGCGGCTGCATAACGAATCGCGGGTGCCGTTGAGACAGAGCACCGGCACCGTGATCCTCGGAAGGTGCGCGTCGCGAAGCTGCTCCGGCTTTCCCGCCGGGTGCAGTGGATACGCGAGCAAGAGGAGTCCGTCACAGCGAAAGCCGTCGGCCGCGAGCATCGACGCCGCGCGGCCACCCATCGAGCGGCCGCCGAGGATGAGCGCGCGCGGTCCGAGCGTGTCACGAACGAGCGCGACCACGGCCTCGATCGTCTTCTTCAGCACCGGCATGGGATCGGGACGTCCGCCGCGCTTCTCCTTGTAGAGGAAGTTGAAGCGGACGACATCGAGACCGCGCTCGCGGAGGACCTTCGCGACGGAGAGGACGCCGCGGTCCGACATGTTTCCCCCCGCACCGTGCGCGCAGATGAAAACCGGCGCTCCGTCTCCGCTCGTGGCGCGATCGAGCTCCGCCGTCGTCTCGTCGCTGCCGACCTGAACGCGCCAGCTCACGAGATGGCTCGGGGCTTCAACCCCATCTCATCGAGGAAACGGTGTCCGCCGGTGGGCTTGCCACCGCGAGCCTCGACACGCGTGAGCACGAGACGCTCCTTCGCCCGCGTCATGCCGACGTACAGAAGGCGCCGCGCTTCCTCGAGCTCCGACTTCGTCTTCCAGTGCAGCTGCTCATCCTCCACGCCGAGGATGTAGACGCGAGAGAACTCGAGACCCTTCGTCGAGTGGAGGGTGAGAAGATTGACCCGCTGATGGTCGGTGTCGGCGCCGTCGGACCGCGAGAGCGCCACCCGCTCGAGGAAGGCGCCGATCTGTTCCTTGAGCGATGCGCCGGCGCACTCCGCGACCAACCGCTTCAGTCGGGCCATCGCGACTGGATACCGCTCGTCCGCCGTCTTCTGCGCCCGAATACGTTCCATCGCCTTCTCGCCGCCTAACCGCTGGATCACCTCGCGCATCGTCGGCATCGTCTCGTCGCGCTCGGAGCGATAGTAGTCGAGACAGTCGCTGTAGCGGCCAAGCGCGTATCCACGACACAGACGACCGAGCAGCTGGACTTCCTCATCCAGCCCGTCGACATCGGACAGCCCGAGCGCGAGCCCGAGGTAGTCGAGCAGGTCCGCGAGCGCAGTCTTGCGGGCACGCGCGATCTTCGCGTCGCCAAGGGCGAGGAATACACCGACCAGCGTGCGTGCGTCATCGAGGGCGCGGTGAGACTCCTTCACCTCGACGCCGAAGACGCGAGCGAGATCGATGAGCTTTCCACTGCCCGAGTGCAGGTCGCGCGCGAGCGGCAGCGTGTCGTACGTGCAGAACTTTCCTCCGCCCGGCAGGTGTTGCGACATCCGGCAGAGGATCGGGAAGTCGTACTGGTAGCCGTTGTGTGCCACGAGCACGTCGCTGCCGCAGAAGGCGCGGAACGACGGCCATATCTCATCGAACGTGGGAGCAGTCGCGACATCCGCGTCGGTCAAGTGGTGGATCGCCGTCGCCGCTGGCGGGATCGGACCGCGAGGCCGCACGAGCGACCGAAACTCGTCGACGATGACGCCATTGCGCACCCGAACCGCGGCGATCTCCACCACCTCGGCGCAGCTCGTGTCACGGCCGGTCGTCTCGACATCGATCGTCGTGAAATCGCGAAACGCGTTGGTGAAGGAACGGCTCCGAACGAGCTGGCCCGCCTTGAAGAGCGCGAGCGGTAGCCCGAGCGTGCCACCGTCGCTCGGACCTATGGATACCGCATCGATCGGACGGGCGCCCTTCCGCGCGTTACGCACGCCGAGTCCCGCCAGCATTCCGCTCAGCGCGACCTCGAGCCCGCCGAGCTGCGGGATCCACACACACCGGCCGGAGTCGAGCTTGTCCGCGAGCCGCCGAACCTCCTCGTGATCGCAGGGATCGCTCAACGCGTCGTGATGCTCCTCGAGCACCGTGCGATACACGCCCACGCGCTGCGACAGCAGCTCGGCGATCACGGTGCCGAGTGAGTCGTGTCGACGTCCGATCGCGTCGAGGTTCGAGAGCGTGTAGAGCGCGCGACGGATCTTCTTGCGATCACCGTCGTCGCGGGGAAGCCGGCGCGCGGTGTGATCGAGCTGCTCGCGAAGCGTCCGCTGGTTCTCGTCCGCCCTCGCGCGAATCCCATCCATGAGCGCTTTCGGCAGGACGACGTCGAGAAATGCCTCCTGATTCACTTCATCATCGCACGCGATCACCCGCAGCGCGGCGACGACGTATTCGGCCACCGGATCATCCACGAGCGCGTGCCCGTTTGCAAGACGACAGGGCAGGCCGGCGGCGAGGAGACTCGCCTCCGCTGCATTGCCGATCTGATGCGTGCGATAGAGGAGGGCGAAGTCGCCCCAGGCGAGTCCGTGCGCCTCCCGGTCACGCTGGAGATCGTCGACGATCCAGGCGAGCTCCGCGTCTTCCGTTGCAAAGGAGAGCGCGGCCACCGGGAACTTGGAGTCGCGATGGGCCTCGCACTCCTTCCGGTCGGCGAAGATCGGCGTGTTGATCGCGACCAGGTGTCGAGCGAGCACCACGACCTGCCGCGGACAACGGCGGTTCTCGCGCAGCGGAATCGGCGCGGTGATGCCGAAGTCGTTGACGAAAGTGCGGAAGACGCGAGGATCGGCGCCGGTCCACGAGTAGATCGACTGCTCGTCATCGCCGACGGCGAAGATGTGACGATGCTCGTGACCGAGATCGCGGATCACCGCGTACTGGACTGGGTTGAGATCCTGAAACTCGTCGACGAGCACGCAGTCCCATCGGCCGCGGATGCTCGCCGCGACTTGCGGATCGGCCAGCAGCTGCTGCGCCTTGATGAGCAGCATGTCGAAGTCGACGATGTTCCTCGAATCGAGATACCGCTCGTAGGCCTCGACGATGCGAGCGTCCTTCGGATGGAGACGCTCGTCGAGGAATCGGTGCGCGCTGAGACGGGTGAAGAACTTGCCGCAGAATTGCGGCGCAACGCCGAGCCGCCGCAGCACCGTTCGCTGGACAGCCTCGTCGGCGATGCCGAATCCCGGCTCGAGCCCCACCCGCTCGCCGTGCTCGCGCAGCAGCTCGGCGCAGAACGCGTGGATGGTACCCGATCGCACCTGCGCGGCGCGCGGGCCTAACGTGCGCTCGAGGCGCAGCGCGATCTCGCCGGCGGCCTTGTTCGTGAAGGTGAACGCGCAGATGCGGTCGGGGCCGAACCCGAGCGCCTGGGTAAGGTGACGGATGCGCTCGATGAGGCAGAACGTCTTCCCCGCCCCGGGTCCGGCCAGCACCAGCGTCGCCCCGGGCGGAGCCTCGATGGCCTCGCGCTGGGATGGCGATGGCGCCGGCCCCATGTCAGGCCGGAGGGGTGCGTCGAACACGGCTCGGGAGAGAGTCGCCACACGTGACAAAGTGTGGCCGGTGACTGACTCTCGGGAAGAGGGCGACGCCCTCTAGCGGACGCGCCACGCTACGCCGAGCTCGAGCGAGGAAAGCTCCTCGAGCCGGCGGCTGTCCGCGCGGGCTGGGAAATCGAACCGTTCCAGCGCGTAGCGTCCTTCGGGGTTTGCTCGCATCGCGGCGCGCGAGTTGCTCACCCGGGCGAGCAGGGCACGGCGACCAATCCGTTGGCCAAGCTGAGCTTCCGTCGCTCTCGTTCACCGGCCAACTTCCGCCAGGCCACGTTGCCACGATACTATTCTTCGACCCAGGAGTGCCGCTCGGCGCCACGTCGGTCGTCGCTGGACTGTGACTGATCCGCGTGCGCGCGGCGGGTGAAGGCGCGGGAGAGTGATCATGCGAGGCAGCGGGCTCGCGTTCGGCATGTTCGTCCTCTCTGCCTGTGCAGGGAGCGACGCGGTCACAGAAGCGCCGGGGGTTCCGCCGGCGCTTCCGAATGCGCCGCGGGGGATCGCGATGCGCGGGACCGTCGATGCGGTCGCGGGCACACTCACCTTCGAGCCCGTCGTCCCCGCGAGCCCCGTACGCCTCGCTGGCGTTTATGGCGATGCCGGCGTGACCGTCCGCCTCTACAACTCACCCGTCGACATCGTCTCGTCAGGCGGTAGAAAGACGTTCTCGGCGAGCGTCGGGCTGCAGAATCTGCTGCCGCATCCGATTGGCGATGAGCAGGCAGGGTCCCCGCTCGCCATTATGGGCGTGTACGTTTTCGTCACGTCGGGCCCGACGGTGGCCGCGACGTCAGGTCCATGTGCATCGTGTGCAGTCACCGTGCTCAATGAGCAGGGATCTCTTCCCTTCACTGGAGTCGAGCAGCCCTACTGGTACTGGGCCGAGCAGGTCGGCGCCGCGGGGAGCGGCAACGACACAACCCAGATTCGCCGAACGTGGGTGTTCGAGGGCGATGCGCAGGTCACCGCCTTCCAGTTCGAGGTCCTCATCAATGCGGCGTGGCCTCCTCCGCACGAGACGCGATGGAGGCTGCACTACATCGGCGATAGCGTGCCGGATGGACGGGTTGAGCCGGCTTGGGGACGCACCAATACGAGTGGAATCGCGACGACGTTAGACGGCGTCTTGAACATCACTACCGACGACAACGGAGAGCTCGAGTTCTATCGGCTCGACTCGCTCGCGAGCACCACGAGTGCGTGGGCGGAGGCGAGAGTCCAGTTCAACAGCACCGGCGGACGGGCGCGAGCGGTCATGCACT
This sequence comes from Gemmatimonadaceae bacterium, assembly GCA_052389995.1. Lineage (GTDB taxonomy): Bacteria > Gemmatimonadota > Gemmatimonadetes > Gemmatimonadales > Gemmatimonadaceae > JAICNG01. The sequence continues at coordinate 20,535 of JBQTHJ010000037.1, read as the reverse complement.
TTCGTGATGGCGTGAAGTTCGTTGCGCTCGGAATCCAGAATGGGGACGTGGGTTTCGTCGGCAGCTCGACCGGCTTTCCGTTCCTCCAGAGCTGGCCAACGCGGACGAACGCGTTTCGCAGGTATCAGCTGCGGAAGTATGGAACCGACAGCGCCGTTATCTACGTGGACGATGAGCGCCTCGGTGCGATCGATTACGATGAGCTCACCGCGCGGCCTCTTCCCGACCTCGGCACGCGCTTTCAATTCGGATCGCCGAGGGTGGCGGGCACGAGCAACGCGGACTGGGACTATGTGATCTTCGAGATCGGCTCGCCGCAGCCGTGACGCCCGGCGCCTAGCCCGACCAGCCGACGCGCTTCCTCCAGGCCAGCTCCTCCTTCTCGCGCGCGGCGATCTCCTCGGCGGTCGGCGGCGGATCCTCGCGAAGGCCGGAAAGCAGCTCGCCCAGCTTCGGAAGGCCGACCTCCTTGCGCCACCGCTCCACGTGCGCGGGATCCTCGAGCGTGTACGGCGCAAGCCCATTCACGGTGTCACGAAGCTGCGAGCCGTACCGCTGCGGCCGCCCTTCGAACGTCTTGATACGGTCGTCGATCATGGCGAACTGCCACCGCGGGACGTCCCCGCGCTGGCTCGCCTCGTCAATCAGCGTTCGGCATGCGCGCATGAAGTCGGGCTCGCCGATCGAATGCTGGGCAATGCGCCATGCCGCCGCCGCGCCATCCGGTCCGACGAGCGCGTCACCGGGCCACCCGACTTTCGCGATGACCTCGCGCAGCCGCGCCGAGTTCTGGCGGTGCACTTTCTCCATGCGCGGGTGATATCCCTTCCAGAGCGAGCCATCAGCGGCGAGCTCCGAGCGGACGGTCTGGTCGCGCGCGTCCATGCGCAGCAGCTCGGCGCGGATGGCGGCATTCATGGCGGCGAAAGGTCGCGCATCGCCCGTCGCGCGGCAATCCGCCGCCATCGCTACGTCACGTATGCGGCCGGCGCCGGACGTCGCCTAACGCGCGATGAGTCCGAGGAGCGCTCCGGTATGCGTGGACCGGCTGGCTCGGCCCAGGACGCTGGGGAAGGCGGCTTGCGGCCGGGCCACGACATCGCGGACTGCGGTTGGTCGCCGGGTCCTGTCTTGATGGGAGGCTGTCGTGGCCCGGAAGCCTGACCCGCTCGAGCGAAGGCCGCATCACCGGCGACACCGCTGCCGGACCACGTCGTCTCCATCCACGGAAGTTCTCGCACACCTCCATGTTCACGACGCAGCGCGCACGGCGAACCTGCGGCTACTGCCCCCGTCGTCCGGACTTCGCCGAGGTCGACTTCGGCTTGATGTTCGGGACTGGCGCACGCGACACCGGCTTCGCGCCTCCCTGAGGCGAGCCGGCATCCTGCGGACGCGGGCGGTCGGACCGTGGTGGCGCGTCGCGGCCGAATTTCGGAATCACAGGGCGATGCTTGCGTTTCATGACTGCCTCCAGGATGTTCGCCGCGCTCGGCGCATGAGCGCTTCCTGCTCCGGCCCGTAGACGTCCTTCAGGATCGTTGCTCGCCGGCGAAGCTCCGAATGATACCCGGAATCGCCGAGGTTGCCACCTAACGTCGCTCCTGTCCGAATCCGTGCCTGCGAAGGACGGCGAGCACCGGCTCAGTCGCGTCGACGGCGCTCGCGGCGGGAAGTCGTGCCCCCGCCGCGAGCAGCACTTCAACGACGCCAGCGTAGTCGCCGGTGCTCGCGTGCCACCCATCCAATGAGCCGTGCGTGGCCCACCCCAGCGGCGGGGCGCCGAAGTCCCTGTCGCGAAGCTCGAGATCAGGACGATATGGGAGGATGATGCGAGCGATCTCCGGAGTGCCGTGGAAGGCTGCCCAGTGGAGCGCCGTTCCGCCATGCTGTCCGCGCGCATCGACAGGCCAGCCGGCGGCCAGCAGCCGGCTCACCACGTCCGCCTTGTTCTCCTGCGCGGCGTCCGGGAGCCGGCGCAGCTCATCGGCCGGCAGGCGGCTGACCAGATCCGGATCTCGGGCCAGCAGCGTGTCGACGACCGATTCCTCATGGAGGCAGCTCCGCAAAAGGTCTTACTGGTACTGGATGTACACCGGTTTGGGCTCGAGCATCAAGATGTCCGCCGGCGTCATCAATGGGTGGCCGCTCTTCGTGTCGTTGCGGTAGAACAGCTTGAAGCCGGTGAACTGCACTGGCTCCTGGTAGATGTAGCGGCGGTAGGATTCTTTCTTGAGCGACGGCCACCCCCACCCATCCATATGCATCACGATCTGCACGCGCGGATCGAGGGTGATCTTGCGCGTGTTCGTGACCATGGGACGCGTGAACCGGTGGACCACGAGGACTTTCGGCGGCAGGTTGTGGCGCGTCACCAGCTCGGCGAGGAACGACGTCGCGTAGTTGATGTCGGTGGCGTCATACGTGCCCACGCGCTGTCCGGGCCGGCCGCCGCGCTTCATCGAGAATTCGGGATCGATCCCCAGGTGCACGTTAGGCAGCGACAGGTATTTCGTGAGCCGGGGCAGCTCTTCCTCAAGCGTGCTCTTCCCGACCTGCAAGTCGAGGAAGACAATGGCGCCCCGCGTCTCCGCCCAGCTCAACACCCGGTCGATCAGGGTATCGGCCATGCGGGCGCGATACTTCCCGTCCCGGCCCGCCGATGCCTGCGCGACGACGGCGATGAAATGCAGCGCGGGCTGCACGGGCGTGAGGGGATCGGCCGCACGCCATCTCTCGACCACCGTGTCGAGCTTCGCGAGCATACGATCTGGCGGGATCTGCCCGAGAATGCCCATCCGCTTCGAGAGCGGATTCCCGTAGAACGCGACGATCCGGCTGTTCGGCAGAATCGACCCGGGAAGGGGCAACGGCCCCGGAACGGGCCACACGGGCTTGGGTCTCGCCGGACGCGTGGCAACGGGCTGTTTCGCCGGAATCGAATCGGTCGTCGTCGCCACCGAATCCGTCGCCACGCTGTCCGCGCGCGGGACGCGAGTGGTGTCCTGTGCGGCGACTACCTGGGTGAACGCGACTGTCGAGACAGCGGCGACCGCCGCGGCGAAGGAGCTTCGAATAGCCTGGCGCATGCTGGATGATAACCGTGCACACGTTGGTGCGGCAGAACTGCAAACCTCAACTCTCCTCGCGCAACACGAAAGCAGACGCTGCTCTGTTCTGCACCGGGAAGGTTCCAGGCGCAGGTCAAAGAACGATTCTTTTGTTGATTGAGAGGAGGGTTGACTCCGCGCGAAGTAGATTCTGCCTTTTTCGCAGGAGTCGCGTCATCCGCGTCCGAACCCTTCGTTCTTGATGCCCGTAACGCTTGTGCAGCTAGAGCGCACGCAGAATGGACTTCGCGGCACGACGGCCACTCGCGATCGCACCGTGCACCGTGCCATTCCGTCCCTCGGCGTCCGCGGCCTCGCCCGCCAGCCAGAGCGCGCCGTGGATCGACCGCGCCAGCCGCGATGCCGCGTCGACACCGCCGACGAGCGCGTAGCTGTAGGCGCCGCGAGAGAAGGCATCGTGCTGCCAATCGTGAGTCCAGAACGCTTCGGCCTGCGACTCGACGCGGCGGCGCGATACGCCGAGGTTCGTCGCGAGCGCCGTGAATGCGCGCAGAGGGATGTCATCGCGCGGGCGGCCCGCCAACCGCTCGGCCGCCGGCCCACCCGCCCACCCGATCATGACGGGCGCATCCACCGGGTGAAGCGACCACCAGACCGGAATATCGCCGCTGTCGCCGTGAAGAAAGCTCATCGACGCGAGCGAGGCGCCGCGCGGCACCGCCCGCATGCGGTCGGTCCACCACCGTTCCCGAAAGAGAATCCCAATGCGCACCACTGCGCCCATCGTCAGCTGGTTGCGCACACCGTCGATTACGGGCAGCGGTGGCGAGAATGCGATCGCACCCGTCTCGCCTGGCGGGGCAAGCAGAACGCCGAGTGGAACGGTGACGATCGCGGCGCGCGCTGTCACGGTCGTCCACGACGGCGAGCCGTTCCGTCGCACCGACAGCGCGACTGCGCCGCGGTCCCATTCGATGCGGTTGACGACAGACTTCGTCTCGATCCGGTCGCGAAACGGGGCAGCGAGCCATTCCGGAACGCGGTCGTAGCCGTCCGCGATGCGCAGCTGACGCTGTTCCTCAATGTCCTGCGGGATGCCGCCGTCGGCGAGTGCGCGCACGCTGATGCGTCGTGAGTCCGCGGCGTGGAAGCCTTCGACGAACGAGAGGGCGAGGCGGCGTGCGTCGGTCGCCCTGCGTCCGCCGGGTGCGTCGCCGAGGAAGTCGCCGAACGAGCGGTCGGCCTTGCGTCCATCGATGCGGCGCGCGACCGTCTGCATCCGTTCCCAGAAATCGTCGAGACGCGTTAGGCGGCCTCCACGCGAGCGCCAGCGCTCCCCTTCGACCGCGTACGCGAGCAGTCGCGCCTCGTGAATGATCTCGAGCAGCTCCGGCGCGCTGCCATGCACGAATTCTGCACCGACCTCGATCGGGTGCGGCAGGCGCGGATCGCGAATCGTACGGATGCGTCCACCGATGCGGTCGCGCGCCTCGAGGACGAGCGTTCGGAGACCGCCCTCCTCGAGCGCGCGCATCGCCGACAGACCGGCGACGCCCGCACCCACGATTGCGACGTCACACCGCTGATCCATGCTCTACCACGCTCCCTCGAACGTCGCGTCCGGGCAGCCTGCCTTACCTGACGCGAGTCCGCGATTGCCAGTCATCCATCGAGATGTTGACCCACGTCAAGGGCAACGGCAACGGCAAAAGCGTTGGGTGAAACGATCAAATCCGATGACAGCCCGGACAAATCCGAATCTGCTCCCGGCGCATTGAGCCTTCCTCTACAGCCCCAAGTTTTCTTTCTGTTGTGCTTGCGCGAGAAGAATGCTCGGCGCCAGGGAGCGATCCGGATTTGTCCGGTCTGTCATCGGATTTGATCGTTTCACCCAACGCTTTTTGACGTTGCCGTTGCCTTCGACGTTGGGGTTGCCTTTCGACGTTGGCCGTCGCCCCGCGAAGCATGGTAGTGGCGCCCGAGGACCTGCGAGACCAGAATAGGGACTTCTCCAATGCTCGGAGGTCCCATGCCTCGCCTCCGCATCACCGCGCTGCTCGCGTTTCTCGTCCTCGTCGCGTCGCTCCCCGCGCAGGCGCCCGCCAAGCGGCTCGGCCTCGCCGACTACCTCGAGTGGGAAGATGTCGCCGATCCCCAACTCTCCCCCGACAGTCGACACATCGTCTACACCCGGCGCTGGGTCGACAAGCTCAACGATCGCTGGGAAGCGTCGCTGTGGATCATGAACGCCGACGGGTCCCGCAACCGCTTCCTCGTGAACGGCTCCAGCCCCAAGTGGTCGCCGGATGGGACGCGTCTCGCGTACCTCGCGAAGGGTGAGCCGACGGGGACGCAGCTCTTCGTCCGATGGATGGACGCCGAGGGCGGGACGACGCAGCTCACGCGGGTGACGGAGACGCCGGCCGATCTTGAGTGGTCGCCGGACGGAAAGTCGCTCGCGTTCCGCATGCTCGTCCCGGAGAAGGAGAAGTGGGACATCGGGATGCCGGCCGCGCCCAAGGGAGCGAAGTGGACGGAGCCGCCGCGCGTGGTGACGCGGTTCCGGTATCGGCTCGACCGGCAGGGCTACGTCGACGACGGCTATCGTCATCTCTTCGTGGTGCCGGCGGATGGCGGCACGCCGCGTCAGGTGACGAGCGGCGACTTCGAGCATGGACCTGCGCGGTGGACGCCCGACGGGAAAAGGCTCGTGTTCGGTGCGCTCCGCGATCCGGACGCCGACTACAAGTTCAACGAGAGCGAGGTGTATTCGGTCGACGCCGCTTCTGGGGAGGTGAAGCAGCTCACCACGCGGAAAGGGCCGGACGGCGGCCCGGTGCCGTCGCCCGATGGACGCCTCATTGCCTACACGGGGTTCGACTGGAGCGACGACACCTGGCGCGACGCAACGCTCTACGTGATGAATGCCGACGGGTCGAACTCGCGCGCGCTCACGCAGTTGCTCGATCGCTCGCCGATGCGTCTCGAGTGGACGCCTGATGGGAGCGGCATCTACTTCACGATTCAGGACAAGGGAGCGCAGAACCTGTGGTTCGCACCGCTGCGTGGTGAGCCGCGCGCGGTGACGAACGGAACACACATGCTGACGGTAACGGATGTGCGCGGCACGACGGCGGTCGGGCTACGCAGCTCGTTCCAGGATCCGACCGACGTGGTGGCGTTCTCACTCAAGACGCCGGCAAACGTGCGGACCCTCACGAACGTCAACGACGACGTGCTTGCCGGGAAGACGTTAGGCGGCGTCGAGGAGATCTGGCTCACCTCCCTGGATGACTTCCGCGTGCAAGGGTGGATCGTGAAGCCGCCCGACTTCGACCCGCGCCGGAAGTACCCGCTGATGCTGGCGATTCACGGCGGGCCGCACTCGATGTACAACGTCGGATTCAGCTTCGGGTGGCAGGAGCACGCCGCGAACGGGTACGTCGTCCTCTACACGAACCCGCGCGGCAGCACCGGTTACGGAAGCGCGTTCGGCAACGCGATCAAGCATGCCTATCCGAGCAAGGACTACGATGATCTCATGGCCGCCGTCGATACCGTGCTCGCCCGCGGCTACGTGGATGCGAAGAAGATGTTCGTCTACGGGTGCAGCGGCGGTGGCGTGCTGACGTCATGGATCGTGGGGCACACCGATCGCTTCGCGGCGGCGTCGGCGAACTGTCCGGTGACGAACTGGCTCAGCTTTGCCGGCACGACGGACATCAACCTGTGGGGATACAACAGATTCCCCAATCCGCCGTGGGAAGATCCGTCGCTCTATCTCAAGCTCTCGCCCCTCATGTACGTCGGCAACGTGAAGACGCCGACGATGCTCATGACGGGAGTGCTCGATCTTCGCACCCCGATCTCGCAGACGGAGGAGTACTATCAGGCGCTCAAGTACCGGAAGGTACCGACGGCGATGGTGCGCTTCAACGAGGAGTACCATGGGACGTCGTCGAAGCCGTCGAACTTCATGAGGACTCAGCTCTATTTGCGGTCGTGGTTCGAGAGGTATACGCCGAAGGAGAGTGTTGCTGAGGCCCCCTGAGATCGCTGTCGTAGGCAAACTGTCGTAGGCAAAGATGACAGAATACAGATGACAGAATACAGATGACAGAATTCAGGAACGACGCCGGGAGGCCACTCGGTGGCTTCCCGCTGGTTCTTCTCGGCGTGACGTGCTTGGCTGCGCTGCTGGCGCCGGGCGCCGTCGCATCGCAGAGCGTCTACTACCCTGAGCCTGGGGCTGCATGGGAACGGCGGGCGCCGGCGCAGGTCGGACTCGATGCGCGGCTGCTGGAGGAAGCGATTGCCTTCGCGAAGGCAAGCGAGACGAAGGGCCCTCGCGATCTCGAGGCCGCGCACTACCAGAGCTTCGGGCGCGAGCCGTTCGGCGAAGGCATTGGTCCGTTCAAGACACGCGGCGACCCCACGGGTGTCATCCTGCGGCACGGTTACATCGTCGCTGAGTGGGGAGATCCGGATCGCGTCGACATGACGTTCAGTGTGACGAAGAGCTTCTTGTCGACCACGGTCGGGCTGGCGCTGGATCGAGGACTCATTCGCAGCGTTCAGGATCGTGTCGCCGACTACATGGCACCGGTGGTGCTAGTTAGGCAGGACGACGGTCGCGCTTCCCAGAACAACGGCGAGTCGGCGCTGCTGCCCTTCGACACGCCGCACAATCGCAAGATCACGTGGGATCATCTCCTCAGGCAGACGAGCGACTGGGAGGGCACGCTCTGGGGGAAGCCCGAGTGGGCCGACCGGCCGACCGGCGAGCCGTCGCAGTGGCGGACGCGCGCGCGCCACGAGCCGGGAAGTGCATACGAGTACAACGACGTGCGCGTCAATGTGCTCGCGCTCGCGGCGCTCAACGTCTGGCGCCGCCCGCTCCCGCAGGTGCTGAAGGAGTTGCTGATGGATCCCATCGGCGCCTCGCAGACATGGCGCTGGTTCGGCTACGAGAACTCATGGGTCCTCATCGACGGAATCGCCGTGCAATCGATGAGCGGCGGGGGCCACTGGGGCGGCGGGATGTTCATCAGTGCGCGCGACCAGGCGCGCTTCGGCTACCTCACGCTTCGCCGCGGGAAGTGGAAGGACCGCCAGCTGCTGTCGGACGCGTGGGTGCGCATGGCGCTCACGCCGACGCCGGTTCAACCGACGTACGGGTTCATGAACTGGTTCCTGAATACCGATCGCAAGCTTCTGCCAAGCGCCCCGGCGTCGGCCTTCGCGCACCTGGGCTCCGGCACGAACATGATTTATGTGGATCCGGAGAACGACCTGGTGATCGTCGCGCGCTGGATCGAGCGCGGCGCGACCGAGGAGCTCGTCAGACGAGTGATAGGCGCGGTAAGGGCGCGGTGAGGCGTGCCGGGCGTCATCTTTGCCGTTCCCGAACGCCCTGGAACCGCCCGAGAGTCTCGCCGATCCAGTATCATCACCGCCGAGCCGCAAAGCCCAGGAGTCCCCATGCCCCTCTTCAACGACATTCTCGGGACCGTCGGCAACACGCCCGTGGTCCGCATCAACAGGCTCGCCCCACAGAACGTCACCCTCTGCGTCAAAATCGAAGCGCTGAATCCCCTGGGCTCGGTGAAGGATCGCCTCGCGCTTGGCGTGATCGAGGAAGCCGAGAAGTCGGGCGCGCTCAAGCCGGGACACACGGTGATCGAGGCGACAAGCGGCAACACCGGCATTGGGCTGGCGATGGTGTGAAGGTGGGACGGGCATGGTGCGCAAGGCGGTGGAGCTGGTGGCGATGTAGAGTACCTGAACTCCCGAAGTTTGAGCTCGAAACGCGCCGAGAAGCGCGAAGAGCAGGGGCGAGAGGGTCGGCGGCACGAGGCTACAGTACGTCCCCCGCCCGGCCTCACGCAAATCGAACAATCGGGCGTCTGGACGAACTGGCCGGGGCGAGCACTTTTCCAGATGCTGATTGATGCGACCTTCCCCAACAAACACCCTCGGACCCAACCAACCATGCACGGCCAATTCATCTGGTACGAGCTCACGACGCCCGACGTCGCTGGCGCACGCAAGTTCTATCCGCCCATCACCGGATGGGGAACGCAGCAGTTCGACAAGGACTACACGATGTGGACGGTCGACTCCGTCCCAATGGGCGGGATGTTCACCCTCACCCCGGAGATGCGGGCGCGCGGCACGCCGCCTAACTGGATGCCGTACGTTTCCGCCGACAACGTCGATGAGTCAGCGCGAAAGGTCGCACTCCTCGGCGGAAAGGTCGTGCAGGGGCCAGAGGAGATCCCCGGCACCGGGCGGTTCGCGGTCGTTCAGGACCCGCAGGGTGCGACGTTCGGCATCTACAAGTCGAAGACGGCCAGGGGCGGATGGGACGGGACGCCGAGGCTCGGCCACCTCTCGTGGCACGAGCTCATGACCCTCGACTACAACACGGCGTTCGACTTCTACCGCCATCTGTTCGGATGGGAGAAGACGGGTGAGATGGACATGGGGCCCGGCGGCATGTACTTCATGTTCGGCAAGAAGGGGACGCCGTACGGTGGCATGTTCAACCGGCCGCCGGAGATGTCGGGGATGCCGCCGTTCTGGATGCTCTACGTCAACGTCAGGGACGTGCACAAGGCGGTGGAGACGGCGACCAAAGGGGGCGGGTTCGTGAAGCAGCCGCCCATGGAGATTCCGGGCGGGATCATCGCGATCCTCGGCGACCCACAGGGTGCGGGGTTCGCCGTGCACGCGGTCGGCGCCGCGAGTGCCGCATCGAAAGCTGCGGCGAAGTCTGCTTCTCGGCCCACGGCGAAGACCGCGGCGTCAAAGAAGAAGAAAGCCAAAGCCGCGCCGGCGAAGAAGAAAGCAGCGTCGAAGAAGAAGGCGCCCGCTCGAAAGGCGACCGCGAAGAAGAAGCGCGCGAAGCGGTAGTTCTACGCGCCCTGTAGTCGCTGGAACTGCGCGTCGTTGAGCGAAACAACGGAGAGTCGCCCCTGCCTCACGAGGGGCGACTCTTTGAACAATGGGTCGGATTTGATGTCCGCCAGCGCTACCGGCGCCAGACGCCGCACGGACGCAATCTCGACGACGAGCAGCTTCGGATCCTTGGCCTTCGGATCGGGATAGGCGGCCTTGGTCACCCGAGCGAGCCCCACCACCGCCCTCTCGCCACCGGTGTGATAGATGAGCGCGTCGTCACCAGGCTTCATCGCCGCCAGATTCTTGAGCGCGACGGGATTGCTCACGCCATCCCAGACGGCGGTCTTCTCGCGTTGCAGGTCGTCCCAGCTGTACGTGGACGGCTCGGTCTTGAGCAGCCAGTGGCTCGGCATGCGAGTTTTCTACTGAACGCGCGACGCTTCCATGGTCGCGCCCATTAGCGGTCGATGATAAGGTAAGTCCCGGTACGCCGACGCGTGAAGCCAGGCGAAGCCCGAGACGACTTGGCCCAGCGCCTGCTGACGCAACCCGCGCGACGCGGCCGTATCGCCGGCGATCGCGGCCAGTCGCGCCCGGAACATGGTATGCTCGCCCCGCGCGAACGTGGGCGGCTCGCCTAACAAGCGCGCGGCGCCGCGAGCATCACCCACGCGCGCACGCGCCAGCGCCGCGAGGCCGGCATACTGAGGTCGATCGGAAAAGTCCCGGTGAAGCGCGCCAAACATCGCGTCGGCCTCGCGCCACCGTCCGAGACCGTACAAGGCGCTGCCGAGCCAGTACCGGTGCTCGCGTCGCCCCGCGTCGGCGCGAAGCTCGCGCTCGAGCCACGCGATCGCGCGCTCGAGATACGGCCTCCCGCGAGCGCTATCGTGGTGCGCGACGAGCTCCTCCCCGGCAACGACGAGCTCCGCGCCGTGAGACCAATAGGTGCCGGCTGGGCGCGCTGCCGTGACGGACAACAGTGAGTCGAGTGACGGCGTACCCCCGAGGGCGGCGAGCGCTCGCGCCTCGAGCACCAGCGCCACCGTCGACTCGGGGAACCGTTCCTTCATCGATCGCGCAGCCTCGAGCTCCGCTTCGTGATCTCTCGTGAGGTGACGGGCATGCGTGAGCTGGGTCCAGTACGACGGCCAGCCTTTCATGAGCCCCCGCTCCGGATGGATCGCCTCGAGCACGCGCCGGCCGTCCTCGGCCCGATTCATCGCGATGAGATCGCGCCCGAGGTTGTACGCCGCACGCGATTCCGGAGCGATCTCCACCGCGCGCATCCCCGCGGCCATGGCGCGACCGCCATCGCTGGCGAGGAGCGCCGAGAGATACTCGACTTGCTGCTGATCGTACTCGCTCATCCGGTCGCGTCGCGCCTGCGCCATCGTCACCAGCGTGTCCACCCACTCGTATTCATCGCGATTCCAGTGCGCCATCGCGGCGTAGATGAGCGGAACGGGAAACGTGGTGTCGGCGAGCCAGGCGCGACGAAACTCGGTGGCTGCTGCGGCATACTCCTGGTCGTTGTAGCTCGCGAGTCCGCGATCGAACGCGCGATAGGCATCGAACGTCGGCGGGCGGGTGGCAAGCCCTGGGAGCGACGAGGCACGCTCATCGTACTGGAGCGCGACGAATCCCATCAGCCGGCTTCGGAGCTGGCGGACGGCTTCCTCCAGCGAATCGCGTCCGACGACGATCGCGGGGAGCGAGGCGATCAGCCGATTGCTCCCCGCATCGGTGACATCGAGCCGGAAGCCGACGCGATCGCCGGTGAGATAGTAGGAGCCGGTGACGACGGTTGCAGCGCCGACCTCGCGCGCGAGCAAGCTCGACACGGCCGCGCCGGTCGTCTGGAGCTGTTCCCACGCCTGCCGTACCGTCGGCCACGGCACCACACGCACGAGCGATGTCTCGTGCAAGCCCTGCGTGAGCCAGTCGGCCGTCATGCGAGACCAGATGCCGAGCGTCGTGTCCCCGGTCTCGTTATGCAGCGGGGCGACGGCGACAGGTAAGGCGAGGCCGCGAACGGCCGCGTCGCCCGAGATCTGCGACCGGACGATGAAAGCCGCCCCTGCTGCCACGGCGACCAGCGCGACTGCCGCCACTCGCCGACGCGCAGCACGTCGTGGAGGTTTGTGAATCGACTCCAGACGAGCAACGATTTCGCCCGCCGACGCGGGCCGTTTCTTCGGATCGGACTCCAGCGTCTGCCGGATGAGCGACGCGAGCGGGGCAGGCACATCATTGAGGCTGCGCTCGGTCGCCTCGAGCGGTCCCATTCCCGTCAGCATCTCCCGCGCGATCACGCCCCAGGCGAAGATGTCGCTCGGCGCACCAACGGTTTGGCCGGCCGCTTGCTCCGGACTCATGTACCCGAGCGTGCCGACGACCATTCCCTCGTTCGTGTGCCTCGGGATCTCGAGATCATCGCGGACGGCGATACCGAAGTCGATCAGATACGCGTGATCTCCGGCGCAGAGCACGTTCTCCGGCTTGAGATCGCGGTGCACCACGCCCGCCGCGTGTGCTGCCCGCAGTGCGTCGGCAATGTCCCGGAGAAGGCCAACCGCCTGCGGCGCCGGAATCCGGCCCACCCGGCCGAGCCGGTCACGCAGCGTTTCCCCCTCGAGGTGCGGCATGACGTAGTACAGGAGACCGTCGGCCTCCCCCGAATCGATGAGCGGAAGGATGTGCGGGTGCGCAAGCTGTGCGGCGATGCGCACCTCGCTGATGAAGCGATGCACGCCGAGCTGCGCGGCGATCTCGGGGTGCAGCACCTTGAGCACGACGCTCCGGTCGTGCTTGTGCTCGCGCGCCAGGAAGACGGTGGCGCTGCCGCCGTGGCCTAACGATCGAACGATCGTGTACCAGTCGCCGAGCGCACGCTGGAGACGCATGGTCACGTCGCTCGGGCGGATCGCGAGCGGCCGGTCGAGAACGCCGGTCACGCGCTCATGCGCCGCGACCATCGCCTGAAGCTCCGTGCGCACGAGATCGTCGCGCACGTTCTCCTCGAGCCACTGCGCCCGCTCCGCGCGCGGCTGCTCGATGGCCTCCGCGAAGTAGCGCTCGAGCTCGGCCCACCGGTCGCGGTCGTCCAGCGTGTGACGGGTGGTCGTGATCATGGGGCGGCCGCAAGCTCCTTGTAGAGCCACGCACGGGCCGTCGCCCAATCGCGCTGCACCGTGCGCGACGTCACGCCGAGCATTCCGGCGATCTCCTCCTCGTTGAGCCCGGCGTAGAATCGCAGCTCCACGACCTGGAGCAGCCGTGGGTTGCGGGCACCGAGCCGCTCGAGCGCATCATCGAGCGCCACGAGCTCGGCGAGGTCCACGTCGATGCCCACGTCGGCATTCGTCACCCGCACCTCCACGCGGCCCGCGCCGCGCTTCCCCGCCCCGCGCCGGCGCGCGTGATCGACCAGCACCTGGCGCATCGCCCGCGCGGCGATGGCGATGTAATGCCTGCGGGTTTGGGCATCGGAGGCATCCGTTCCGACGAGCTTGAGAAAACCCTCGTGCACGAGGTCGGTGGGCTGAAGCGTGTGCCCCTTCCGCTCGCGCCGGAGCAGATGCTCAGCCGCGCGGCGCAGGTCCGCATAGACGAGCGGGACCAGCTGCGCCTGGGCCGCCGCGTCGCCGCTCCGAGCCCGCTCGAGCAGCGCCGTCACGGCGCCCCTCTGTAGAGGCTCGACTCCGGAAGACTGTGATCGCGGCACCGGCATGTCGGGAAGGAAGGACAGGCTGCGCAATATAGGCCGTGGGAGACACCGCGGAACCACTTGACCGCGGGTGTTCCGCAGGACTTTCGCCCTTTGGAGGAACGATGATACCCCGTCATTTGTGTCGCGTCGCCCTGGGCCTCGCGACCCTTTCTGTCGCGAACGGCAGCGCATTGGCGCAGCACCGGCATGCATCAGCCACCGCCGCCGACCCCGTGCCACTCTACGGGAATCTGGGGAGGCACCAGTACGAGATCACGACCGCCAACCCCCAGGCGCAGCGCTACTTCAATCAGGGATTGCGCCTCGTGTGGGCATTCAATCACGCCGAGGCCATTCGCTCGTTCGAGGAGGCCGAGCGGCTCGATCCCAGCTGCGCGATGTGCGCATGGGGGGTCGCGTTCGCCTACGGACCGAACATCAACGCCGGGATGGATGAGGCGTCGGGGCTCCGCGCGGGTGAAGCCATCCAGCGAGCGCTCGACAAGGGGACGCACGTCACGACGCGGGAGCGGGCGCTCATCGACGCGCTGGCGACTCGTTACATCGGAGAGCGACCAGACCAGCGCGCGGTACTCGACTCCACGTGGGCGGTGCGCATCTGGGCGGTGGCGGACGACTTTCCCGACGATCAGGAAGCGCAGGTGTTGTACGCCGACGCACTCATGAACCTCTCACCCTGGAACTACTGGACCGCCGACGGGATGCCGCGTCGGTTGACGCCCGAGATCATTCAGCGACTCGAGCGGGTGCTCGCGGTGAACCCGGATCACCCTGGCGCGTGTCACTTGTACATCCACGCCGTCGAAGCGCGGCACCCGGAGCGCGCTCTCGCGTGCGCGGAGCGGCTGGCATCACTGATGCCCGGTGCGGGACACATCGTGCACATGCCCGGGCACATCTACATCCGCGTGGGCCGCTACGCCGATGCGATCACGCTCAACGAGCACGCCGTGCACGCCGACGAGGCGATGCTGGAAGGCCCCGGCGTCGCACGACGTGGCGCGTACCCCAACGGCTACTATCCGCACAACTACCACTTCCTGTCGTTCGCCGCATCGATGACCGGAATGAGCGAGAAGGCCATTGGCGCCGCGCGTGAGACGGCGAACCGTCTGAGCGTCGCCGCGGTGAAAGCGGTTCCGTGGATGGAATCCGTGACGCCCGTCGTACAGACGACGCTCGTGACGTTCGGACGGTGGAAGGAGATTCTGGCCGAGCCGCTGCCCGGTGACTCGATCCCCTTCCTCGCCGCGATGACGTGGTATGCGCGCGGCGTCGCGCACGCCGCCCTGGGCGACGAAGCAGCCGCGGTACGCGATCTCGAACGCGTGCGGGTGATGGCGACGGCGTACCCGGTGAGTGACAACGGCACCGCGCTGCGGATCGCCGTGAAAGCGCTCGAAGGGGAGATCGCCCTGCGTGGGAAGCGACCGAAGGACGCGATCGGTCATTTCCGCGCGGCGGTGCAGCTGGAGGACGGGCTCACGTACACCGAGCCACCGACCTGGTACTCCCCCATGCGCCATTCGTTAGGTGTGGCGCTCCTGGCCGACCGGCAGTTCGGGGAAGCCGAGCGCGTGTATCGCGAAGACCTCGAGCGTTTTCCTCGCAACGGATGGTCGTTGTTCGGCCTGGCTCAAGCGCTCGAGCGGCAGGGAAAGGCCGCTGAAGCGCGCCGCGCGCGAGCGATGTTCGCTGAGGCGTGGAAGGACGCGGATGTGAAGCTCATTGGATCTCGATTCTAAAGAGGAATTCCATGCATAGATCACACGCTGTACTCGTTGACCTTGCGGGCGATCAACTGATGTCGACCGCCTAACGGCGTGACCAGCGGATGTCCATCCCTTCACGTCCGCTCAACGCGCTTCGCAGCAGCTGAAGCAATTGGCGGTCGGCGCCATCCTCCTCCAGCATGTCGACCGTGTCGGCGCTGATGTAGTAGTCCTTGTCTTCCAGCGATGCCTCCTCGAGAGCTTCGACGAGGAACTGGAGCTGTTCATCCGAGATGGTGCCGAGGCGCGTGCCGCGCTCGGCGTCGTGCAGCTCGATCATGAGTGCGTCTCCGGTGGAGGGTGGCGGGAGCGGTCACTGCGGGCGCAACTGCCGGACGATCTCCTCCGCCAGGCGTCGCGCCGCCTTGGCATCCCGGCGTTCCTGGTTAGCGAACGATCACCGGAACGTTGAGAACGAGCGGCGACATCCGCTCCCCGGGCTTGGCGCGTGCCACGAATTCCCGGCGCGCCGGAATGGACTGGGGCCCGAGTATCCGGAGCGTGAGCGACTCGGGCTGATGGCGGATCACCTCGAAATCGAAGGTTTCGCCAGCGTGAAGCGGGACCACTGCGGGCTTCTCGATCGCCTGCGCCGGGGGAAGATCGAATGCATCCTTCGCGAGCGCGCGCCACCGTTGGACCGTATCGGCTCGAAGGAGCTGGGCGGTACGCGTCTCCATCGGAGAGATGTTGATGAAGCGGAACCGGTACTTGACGCCGGCGCGTACCTCCACCGGTGGTGGGCTGCGCAACCCGTTCACGGAAGGCGGCGCCTCGTCTTCCGGCCCGGCCATCCCAATGAGAAAGAGCCGGTCGGTCGTGTCTGCGCTCGCGTGTGCCGGCACGACGATCAGCGCGCCGAAGAGTCCCGCGGCGATCTGCTCCGGCTCGTCGACGTGCGAGTGGTAGATGAACGTCCCGGCGCGCGGCGGCGTTAGGCGGGCGACGAACGAATCGCCGGGCGCGATGACTGGAGCGAGCTGCTTGCCCCAGCCGCTCCAACCCCCCACGCCGTCGAACACGCTTTCCAGCTCGAGCCCGTGCCAGTGAACGGTCGTTGGGCTCCTACTCACGTTGATGACGGCGATCTCGGTGGGCTCGTTCTGTCGGAGCACGAGCGTCGAGCTTGGGAACGCGATCGAGTCCGCCGCAGGAGCGCCGTCTTGCTCCTGGAGGACGTAGCTACGGCCGTTGCGGTCGCCGTAGACGTTCGCTCTTTCCGTCACGTACACGCGCATTCGCCGGCGTGGTTGCACGTCGGCTACGAGCGTCCGTCCCTTCGGCTTCACGTGAATTCCCGTCACCAGGCCGGCCATCCCATGCTGGGCGTGACCGACGTGCCCCGACGCGCGAGCTCGCTCGGATAGCCGCAGCACATCGCTGATGTGCGTCACGAGATGGCAGTGGAACATCCAGTTGCCGGGTCGTGAGGGCACCCACGAGAGACTCACCGTCGTGCCGCCGGGAATCCACTCGGTTACGACGTCGCGCCGCATCGAATCGGCATAGACGGTGTCGCGGTGCGCATCGCCTTTCGAATGCACCTGGAAATAGAACCCGTGCAGATGCATCGGATGCGGAAAGCGACCAGCGTTGATGACACGGAACTTCACTGTGTCGCCGACGGTGTAGGTGAGACGCTCGGTGTGCGGCCACGACAGGCCGTTTACGCCGGTGATGAACCACTTCTCGCGAGGAATCGATTCGCGCCTGAGCACGACGTCGGCAGCCTCGGACTTGATCCCGAGCTCGGAGACCGGGCTCGAGAAAGAGCCCAGCACGAGGATGCGTTCGTTCTTCGAGCGACGCGCGTTGATGGAATCGACGATGAATGCTCCGACCAGCGTTGCGTCGCGCTCCAAGCCCGGGCCCGCTATCGGCGGGTACGCTTCGGTGCGTCCCCAGTAGTAGTAGGTTCCTTCGACGTCGGCGGGAAATCGCACCGTGGTCTCCTCGCCGGGCGGCACGATGACCGAGTCCGATCCCGGCTCGCCTCGCGCCCGGAGCCCGCCGAACGCCACCGCCTTGGGCAACCGATTGCGGATGGTCGCCTCGATCATCGTTCCGCGCGGAACACGAATGAGCGGCGCGGGAGTTCGCGCGCGCTTTCCGGCCTCCGCGATGGCGAACACCGGGACGCCAACGCCTTTCTCGGTTTCCGGATACCAGCGAGCCTCCCGCGCTTCCAGACGAAGGCGAAGGACGCCGTTCGTCAGCCGTCCCGCGGGCGTCCGGTTGTCGTTAGGCAGCGCTGCTTCCGTCGCGGGAGGCACCGCGGGGTGGCCGGCGGACAGCAGGAGAAACGCGATCAGCAACGTCAGCGGCGCGCGCATACAGACCTCCCGGACCTGGTCTGGCAAGGGTCCTAGTCGGCCCGAACATGCTCCGGGCGCGCACTGGCGGGAAGACCCGTCGCAAGGGCAGCCGAGGTCGCGCGGCAGTTGTCATTGAAGTGAAAGAATTCGCAGGCCGGGGGTGACGATTGCGCCACGGCGGCGCATGTTGGCGGTCCACCACCGAGGCACAGGAACAATGCGCGCATTACGATTCCTCGTGAGCGCCAACCCGCTGGATGACATCACGAACAGCGAGCGCATTCAGGGCGTCGCCATCGGAGGGCGCTGGTTCGACCGAACGACGCTCGATCAGATGATCGCCAGGGGCGCTCGGGCGACATCCGGACAGGGTTGACGGGCACGGCTCCCGTTCGGGCGTCTTGCGCGGGGCGGCGATCCGTTTCCATATAGGGACAGAACATTCACGCGAGGCTCGTCCAATGTCACATGCCCATCGGTTCATCACGCTGTCGATTGCGCTCCTCGTCGTTGCCGCCTGCACTCGGGGCGACGACACCGCGACCACTGAAGACACGGCTGGTGGTGCTGCCGCTCCCATGGATGGAACGCGCGAGATTGCCGCCGGTGGAATCGCGGCCGAAGGGTGGAGCGGCCGGATCGATCCCGGGGAAGCGCGCGAGGGGCAGAAGCTCGAGAACGCCAGGCTCGAGGAGCGCGGCGACACGCTCGTCGTGACGACCGGTCCCGCCGTGGTGTATTGGGATCCGGCAAACACCGCCAGCGGCAACTACACGGTGAGCGCGACGTTCCACGAGCCCGAGTACATGAACGTCAACGATCACCCGCATCCGTACGGCCTGTTCATCGGCGGCAACGACATGGGTATGGATCAGCAGTCGTATCTGTACTGCACGGCGTACGGGAACGGCCGATTCATCGTACGTGGCTTCGGCCCGGAGCCCTTCCAAATGAACGCGCGTGGCGAAGAGCACGCGGCGGTGAACAAGGCGGCGGGGAAGAACCAGCCGGTGACGCAGCAGATCTCGATGAAGGTGATGGACGACCGGGTCGAGTGCGCGATCAACGGACAGACGGTCGCGACATACCCCAAGTCGGACATCGTCGCGTCCGGCAAGCTCGAGTCGACGGACGGCATCTACGGGATTCGCTTCGCCCACAACACCGACGGCAGGGTGACGGGGCTGACGAAGACCACGCCGTAAGGAATCGGTGCGATCGGGACGTGATCGATGCCATTGCCGAGCCGCGAGGGACTACGATGAGCGACGTGGGGATTCTCAGAACGACGATCGGCGTGGAAAGCCACCAGCGCCGTGGGGACGTTCGAGAGCTTGCGGACACGCTCGTCGACACGGGAAGCGAGTACTCCTGGATTCCGCGCGACGTCCTCGAGAGACTCGGCATTGGCGTCGAGCGCGCGCAGCGGTTTAGAACTGCCGATGGGCGTGTGGTCCATCGCGTGATGGGCTACGCCATCATTCACGCGGGCGGTACGCGCACATCGGACGAGGTGGTGTTCGCGGAGCCGGGCGACATGGTACTCCTCGGCGCTCACACCCTGGAGGGACTCAACCTGCGGGTTGATCTCAAGTCGAAGCAGCTCGTACCCGCCGGCCCGGTTCCCGCGGCGCCCACGCGATCCGCGGCATAAGCGCGCGAGAGAGTTATTCGATCAGGAACTCGTAGTACATTTGTGCGCAACTGTGATCGCGTCTTCAAGCGCGAGGCGGCCGAGTCCCTTCCCGTGGTGGGCGACGGAGACGGTCGTTCCGGTGAGGTAGAGCGGTTTCTTCACGGGCGTGAGATGGACACGTCGATCGCCCACGGCTTCTTCGTCGCGAGCCGGAGGACCGTCAGGATGCGACGCCCCTGGCGCCCAACACCGACTCGCGCGTGACGGAGCGAGGAGGCTGTCCCGCGCTCACTCGTCAGGTGAGACCAGTGGCCTTCGCCGATTTGCGAAGCGACCATCTACTCCCCGTACATCTCGGTAATCAGACGCCGTAGGGCGCGCGCGTCGTCCTCGGACAGTTTTCCCACTTTCTGGCCGAGACGTGACTTGGCCACGGTACGAATCTGGTCCACCGCAATCTCGGCGGGCTTTCGGCCAACACGCACAGCCAGCCGCGTCCGCCAGTGTGGATGAAGCTGGGTCGTGAGAGGGCAGATCGTAACCGTTTGGAGACGCTCATTGAGGACGTCGAGACTCACGATCACCACGGGGCGCATCTTCGCCATCTCCGCGCCTTGGGCCGGGTCCAGCGTTGCCCAGCGTATTTCGTAGCGCCTCACCGCTTACGCCGACGCGCCTTGTAGGGCTTCTTGCTCTCGGCCACTCGGCGCGGTCGCGCCGGAGCCCAGGGCACCTCGTCTAAACCATCGGCGCTGGCTGCATCCCACGCGCTCCAGTCTTCGGCGGCGGCCTCCATCTCGCGCGCGGTGTCCTCCCACGTCAGCTTGGGTTCGGCGCGACCCGGCGGTCGAAGCAGGATGCCGTCGGCGCGTTCCTCCATGACGACGCGGTCGCCGATGCGGTATCGCTCGAGGGTGCCGGCGGGGATACGCACGCCGCGAGAATTCCCGATGCGGGCGACCTTCAGTTCCAGCGGTTTCATTGGTAGATGAGAGGTGCAGTGCCGCGTTAGCGGCCCGTTTCCTCTCGCCTCCTTTCAAACCGTGCGTGCGGTTGTCCCGCACACGGCTTACCGATGGTGTTCATGTGTGCAGCATGCACGGGT
>JBQTHJ010000036.1:0-77903 GCA_052389995.1 Gemmatimonadaceae bacterium | reverse complement strand
CTCGGGGTGCTCAGGGTGCTCAGGGTAACCGCCGTTGCACCCTGAGCACACTGGGCACCCTGAGCACCCTGAGCACCCTGAGCACCGGCCACAAACAATGACTATAGAAAAGCTCTTCTCCACCATTATCCTCGTCGCTTTCCTCGTCACGATCTTTCTCGCGATGGGGAGCTACGCCGCGTACAAGTGGCGCGAGTCGCGGCGGCCCAGGCGCGAAGAGCGCGAGCGGAGCGAAGGGCCCGTGTACTTCGAGCGGATCACGCTTGGCGCCGAAGGGGAGGATGACACACGCAATGGGAGCGCGCGGTGGCTCGTGCTCGCGGCGCTCACCGTCATTGGTCTCTCGGTGGCGTTGGCCGCTCGTGGCGAGCGCACGTCCGACAGGGCGCCGGGGCCGAAGCGCTTCGCGGGCGCGACGACGGTCATCCCGATGCGCTCGATTCTTCCGCCGGCGAGGCTGCCGTCGCCGGTTCGTGTCGCGCTCGTGCGCGATCCCGCAGCGGCGTCGTATTACCGCAGGAGCACCACGTTCGACTCGATCCTCGCGCGGTGGACCGCGGTGCTCGAGGCAACGGGCGCGGATGTCCGCACCGTGTCGCCCGGCCAGCTCGCCTCGAGCGATGCTCGCGTCATCGTCCTTCCGTCATCCCAGTGCCTGAGCGTCGCCACGCGTGAGGCGATCGAGCGCGCGAGGGCTCGTGGCCAGGGAATCATTGCCACCGGGGCGCTGGGGACGAAGGACGCCCGCTGCCGGCGCATCGGCTACGGCCTTCTCGTTGCGCTCACCGGCGCTTCACGCGTCGACACCCTCGAGAAGCGCGACATCACGTACGTCACCTTTCCGACCGGGAGCGCGCTCAGCGCGGGAATGCTGCCGGGCTCTCGACTCGAGCTCGATCCCGCTCCCTCAATCGCGCTGCGGCGCCCCGGACGGGACGCGTTCTTCTCGTCGTTCTCCCTGCGGCCCGAGCCGGCACGCGACGCTCCGCTGCTCGATGGCGCCGTCGTGCGATCGCGCTACGGGCGGGCGCGCGTCGCATACTGGGGCTTCGAGCTGACGGGAGTCAACGCGCTGCCCTGGGATCGCGACCTCATCCAGCTGCTCGTTCGAAACGCGGTGGCGTGGACCGCGCGACTTCCCGTCGCCGAGCTCGAGCCATGGCCGCGCGGCAAGATCGCCGCCGCCGTGCTCGCACAGGACGTCGAAGATCAGTTCACGAACGCGCGCTTCGCGCTGGACTCGCTCCGCGCCGCGGGCGTGCGCGGGACGTATTTCCTGACGTCGGAGCTCGCTCGCCGGCACGAAGCGCTGACGCGAGCGATCGCCGAGCAGGACGAGATCGGCACGCACAGCGAGAATCACCGGCTGCTTGGCGGGGAGCCGGCGAACGTGCAGCGGCGGCGCCTCGCGCTCACGCAGGTGCACCTTCGCGACCTGCTCGGCGAGCCGGTGTCAGGGCTGCGCCCGCCGGAGGAGCAGTTCGACACGGCGACGCTCGCGGCGTGGTTGGAAGCGGGTGGGACGTACGTGTTCGGCGCCAACAACTCGCGCGCGGCCGCGCCGGAGCTGCTCGAGGTGAACGGCGATACGGTCGTGCTCCTCGGACGTGCGAACGTGGACGACTTCGATGCCGCGAGCCTCGCCTCTCGCGGCAGCCTCGACGAGATCGTGAAGGAATACCTCGTCGAATACCAGAAGGTGCGTGCGTTAGGCGGGCTCTATCTCCTGAGCTATCACTCGCAGCTCCTCGCACGCCCCGAGCTGGTTCCTGCGCTGGCACGCATCGCGCGCCGCATTCGGGCCGACACCGCCGTCTGGCTGACTACCGCGAACGATGTCGTGGAGTGGTGGAGCAAGCGCGCGGCAGTGGAGGTGCGGGCGACGCGTCCCGACGCACGCTCCATCCGCGTCGAGGTGAGGAACACCGGTCCCGATACGGTGCCGGGACTCGTCGCGCGGGTGACGCTGGGCGACGGCGAGCGGGCTGCGGGGACGGTCCGCGAGCTCCGGACCCCTGCGGGGACATTGCGTTTCGTCGTTCCCGCGCTCCCCCCGGGCGGCCAGCGGAGCTTCCGGTTCACGATATCCGCGACTCGCTAGGCGCGACGCACCGGCGATCGCTCGTCCTAGGCGGTTCGACGACTGCCTAGCCCTTCTCCGGGCCGCCGAGGCTCAGCGCGCGGCCTGACGCGATCGCGTTTTCCACCAGCATCAACCCGGAGTCGCCACTCCGGCGTATCATCTTGAGCAGCATGTCCATGCTCGACACCTCCTCGAGCTGCTCGCGCGCAAACCATTCCAGAAAATCGTGGGCCACGTAGTCCTTCTCCGACGTTGCACGGTCGAGGAGGGCGACGATCTGTTTCGTGACCGTCTGTTCCCAGTCAAGCGCCGCTCGCACCGCGTCCTCCGCCGACTGGAACTCGTGCCGCGGCGCTGGAATCTGCGGGATCTGAACGGCGCCACCGGCGTCGAGCATATACCGGACGAACTTCATGGCATGCTCGCGCTCTTCGTCAGCTTGCTTGAAAAAGAAATCGCGGAGCACAGGCAGCCCGGCGCTGTCGAAGAACGCGGCGATGTTCACGTACTGAAGCGACGCCCCGAACTCGTGCCCGATCTGCTCGTTCATGTGTGCCGTCATTGCCTTGCTGATCATCATTTCGAGACTCTCCGCGTCAGCGCTCTGGTCCGGCCATATTCACACGATTGTCCCACCGACCAACCTACGGCATCATCGGTGCCGGAGGCGCGAGGTAGTCGAGCACGAGCCGCGTCATGGCGCGCACGCCGACCGGCAGCGCCGCTTCATCGGCGAAGAAATACGGCGAATGATTCTTCGCAGCCTTGGCCGGATCCTGGCTCGCGGGCGTCACACCGAGGAAGAAGTAGAACCCCGGAATCTTCTGCTGGAAGTACGAGAAATCCTCGGCGCCCATCCACGGGGGCACGACTGCGACGTGACCGTTGGCCGCGGCGCGCAGCGACGGCGCCATGCGCTCCGTGAGCGCCGGGTCGTTGTACGTCACCGGATAGCCGAGGTCGATCGTGACCGCCGCCGTCGCGCCGAACGATTCCGCAACCTTCTCCGCCGTGCGCTTGACCCGTTGGTGGATGTCCGCGCGCTGGGCGGTGTCCAGCGTGCGGATCGTTCCTTCCATCACGACCGAATCCGGAATGATGTTGTTGCGCACGCCGCCATGAATCATCGCCACCGTCACGATGGACGGCGCGATCGTGAGATCCATCTGCCGGCTCGGGATCGATTGCAGCGCATTGACGATTTGCGCGGACACCACGACGGGGTCGACGCCGCCCCACGGCATCGCGCCGTGCGTCTGTCGGCCGAGCACCACGATCTTGAGCCGGTCCGACGCAGCCAGCGTTCCACGGGGCCGGTACGTGAGACGTCCCACGCTGTCCGCACCGACGTGCAGGCCGAAGATGACCTCGGGCGCAGGATTCCTGAGCACTCCCTCCTTGATCATCAACTCCGCGCCGCCTTCCTCGCCGGCAGGGGCGCCTTCTTCCGCGGGTTGGAAGATGAACTTCACGGTGCCCGGCAGCAGGCTGCGCATGCCCGCCAGCACCTCGGCGGCACCCATCAGAATCGCGACATGATTGTCGTGGCCGCAGGCGTGCATCACGCCGACTTCCTGTCCGTTGTACATCGTGCGCACGCGCGATCTGAACGGGACGTCCACCATCTCCGTCACGGGGAGCGCGTCCATGTCCGCGCGCAACGCGACGACCGGGCCTGGCCGTCCTCCTCGCAGCACGCCCACGACGCCAGTGTGTGCGATGCCGGTCTGCACCTCCATGCCAAGCGCGCGAAGATGATCGGCGACGAGCTTCGCGGTGCGCGTCTCCCGGTTGCCGAGCTCGGGATGCGCATGGACGTCGCGGCGCCATGCGACGACCTTGGGAATTACCGCGTCGATGCGCCGCTGAACCTCGGCCGTTGCGGGTACACCTTGCGCGCGCGCAACGTCGAAGGAAACCAGCAGGGCCAAGACTCCAAAGACGGCTTTTGTCATCCGGGAACGATAGCGGCACGCACCATCCGTCCGGAAGGTTGGGAACGTCACTGGCCAATGCTGGCCCCTCGACCGCGCCGTCGTCGCTGCGCGATCCCTTGTGACCGAGGTGCGGGTCATGCGTAGCGGGAAGGCATGACCCGTGTCGTCCGTGCGGTCGAGCGCGGCCCGCACATCGAAACACCCGAGGAGGCGCACGAGCGCCTGCGCCGCGAAGTGCGCGCCGGGTTGCGCGCTTCTCCCAAGACGCTACCCGCGAAGCTGTTCTACGATGAGCGCGGCGCGCGGCTATTCGAGGAGATCACCAGGCTCGACGAGTATTACGTCACCCGCACGGAACGCGCGATCATGTGCGCGCACGCCGCGGAGATGGCGGAGCTCATCGGGCCGCGCGTCGTACTCATCGAGCCAGGGAGCGGCGAAGCCCGCAAGGTGCGCATCCTCCTCGATCACCTCGAGGATCCCGCCGCGTACGTGCCGATCGACGTGTCGGCCGAACAGCTGGAGCGTGTCGCGAAGGATCTGGCCGCGACGTACGAGAATCTCGAGGTGCTGCCGTTCGAGGCGGACTTCACGCGCGGGCTATGTCTCCCACGATTCCCCGAATCGCTCCACGGTGGACGGCGCGTCGCGTTCTTCCCGGGCTCCACGATCGGTAACCTTCACCCGCCGCAGGCGGTTGCGCTCCTGCACGAGATCGCGCGCGTGGTCGGACCGGGCGGTGGACTCATGCTCGGCGTCGACCTCCGGAAGGATCCGGTGATCCTGCATGCCGCCTACAATGACACCGACGGTGTCACTGCCGCCTTCAACCGCAACGCACTCGTCCGGCTCAACCGCGAGTTCGATGCGACGTTCGTCATCGATCGCTTCCGACACTACGCGTACTACAATCCCGTCGCGAACCGCGTCGAGATGCACCTCGTCAGCCTCGATTCGCAGGAAGTGACGGTCGACGGCGAGCGAATCCACTTCGACCAGGGCGAGCCGATCTGGACCGAGTCGTCGTACAAGTACTCGCCCGCCGAGCTCGGAGACTGCGCGCGCGAGGCCGGTTTCGGCCTCCGCCGCATGTGGTGCGACAGGAGGCGGTGGTTCATGGTCGGGTTCTTCGAGCTGGATGAGCGTCCTAATCTATCCTTGCCTTCCTCACCACTCTCCAGTTCCCACCGCGGCGAACCACCTGATACGCCTGCTCGAACGTGAACCGGTTGTGCACACCGGTCGATGGCGTATCGTAGCGCTCGGCGAACACGTGCGTCTGCACCGAATCGCCGGACATCGCGAAGACTTCGGAGAAGCGGACCACGTACCCCGGAATCGACGCGGAACAGATGGGAGTGCGATTGGCTTCGCGTCGCTGCGGCGCACATTCGCCTTGCGTGATCCTCGTCTCGTGCAGCGCCGCGCGTACGTCGCCGCCTAACGTCCCGCCCACGCCCAGCCCGCCGGTGCGGTTGAGCATACTGCTGTCGACCAGGATCGAGAGGCCTGGACCGATGTCGAATGCGCCGCCGAGGGCGGCGGCGTAGATTCGGGCGCGCTCCGTGGCAGGAAGCTCGGCGACATCGAGGCTCCGGCCCCGCGCATACTTGCTCGTGTCCTCCGCGCAGGAGACGGCGAGGACGAGGGCAGCCGTTAGTATCTTCATCGTTGTCTGGACGATTCAGCGGGATCGCGAGTCATACCCCATAGCCCCTTCCACGACCCACTTTCGATGCCGACCACCCTCATCACCGGAGCGACACGCGGACTCGGCCATGCCCTGGCGCTCGACTTCGCGCGCGATGGATATACGGTCTACGGCACCGGCCGGCGACAGGACGCACTCGACGAGCTCGAGTTCGAGGCGCGCACATCGAAGCTGGATTTGCGTCCAGTACGCGCCGATGCCGCGACCGAGGAGGGCGCAGCGATCGTCGCGAAACGGCTCGAGACCGACCGCACCAGGCTCGACGTCGTGGTCCACAACGCGGGGTTGCTGGGTGACCGCGAGGAGCTCGCGAAGTACTCGCTGGAGACGTGGGACGCCGTCATGGCGACGAACGTGCGCGGCCCCTTCCTGCTCACGCAGCGCTTGCTTCCCCACCTCGAGCGCAATGCGGCAGTGATCTTCGTGTCGAGCGGGATCGTCGACGACATACGACCGCGCTGGGGAGCCTACTTCGTCTCGAAGGTCGCGGCCGACGCGATCGCCGCGCTCTACGCGGTCGAGCTCAAG
Organism: Gemmatimonadaceae bacterium; assembly: GCA_052389995.1. Lineage (GTDB taxonomy): Bacteria > Gemmatimonadota > Gemmatimonadetes > Gemmatimonadales > Gemmatimonadaceae > JAICNG01. Next base: position 71,644 of record JBQTHJ010000036.1, on the reverse strand, counting down.
TCGAAGGAGATTCGCGTCTTCGTCGTGAACCCCGGCCCGCTGCGCACCGCGATGCGCGCCGACGCATTCCCGAGTGAGGACCCGAAGTCCGTGCCCACGCCCGAGGAGCACACCGGCGTCTTCCTGTGGCTAGCCAAACACGCGGAAATCGAGCGCACGGGGAGCCGATACGAAGCGCAGGAGTGGAAGCCTTAGTGGCGTTGGTCCTGTAAGGCGCGAAGAAGGAGGACCGAGGCCTTACCGCGCAGCCTTACTCAATATTTCCCAGCGCCCACGCCGCCATCCTCCGCACCTCGGGATCGCGATCCTCCCGCAGCACCGCGGTGAGGGCGGGGATCGCGGCCGGATCCTCGATTTCACCGAGTGCCCACGCGGCCGCGGCGCGCACCACGGCCTCCGGATCCTCGAGCGCGCGCGTCAACGGATCGATCGTCGACGGCTTCTCCGCGAATCGCAGACCGACCGCGGCGGCCTCACGAGTGACGGCGCCTGGATCTCGCAACGCGGCCACCAGCGTTTCGACGGCTGCGTCCTGCTGCGTCCGCCCCAGCAGCGGAGCGACGAAGCGGCGAACGCACGGGTCCGGATCGCCGAGCGCCGCGCGCAACGGCTGAATCACCTCGCGACCACGCGGCGCGCTCGAGGCAAAGCGCACGAGCTCCATCGTTGCACTGTTGCGTCCCTGGAGTGGCGTCAGCGGACCGGACCCGTGCCAGCCGCCATTCCATGATCCGCGCGCCGCAAGCTCACACAACACCGGATTCGCGTTGCGAACGGCGGCGATGAGTGCGGCAACCTTCGCCACGTCATCGCGCGTCTGCGCCACCGCCTGAACGGCGGCGTCCGCTTCCGCGACCACCACTTCCTCGGTCACGATGATGGCGTCACCGGTGATGATCGACTCCACCGCGTGCGGTGCGACGCTCACCGCGATGACTCCTGCCACGAGCGCGAACGTCGCGATGACCATCGGCGTCGCTGCTCCGAGACGCTGTCTCATGCCTCGATCCTCATTCCTCGTGACGACGTCCTAGTGCTTCCCGAGCGCCCGCGCGGCCAGCTTGCGCACCTCGGGATCCGAATCCTTCAGGAGCTCGACGAGCACCTCGATCGACGAGGGATCCTCGATCTCCATGAGCGCGTGCACGGCCACGTAGCGCACCGCGTTGTCCTGCCCGCGCGCGAGCGCCAACAGCGCCGGGACGGACGCCGGATCACCGATCTCTCCGAGTGCATGCGCCGCGGCCTTTCGCACTTCGCGGTCGGAGTCCCGCGTGGCGTCGATCAGGGCGCGCGGCGCGTCACTCACATCGATCTCGCCGATCGCCCACGCTGCCTTCCTCCGCACGCCGACGTTCCCATCACTCAACGCCTTCGACAGACCTTCGATCGCGCGCGCGTCTTCGATCTCGCCGAGTGCCCAGACTGCCATCTCGCGCATCTTGACGTCGCTGTCATCGAGTGCTTCCGTGAGCGCTTCGACGGCACGAGGACTCTCGATCTCGCCCAGGGCCCACGCGGCCTGCGAGCGGATCTCGATGTTCTCGTCCTTGAGGAATGGAATCAGATACTGCACGCCGTTCGGTGACTCGATCTCGCCGAGCGCCCAGGCCGACATCCGGCGCACTTCCTCGTCCGCGTCGGAGCGCAGCGCTTCGGCGAGCGCCGGAACCGCGCGCGCATCTTCGATCTCGCCCAAGGCCCACGCGGCCATGCGACGCACCTCGACGTTCTCGTCGCTCCGTAGCGCCCGGCTCAGCGCCTCCACGGCCCGCGGATCCTCGAGGATGCCAAGCCCCTCGGCGGCCGCGAGTCGGACGTGCGGATCGCGATCGCCGAGCGCGCTCGACAGCCCGATGACGGCACGGTCATCACCGTCGGCGACGTGCTCGATCTTCATGGGCTGATGCTGCTTGTGCTGATCGCGCTGCCCACGCTGCCGGCGCGGCGGTGGCTGCGCGGGCTGGGGTGCCTCCGGCACGCTCGTGATCACCACCTCGGGCGCCGGCGGATACTGCGAGACCAGGTCGTACGCCTTGTCTTCGACGTACGCCCTGGCGGCGGCAGCGGCATTCTCGACAGCTGATGAGACGTCAGCCTTGATCGCGCCAACGTCGATGCCGAGGTCATCCAGCGTCGAACCGACGGCCGAGGCGACAGCGCTGGCTTTCCCGATGAGTCCGGTCGCGGCCTCGTCTCCGTGCTTCTCATGGTCGGCGATGTTCATCACGGCCGCATCATGCTCCGAGGCATCGGCGAGCGGAGTCGGCGCCATGGCGGCGAGTGGCAGCGCAATCGCGACCACGAAGCCGGCCACGGCGAGCGAGCGAATGCGCGACGGCGCACGCCGTCTCGCCGGTTCCAGGATCGCCAGCAGACGTCCCTCGAAATCCGAGCGCTGCGCCATGGGGAGCGCGACGGCCGGTGAGCGCGACACGCCGGCATTACGGACGATGTCGAGCAGGTCATCCGCGTACGTCGACGCGGTCATCCCCACCCGGAGCACGAGATCGTCGCACGCGCGCTCGCACTCGTCGCGGAGCTTCCGCGCCGCGCGCCACGCGAGCGGGTTCATCCAATGAATCGCGCACGCCACACGCGCCACGAGGCACGTCGCCACGTCATTGCGCCGGATGTGCGCGAGCTCGTGCACGAGCACCGTGAGCCGGCGCTCCTCGCTCCACGAGGTGGCGTTCGGCGGCAGCACGATCGTGGGACGCAATACACCGAGCGTGATTGGCATGCCGACCTTGGCGCTCTCGTAGAGCCGAACGGGTCCCTGTACGCCTGCCATCTCGGCGCCATCCTTCAGGAGCTGGAGCCACGACGGATCGCGCACCGGACGGGCGCGGCGAACGAGGCGACGCGCAGCGTATGCGCCCGCCGCGAGGCGAAGCAGCAAGGCGCCGGCGACGATGATCCAGAGTCCGACGAATGCTTCCGCGGGCGACGTCGCCGCGAGCGTGTCGACGGTGCACCGCGACAGCAGCGCGCAGCCATCGTCGATCCCGACGGCCGGGTCGGGCGAGCCCGAGACCAGCCGAGCCGCGAGATCGCGAGCTTGCGGGAGCGCCGCGTCGCCACTGGCGAATACCGCGCGTCGCGGACCACGCGTTCCTTCGATCTCTTCTTCCGGAGCGCCGGCGGGCGCTGGGGTCATCGGCTCCGTCACGGGCGGCGGAACCGGAACGACCTCGAGGCGCGGCAGGAGCGCCGTCAATGCAGGGAGCGCGAGCAGCACTACGATGCCCGCGGCCAAGGCGACGTGTCGCGTCGCCGCCGTCGCGCGACGCAGGAGCCGCGTGACGATGAGAACCGCGACGAGGAGCAGCGCGCCCTTCGCGCCGGCGTCGATCATCGTCGGGGTCCAGCTCGTGAAGTGCTCCATCAGCGTCCCTCCTTCTTGGCCTTGCCGATCCGTTCCGACAGCCGCTCGAGTTCGGCGGGGGTGAGGTTGGCGTCAGACATCTGCACGAGCGCGACGAGCGCCTGCTCGGCAGACCCATCGAAAAACGTCAGGACCAGGTGCTTGAGTGCGGCGGATCCGGCCTTGTTCGTCGGGATCGCCGGCAAGTACACATAACGTGGCCCGTCCTGCTTGTGCTTCACGAGCCCCTTGTCCTCGAGCACGCGCAGGGTCGCGCGGACCGCGGAGTAGCTCGGCGGATCGGGCATGCTCTCCATGACCTCGGAGACGGTAGCCTCACCTCGCTGGTAGAGCGCGTCCATGATCTCGCGCTCGCGGCGGGGGAGCTTGGCTTGTGGCAGGACCATCAAGACACCGGGGTGTGGGTGCTAGAAGTCTAGCAGACTGCTAGTTATCTAGCAGGTACCCACAAACGTGTCAAGTAAGACTTGTGTAAGGGGCCGAGGACCGAGGAAAGTGGCGTGCTAGCCTCGGGTCGCGGAATGACTCTCGCAGGCGGACCAGGCGTGATCCCGGACGTGCTCGACCCCGCCAGTGAGGCGGGGCAACGCATCGCCGATCTCGCCTGGTTCCTTCTCATCGCCGGCACGGTGGTCTTCATCGCCGTGATGGTGATGCTCGCGCTCGCGATTCGCGCCGGACGGGCTGCGCCCGCAGGAGCGATCGGCGAGCGCGGCGGGCGCCGGCTTCAGATCGTGGCGGGCGGCATCATCCCCGCCGCGATCGTGGTCGTTCTCTTTGTCGTCACCGTGCGCGCGATCACCGCCTACACCGCTACGGCTGCCAGCGACGTCACGGACGTCGAGGTGATCGGCCACATGTGGTGGTGGGAGGTGCGGTATCCGCGCCTGGGCATCGTATCCGCGAACGAGGTACACCTCCCGGCCGGCCGACCGGTGCGCCTAACGGTTCGCACGGCCGATGTCATTCACAGCTTCTGGGTTCCGCGACTTCACGGGAAGATCGACCTCGTGCCCGGCCGAACCAATACGATCCGGCTCGACGCCACCCGGGCCGGGACGTATCGCGGCCAGTGCGCCGAGTATTGCGGCCTTCAGCATACGCGAATGGCGATCACGGTCGTCGCGCACGAGCTGGAGAGCTATACGACGTGGGCCGGTCGTGAGCAGGCGCCGGCCGCCGTGCCGACGGACACGCTCGCGTCGGCCGGGGCTCGCGTGTTCGAGGTCGCGTGCGCGTCCTGTCACACCGTGCGGGGAACGCTGGCCACGGGTACGGAAGGCCCGGATCTGACGCACCTCGCCAGCCGCGCGTCGATCGGCGCCGGAACGCTGCCGAACACCACGGCCAACCTCGCGGCGTGGGTGGCCGACGCGCAACGCTTCAAGCCCGGCAACGGCATGCCCCCGATGAGCCTGCGGGAGGCCGATCTCCGCGCCGTCGTCGCGTATCTCGAGACGCTTCGTTAGGCGAATGACGGCACCCGTACGGCCGGACGTGTCGCCGTCCGGGACCCACCCTTTCGTCCGCGTCTGGTCCGCGCCTCCCGGCATCCTCGGCTGGCTGCGCGAGATCAACAACATCCCGATCGCGACGCGGTACATGGCGACGGCGTTCGTCTTTTTCCTCGCCGGCGGCGTCCAGGCACTGCTGCTCCGAATCCAGCTCGGCACGCCGGAGAATACGTTCCTCGACGCGGAGACCTACAACCAGATCTTCACGATGCACGGGACGACGATGATGTTCCTCTTCGTCATCCCGTTCATCGAGGCGATGGCGAATTACGTCCTGCCGCTGATGATCGGGACCCGCGACCTGCCCTTCCCACGTCTCACCGCCCTGAGCTACTGGACCTACGTGCTCGGCGGATTGTTTCTCTACTCCAGCTTCCTGTTTGGTTTGGCGCCCGACGGCGGATGGTTCGCCTATGTGCCCCTGACGAGCCTCGAGTTCTCGCCGGGGCTCAACATGGACTACTGGCTCATCGGGCTGAGCGTCGCGGAGGTCGCGGGGATCGGCGCGGCCGCCGAGCTCATCGTGGCGGTGCTCAAGCTCCGTGCGCCGGGAATGTCGCTTGGGCGCATGCCGCTCTTCGCGTGGGCGATGCTCATCGTCGCCGTGATGATCATCTTCGCCTTCACGCCGCTCGTTGTGGTCACCGGGATGCTCGAGTTCGATCGCAAGCTGGGGACACGCTTCTTCGATGTCGCGGCGGGGGGCGATCCGCTCCTCTGGCAGCACCTCTTCTGGGTGTTTGGGCATCCGGAGGTGTACATCATGCTGATCCCTGCGATCGGCATCGTCTCGCACATCGTGCAGACGTTCACGCGGCGGCCGGTCGTCGGCTATCGGGTGATGGTCGGCGCCATGATCGCGATCGGCGTGGTCAGCTTCGCCCTGTGGGCGCACCACATGTTCGCGGTCGGGATGTCGATGGCGGCGATGAGCTTCTTCGCCGCGGCCAGTCTGCTCATCGCCATTCCCAGCGGCCTGCAAGTCTTCGGGTGGATCGCGACACTCTGGCAAGGACGGGCGGAGTGGCGCACGCCCATGTTATTCGCCGCCGGATTCATCGTGCTGTTCGTCCTTGGCGGCATCACCGGCGTGATGCTGGCATCGGCGCCGTTCGACGCGCAGGCGCACGACAGTTACTTCGTCGTCGCTCATTTTCACTACGCCCTCATCGGCGGCGTGATTTTTCCGCTCGTCGGTGCGCTCCACTACTGGCTGCCGAAGTTCCGCGGACGGATGCTCGACGAGCGACTCGGCCGGTGGAGCTTCTGGTTGATGTTCGCCGGCTTCAACGTGGCCTTCCTTCCGATGCACTACACCGGGCTGCTCGGGATGCCACGACGGGTGTACACGTACGAGCCCGGACTCGGGTGGGACCTCCCCAATCTCATCTCCACGGTCGGGGCGTTCATCCTGGCGTTAGGCGTTCTGGTCTTCGTCGTCAACGTTGTCCGCAGCCTCCGTCACGGGGAGCGCGCGGCGGACAATCCCTGGCGCGCCGACACGCTCGAATGGGCGGTGTCGTCACCGCCGCCCGTGTACCAGTTCTGGTCGCTGCCAGTCATTCGCACCCGGCATCCCCTGTGGGAGCAGCGCGATCTCGACGCCGAGGACCCGGCGCTCGACGCGGAGCTCCAGGCCATGCGTGGGCGCCCCGAAGGGTGGCGATCCACGCTCATCGTGTCCATCAAGGATGGCCATCCGGAGGGGATCTCGTGGATTCCGGGCCCAACCATCTGGCCTTTCGTACTGTCTCTAGGCTTCCTGCTCCTCTTCACCGCCGCGCTCGTCAACAGCCTTTGGCTGAGTGCGGCGGGCACACTCATCACCGCCGTGGCCACGGCGGGGTGGTTCTGGCCGACGCGATCGCAACAGCTCGCGATCGACGAGATGCGGAGCCGCGGCTATCGCGTAGCTCGAGATCGAGCGCGAGGCTCGCCGCTGCCGATGGCACTGGTGGGCCGCGGGTCGACGGGGTGGTGGGGGATGATCGTGCTCATCGCCGTCCTCGCCGTGGCGCTACTCTCGCTCATCACGAGCTATTTCTATCTCGCCAGCCGCTGGGCGGAGCGGCCGGTCATCGACACCATGGAGATCATCATGGCCGCGACCTGCGCGGCCTTCCTCCTGTCCGTGGCCGGCCTTCTGCACCTAACGAGCCGTGGCCGCCCCGGCTCGACGACCCGGCGGCGCCTCGGCTTGGCGCTTGCGACGCTTCTCGGGCTTGCCTCGCTCGGGCTGGTGTGGGGCGCCTACGCCTACCGCGAGACCAGCTTCACACGTGCCCTCGATGCGCACGGCTCCCTCGTCTACACCCTGCTCGGATTCGAGGGCCTCACGATCGCCGGTGGACTGATCCTCACGATCGTCGCGCAGCTGTGGCTCTGGCGGCGCCCAGAAGACCCGCGCGGCGATGCGGCCACGGAGCTCGCCGTGCCCTACTGGTTCTTCGTGGCAGCAAGCTGGATCGCCGTGTTCGTGACGCTGTATCTCTAGCGGGTCACGAAGGAGAGATCAGCGGCTCGCGTCGACGAGCTCGCGCAAGCGCGGAAGCTCCGCCATCACGTTCTTTCCCGGACACCGCGTCGACGCAAAGTCCTTGTGGGCGCCGAGCCGGTCACCGGGCACGGCGAAACGCTTCGCAAACGTGACGACCATCGACTCCAGCGCCCGGCGCTGTGCGTCGGTGAGCTGCTCCTCCTCGAAGTTGCCCTCGACGACGACCAGCAGATGCCCGGCCGGATCGTACGGAGTGTTGCTGTCGCCGGCGTAGCGCCACGAGCGCGCTTCTCCCACAGATCCGTCCACGGCGATGTAGTAGTGGTACGGCACATCGGCCCACGCCGGCTTGCGCCGCCCGTCGGCGAGACTGTCATCGCGCTGCGAGAATCGCTGAAGCCCCTGGAGCTTCGAGGTCAGCGACCGGGACGGGTCCTGCCGCGTCGCGGTATGATGGATGGTGATTCGCTCGATCCGGTGCTCGCGCATCGGCAGAACCGGATCGCGCGCCCCCCACGCGGTGCGACTCACGATCGGCAGCTCCGGAACCGGCGCTGCGGACGGCGCCGGCGTGGACCCGCAGCCGCCTAACGTCACCGCAAGAAGAGGCAGGAAGGGGAGTGTCCGCATGTGCACCTCAGTAACGGTTGCGGAACAGCGAGAGATCGAGGTCGGGCGTCTCGTCCGTGACCAGCTTCGCGACCACTTCGCCGATCGCGGTCGCGAACTTGAACCCATGACCCGAGCATGCGCTCACGATGAGCACCTCGGGATACGCGAGGTGCCTGTCGATCAGAAAATGGCCGTCGGGAGTATTCGTGTACAGGCACACCGCCCGCTCGCGGAGCTCGCCCGCGGCGTCCGGAAGGAAGTGGTCGACCAGCCGCCGCACCGTTGCGTCCTCCTCCTCGCTCACGATGCGACGCACGCGCTCGGGATCGGTGATCTCCCCATCATGATGAATGGCGGCCTTCACGCCATGGCCGAAGTCGGGCAGCGTGTAGAATACGCGCTCGGCATCCGACATCTGCCAGAGCGCGATCGGGAGCTTCTCCGGCCCGAAGTGCGCCATGTTTCGGTGCGGCATGAACCAGTGTTGCATCTGCCGCTCCACGGTGAGCGGCAGCGACGCCCCGTTGAGGTGCTCGGGGAGCCACGGGCCGAGAGCAAGAACGAGCCGTTCGGCAACGTGCTCGCTCAGCGCCGTCGCGACGCGAACGACGCCACCTTCCACGCGCCAGCTCAGCATGGCCTCGTCCATTCGGATCTCTGCGCCGTCCCCGGCCGCACAGGCGACCAACGCCCGTACGCACGCCTCCGGAAAGAGCACGCCGGCGCGCGGCTCGTATAGCGCGACCATCTCCGGCTCGGGTGCAAGCACGGGGTAGTGGGCGCGCACCTCATTCGATGTCAACAACTCGTAAGGCAGTCCATGCTGCTCCGCGGAGGCCCGCGCTCCGGCGACCAGTCCCCCGCGCTCCGGCCCGATCATGAGACCGCCGGTGCGCAGGAGCAGCGCGTGTCCAACCTCCTCGCTCAACGCATCCCAGAGCGCCTCGGCCCGGCGCACGAGCGGTACGTAGGCGGGGTGCTCGAAGTATGCCTCGCGAATGATGCGCGTTCGGCCGTGCGTCGATCCGCGCGCGTGCGGCGTCTCGTAGCGGTCGAGTCCCAGAACGCGAAGGCCGCGGCGCGCGATCTCGCGCACCGCGGCACTCCCCATCGCGCCGAGGCCGGTGACGATGACGTCCCAGCGCTCGGCCACGCTCTAGCGCTGGAAGCTGATTCCCAAGCCGATCAGGGCGTTCGCCTCGTCGATCATGACTTTCTTGAAGCCGACGTCGAACGAAACCCCGTTCGCGAGGCCGAACGACACACCTCCGCCGAGCGCGAAGCCCGTGCCGTTCTCGGCCTGCTTGTCCTCACCGGCGTCGCCTTCCTCGCTCATGCTGGCGAAGCTGGCGTTGAAGCCGATGCCGGTCTGCGCGCGGCCAAGCACGCCGGGAGAAAGCAGCGTGGGAAGGGCGCCGAACGGCGTCGTCGTCGCGGCCAGACAGGCCGCCATCGCATCGCTGTCAGCCTCCTGGTTTTCGTCGCTGGGGATGCAGAACACTTGCGCGGCAGACGGTACAGCCGCGAACACCAGCGCGAGTGTCGCGAGCACCGTGACGCACTTGATGCGCATGGGGTCTCCGATGCGGCACGTTATGGTGGGATCGTTTCCCCGCGTCGTCGCGGGCCCCAACATGATAGACGGCCGCCGTTCGGGCGCAATCCCTTCGCGTTCGCCAAACAAGGCGGTCGCGCCGTACATGTCTTATCTTGGATACCTATGGACTCAGTGACGTACCGCACGTTGGCCATCGCGCTCGCGGTTCCGGCGCTCTCGGGGTGTGGCACGCTCCGGGAGATGTTCCCGTCGCGTGAGGAAGTCTTCAAGCCGATTCCGATAACGATCGGCGCGCCTCGTGTGGTTGGTGAGGACACGGTGTATGTGCTTCAGTCGGCCGAGTATGAGCTCATCGCGCCAATGCGGGAGCTTCTGCCTGACGCGCGCAAGGCGCTCGACCATACGGCGCGTGAGTACCGCAGGGTGTTCGGGGACGAGCCTCAGCGGATCGTCGTCGAGCTCCGTCCCGTCTCGCGCGATCGCGTCGCCGACGGATGGATTCCGGACACGGTGGAGCCTGCGGAGGGACCGCGCCGAGCGGTGGCACCAGCGATCGTGTCCGACAAACGCAATCGCACCCCGGTCGCGCCAGCGCAGTTCCTGATGATGCGCGCCGCTCGCGCGTGGATTCTCGCGCGCGCGGATTTCCGCGTGGGCCGCCTTCCTGCGGCGCCGCTTCCCGCGGCCCGTTTCGGTGACGACGCACGCATCCCCGACTGGATCGAGGATGCGCTTACCGATCTCATCGGCGGCTCACCATGGCAGGAGCTTTACGTCGCCCGGCTTGCCGATGATGTGGACCGGGTCGCGCTTCGCGACCTCCTGGAATCGGCGCGGCCGGAACCCGTGAAGGACGCGCAACGTCGCGCGCAGCTCCCGCCAACTTCGACCACGCGTCCCGCAGGCGGGGTCTTCATGGGCGGGCCCCCGAGCCGCGACCGCGGAAAGCTCGAAGGCGCGGAGCTCTTCCGCGCCCAGTCGGTTTCCTTTGCGCTCTTCCTCGCCGAGCACGAGGGGCGTGAATACCTGGGAACGCTGACCGATCGCCTGCTCTCTGGCGAAGCCTCCGTCACCGCGCTCGCCGCGGCGCCGACGTTGCCGGATGATCTGCCGGCGATCGAGAAGGCGTGGAAAGACTGGATGAGGAAGATCGCATCGCGGTGACGGCAGAGGTCGGATGTCTTTGCCGTCAACGCGATGCTAGTAGTTGAACCAGTAGCTCGCCTTGATGAGGAACGTGTTGTTGGGGTGCAGCGAGAACAGGTCCTCGTAATCCCGCATCCCGTTGAAGTCCGCGGGGCGACCTACGTCGCGGAAGCGGCCCTGCTGCCAAACGAGGAAGATCGCCGAGCCCGGCCGATACTCCCACCGCAGCACGGCATTCGTGTTCAGCTGCATGAAGTCGAAGCCCTGCGGATCGCACGCCGTCGCTGACGCGTTGCCGTCGCAATCACGCTGGAACGGCTGGAAGCGGCCCTCGTACGACACGTTCTGCGGATCCGTGAGGTCACGCAGGTTGGCGAACTTCCCCTTCGAGATGAACGGCTGCGCGTAGAATTGGAGCGACAGATTCGGCGTCGCCGTGAAGTTGATGCGCGTCGTCACGTTGACCGTCGTCTGCTCGAGCTCGGCGAACGCGTAGTGCGTGCTATCGTGACCGATGGCGCCGAAGCGGTTGAAGAACTGGTCGTCCTCGTGCTGCCGGTCGTAGTAGAAGCGGACCGAGCCGTTGAACCGCGTCGAGAAGCGGTAGTTGAACGAGGGCTCCACCCAATAGCCGCGGCTCTGTCCTTCGTTGTTGCGCCACATGCCGCTGAACAGGAACGGCGTGATCAGCCAGCGCGAATCGCCCTCGACACCCGCCCACACATCGTAGCTCGCGTCGCGACGCACTGCGGGACCGCCGCGTGAAGCGCGATCGTCGTAGCTGCGGCCGGCGAAGTCGCTGACCGTGATGCCCCAGTTGAGCCACCACTGGTTCGGGAGCTGCACGTGCCAGTTGGTGTTCACGCCTTCTCGCGTCGGTAATCCTTCCGCCGACCAGTAGCGCCAGTAGTTGGTGTTGAAGAACGCCCGGCGCCAGTACGTGTTCGGGTTCTGGAACTGGAACGCGAACCAGTTGCGGAACATGATCTCGTCGGCGCGTTGCAGCCATCCGAGATCGTTCAGCTCGTAGCCCGACGAGTAGCGCTGTAGCACGCTCTGGAAGCGCGTGACGCCGCCGCCGAACTTGCTCATCGAGATGCGCTGCGCATCGCCGAGGAGCTGATCCCTGGTGGGATCGTACTCGACGCCGTCATCGGGACGCTGGTAATAGTGCACGCCGTTCGTCTGGTAGCTCGCGATCGCGTTCGGATCGCCGCGCACGGCGCTTCCCGAGACCATCGCGGCAACCTCGTAGTTGTTGCTCCAGAAGCGATGGCGGCCGTCGATGCCCACGGCATACGCCTCACTCGCGAGCACGGGGCGGGTGACGTCGTCGAGCCGGCGGCTCACCGCCGTCGCCATCAACCCGATGTCGCTCTGTCCGTCGTTGAGGTCCTGGCGCACCCGCGCGACCGCGTAGTTCGTCTGCGGCTCGATCGTGGCGCCGCCCGAGCCGATCTCTTCCTGCGTCACGGCATCGAGGAAACCGACGGACAATCCTGAGCCTAACCGGCCGGTGATTTTCGCGGCGCCGAGGATCGTGGTCGCCAGCGGATCACCGGAGGCGCCGCCGAGTCGCGGCGTGCGCCCGATACGCCGCGAATAGAAGAGTCCGCGGCAGCCGGTGTCGATGTCCTGACAGTTCGTCCGGAACGTGAAGATGCCCATTCCCTCGAGGAAGAACGGGCGCCGCTCCGCGAAGAACGTCTCGAATGCGGTGAGGTTGAGCGTCGCGGGATCCGCTTCGACCTGGCCGAAGTCGGGGTTGATCGTGGCATCGAGCGTGAGGTTCGACGACAGCCCCTACTTGATGTCGGCGCCGTAGGAGCCGAGCGTCGGGTGGCTGTACGTCGTCTGGCCAGCAGCGTTCTCGCGTTCGTTCGTGACGCTCTTCGCGACGACGTACGGCGAGACTTCGAGACGGCGCGGTGTCGGAATGCCCGCGATGTTGCCGATCTCACCCGACTGCGAGACGTAGCCCTGCTTGTTGCGCGAGTAGAGCGGCCAACTGATGCGCTGATTCGTGCGGGCGATGTCGCGCACCATCATCAGCCCGAACGTGTGCGTCGGCTTGTTCGCGAAACGCAGCTGGCTGAACGGAATCCGGAATTCGGCGACCCAGCCCACCGAGTCGACGACGGTCGCGACGTCCCACACCGCGTCCCACGACGCGTCCTCGACGTTGTCATTGTAGACGTAGAAGTCGCGCTTCACGCCCGCGGGATTGACGCAGAACTGATAGGCGGTGCGCTTGTCGTTGTAGGAGTCGATCACGAGCTTGATCTGCTCCGACTGCGTGCGCACGTCGCGCCGCGAGAGGAGCGAGATGATGCTGTCGGGCGCCGGATCGTACATGCGCACGAGGACGTAGAGATTCTTGTCGTCGTACGTGACACGTGCTTCGGTCTTGAAGCGCGGCACGGCGCCCTCGGTGGGCTCGTACTCGAGGAACTGGTCGATGACCTGCGCCTGTGCCCATGCGGGATCATCGGTGCGGCCGTCGAGGACCGGGGCGGTCGTCGCGCGAGTCGCCATCGCGATGCGTGCATCGGCGCGCGCGCCGATCGTCACGGTCGTCGGACCATCGTTGGACGCGAGAGTTTGCGCGACTGCGAGGGCGGGCGAGGCGGTCAGCGCGACAAGGAAGAAACGAAGCATTGGAAGGACTCCCCGAGTGATGCGTGGCCGCGGACGATGGACGCATCGTCGCGCCGACCCCGGCCGATCCGGGGATGCGACAACTGGGGGGTGCTAGAAGGTTGGCACCCCCTATACAGAAACTGGTATCGGAGTCGTAAGGATTCTGTGAGAAGGGAAACCGGAGGGCGGGCTCAGTGCAGAAGGTCCGCCGGCAACCGCGGCGTACTCAACAGGTCACCGAACCGCCGCCACCGCTCGGCCGGCGTTGACGCCCGCTCCACATACGCCTTGACGAGATCCTGGCCGAGGTTGTAGTTGATGACGTAGCTGCGATACGTGTCCACGAACCGCACGCGCTGCCGCGCGCGCTCCGGTGAATACAATCCGTAGCGCACGAGCCAGTCTGCCGCCTGCTCGGCCGTCATCTGACCGTCGAGATATCGCCGCGCCGCCTCGTTGCCGGCGTATGTCAACTCTCGCATGAGCTCCTGCACGGCGTAGTACTGATCGGCGCGTGACGGATCGAGCCCGGCGAGCGGGAAGAGCACCGACTTCTCGTACGTGACACGCTCGACGCCTGGAAACGCCATCTCGATTCCATAATTCGCGCTTCCTTCGGCGATCAGGGACTGCGGCGAGAAGAGTGGATACACCGAGTACTCCGGCCACCCTTCGCCGCGCACCAGATGATGCTCGAGTAGGGCATTGTAGACGTGATGACCGGGATAGCCTTCATGACACGCGAGGTCGACGGCGCGATCGATGTAGATCGGAAGCTCGACGTTCATCTGAATCAGCGAGCGGTACCCACCCTGATACCAGTTGTATCCGCTCCACGGTTTGTCGACGACCTGCTCGACGGTGAATCGCTCTCCGGGTGGCAGCACGAGCCGCCGCTCCGTGCGCCGCTTGCACTCCCCGATCGCCGTCGCGAACACGGTGTCGACCTTCTCGCGCGGTATAATGAAGGCGCGCCGGAACTCCTCCATCCGCTGCGGCACCGGACCGGTCCCAGGCACCACGCGTGCGAGCGTATCGATCACGCGCTGGAAGTGCGCCTCGTCGTGCGTCGGGGCGACGGCATCGTAGAGCGCACGCGATTCTTCGTCGAAGGTGAAGCGCTCGCCCTGTAGCATGCGGACGCGCGCGCGAAGGGATCGCAGCTGCGTGCCGAGATACCGGTTGCGGAGCGCATGCAGCTCCTGCGACCGGGCGGGCACGGCGGGGAGTTGCAGGATCGCGTCGTCAGCGCGGCGCGCGATCTCATCCAGAGAAAGCCTCGCCGAATCCGCCCACGCCTTCCATTCCGGCGGTCCGTAGTAGGCGTCGACGTAGTTCGCGTCATGCTGCCCGACGGAGAGCACGAGCTTCACGTACGACTCGGCGATCGCATTCATGCGTGGCTCACGATCAGGGACGCCGGCACTGGCACAGCCGGACAAGGCGGTGACGGCGAGTGCGATGAGCGTGCGTTGGGACATCACGGTCCTCCGCGAGGAATGCCATAATATACCGGTCGCACCTTCATACTTCGCACCCAATGAGCCCGTTCCGCGCGCTGCTCCGTCTCGCCCTCCCGATCGTCGCCGTTCAGGTAGGGCTCATGTTCATGGGTGTGATCGACACGATCATGGTCGGTCACGTGTCCGCACGCGCGCTCGCGGCCGTCGCGCTGGGCAACCTCTACTTCTGGGCGTGCGCGATCTTCGGAATGGGCGTCCTCATGGCGCTCGACCCGGTCATCGCGCAAGCGGTGGGCGCACGGGATGAGATCGCGGTCACCCGCGGGTTTCAGCGCGGCCTGCTGCTCGCCGTCGCGCTCACGATTCCGACCTCGATCGCGATGCTGTTCGCGGCGCCGGTCCTTCGCGCGTTAGGCCAGCAGGACGATGTGGTGCCCCTGGCCGCCGAGTATGCGCTGCTGTGCATCCCCGGCGTGTTCCCCTTCCTCGGGTTCAACGTGCTGCGCCAGACGCTTCAGGCGATGCAGCACGTGCGGCCGGTCGTGATCACCATGATCATCGCCAACGTCGCGAACATCCTGCTCAACTGGGTGCTGATCTTCGGGAAGCTGGGCGCACCCGCGCTCGGCGTCGCCGGGGCGGCGTGGGCGACGAGCGCGTCGCGGTGGGTGCTGATCGCCGTTCTGTTCGCCATCACCTGGCGTCACCTCCACCGCTATGCCCGTCCGCTGCGCGCCGACAGCTTCTCGCTCGCACCGCTCGGTCGCATGATCGCGCTGGGCGCGCCCATCGGCTTCCAGTTTCAGCTGGAGTACGGAATCTTCGCCGTGGTCGGCCTCCTCATGGGGACGATCGGCGTCGCGCCCCTCGCGGGCCACCAGGTCGCGCTCAACATCGCGTCGTTCACCTTCATGGTTCCCATGGGCATTGCGGCTGCCGTCGCGGTGCTCGTGGGCCACGCCGTCGGGCGAGACGATCCCATCGACGCGCGCCGCTCGGCCGTCGCGTCGCTGGTGAGCGGGGTCGGCTTCATGATCGGGGCGGCGATCGTGCTGCTCGTCGCGCCGGGCCTCATCGCGCGCATCTACACCACCGACGCGGCCGTGACCGCGGTCGCGCTGGTGCTGATTCCGCTCGCTGGACTCTTTCAGGTGTTCGACGGGATGCAGGTCGTGTGCGGCGGTATCCTCCGGGGCCTTGGCGACACGCATTCTCCGCTGATCGCCAACATCATCGGCTTCTGGGCGATCGGGCTCCCGTTAGGCCTGTGGCTGTCGATGCGACTGGGTCACGGCCCCGTCGGTCTCTGGTGGGGGCTGGTCGCAGGACTCGCCGTGGTCGGGCTCGCGTTGCTCGTGCGCGTCCGCGTGCGCCTCCAGCGGACGATGCGGAGAGTGCAGATCGATTACGCGGCGGGGGACGTGTAGGAGTCGAATGCGCCTACGGCCCAACCTCCTCCATCACCGAGACCCCTTCGCACCCAGACATGTGCCACGCCAAGTACATGTCAGGTGCGCGCGCTGTCTAACGCTCCCGCGTCGGACACCCCTCCCGGCGCGCGGTGTCGGAGAGCGCCACGATCTTCCACCCCTCGGTCGTCTTGAGGAGTTGGAACGCGTCGACGCCGCAGTGGCTGAAGCGGGTGCCGAGGTGAAAGTCGTATTCCGTCCAGACGGCGGCGAGGGGGCCGTCGATCCGCACTTCCGGGGAGTGCATCGTCTCGTTCCACTCATCGGTCGAGCGGCCGAGGGCCTCGATGAACCGCGAGATCGGCGTGGACTGCACGGTGAGCGTCCCGTTCTGGTCGGCAACGCGCGACAGCACGGCGGCGGAATCGAAGACAGAACGGACCAGCGCCGTATCGCGCGCCTTCATTCCGTCCCACAGGCGTTGCACCACGGCCAACACCGCCGCGCGCTCATCCGGCGCGGCTGCCGGCGTCTGCGCGATCGCCATCGATCCCCCCAGGGAGAGCAGGAGAGAAAGCGCTGGCGCGATGGCTCTCACTGTCCCTGCCTCGCTGCCGCGTTCCGCGACACGATGTCCGCCAGCATGCGATCGAGCTCCGTCGATGACAGCCAGCGTCCGCGCACCATCACACCTGCGCGTTTGGCCACGTGGCGAACGTCCGTGAGCGGATTCGCATCGAGGAGCACGAGATCGGCGCGGTTCCCTACCGCCACCGTCCCGAACTTCCCGTCGAGACCGAGATCCTTCGCCGCGTACTCCGCCACGTTCCGCGTCCCCGACTCGAGCACCTGCCACGGCGTGAGTCCCGCCTCCTGCATGAGCTCGAGCTCGTGATGGAGCGCGAACCCCGGCACGTTGAACATCTGCGGTGAGTCCGTGCCCATCAGGAGCCGCGCGCCGGAATCCGCGAGCGTCTTCAGCAGCGTGCGGCGAAGCGAGAGGTAGCGAGCCGCCACCGCCGGCTGCACGCCATTCTCCTGGTCCTGCCGGATGCGGTTCCGCTTCTGGTTCGACCAGCCGTTGAGCCATTGCGGCGGCGCGTATTTCATCTCCGACCGTTTGGCCATCTCCTCCGGCGGCTCCGGCGAAAAGAAGCTTTCCCACAAGAACGCCGTCGGCACGTTCCACGTCCCCGCCTTACGAGTCTCGGCGGCCAGGATCGGGAATCGGGATTCGTCGACAGCAGCGATCAGCTCACCGAACGATGCCTGATCGGCGAGCACGCGCGCCCGGATGGCCTCGGGGACGGCAGCCTCGATATAGCCGTCGAGGTGGTCGATGGTGGACTGGCGGCTGGCAAGCGTGTGCTCGAGTCCGACGGCTTGCGAGATGTGTCCGGCGTACGTGATCCCCGCAGCACGCGCCGCGGCCACGATCGAGTCGTACGACGTGCGCGACAGGCCAGGGTGCAGCTTGAGGAAATCGTATCCCGCCGCCTCGTGCTCGCGGACGAGCCGGGCAGCTGTCGCCGGATCGGCCGCGCTATTGCCGCTGAGCGACGGCGCGCCGACGAAAATCGTGGGCCCGAGCAGCTCACCGCTCGCCGTGCGCTGCCTGAGCGTGAGCTGGTTCGGAGCGCCGAGCATGCCGCGAATGGTCGTGACGCCGTTGGCGACGTAGAGCGTGAAGATGTCGCGAATGACCTGCTCCGGCGCCTGCGCCCCGGGAATGTGCGCATGCATCTCGGCGAGTCCGGGAATCAGATACTTCCCGCGTGCATCGACGCGCAGCGCCGCGGAAGGAATCCGCGCGCGTGAAGCGGGCTCGATCGACGCGATCCTTCCATCGCGAACGATGACGGTTTGGCGCTCGAGCACGCGCTCGCGGTCCATCGGGATGACGTTGACGTCGACGAACGCGACGACCGCGGGCGACGCCGGACGCGTGGTCGCGTCCTGGGCCACGAGTCGTGCGCCGAGAAGTGGGAGCGCGGCGACGACGGCGAGCGCCGACGCGCACGAGAGGGCGGTTGGCTTCATGGCGCGACGGGGCAGGAGTGTCGGGCAGTGGACTCCGGCGGCGGAGGTGCAAACCGGGTAACCCCCGCTCACCGGGTCCGATAGAACCACGCGAGTCTATTTTGGCGCGCGGCCCGGGCGGCGGAAGAGGAGCCCGTCGGATATTACGGAGGGCTTACAGACCAAGTGCTCAGGGTGCTCAGCGTGCTCGGGGTTCTCAGGGTGAACTGCTCTTCTCCCCTGAGCACCCTGAGCACCCTGAGCACCCTGAGCACCCGCCTTGAAAGGCCAGCCTAGAGTCTCACGCCCTGCTCGGCAGCGCGCGCAACCGGTGAGAAGTGCGAGCTCGCCGCCACCGGATCGATCCGGTTGGCGCGCCGGCAGTACGCTTCGAGCTGACTGACGGGCATTCGCGCCCAGTCATCGGGATAGGGAGCGAGGCGGCGCTTTTCGCCGGGCGTCTCGAACAGGAGCCACCCGCTCGCGAACTCCGGGCACGTGAGCAGGTGAGACGGAATCATCGCCAGTGTGGGATCGCTCACCTCACGAACCGCCCAACTCCGCCCATCGCGATCCACGAACTGCACGACCATAATCCACCTCGCGGGAACGTCGACGGAATGAGACGCAAATGTCGTGCGCTCGCAATGACCTGCATCACCTGGATGTCAGAAGGACAAGAAAGGGGAGCCGGGTAAGAGCGTCCCGACTCCCCTCGACGCCAGGTGCTCTCTGTCAGTCGGACCAGGGCGGAATAACGCCGTTCACGCGAGCATAGGCGATGAGCTGCCCGAGGTGCTCGCCGAGGTGCCGCGCCATGAAGAACGAGAAGGAGCGGCCTGTCATGTCCATGCCGAACACCTTCATCGCCTTGTCGGCGTCGGCGTCCTTCATGCTGGCCGCTGCCGTCCGCATGTGCTCGAACGACTTCTTGAGCTCGGCGACGATGCGCGCCTTGTCCGTGGTCGACGTCTCGTAGCCCTGCCCGCTGAATCCCGCCGGGGGCTTGATGCCGGCGAAATTCGGAAGGCCCTGATTCGCGGCGGCGACGTGGAGCAACACTTCCGCGACTGAGCGCACGCCGGCGGCGGGGCGCCAGGTGAATTTGTCGGCCGGAATGGCTTCGGCGAGCTGCGTGAATCTGCCCTCGAAGTAGCTCACTTCCTTGAGGAACTCGGCCCGATAGCCGGACGTCGGGGCTGCCGCGGCCGTGGTGCTCGCGGCGCCCTGCGCCGCAACGGTGGATACCGCGCCGCCGAGTGCAGCGGCGATGAGAGCGAACCCTATCCTGCGCATGGAAATCTCCAGTTGGTGAGCGACCAAATCGAGGGCGCAGGCGGCGTCATCGCAAGGGAGGGCTTCGTCAGGGAACTATGGGGACGGGAACGGGGACTGAGGAATGAGGAAGTGCGGGGAATGAAATCCTCACTGGTATGCCTCGATCCTCAAGCTTCCCCCTCATGTACCCCCAACCGAAGCGTCAGCGGCCATTCCACTCTCCTTACGCGACTCCGATCTCCCCACACCCGAGCCAGCCGCGCGGCGAGCCCGCCCGTGGGATCCTCGCGCCGCGTCTCCATGAAACGCGCCGTCGCCGACCAGGTGCGAATGTAGCCGAGCAGTTGCTCCAGCGTCCACCGCTCTTCCATTGCGAACGCGGGCGCCTCGAGTTCCGGGAAGGGCAGCTCGATCGACCGATAGCCGTCGTCCACCATTCGTCGCTGCGGCGGCCAGCACGGGCCCACGATGTCATGCGAGTAATGCCTGACGAGTGCATCGATATGATCATCGCCGGTGCTCAGCCCGCTGTAGCTCCACACGGCGAGCACTCCACTCGGCTTCATCACGCGGCGTGCCTCGGCGAAGAACGCGTCGACGTTCACCCAATGCAACGCCTGCGCGATGGTGACGAGGTCCATCCTCCCGCTCGCGATACCGCTCTGCTCCGCAGGGGCCACGCGCCACTCGATTCGCGGGTGGGCGGGCGCCTGCTGGAGTTGCGCCGCGCTCGCATCCGTCGCGATCACGCGCTCGAACCGCTCGGCGATATCGATCGTCGCCTGCCCACTGCCGCACGCGCAATCCCACGCGAGGGCGCGCGCCGGCGCGAGATCGGCGAGAAAGTCGAAGAGCGCCGCGGGATACCGCGGACGGTAGGCGGCGTAGCCGGGGGCGACACTCGAAAAATGGTCGGGGAAGGTGGCCACCGGCGGCGATTGCCGTCCAACAGCCATGCTCAGTTCGCCGACGTCACCCTCTTCATTGCATCACGTCTCGTCAAAGCAAAGGCCGCCGAGTTGAAGTTCCAGCTTGCCACTTCCTGGAACAGCGTGCGCGCCTTCCCGCTCTCCTGTCCTCGCGGGTTTCGACGGAGCCGGCGGTCGTGACCGCGACCTTCTGGGCGCTCGCCACGCTGGCACACAGCGCGAGGGCGACGAGCGGGTGCGACCTGATACGGATCATGTCTGCCTCCCTGAACGGGCCGTTCGATTGAGGTCCCGTCCACGATAGGAGGCGCGATCACACCAACAAGAACGCGCGCGGTAAGATCGCTGTCAGGATGGCGTTACGCTCCGCCGACAGCGTGTAAACTCTCGTGCCCGATTGCCGCACGAGTGTGAGGTGCCTCACGCTTTTCGACGTGCTCGGCTTTACGCGTTGGTGCAAGAGCGGCATGCCCTCTGCTAAATGCATCCGCGCGCAGCGACGATGTCCGTTGCTCGGGCGGCCGAATCGAGGGTTAACGCGCCATTTCGCGCCAGAAGCCGCCGGCCGACCCGCCCGCACGCGCCCGCGGGGCCTCGAGGGCGATCCATCGGAGAGTCGTTATGCAGCGCCGTTACGTGAAATTCTACCCCCTCGTGCTGGTGGCGGCGTTCAGCGCCACACTGGCCGTCGAGGCGGCCGCGCAGGAGCCGACGCCACGCTCCGACACAACCGTGACCTCGACGAGACGCATTCCGGTACAGAAGGTGGAGGAATCCCGTGGCGAGATCGCGCCGGATAGCGCGGCCATGGCCGACTCGCTGGCCCGCGCGCGTCAGGATTCGATCGACGCCGCGAATCGTGCCCGGCAGGATTCGATCGACGCCGCGAATCGCGCCCGCCAGGACTCGATCGCCGCAGCCGAGCGCGCACGCCAGGAAGAGCTGGCGAGAATCGAGCGCGCCCGTCAGGACTCGATCGCGGCAGCTGAGCGCGCTCGTCTCGCCGAAGAGGAGCGGTTCCGTGCTGGTCGCTTCAATGGCTGGTACTTCAACCTCGGCGGTGGCGCCAGCGTCCCGATGGGTGACTTCGACGACCTGTACGGGACTGGCTGGAACGTGACCGGTTCGGTGGGCTGGCACCCCACGCAGTCAGCCTTGGGAATTCGCTTTGACGTCACATACGACCGGTTGAATGGGGAAGCGTTCGCCGCACCCGGTGGTCCGACCGTCAATCTCTCGGACGCGGCGATATGGGCCGGGCTGGGTGAAGTCACCCTCCGCATTCCGCGGGCGCTCGGGCTCAACCCCTACGTGGTCGCGGGCGGCGGCATCTACCGGTTCTCGGACTACGGCAGTGACGGCGCCACGTCGATCTACGGCAACGGAAACAGCGAATCATCAACCGAGTGGGGATGGAACGCGGGTGGTGGTCTCCGCTTCGGATGGGGCTTCACCAGCCTGTTCGTCGAGGCTCGCTACCTGAGTGTAGGCACGCCAGGCGATCGCGCCGAATGGGTCCCCATCAATCTTGGAATCACGTTCCGCTAAGAGAGTCTTCGCGGATCGTGAACGGCGCCCGGTGCTGCGCTCGTGTGGGGGATCGCGCGGCACCCGGGCGACCGTATCGTCATGACATGATCAGACTTGTCGTCGCGGCGCTCCTGGGCGTCGCATTCGTCGCATCGTCGAGTTACGCGCAGGCGCAGGAGCCGATCGTCTCCTGGCCAGTCGTGGACTCGGTCTACGGCGACGTGCCGCCCGCGCAGCCGCATCTGCTGACGCGAGCCGACACCATCGAGTCGGAGAGAACGCGACGCGCGGCCGCTCGCGCGCGCGATCTCCGCATCGTCGTCTCGATCGCCGACCGGCGCCTGTGGGTGCTGTCCGGAAGCGACACGCTGCGCGTCGCCGACGTGGCGGTAGGAATGGGACAGACGCTGAAATACGCGGGCCGGCGCTGGACGTTCGCCACGCCCGTTGGGACGCACGTCGTGCGCGCGAAGCGCACGCGTACGCACTGGCGCCCGCCCGATTGGGCGTACGCGGAAGTGGCCAAGGAGCACGGGCTGCGTCTGGTGACAATGCCCACGAAGCGAGACGTCGCCCTCGCGGATGGCCGCCGTCTCGCCGTGCGCGACAATCTCGTCGGCATCATGATGCCCGACGGCTTCGCGCCGCTGCCGCTCGATGAGCACATCGTCTTCGGTGATGCGCTCTACGTTCCGCCGATCGGAACGAAAAACCGGCTCATCGAAGGAGAGCTCGGCTCGCATCAGCTCGATCTCGGCGGCGGCTACTTGCTGCACGGGACGCCGTACGAGAACTCCATCGGCGGGGCGAATACGCACGGATGCGTGCGGCTGCGAGGCGAAGACATCCAGTGGCTGCACGAAACGGTGCCGGTGGGGACGCGAGTGTACGTGTACTGAACCGCGATTGCGGATTGGTGGTCGCGGATTCATGGTAAGGGGGAGTGAATCCCCGACCCGCAGCCGTCCTTCTCCTCTTTCTATCGATCGTCGCGGAGGTAGGCGCTCAGCGCCCCTGTGACGTCTCGCCCGCGGCGCACGGCCCAAGTCGCGATCTCTACTGCATCGAGCTGATCCCGGCTCCTGGAATTCCCGGCGCAAGCGGCCGCGTCGAGCTGGCGTATCTCCCGAATCCATTCACCGTTTCGGCACTGCCCGACGGTCGGTTGCAATACCAACCGGTCGCATACCTGAGCCACCTTCCTCCGGCATCGTCGTTAGGCGCCTTCACGGAGCACGTTGCCTGGATCGCCTCGCCGACGATGGACACCATCGCGCGACTCGGCACCGTCACCGGGGGCGTTACGACGCTCCCCCCAATCAGTCTCGAGAAGTTCGTCATCCTCATCTCGGCCGAAGCGCGAGGTGACGGCACCGAGCCGCAGGGGCGAATCATTCTTCGAGGCCAGTCGCCCTCCACGCGCCTTCAGCCACCGGAGATCGTCCAGCTCGCCCTTGGCGCGATGGTCGATACCGGAGCGAGTGCGCCGGCACTCGATCACGCGAAGCACGGCGCGCATGGGACGACAGCGGAAATCGACGCCCCGGGCGCTCCGGCGCGATGGACATCCGTGCCGATGCTTCCAGGGCTGCAAATGCTCGCGGCGGAGATGGCGCTCCGTCCGCGAGTCTCGCCGTGGCTGCCGCGCTGGTCGGATACGCTTCCGCTCGTGCGGCCGTCCCAGCTGGTTCGCCTCGATGACGGTGACACGCTGCGCCTCGAGGCCGGCCTCGTCAGGCGTCCGCTCAAGGGACGCGACCTGACGATGTACGCGTTCAACGGGCAGCATCCGGGCCCGCTGTTGATGGTTCCGCAACATGCGGAGATCGTCGTCGACCTGCGCAACTCGCTCGATCTGCCGACGACGATTCACTGGCATGGTGTGCGACTCGAGAATCGTTTCGATGGTGTCCCCGAGCTCACGCAGGCGCCGGTAGCGCCAGGCGGCCGGTTCACCTATCGCGTGCGCTTCCCTGACGCAGGCATCTACTGGTATCACCCGCACGTGCGCGAGGACGTCCAGCAGGAGCTTGGTCTCTACGGGAACATGCTCATCCGGTCGCCACGTCCCGACTATTACGGGCCGGCTCATCGCGAGGAGGTCCTCATGCTGGATGATCTCCTCCTCACCGGCTCGGGGCTCGTCCCATTTGGAGCCGAAGCGGCGACGCACGCGCTGATGGGGCGATTCGGCGATGTCATGCTCGTGAATGGCGAGCCGGGATACGAGCTGACCGTTCAGCGTGGCGAGGTCGTGCGGTTCTTTCTCACGAATGCGTCGAACACGCGCACGCTGAACCTGTCTTTCGCCGGCGCGCGAATGAAGGTCGTCGCATCGGACGTGGGGCCGTTCGCTACCGAAGCGTGGGTCGACAACGTCGTGATCGCCCCCGCCGAGCGATACGTGGTGCACGTGCGGTTCGACGAGCCCGGGACAGCGACGCTCGTGAATCGCGTACGAGGCCTCGATCATCTCTTCGGACGGTTCTTCCCGCACATCGACACCCTCGGGGTCGTGCGCGTCGGCGGTGGCCCCGCCACTCCCGAAGTGACGGCACGCTTCGACGAGCTGCGCCGCGACAGCGCGACGGGCGCCGACAGCGAGCGCTACCGCGACTGGAGAACGCGCGCGCCCGATCGCACGCTCGTGCTCACCCTTCGCACCCGTGATCTTCCCTTCATCACGAGCCAGCTGATGCGCCTCGACTCGATCTTCTTCGCTCCGATCGAGTGGATAGGGACGATGCCGTCGATGAACTGGGCGTCCGACGCACGCCAGGTGACATGGCTGCTGCGCGATCCCGCGACCGGTCGCGAGAACATGGACATCGATTGGCGCTTTCAGCGCGGTCAGGTCGTAAAGCTTCGGCTCTCGAACGAGCGGCAGAGTGTGCACGCGATGCAGCATCCGGTGCACATCCACGGACAGCGGTTTCTCATTCTCTCGGTGAACGGCGTTCCGATGCGGCACCAGGCCTGGAAGGACACTGTCTTGCTTCCGGCCGGTGCGACGGTTGATCTTCTCGTCGAGATGACGAACCCCGGGCGGTGGATGCTGCACTGCCACATCGCCGAGCACCTCACGGCGGACATGATGATGGCCTTCACGGTGGAGTGATCACATGCGGAAGTACCTGACGGCGGTGGCGGTTGTGCTGGCTCTTGCGGCCGGGGTCCCGGCCAGCCTCGCTGCACAGCGGGCAGATGCGCTCTCGTCCAATGTCCGGGAGCTCGTCTCGGTGGCGGAGCCCGTCGTTGCGCTGACGGGCGTGACGGTGATCGACGGGACCGGGGCCGCCCCGCGTCGTGACCAGACCGTCGTGATTCGCGACGGGCGCATCGCCGAGGTCGGCCCTGCCTCACGAGTGCGGGCTCCGGCGGGCGCCCGCGTCATGTCGCTCACGGGCCACACCGTCATCCCCGGGCTCATCGGGATGCACAACCACCTCTTCTACACAGCCGCGGGCGGGCGAGCGGTACAGATGGGATTCACCGGGCCGCGGTTGTATCTCGGCTCCGGGGTGACGACGATCCGCACGACCGGGGGCCGCTCACCCTATGCGGAGATCAACACCAAGGCCGCGATCGACGCGGGGCGTGTCCCCGGTCCTCGAATTCATCTCACCGCGCCGTACATCACCGGCGGCACGGAAGGACAGGCCGGCAGCATGGCGATGGTCAACTCGCCGGAGGCGGCCCGTCGATTCGTTGCGTACTGGGCAGCGGAGGGAATGGAGTGGATCAAGGCGTACACCGACATCAGCCGCGCCGATCTCGGTGCCGCGATCGATGAGGCACACAAGCGCGGGATGAAGGCGACGGGGCACCTCTGCTCGGTGAGCTTCCGCGAGGCTGTGGAGCTCGGCATCGACAATCTCGAGCATGGGATGCTGACGGCGTCGGACTTCGTCGGCGGAAAGCCGGCCGACGTGTGCCCGGCGAACTTGATGGCCGGCATCGCGCAGGCGAACCCGACGGGCCCCGAGGCGCAGTCGGTGATCAAGACGATGGCCGACCGCGGCGTGTCGATGACGTCGACGCTGGCTGTGTACGAGCCTTTCGTTCCGGGCCGGCTGTCGAACGATGAGCGCACGTGGTCGATGATGGCGCCGCCCCTCCGCGAGGCATACCTGAACCTGCGTCGCCGCATCGACTCGGCCCGCACGAGCCCGTTCACGGAGGAGGTGTTCCGGAACGCGCTCGCGTTCGAGCGCGCATTCGTTCAGGGGGGTGGCCTCCTCGCGGCCGGCGTCGACCCGACGGGAGCCGGTGGTGCGCTGGCCGGCTTTGGCGATCAGCGCAACTACGAGCTCCTGATCGAGGCCGGGTTCACGCCCGCCCAGGTGGTGCAGATCATGACGCTGAATGGCGCGAAGATCCTCGGCGTCGATGAGCGGTTAGGCACCATCGAGGCCGGCAAGATCGCGGATCTGGTGGTGCTGCGCGGCGATCTCGCGGCCAATCCGACAGTCATTCGCGAGGTGACGACGGTATTCAAGGACGGCGTAGGTTACGACTCGCCGAAGATTCTCGCGACGGTGAAAGGTCGAGTAGGAATCGACTGACCGGCGATTGCGGATTGCGGATTTCCTGGTAACCCGTGAACGCCTTCGACAGCGCCGTCGTTCTGCATCCGAGCCCGCGCCTCATGGTCGACGGCCACCATGGCGCGGCGATCGAGGCGGCGATGCGGGAGGTGTTGGGCGATACGTACGATCTCCCGCCGACGCAGCACCGGTACGCGCGGAAGCAGCTCGTCGTGGCGCGCGGCGACCTCATCGTCCCGCGCGGCACCGGCTGGCGCCTGCACTCGATCCGGGATCTCGACATCGTGCTCGAGCCGGGCGCGCAGGTCATCGGATACGGCGCGATGCCGGCGGTCGTCACGGTGGACGCGTGCAGCTATGGCCGCTTCGACGCGAGCCGGGGTGCGATCTCCCCGCGGCGCCCGGATGGCGCGGCGCGCCTGGACGTACCGACGAACGGCTTCGTGATCCAGAAATCGATCGTCACCCACGACGCGCCGAACCAGACGCATTTCACCTTCACCGGGAAGATCGGCGGGCTTTGGCGCGACGCGGGGTATTCAGGTGGCTCCCCCACGTACACGACCGCTCAGGAGGATCACTTCCTCGCCCCGTTGATTCAGGTGTTCGGCAACTACGACATCCATGGCGATCTCTCAGCGGACGCCGATCTCTGCCGCTTGGGCGCGAGCGCGGGGAACGAGGCATTCTCGAACAACCGGCGACACTACTACGGGCTCGTGCACGTCGCCTGGTGCGAGAGCGCCTTCCGCGCACTCCGTACCGCGGTGACGATCGAGCGCCTCATCGCCGACGGATGTCGCGACTACTTCGTGCATAACGCGTCGCGCGTCGCGATCAACGGCGGCGAGGCGGAAGCGTGCGGGCGGCTCCTCAACGACCAGGGCTTCAGCGGCCACGATTTCCCTCTCGTCGTGCGGGATGTGTACGCGAAGCTCGATGCCTGGAAGCGGGGCATGGGCGGCGTGCAGGAGCAGTATCGCGACTCGGCGTTCGGCGTGTGGGGCACGCGCGGCAACTGCTACTTGCAGAACGTTGCGATCGGCTCGCTGCCGGTGAGGCGTACGGACAGCGGGACCCTGCGGCACATGGACGGTGGGGCGCCGCCGAAACTCTGGACAGCCCAGCCGACGGCGAACGTGTTCCTCGAGCACGGCACCACCGTGCACGGGTATCGGCGGAGCGAGGTATTCGCCTTCGAAGCGCAGGGCTCGGGAACGGCGCGGAGCGAGATCGGGTGGAAGGACACCGATCCGGACGGGTTCGTGCGCCGCACCATGATGGACCCGTCCATCATGCGCGCGCCCGACTGAGGGGGCGCTTTCGCCGCGCGGGAATGGCGGTCTCGTCGCGCGAACGAGATCCTGGTGCCCTAGAGGCGCGGGCCGGAATCGAACCGGCGAATGGGAGTTTTGCAGTTCTCAGCGATGCGTTGCGCCACATTCTACGGCTTCGCGTACCGTGGTGCAATCAGCATTTACGCACAGCAACAGCGGTGTCACGTCGCGTGATCTCGCGGCGTTTTGCCGCCGGATGTGCCCAGGAACTTGCCCAAGTCCGATCACGCGACGCGCCTCAGGCCACTGGGCAATTTCGGAAGGGCATCCGGGAACTTCTCGAGCCTCTGTGTCTCCAATGCGGGAACTGCAAGCACTTCCTTGGCATCCTGGAAGTGCGGGACACGCACCCCGGCGTCGAGGGTGAAACTATCACTCACTGCCACGCGTTTCCCCGAGGGATTCCGCGTCGCATTCAGGAGGATCGGTTGATCACCGTCATCCCCATCCGCGTGATGGCGGCGTTAGGTGGGAACCCTACACTGAGGAAGCCCGAACCGTGCTCGAGGGTCGATTCCGGCCAGGCTTGTGAGCGCGGTTTGCGGTCAAGGAGCTAAGTTGCAGGAATGGGGTCGACCGGGATACAACTTGCGTCACTGCGTCGCCAGCGCCAGAATGCGGCTGGCGAGCCGGGCCTACTGGAGCCTTCAGCGCCCTTACTAATGCCATTTCCTGAATCTCAGCGGGTTGTTTTCGAGAAGAATCCGCTGACGCAGGTCATCGCGCAGATTCAGTTCCCACCAATCCTGAGCATCCTCGCTGAGGCTCCAGCCGCCTTCCAGGATCGACTTCGCGACCAATACCCATTGTACGCTAAGTCCGGTGGTCTTGAGCTGCCAACGGACTTAGCGGCGTTAATGCAGCGTCTGAACGTCACTCGACAACTGCAACCCGTCCAACAACACTCCTTCTCAACCGCCGACGGAGCCAGAACCGTTACCCTGACGCGGGATTTCCTTGCGATCGAGGACACGGAGTATGAGCGGTGGGAAGGATTCATCGCCGAGTTAGATCGCGCGCGAGCGGCTCTCGAGGATATTTACGAACCTGCGTTTTATACGCGAATCGGACTCCGGTACGTCGACGTATTGGACCGTGCGGTCCTCGGTCTACCGACCGAACCGTGGTCCTCACTTCTCAATCCCGCGTTAGTCGGTGTGATCGGCGATCCGGCGTTGAGAGACGATGTCTCTGAACTGGCGACGGCGGCTTCCATTCGCCTGAATCAAGTGAAGGGTGGAACTGTGCGATTGCAGCATGGACTTAAGGTCCCGGACAACGGCGAGGCGACGCAGTCATCGCCGGTTTACGTTATAGACGCGGACTTTTTTACCCAAGAGCGGAGTTCACCCGCCGATGTCAGACCTGCCCTGGACGCCTTCAATCACCTGGCCGGAAACCTCTTCCGGTGGGCAATCACACCCGTTCTCCGTGATGCCCTGGGTCCCGTCCCAATCCCATGAAATCCTGGCCGGCACACTGCAGCCGCTCTTCACGATGCAGGGGACGATTACAGGAACGCGGGGGCGGCTAGTCGAGTTTGGTGGGACTTGGGAGGGCGTTGAGGCAGCGAAACGAGCCCTTGGATGCATGGTCTTGCTGCATTTGCCCGCTGAGGCGACGGATGAAGCAATCCGATGCCTACGCGATATGTGGGAGTTTTACTCCGCTCCCGTCAGTGTTCTCCCAACGCTACCGCACCAAGTGGTGCGAGGGCGCGCGGGCGCCATCTCCGAACGACCGCTGCTCGTGCTAGAAGATGAAGACACGCGGTGAAATTGATCTCCGGTGCCCTTCACCTTCGATCCTCCGCCGAATGAAGGTGCCCTGCGGCAAGGCGAGATTCTTGGAGAGGTGTGGGTGCACCAACCGCTCGCACCAGCGACCGCGATCCAGGCCGACGGCCCTCTAGTAGCTTCGACCAACCATCGGTTCATGGTCGTCCTGCACGCTGATTGCGACCTGTTGCAGGACTACAATGAGAGGGACCGAGCACGAAAGGCCGGTGCGGCGGTAGACCAGAGTCATCCGAGTCTCGTGCCCCAGGTCCTGCTGTGCGACGCCTATGAGGAGTCGCACGCGCGCTCTCGCGTTGGAGCCAGCGACCTTTGGAGGCGCATCCGCCAGAACCAAGATGAACGGTACCACCACATCCAGTCGGCTGCTATCGCAAACGTTCAAGGTCCTGCATTTCCCCCGTTAATTCTCGATTTTCGCAGAACGTTTGCGATTTTCACCGAGGCGCTTTACGCGCCGCTCGAGACCGGCGAAATACACCGCCTGTCCCTTATTCCTCCGGTCTATCTTCACGACCTAATGCATCGGTTTTTCGGTTATCACTCACGGGTGGGACTTCCGGACTAATCAGGGATCGGCCAACGCACACGTCCCGGGCAATCGGCGGTCGCGGGAACAACCGCAATCGCGTGGAACGAGCGCGACTCGGACGATGACGCCATCACGCGTGAACCCTGTACAATGACAACGCCAGCTCACTTGAAGTGTGCACCATGGTGGTGTAATGTGGTGCATGGCTAAGCCATCACGGCGAGCGGCCAAGGATGATAGTGCGCCGCGGCTGTCGATCACTCTTCCTCGAGAGGAGTACGACGAGTTGCAGCGACTCGCCGTGAATCAGCGAGTCTCACTTGCATGGATCGTCCGGGACGCCCTAACTACGTACCTCTTGGGGAAGAAGCCCGGCGCCCGGAACCGCCCTTCCTCAAACCCAAGCGCGAGCAGATGACTGCTGCCATGCCACTCAGAGAGCTGAGCACGAAGTTCGGAACCGTCCTAATCGATCCTCCCTGGCGTTTTCAGAATCGGACCGGGAAGATGGCTCCTGAGCATCGGCGTCTCCATCGGTATCGCACGATGACGTTTGACGAGATTGCCGCGCTCCCGGTGGGCGATCTGGCGGCCGCCAAGAGCCACCTTTATCTGTGGACTCCGAACGCTCTGCTGCCCCACGCTCTCGACATCATGAAGCGCTGGGGATTCGAGTACAAAACCAACCTTATCTGGTACAAGGTCCGGAAAGACGGCGGGCCTGATGGCCGCGGCGTGGGTTTCTACTACAGGAACGTCACTGAAGTCGTCCTCTTCGGAATCAAGGGCGGTCTTCGCACGCTAGCCCCCGCGCGAAGTCAGGTGAACATCCTCCTAAGTCGGAAGCAGGAGCACTCCCGGAAGCCTGTCCAGCTATATCGCACAATCGAGCGATGCAGCCCCGGCCCTTACCTTGAACTGTTCGCCAGGGAGAAGGCTCCGGGCTGGACGCAGTGGGGCGACGAATTGGATACGTACGCACACACCAGGAAAGTGCACAAAGGCTACAGGGGTGACTCGCCAGTCGACTTATCAGAGGGCGTCGACCAGGTTGGCGAGCAGCGGCGGAGCCGGCGCAAGGGTGAGAAGCCGGTCGCTCCCATGCTCTTTCCAGACGAGCGTGATGCCGATCGACCGTAGATAGTCCGCGAGCCATCGCTTTTTCGTCGGCGGTTCGGCTTCCACGACGAGCACAAGCACCGGGTCGGCTTTCAGCTTCTCCCGATACAAAAATCGGTACTCGAGCAATTGGCTGACGCCTCGCCGAACTTGGCCATGGAAGTTCCGCGACGTGCAGCTCTTCATCTCGCACATCAGCGTGCCTGCCGGGGCTCGCACGAGCATGTCAATGCTGTCAGTGGATTCCGCCTTCAGTGCGTTCGCTGACAGTCGCCTCGCGAGGAGTCTTTCCAGGAGAAGGTGCGAGGCATTCGCTCGCTCGAGCGCAACAAGGTTGATGACAGCGGTCACCTTTCCGCCCGTGGGCGGAGTCAGTGAACGATCCTTCCAATCCCTGGCCTCACTCGCGACAGCCGTCGGAGCCAGCAAGGAATCGGGTTCTTCCTGAACGAAGTCCGGGACGGTGTGTGCAGGCGCTGTTCCCCGATCGGCTTCGGTCAGATTCGCCAGGGCGTTCAACCCAAGCTGAAAGAGCACATCAACGGGACTGCGGACCATCGCCGCGCGGATAGCGGGATCAGGTTCGTGCTGCATCGCCACGAGCATCGCCTCGGATAGCCAACCGTCAGCCAGTGCGAGGTCGACCTTTCGCGCCTTCGTGACGATGCCCGCTTCGAACAAGAAGAATTCGTAGTTGGACCGGACCTTCGGTGCGCCTTTTCCGAACTGCTCGAAAAACGTGGCGCTGTTCTTATCCAGCAGTCGCGTCACTGACCAGCCGCCGCTTTTTTCAGCGATAACATCTGTGATGAACCGGCGAATCCGGTCGTCGCGCCACGCCCACACGAAATACATCACTTTGCGAACAAGTGCGTCATCGACGCCGTGCGTCTCAACCAGCGATAGGAAGCGGTCGTAGGTAATTCGGTCCTGGCTATCCACCAACAGGAGCCGATTCCGAATCAATCCCGGAACGTCGGGGTGAGGCGCCTGCGCTGTAGGAGTCTGGTCCGCGTTTTCAGTAGCGAGCCTGCGCAGCTCCGCGTACGACATCTCCGGCGTGATGAGGCGAATCGTCGCGTCGATGCGCGAAAGGGGCGGCTCCTTAGTGAGCGATCCACGTTCCGCAGCCGGCATTTCTCAGTAGGAAGCTCGAGCGAAAAATCGAGCCCTTCAGACTCACGAACAAGTCTGAAGGGCTCGCGATGTGCCCAAGAATGTGCCCAAGGCGGGCGGTAAGAGTCAATCCGCTTCGCCTAACCCATTGCGACGTATAGAGGCGCGGGCCGGAATCGAACCGGCGAATGGGAGTTTTGCAGACTCCTGCCTTACCACTTGGCTACCGCGCCGAAGTCCTTTCAATCTAACGCGATAGACGCACGCTCTCAAGCGCGCGGCTCTGTGTGGGCCCGCTGGCATCAAGGACGAAGGGTGGTGGGATGCAGCGGATGCAGCGGGAAGTGCCAGGATGCTTCTTCGCCAGGAAATGCCCTCCACGCGCACAAACAACAGCAAATTCTTTGATGACGCGCATGGAGAGCGCAATGCGGCAGGAGCGATCCCGGCCGTTCCCGCTGCATCCGACACATCCCAAGACACTTCGTCCTTGATGCCAGGCGCGGCGCCCGCACAACTATCGCGAGCCGAGTGCCCGCCAGGCCTCCACCGGACCCTGGAGCTGACGCGCCAGCCACACCGCCGCATCCTCGGTCGCCTCGGCAGGCAGAATGTGGCCGCTGTTCCACCAGCGCATCTCCTTTGGCTCGCCCGCCGCATCGAACAGCCGCTGCGCATCGCGCGGCTGCACCGTGCGGTCGAAGCGGCCGTGCGCCATGAGCAGCGGACGGCCAGCGAGCTGGCGCACCGCCTTGAGCGGGTCGGCGACACGGCGGACGAGCCGCTCGAGCGGCGTGCCGAGTGGAAGGTCGCCGCCCGCCGCGAGCATCACCGCACGCACACGCTGGTCGCGTGCAGCCGCCGCGACCGCCACGAACGCACCTAACGAATAGCCGACGATCGCCAGAACCGCAGGAACGACCGCATCGCGAACGTGCAACCGAAAGAGGTGCCGCTTGATCTCCGCTGATCTGGACGCCGTCATCCTCTCCGGGGAAGGCAAAAACCCGGCCCCGTGGCTGGCGTCCCGGCGTGTCACGGTGCATATCCGTAGCCCGGCCGGGCGCCCC
Organism: Gemmatimonadaceae bacterium; assembly: GCA_052389995.1. Classification (GTDB taxonomy): domain Bacteria; phylum Gemmatimonadota; class Gemmatimonadetes; order Gemmatimonadales; family Gemmatimonadaceae; genus JAICNG01. The sequence continues at coordinate 38,144 of JBQTHJ010000036.1, read as the reverse complement.
GTCGGTGCGCCCGCTGCGTCTCGTCCGTCCCGGAGGATCCATGCACGCTTCCCGCTTCGCCGCGCTCCTGCTCGCGGCGGCGCTCGCGCACCCGGCGCGCGCCCAACAGGCACACGACGCCGAGTATACGGCGAAGATCCGAGAGCTCACGCCGACGCACCCGACGTGGAAGTTCACGACCGAGCTCGTCGACCACCTCCCCGCCTCCGCCACGGTCCCATCGCCGCTCAAGGTGCTGGGCTACGTGCCCGGAACGCCCGGACGGCTCTCGTACGTCGCCGATGTGAATCGCTACTTCCGGGCGCTCGACCAGGCGTCGCCCCGGGTCACGGTCGTATCGCTCGGCATGAGTGATGAAGGGCGCGAGATGCTCCTCGCCATGATCGCCGACGAAGCAACGATGGCGCGCGTCGACGACTATCGCACCATGCTTGGCCGCCTCGCCGATCCGCGAGGGCTCACGCCTGACGAGAAGACGCGGCTCCTGACAGAAGCAAAGCCGATCTACTGGCTCACCGGATCCATCCACTCGCCGGAGATCGGAAGTCCGGAGATGCTGATGGAGCTCGCCTATCGCCTCGCCGTCGATGAGTCGGAGTTCGTGCGTACGATTCGCTCGGGCGTCATCACGCTCATCACGCCGATCACCGAGGTTGACGGACGCGACCGGATGGTCGACGTCAACAAGCTTACGCGGGAGCTCAAGCTGGGGCCGCAGGGTGTGTCGCTGATCTACTGGGGCAAGTACACCGCGCACGACAACAACCGCGACGCGATGGTGCTGTCCCAGAAGCTCACGCAGAACGTGATGAAGGGCTTCCTGCACTGGAAGCCGGTGGTCCTTCATGACCTGCACGAGTCCGTCCCATTCCTCTACGCGAGCACCGGTACCGGGCCCTACAACGAGGAGTTCGACCCGATCGTGATCGACGAATGGCACACGCTCGCCTATCAGGAGATCACGGAGCTCACGAAGCGCGGGTTACCGGGCGTGTGGACGCATGGGTTCTACGATGGGTGGGCGCCTAACTACATGCTGGCGATCGCCAACCTGCACAACAGCATCGGACGCTTCTACGAGACGTTCACGTCCACCGGCACCGGCTGCCAGACGGTGAAGCTCCAGGCTTCGGCGACGGAGCGGCGGTGGGATCGCCCGAACCCGCCCGTGAACGGCGTGAAGTGGTGCATGCGCAGCAACATCAATTACCAGCAGTCGGGCGTGATGATCGCGCTCAAGTACGTTGCCGACAACGCGCGCACGTTCCTCGACAACTACGTGACCAAAGCCGAGCGGATGGTCCGGAAGGGCCAGATGTCGGCGCCGTATGCGTACGTGATTCCGCGCGATCAGCGACGCGCGGCCGAAGCAGCCGACCTGGTGAATCTCTTTCGTGCGCACGGTACCGAGGTGCACGTGGCGGAATCGGATTTCACGGCCGGCGGCGACACGACGAAGCGCGACTCGACGGCTCGCGGCGGCAGCAAGCCGCCTGCCTCGGTCAACGTGAAGTCCGGCGACTGGATCGTACGTCTCGATCAGCCGTACACGCAGACCGTGCGCACGCTCCTCGCGATCCAGAAATACAAGGCTGATGATCCGTCGCCTTACGACGATACGGGCTGGACGCTCGACGAGCTCCGGCACGTCGTCACGCACAAGGTCGCCGACTCGGCCGTCCTCACGAAGCCGATGACGATGCTCACGGCCGATGCCAAGGTCGAAGGCAATGTCACCGGCCAGGGGAACGTCGTTCTGGTCGAGCACCTCGGCGATTGGCGGTCGGCGGTGCTTCCGTGGAAGGTTGGAAATGCGCGTGTGAGCGCGGCCGAGGTCGCCTTCGACGCTGGCGGGCGCAGCTGGCCGGCAGGGACGTTCATCATTACCGACGCGCGCGGCGGACGTGGCCGCGCGGCGGTCCGCGAGCTCGGCCTCACCGGCGTGGCCGTCGGCAGTGCGCCGGCCGTTCGCGCGCACGAGGTTCGACCGCCAAGGGTGGCACTCGTGCACTCGTGGCTGGAGACGCAGAACGAAGGCTGGGTGCGCTACGCCTTCGACCAGCTCGGCGTTCCGTATACCTATATCTCGGACCAGTCGTTCGCGTCGCCGCGACGTCTCGACGCGTTCGACGTCCTCGTCTTCCCGCATGTCAACGGATCGGTGCAATCGCTGATCAATGGTCGCCCGAAGACCGGACCGCCGATCCCATGGCGGAAGACGGCGCTGACGCCGAACCTCGACAAGTGGGACACGACGGACGACATCCGGCGCGGCATGGGACTCGACGGGGCCGCAGCGCTCCGCGCGTTCGTGGACCGCGGCGGTGTGCTGATCACCACCGGGAATACGTCGCGTCTTCCGATCGCGTTGGGCTTCAACCCGACGGTGAGCGAGGAAGAGACGCGAACGATGCGCACGCGCGGCGCCATCTTCCGCGCGAAGGCGGACACGACCGGGAGCCCGATCCTCTACGGGTATGAGCGGACGACGTTTCCGGTGTACTTCAACCGGACGCCGCTCGTCGAGGTGCAGGCTCGCGACACCTCGGGACGACTGGACGCCGTCGATCCCGCCATCGTCGCCGACATCGATCGGCAGCGCGGGCGTGTGATTCTCAAGTTCCACGACAAGGCCGATTCCTTGCTGATATCGGGACTCCTCGTGAACGGGAGCGAGCTGGCGGGCAAGGCCGCGGTGGTCGACGCGCCCGTTGGTCGCGGTCGTGTGGTGCTCTTCGGCATCCGTCCCATGTGGCGCTGGCAAACGCAGGGGACCTTTGCGCTCGTACTCAACGCCATGGCAAACTGGGACGATCTGGGCGTGACGACCACGACCGAGAAGCCGACGGTGGCGGAGGCACAGTGAACAGAGTCTTGGCGAGTCTCGTCGCGTCGATTGCGCTGTCATCATCGGGCGCGCTTGCCCAGCGCCCCGCCGTGTTCGACGAAGCGGTGCGTGCGATCGGCGGCGAGCAGGCCATTCGTGCCGCGACATCCCTGACGCTCGAGGGCCGGGGCGTCGCGTACAACTTTGGCCAGGGCCCCTCGCCGACGGAGGAGCTGCCGCGCTTCGACATCACCGAGGTTCGTCGGACGACCGACCTGACGAGCGTGCGCCACCGTCACGAAATGACTCGCACGGCGGCGTTCGTCACCGCGGTCACGACCCCGCAGCGAATCGTCTCCGGGCTCGACGGCGAGATCGCGTACACGGTGAACCCGAGCGGAAACGCGGCGCGAAACTCCGACGCGGTCGCGCTCGGGCGGCGGCAGGAGCACTTCCATCACCCGCTCGTCCTGCTCAAAGCCGCACTCGCGCCCGGCGTGCAGATCCAGGCCGGTACCGAGCAGGAGAACCACCACGTCCTGCACATTCGGCTGTCGCCGAGTGACACCTTTCAGCTCTGGCTCGATCGCCGGACGCACCTTCCTGCTCGCATCCGCTCGATCCGCTACGACGCCAACCTCGGCGACGTCGTCCACGAGACCCGGTTCGAGACCTGGCCGACGGTCACCGGGCGGCTGCGCCTCCCCTCGCGGCAGGTGACTCGTTATGCAGGGAGCGTGATCAGCGAGTACATCCTCGCCCGCAGCACGGCCGGAACGGGCCGGCTGGATTTGGCCGCGCCGGAGGGAACTCGCGGGCCGGCGCCGACGCCCACGGTGAACGTCACATCGGAGGAGATCGCACCCGGCGTATGGTATCTGGCGGGACAGTCGCACCACAGCGTGCTCGTGGAATTCGAGCAGTATCTCATGCTCATCGAGGTCCCGCAGAGCGAGGCGCGGACGCTCGCGGTCATCGCGAAAGCACGCGAGATCCGTCCCGACAAGCCGCTCCGGTACGCCGTGAACAGCCATCATCATCACGACCACTCCGCGGGCGTGCGCGCGGCGATCTCGGCAGGGCTCAGCATCGTCACCCACAACGGCAACGTGGCATTCTTCCGGGAGGTCGCCCAGCGGCCGCACACGCTCCAGCCGGACGCTCTCGCCCGCGATCCGAAGGAGCCCACGATCATCGGCGTTGGCGACCAGCGGGTCTTCAATGACCGCTCGCGCCGGGTGGAGCTCTATCACGTGCGCGGTAATCCACATTCGTCGACCATGCTGATGGCGTACCTGCCAGCCGAGGGCATCCTCATCGAGGCCGACGCGTACAATCCGCCGGCGCCGAACGCGTCGCCGCCGCCCGCATTTCCGTTCGCCGGCAACCTCGTCGAGAACGTCGAGCGCCACGGCCTCACCGTGGACCGTGTGGCGGCGCTGCACGGGCGAGTGGTTCCGTTTTCCGAGATCAGGAACGCTGTGAGGTAACGATGCGGCTTCCGAACGCCATCGTCGTCGCCACGTTTCTCGCGATCGGTCCCGCTGAACGAGCGCGGCGACGCAAACACCGTCGTGTCGTCCGACATCTATGTGGTGAACGCCGACGGCACCGGGATGGTGAAGCTCACTCCCTTTCCGGGCTTCGATACTGACGGAATCTGGGTGCCCCGCCGCTGACGATTCCCCTGGCTCGTGGCGGTTCGCTCAGCGTGAGCGGCGCTCGACGGCCTGCCGCGCCACCTCCGCCTCGGCCGCGATCGCGCCGAAGGCCGGCCAGTTGCCAGCCGCCACGATGCGGCGAAAGGTCTCGTATGCGCGGGACTCATCGCCGGTGTAGAGATACCAGTTCCCCACTCCATACGCCGTCGTAACATCGTCGAGCGCGACGCTCGCGGTCGCGGGCAGAAGGGAATCCACGGATAGCTCCCCTTTGTACATGAGCAGGAGCCGGTGGTAGGCGCCGTTCTCGATGACATCGAGGTCGCGCACGATCGGCTCGAGCACTCGCGCCGCCTCGGCGTCGCGGCCCAGCCGCCGCAGTGTCATGTAGAGCCAGTGCGACGTCGCGACCAGCATGTCGGGATTCGTCGAAACGTTCATGCACTCGCGGTACGCGTCGAGCGCGCGCTCGAAGTCGCCCTTCAGATAGTGCGCGAGACCAAGGTGATACCAGATGTTCGACTGTAGCGTGCTCGTCGGGATGCTGCGGGCGTTCGGCAGCCCGTCGGGCTCGATCTCATCGGCGCGTCCCGCAACGAGCGAAGCGGCGCGCTCCAGATCCGCGACCGCGCGATCGAATCGGCGAATCGTGATGTAGCGGTGCCCGCTGTGGCGATAGAGTCGTGCATCATCGGGGTGTAGTCGAATCCCCCGTGCATAAATGGCGATCGCGTCGCGAAAGCGGCCGAGGTACGCTGTTCGCCGCCCGAGCCAGATGATCGCGTCGACATCGCTCGAGTCGGCCTCGTACTGGCTCCGCGCCTCGGCCAGCGCCTGCTCGTAACGCGCGCGGGTTTCGTCGGGCAGCGTCGGACGCGTGAGCGGCGCGCCCAGGAGTGACGTGGCCTCGACCACGCCCTCAGTGGCAGTACGGGTCGAGGCGGCCGTGTGGCAGCCAACAACGACCGTCAATAGGAGGGTGCGACGCATCTGAATTCTGTCATCTGATTTCTGTCATCCGTCATCTTTGCCGTAGACTTCCGCCAAGAACTATCTTCCACCGCATGCTCATCGGCGTCGCCGGCATGGTCGGCGCGGGGAAAACCACGCTGACGCGTGCGCTCGCCGCGCGGTTCGGACTGCAACTGGCGCTCGAAAGCGTCGACGAGGACAACCCATGGCTCGAGCCTTTTTACCGCGACGCCGACGGTCGCCGTCGCTACGCGCTCGAGCTCCAGCTTCACTTCCTCGCCACGCGCTTCGCCGCGATGCGGCGCATGCGCGCACAGGGCGGAAGCTGGATTCTCGATCGCACCTGGTACGAGGACGCCGACATCTTCGCGCGCGGCCTGCACGAGCACGGTCTCATGTCGCGCATCGAGCACGAGCTCTATCAGCGGCTGTACGTCGAGCTGCTTCACTCCCCGGCCGCGCGACCGCCGAAGCTGATCATCTATCTCTACGGGCCGCTCGACGTGCTGCTGGAGCGCATCCGCACGCGAGGGCGCCCCTCGGAGCGCGACACCGAGCGCGAGTACTGGTCCGCGCTCCACGCACGGTACGAGCGCTGGATCGCGAACTTCCGCCACTGCCCGATTCTCGCGATCGACGTGCGTGACTACGATCTCGTCGGCGATCACGCCGCGCTCGATGCGATCGTCGATCGGGTGCGGACGCGCCTCGAGCCGGTGATCCCGCAGCGCGAATTCTGGGAGCCGGCGACGACGCGCTGAGCTGCGCGCTCAGCTCCCCTGCCGGCGCCCCCGCCGCCCGGCAACGACCAGCGCGACCCCGGCCACGAGCGCCACGCCGCCTAACACCGGACTGAGAGGGATCGTCTCGCGTTGCTCGACGGTCGCGCCGATCGGCCCCACCTGAATCGACTCGCGCTCCTTCGTCCAGCTGATCCCTTCGAAGATGAGCGCCACGGCGCCGAAGATGATGAGAAGCAGGCCGACGAGAGTGGCGACGTTCATGAGGGGCTCCGAGTCGAGAGAAAGATGGAGCAGCGAGCTCCGACGATTACGGATTGCGGATTGCGGATTCTGGTCGGAGGATCGGTTGCCTGTGTATTCTCGGTCCGCAATCCGCAATCCGCAATCGCCCGTCTCCGCGGCCGGTGTCTCTCCGCCCGATCACTCTCCGAGGGCCGTAGCGCCAAGTAGGGACGAGGGTTACGGGGCGCGTTCGCCAGTCGTCCTCCCTCGGGTCGCGCTCGCGCACAGCGCAGGCCTCTCGCCCGCCTCCTGCACGACGCATGGCCGACTTCATTACCGCGGTCTACATCTCGTTCGTCATACAGGCCGGTGGCGCGCTCCTCACGGCTGCGGTTTTTCGCAGTTTCGAGCGGTACTACCAGAAAGCATACCTCACGCACCTCCAGTGGAGCTGGCTCGCGCTCAGCGTCCACCTGCTCGCCGGCGCCGTCGGACTGTACCTCTCGAGCACGCTTCCCGTGTCGCACCCGGGACGTCTCCTCATCGCGGTCATCGCCGGAATCGCGGGGTTCACGCAGATCCCGCTCGCGCTCTTCGGAACGTACGAGCTCACGACGGGGAGGCCGGTGCCGAGCGTTCGCGTGCGCCGCGCGCTCATTGCTGCCGCGATCACGGGCCTCGCGACGGCACTCCTGTTCGTGTGGAAGGAAGACGCCGGTTTCGCGCGCTTTCTCGCGCGCGTCGGGCTTCGCGCACTGATCTGCGGCGCGGCGTTCCTCATCGCGTCGTTCGGGATCTGGCGGGCGCGCGTGCAGGGACTCGGGCCGCGCATGGTGATGGGATCGTTCCTCGTCTACGGCCTGCTCCAGCTGCACTACGTGGGAGTCGCGCTCTACGAGGTGATCGCCAACGCGTATCCCTCGTACGTGTCGTACATGGGCTTCCTCGACATTCTCATGCATTTCCTGATGGCGCTGGGCACCGTCATCTGGCTACTCGAGAACGAGCAGAAGAACGCCATGCAGGCCGCGGCGCAGATCGAACACCTCGCCTATCACGACACGCTCACCGGACTGCCGAACCGCCAGCTTTTCCTCGATCGCCTGAATCTCGCGATCTCGCACGCGCATCGCACCGCGCAGCGGCTGGCGGTGTTCTTTCTCGATCTCGACCGGTTCAAGAACATCAACGACTCGCTCGGTCACGCGATCGGCGATCGTCTCCTCCAGGCGATCTCGCACCGCCTCACCGGCCTCCTGCGCGAGGGCGACACCGTGACGCGGATCGGCGGCGACGAGTTCACGATCCTCGTCCCCCATCTCCAGCATTCCGACGACGCCATCGTCGTCGCGCGAAAGGTACGCGATGCGCTCAAGCATCCGATCGAGCTCGATGGGCGCGAGCTCTACGTGTCGACGAGCATCGGCATCTCGCTCTACCCGAACGATGGCGAGGACGCGACGGCACTGCTCCGCAATGCAGACGCGGCGATGTACCGCGCGAAGGCGCAGGGACGCGACACCTTCCGGCTGTACGCGCCGGCGATGAATGCCAAGGCGCTCGAGCAGCTGGCGCTCGAGAACAGCCTCCGCAAGGCGATCTCGAATGGCGAGCTCCTCATGCACTACCAGCCGATCGTCAGCTTCGAGAACAGTCGCGTCACCGGCGTCGAAGCGCTCATCCGCTGGAATCACGCGGAGCTCGGCCTCCTCTTCCCCGCCGACTTCGTGACGGTCGCCGAGGCGACGGGACTCATCGGCCCACTGGGCGAGTGGGCGTTGAAGGAGGCCTGTGCGCAGGTGAAGGAATGGCGCGATCGCGGGCTGATGCTGCACGCATCCTGCAACCTGTCGGTGCGCCAGATTCAGCAACTCGACTTCGTCGAGACGATCTCATCGATCCTCGACGAGACGCGCCTTCCCGCCGGCGCACTCGAGCTCGAGATCACGGAGAGCATCGCGATGCAAAGTGACGATGACACGATCGAGAAGCTGCGCGCGGTGAAGCGCCTCGGCGTTCGCATCTCGATCGACGACTTCGGGACGGGGTATTCGTCGCTGAGCGCGCTCCGTCTCTTCCCGGTGGACTCGCTCAAGATCGACCAGTCGTTCGTGCACGACATCACCGCGACGTCGGGCGACGCCGCGATCGCCACGGCCGTGATCGCCATGGCGCACTCACTCGATCTGACGGTGATCGCCGAGGGCGTGGAGACGGAGGGCCAGCTCGCGTTCCTGCGCGGCCGCGGCTGTAACGCCTACCAGGGCTACTACGTGAGCCACCCGCTCGCGGCCGAGGAGTGCGAAGCGGTGATCCGTGCGCACGATGGGCTGCCGGTGCCGGTGAAGAAGCGCAAGCGCGGCGGTATCGCGAAGGCGGGCTGACCTGGCAAGCCGCTCGGCCGGGCATCAAGAACGGAGGGGTCTGACGCGGATGACGCGAATGCTCCGAAAACGGCAAGATCGCTCCGAGCGGCGCTGACTGTCCTCGCGCAACCACCAGAAAACGCTCCTTTGTTCTGCGCATGGATGGCTCCATGTGCAGGTCAAAGAGCGATTCTTTTGTGGGCCGAGAGGAGAGTTCACCGCGCACGGAGCAGATTCTGCCGTTTTCGGAGCATTCGCGTCATCCGCGTCAGAACCCTCTGTTCTTGATGCCGGGCTCTACGCCTCGAACGGACGATCACCGCACACGCATGGCGTCCGCGACGACGACGTAGCCGCCCGTCGTCCAGCGCGAGAGCTGCACCGTGTTCCAGCCCGCCGGGAACGTCCACGCGCCGAGTGTGTTCCACCGCGCGCCGTTCGCCTGCTGGTTGACGTACACCGTCGCCAGCCGCGCCCCCGTGGACGTCGACACCACGTACGGAGCGCTGGGCGCGCGGTTCGAGCCAGACGTCCACCACACGTCGATCGTCTTCGTCGCCGGCGCCTCGAGGTAGAACGAGAAGGTCGCCGGATCGCTCACCGCCTGCGTGCTCGCGTAGGCATAGCCGGTACCGTAGTAGCCGGGCGTCGCCGACGCCGCGGTCCACGACGATGAAAGCTCCACGCGCGCGAGCGACGCGTCGTTCGCGTCGTTGTTGCTGTCGACGATGAGCCCGCCGCCCTCGCCGCAGTGCTGCTCAATGCGACGCAGGTAATCCGTCCACGGCCAGTTGGGACCGGGATCGGTGCGGTTGTAGGGTTGGAGCTTTCCATGCGCGACGATGTGCACCTGGTCACGCGGGATCCCCCAGTCGCGCGTAATGTCGCACACGAGTCGCGCCGACGCATCGATCTGCGAGGCGGGCCACGTCGCCTGCGACGCGAAGCCCGCGTGCTCGATGCCGATCGTGAAGTGGTTGCTCTGCTGCCCGTTCCGCCCGCACTCGTGGTTCGCGTTGAGCGCGCAATCGTAGGTCGCGGCGATGTGCCACGCCCGCTTGGGCTCTTGCACGAGCTGTGAGATCTCGGACCCGCTCTCGTTCACCACATAGTGCGCGCTGACGTGCGATGCCGGATTGACCAGCCAGCCCCAGCAGCCGGCGTAGTTGCCCTCGCACGTGTGGATGATGATCATGTGCGGCTTGCCGGCATCGCCCGCGACGCGATCGTCGAAGTTCGGCGACGCACGCCAGAGCGCGCTCGGGAAGTCAATGCTCGCGATGCTCACGATCGACGGGCGCGGAAACACGGCGTCGACATCGAACGCGGGGATGCGGGCGACGACACGCGAGCGATCGATGACGCTCACGCCGCGCCGCAGCACGTCGTACACCGCCTCGTGCACGTACGACGCGACCGCCGGCCCGTGCGAAATTCCCGAGTAGCGCGCGACGGCCGCCGCCCAGTTGGCCATGCTCGTGCGATCCACCGACAGCTCATCGGCGTACGACCGCAGCACGGCCGCTCCGGCGCGAATGTTCGCGCGCGGATCGGATTGCACGCGTTCTACCGTCGCGCCGGCGAGCGCAGCACCTCTGCTCAGGCGCTCGCCACGCAGGGCCATGACGCCGTACGCCGGCGCCTGACCCTCGAATTCCGCAGTGCCGCGCACCATCTGCATCCGTGTCTCTGTGAACGCGATCGCCTTGAGGAGCCCGGCCGGGACCCCGAACTCGCGCGCCGCGTTCTCGAAGTGCGTCTCCAGGGGGCCGGCGTCGATCGGCGCCGACGCCACGGGTCCCGTCGCGCGCGTCGGAATGTCCGTGCACGCGACGAGGACCGGGAGCATGAGCCCGGCGACCGAGACCCCGCGAAGGAGCGTCATCGAGTAGTTGTACCAGCTGAGACGTGATACTGTTCACCGGTTCCGAGCCGGGGGCTAGAGGCCCGGCCGTCGATTCCTCGTGCTTCGGCTCATGTCCGGTCCGCTCCTGCTCGTTCTGGCCGTCGGCGTCGCGTACCTCGCGGCGCATGTGGCGTTCGATTGGCTGGCGCGCCGGTTCATGATCATCTCCGGCGCCGAGTACCTGCTGCTCGGCATCCTGCTCGGGCCGCAGATCGCGAATGTCCTCTCCGAGAATGTCATGGCGGGTTTTTCCCCGCTCGTCACACTCTCACTCGGCTGGGTCGGCGCGATCGTTGGCACGCAGTTCCACCTCCCGTCACTCGTCCGCGTTCGCGGTCTCTCGTATCGAGTCGCATTCGTCGAGGCGTTGCTGACGCTGCTGTTCGTCGCCGCGGTGGAGTACGCGGTCATGCAGTGGTGGCTCGGCCTCCCCGAGTGGGATGCGCTCGCCGCCGCGATCGCGCTCGGGGCCATCGCGGCGGTCTCGGCTCCGGCCGGCATCGGAATCGTCGCCCGTCACCTGGGTCGGCGGAGTGGCCTGCTGCGCCAACTCGAGATCACGACCGCGATCGACGGGCTCGTCGGCATCGTCACGATTGGGCTGCTGCTGGCGATCCGTCACCCTGGCGACGTCGACGTCACGCGGCCAATCACCACGACCGAGTGGGTCGTGATCAGCCTCGGTATCGGGATCATCGGCGGCGTGCTATACCAGCTCTTTCTCGGCCGCGAGCGTGACGAGGACCGGCTGTTCATCTCGCTGGCGGGCGCGATCATTCTCACGAGCGGGGCCGCCGCCTATCTCCACCTGTCGCCGATCTTTACGGCGATGGCGATGAGCGCGACGCTCGTGAACCTCTCCAGCAGCCGCCAGGAGATCGCGCGCACGCTGCACGCCTCCGAGCGTCCCTTCTACTTCGTGCTGCTGATCTTCGCCGGCGCGTCATGGCATCCGAGCCTCCGCGCGTGGGTGGTCCCGGTCGTGGTGTACCTGCTGGCTCGCTCGGTCGCGAAGGTCGGCGGCGCACGCCTGGCGGCGCGAGTGACGGAGACCCTCCCGTCACTCGGCGCGAACTGGGGACGCGCGCTCCTCGGCCAGGGCCCGCTGGCGCTCGCCCTCGGTCTCGAGTTCGTTCGGATGCCCGGCGCACCGGTGCCTAACGTGGTTTTCACTGCCACGATCGCGGCGGTCCTTTTGCTCGACGTCTCGTCGGCGTGGTTCATCCGCTCGGTGGAGCCGGCGACGATCGAACGGGGACGGGAACCGCGTCCCGCGACGGAGGAGACGTCGTGAGACGCGCCGTCATTCTCTTGCTGTTGTGGGGCGGAATGCAGCTCCTCCTCATGCTCGACCGTGCCGATCACCCGGCGAGCTCCCGGACGCTGCTCGTCTTCGGCTTTCTGATTCTCGCCGCCTACACCGTCGGTGAGATCGTCACGCTCATCAAGCTCCCGAAGGTTACGGGCTACCTCTTCGCCGGAATCATTTTCGGACCGTCAGCGTTGGGGGCGGTCTCGTCGCACTCGATCGCCGAGCTCGCTCCCGTGAGCCGGCTCGCCGTGGCGCTCATCGCCTTCCTGGCCGGCGCCGAGCTCCGATGGAGCGAGCTTCGAGAGCGCGCCCGCTCACTGCTCACCATGCTCGGGTTCGAGCTTGCCCTCTCGTTCATCGCCATCGTCGGGCTACTCGTGGGGGCGCGAGCGTACGTGCCGTTTCTCTCCGATACGACGGTGACGGAAGCGCTCGTGATCTCCGCGCTGTTCGCCTCGGTTGCGATCGTTCACTCGCCGGCGGTCGTGATGGCATTGCTCACGGAGACACGCGCCCGCGGCCCGGTCGCGCGGACGACGCTCGGCATGGTGCTCATGGCCGACATCGTCGTCGTGCTCCTGTTCAGCGGGCTCCTCGCTGTCGCGCGAACCGCCATCCCAACCGCTGCCGCCAGCGCCGGGCCGTCGGCCGGTGCCGTCGCGTGGGAGATTGGCGGATCGATTCTGGTCGGCGCAGCTCTTGGCGGCGCGATCGCCCTGTACATGCGATTCGTCAAGCGTGAGCTGCTCCTGTTCGCGATCGTCGTCGCGTTCCTCGGCAGCGAGATCGCGCGGCTCGCTCACGTCGAGACGTTGCTCACGCTTCTGGTCGCGGGATTCGTCGTCGAGAATGGAACCAAGGAAGGCGCGGTCGAGCTCCTGCACGCAATGGAGCGATCGGCAGCCCCGGTGTTCGTCGTTTTCTTCGCGGTGGCAGGGGCGGCGATCGTCGTGCGCGACGTGCTACTCATCTGGCCGGTCGCGGTCGCGATCGTCGTCGTGCGCGCGCTGGCCATTCAGTTCGGCTGTAAGCTGGGCGCCAGGCTGTCGCCCGCCAGCAAGCTCGAGGGACGCTACGTCTGGATGGGACTTGTCGCGCAAGCTGGTGTTGCGCTTGGGCTCGTCACGGTCGTCTCAGAGGCGTATCCGGAGCGCGGCGGGCAGATGGCTACACTCTTCCTGGCGGTGATCGCGATCAATCAGCTCGTCGGTCCGGTGCTGTCGCGGATCGCGCTGGCGAGGTCGGGGGAGATCGAGTCGGGCGAGGGCGCGATCCCGCGCCCGGCGGACGGCGTCGTGGCGCAGAGTTAGGCGTGTCGAGGCAGAGACGCCAGATGTCTGACGTCTCTGCCAGAGCGCACTAATGCGCGTGCGATGGAGAATGGTGCTCCTCGAATCCCTCGTCGAGTGAGACGTGCACCATCCATCCGAACAGCTGCGGAATGAACCGCGCGTTCTCCCGCTCGCAATCCTCCTTCGAGCTGATGGCGCCCGCAGGACCGAACTTCATCTTGCCGTCGACGGTCTCGCGCCAGCGCGCGCGCGCGCGACGCGACGGCACGCAGATGTTCACGTGTGCATGCCACTGCGCCATGCTGAGCGGAACGCGCGCGTGCAACTCGTCAGGCGTCGCGTCCTTGCCTGCGACGTACATCGCGCCCACCAGCGTGTATCCCCCATCGGAGCGGCGCTCGTAGAGCAGGGAGCTCGGCTTGCTCGCGTCGAAGGATCGCCCTTCCCAGAACGCGCGCCGATAGTTCGTAAAGTGGTAGACCTTCATCGGGACGTTCGGCAGGAAGATGCGATACCCGTCCTCGATCGCCTTCCGGTAATCACGGTATTCATCGATCCCTTCGCGGAGGTCGCGCAGCACCTCGGACGCACGCGCGCTGTCGCGAGCGTTCGGCGTGCGCATCGCGGTGAGCTTGAGGTGCGGCGTCTCGACGATCGCGCCGCCCATCGCGGTGGCGCCGCTCGCCGCGGCAGGATCGGCCCCACCGCCGTGCGACTCGTGCCCGTGGTCGTGACTTTGGGCCGCCGAGCACGCCGGAAGGGACGCGAGCAGCGCGAGGGTGAGTGCGACTCGGATCGACATCGGTCCTCCAGTGGGCGCAACGCGGAGTACTACTCCGCGTCGCTTACTCCGTTGGACGATCCAGCCGCAACCCGCGTTAAGGCGCGCGCCGCCGAAGAAACACCGCACCCGGCGCCGGGGCCTCGCCGGGCGCGTAACTTTCCTTCGTGCAACTCCCCGAGATTGGCCCGCTCCTCTCCGACCAGCCCCTGACCGCGCTCGCGCTCGCCTTCGCGGGCGGCGTGCTCACGAGTCTGACGCCCTGCATTTACCCGATGATTCCGATCACCGCCTCGATCGTCGGTGGTCATTCGGTGGATGCCCCGCGGCGCAGCAAGCGGCGAGCGCTCGCCCTCACCTTCTCGTACGTCCTCGGACTCGCCCTGGTCTACGCGCTGCTCGGCCTCCTCGCGGGCATGTCGGGAACGATGTTCGGCGCTGTGAGCACGAACCCGTGGCTGCACCTGGTGATGGCGAACTTGCTCATCCTCGCCGCGCTCGCGATGCTCGATGTCATCCCCGTGCGGCTGCCCGCCGCGCTGGCGGCGCGCGCAGCGAGCGCAGGCGAGGGCGGACGCGTCACTGGAGCGTTCGTGATGGGAGCCGCCTCGGGGCTCGTCGCCGCGCCGTGCGGCGCCCCGGTGATGGTCACCGTCCTGACGTGGGTGTCGCTGACGAAGAGCGCCGCCCTCGGCTTTCTTTACCTCTTCGTGTTCTCCCTCGGCATGTGCACGCTGCTCATCGCCGTAGGGATCTCTGTGGGGGTGCTCGGGGTTCTTCCCAGGGCCGGCACCTGGATGCTCTGGGTGAAGCGCATCTTTGCGGTCGTGATGCTGATCGTGGCCGAGTATTACCTCGTCCGTATGGGAGGCTTGTTGATATGAAGCTGGTTCTGTTCACGACCTTCGCGCTGACGCTCGCGTCTGCATCCGCGTACGGGCAGGACGGCGGCATCGCGGTCGGAGCCACCGCGCCCTCGGCAACGGTCGAGACGCTCGATGGCAAGCGGTTCGATCTCGGCACGCTCTTCGGCAAGACTCCGGTGGTCCTCGAGTTCTGGGCCACGTGGTGCCCGAGCTGCGAAGAGCTCGAGCCCGCACTCCGGGCGGTGCAGAAGAAGTACGCGGGGAAGGTGCGGTTTGCGAGCATCGCCGTCGCGATCAACCAGTCGCCTGAACGTGTGCGACGCTGGGTCGCGCGACACAATCCGGAGCGCGAGATCTACTACGACAACGCCGGCGACGCAGCGGAAGAGTACGATGCGCCCGCGACGTCGTACATCGTGATCGTCGACCGGGACGGTCGGGTCGCGTATACGGGCGTTGGCGGTCAGCAGGACCTCGACGCCGCGATCGCGAAGCTGCTCTAGCTACTCGAGGCCGGCGAGCCGCGCGCTCGCGCTCCACAGCTCTCCCGCCAGCTCGTCGCTTCGCGCGCGGCGGGGGAAGGACGCGCGCCGGTCGCGCACGAAGTACTCTCCCGAGACGTTCGCTAATCCCGGCGAGGCCGCCAGGCGGATGATCGGCTTCGCTCCGTTCCTCGGCGTCCGCAGCGCCCATTCCCAGGTGAGCCGCAACGGCTTCGGCCACGCTCTCATGAGGTCGGTCGAGACGAGTCCCGGGTGCACGCAGGTCGCAACCACACCGCTTCCGTCCATGCGCCGCGCAAGCTCGCGAGTGAACAGCATGTTCGCGAGCTTCGTGTCGCAGTACGCGCGAAGCCCGGATGACGCGCGCTCCGTGCCGATGTCCGCCGGCCTCACGCGTCCCATCTGCGCGAAGCGCGACGTCACCGTGACGACGCGAGCCGTGCCTGCCGCGCGAAGCTGAGGCATCAGCTGGGCCGTGAACAGGAATGGGCCGAGGTGATTCACGGCCCACGTCATCTCGAATCCGTCGGCGCTCACGGCGCGCGATCTCAGGTGCACGCCGGCATTGTTCACGAGGACGTGCACGGCATCATGCGCGGCGGCAATCTCAGACGCGGCCGCGCACACCGAGGCGAAGGACGCGAGGTCCATAAAGACAAACGACGCGTCGCCGCCGGGGGCCGCGACTTCACGCACGCGCTGCGCGGCGGCTTCGCCTCGCCCGCGGTCGCGGCCGAGGAGGATGACCGTTGCGCCCATCTGCGCGAGTGCCGTGGAGGTGGCGAGACCGAGCCCACGCGTCGCACCGGTGACGACGCAGACCCGGCCGAGCAGATCGACAAGGCGGCGCAGGGACTGGCGCCGCTCGCCGCGACGTGGACTATTCATGCACGCTCATGTCGCCTCTGACGATCGTTCTCGCGCTCACGTTACTCGCCGGCACGGCGCTCCACGGCATTGGTGCGCTGTTCCATCCGATGCTCGCTGGTGCGGCCGCGGCGCAGCTCTCGACCATTGCCGACACGACCTACTGGCGTCCGCTTCATCTCGCCATGCTGGCGGGCAGTGCGCTCATCGTCGCGGGGGTGTGGGTTCGGCTCGTGGACGACCGTGCCTTCGTGAGGGCGCCCCTGGTGGCCGCGCTCTCCGTCGTCAGTCTCGGCGTCGCCATCAACGCGCTCAATATCGCATACATGGCCGGCTCGGGGTGGCACATGGCGACGCGATTCGCCGGTGGCGCGCTCGACATCGCTCCGTTATTCGACGCAACCCACCCGATCGGCCTCATGGCCGCGCGCTTCGGGAACTTCATCGTCGCACTCGGCGCGCTCGTTCTCGGGTGGGCGGAGTGGCGCGATGCGGAACCGCGCCGGCTCGATGCCGTTCTCGCCTGGGCAGCGGCGGTTGGGGGTCTCATCGGTGCGACGTTTTTCGACGAGTCGAGTCGCCTGGCACTGGCCGCAGTTGCGCTACTCTCGGGGTGGCAAGTGGTCGCCGCGGTTCGGGCCTTGTCGCGTGGCCGGCAGGGCCGTACGATCCCTTAGGTTCCACTCGAAAAAGGCAAAGACATTGGACGTCAGACGTCTTTGCCGTCCACACCCACGTCGGAGCACTATGCGTTTTCCATGCGTGATGCGTGGCGCGCTCGCACTCGGCATTGCCGCGATGCTTGCGGTGAGAGTATCAGCCCAGGAAGGTCCATGGGCGCTCACGAACGCGCGTATCGAGACAGTGACGCGAGGCGTCATCGAGCGCGGAACGATCGTGATTCGCGACGGGCTCATCGAAGCGGTTGGCGCCACCGTGCAGCCGCCGGCCGACGCACGCATCGTCGATCTCGGTGGAAAGCGTGTCTTTCCCGGGCTCATCGATCTGACTTCGACGCTCGGCCTCGCGAGCGCACCGGCGAGCGGTGACGGACCGCGGCAAGTCGGGCAGGGAGCGTCAGCGAGCGCGGCCACAGTGCGCAACGTCGGGCTCGAGCCCGGGCGCGTGATCGCCGAGGAGCTCCGGCCGACTGCCGCCGACATTCGCTCGGCCCGCGACGCAGGGATTACTTCCGTGCTCGTCGCTCCATCGCGTGGCGCCTTCCGCGGCCTGTCGGCGCTCGTGCCGCTGCGCGACGAGTCGGCGGTGCAGTACGTCGTGAAATCGCCGGTCGCGTTGCACATGGGGTTCGAAGGGACGCAGGGCTCCGGCTTCTCGCGTCCGTATCCCGCGACGCTCCTCGGCGTGATCGCCTACGAGCGACAGACGTTCTATGACGCGCGCCACCACGCACAGCTTCAGGAGCGTTACCGAGCCGGCACGCGCGATGTCGCGCGACCGTCCTACGATGCGAATCTCGATGCGCTCGTTCCGGTCGTGCGCGGCACCCTTCCGGCATTCTTCGCTGCCGACCGCGAGAACGAGATCCGGCGGGCAGTGCGCATCGGGGATGAGTTCGACCTCAAGCTCACGATCGTCGGTGCGACCGAAGGATTCCGGGCGATCGATGCGCTCAAACGCGCAGAGGGCGTCATCGTCTCCCTCGACTTTCCGCGCCCGACGAGCGTCACCGGGTGGTCGTATCGCGCGGCACAACGCCATGCGGTCGACGACAGCGCGGGCGTTGACAGCGCGGTGCAGCGCCAGCTTCAGGCGAACGCGGCGACGCTGCACTCGGCCGGCGTTCGCTTCGCGCTCGCGTCGGGCGGTCTGCGGCCGAGCGAGTTCATGGGCAACGTGCGCAAGGCGATCGCCGCCGGACTCCCGCGCGATGTCGCGTTGCAGGCGCTGACCATCCGCGCCGCGGAAGCCACCGGTCTCGGCGCACAGTTAGGCAGCATCGAGGCGGGAAAGATCGCGAACCTCGTCGTCGCCGAGCGCGACATCCTGGGCGACAGTGCGAACGTGCGCATGGTGTTCGTCGACGGGATCAGGCACGAAGTGATTCCGCCGACTCCGGGCGAGCGTCGTCGCGGCGGCGCGGCTCGGGGCGGGGAGCAGCCGGGCGAGATGGCGCGTGTGGGCGGCACGTGGGATCTCGTCGTCACCATGCAGCAGGGCGATGCGCACCGCGCCACGCTGACGGCAACGCAGACCGGTGCAACGCTCGATGGGAGCATCGCCACGGACTATGGCACCGTACAGGTCACCGATGGCCGGGTCACCGGGCAAGGCGCCACCTTCACCATTACGCTGCCGATCGAAGGGCAGACCGCGGTGATCGTGTTCCGCGGCACTGTCGACGGAAGCCGCATGTCGGGCAACGTCGATCTCGGGGCGCTCGGAACCGGGACGTTTACGGGGGAGCGGCGGCCGTGAACACAGCAGACCCACTGGAGAGACATCGCATGCGATTCATTGTCAGGATGCTCCTGATCGCGACCGTCGCGCTCGCCACGGCGGCGAATGCACAGCAACGCGCCGCGTCGCCCGACACGGGGAAGCTGCTCTCGTATCCGATCCCGCCGGCGGGGACACTCGTCGCGATCACGAATGCCACGATCATGACCGCGGCGAAGGGAACGATCCCCAAGGGGACGATCGTGATTCGCGATGGGAAGATCGCCGCCGTCGGCGCCGACGTCTCCGTGCCCGCCGGGGCGCAGGTCATCGACGGGAACGGAAAGTACGTCATCCCGGGCATCGTCGATGCGCACTCGCACAGTGCTGCCGAGTCGATCAACGAAGGGACGCAGTCGATTACCGCCGAGGTGCGGATGGAGGACGTCCTTCGCCAGGATGCGCTCGGCCTGTATCGCGAGCTTGCGGGCGGGGTGACGACGCTCAACATCCTGCACGGCTCGGCGAACACGATCGGCGGGCAAAACGCGACGGTGAAAGTGCGGTGGGGTCTTCCCGTCGACAGCCTGCTCTTCGAGGGCGCGCCACCGGGAATCAAGTTCGCGCTCGGCGAGAACGTGCGTCAGACGAACCGTACCGTGCCGCCCGGGCAGGAGCGGCGCTACCCGCGCACGCGCATGGGCGTGGAAGAGCTGCTGCGTGACGCATTCACGCGTGCGCAGGAATACCGGCGCGAGTGGCAGGCGTACGAGCGGGCACGAAAGAACGCGAAGCGCGGACAGGCACCGCTGCCGCCGAAGCGTGATCTCGAGCTGGATGCGCTGGTCGAGGTGCTCGAAGGCACGCGCCTCGTGCACTGCCATTCGTATCGCGCCGACGAGATCCTGATGATGCTCCAGGTCGCAAAGGACTTCGGCTTCCGCGTCGCGAGCTTCCAGCATGTCCTCGAGGGCTACAAGGTCGCTGACGAGATCGCCGCGGCGGGAAGCGGCGCATCGACCTTCGCCGACAATTGGGCGTACAAGCTCGAGGCGTTCGACGCCATTCCGCACAACGCGGCGCTCATGGCCGAGCGTGGCGTGCGCGTGTCGATCAACTCCGATTCGGACGAGCGCGCGCGCCGTCTATACCAGGAGGCCGCGAAGGCAATGCACTACGGCGGCGCGTCCGAGGAGGAAGCGCTGAAGATGATCACGCTCAACGCCGCCTGGCAGCTGGGCATCGACAAGCGGGTGGGATCGATCGAGGCGGGGAAGGATGCGGACCTGGCGATTTTCAATGGCCACCCGTTCGCCCCGGCGTCCCGCGTGGAAATGACGTTGATCGACGGTCGCGTCTTCTTCGATCGTCGCACGGCACCGACGCTCGAGCATCTGATGGAGCTCATCCGTCAGCAGCAGGCTCCGCAGCAAGTGACGGAGGTGGTGCCATGACGCGGACTTCGAGAGTGCGCGGGCGCCCTCTGGGCTGGAGGGATTGCGGATTCATCGCCGTTATGGCGGCGACTCCTACCGCGTTGCTCGCGCAGGACGTCGCGCAACCCGCAGTCGCGATCCGAAACGCAACCATCATCCCGGTCTCGGGTCCGCGCATCACGAATGGGACGGTCGTGCTCCGCAACGGCCGCATCGAAGCCGTCGGCGCGAGCGTCGCCGTCCCAGGCGATGCGCGCGTGATCGATGCCACGGGATTGTTCGTGTATCCCGGAATGATCGACGCCGGCACGCAGCTCGGGCTCACCGAGATCGGTTCGGTGCCCGGCGGCGAAGACACGCAGGAGGTCGGCGACTTCAATCCGCAGAACGTCGCGCTCACCGCGGTGAATCCGCACTCGGAGCTGATCCCGGTCACGCGCGCGAACGGCGTGACGACGGTGATCACGGCCGCGGAAGGCGGCCTCATCAGCGGACGGGCCGGCCTCATGGATCTCATGGGCTGGACGCCGGCCGAGATGGCGATCCGGCGCGAGGCGGCGTTGGTGGTGAGTTATCCGTCGTTAGGCGGCGGCCGCGGCCGGTTCGGAGAACGGGACGAGCCGGAAGCCGAGCGGCGCGCCGAGCTGGATCGGCGGACGCGAGCGCTGCGGAGCTATTTCGCCGATGCGAAGGCGTACGCGGAGGTACAGGGCCGGCTGTCGAGCGCCGGCGGCGTGCGGACGGTGAATCAGGCGATGGAAGCGATGGTGCCGGTGATGCGCGGTGAGCTGCCGGTCATCTTCGACGTCACCACGGTGGATCAGATCCGTGGCGTGCTCGCGCTGGCGGATACGTTCGGCATCAAGGTCGTGCTGCGCGGAGCGCGGGAGGCGTGGCGCGTCGCCGACACGCTGGCGATGCGGAAGATCTCCGTCATCGTCGGGCCGACGACGAGCACGCCTGGCGCAGACGATCCGTACGACATGACGTACGCGAATCCGGGAGTCCTCGCGAGCGCGGGAGTGAAGATCGCCTTCCAGACCGCCGACGCGTCGAACTCGCGCAACCTCCCGTACAACGCCGCGCTCGCGGTGGCATACGGTCTCGACGCGGATGAAGCCCTCCGCGCACTGACGATCAACGCCGCCGAGATCTTCGGGGTCGCCGATCGCTATGGAAGTCTGGAGGCGGGGAAGGTCGCCAACGTGGTGGTGACGACGGGCGATCCGATGGATGTGCGCAGCGTGGTGCGGCACCTTTTCATTCGCGGTCAGCCGGTGTCGCTCGACGATCGGCACACGCGGCTGTACGAGCAGTTCCGGGCGAGGCCGAAGACGCAATAGGGGTCGAGGGGATCGACCCCCTCGATCCCTTCAACTCACGACCTCGCCGCCGTTCTCGTGCAGCTCATTGTCTCCGTGGCGGCGGCGGATGTGCTCCATCAGGGTCCGGCGTTTCATCGATTTTCGCAGCTCCGCGGCAACGTGGGCGCGGCGAGCAGCGTCGAGGAGCTGATCGCTCAGCCGCTCCAGCTCGCCCGTCGTCTCATCGCGCACGTCGGAGATGTCGCATAACTCCTCGATGCTCCTGTTCAGGTCCTGCTGCACCTGATCGAGCATCGGGCGCGACGGATCGCGGGGCTTCCTTCGGAACGTCATAGCCGCCTCCTTGCTGTCCCCATCGCGGCTGCGAACCCAGCGTCGGGTCGCCAGCATCGGGAGTAACCTTCAAAGCAATCTTTGTGCTTCCTCTTCGAGCTCGGCTAGGAGTCGCATCACGTGTTTCACGTGCGTGCGTGGATTCATGAGTGTGACACGAAGCACACGACGTCCGCCGAACGCCCCCAACGTGATCCAGCCCAGTCCTGAGCGATCGAAGCGCACGTGAACCCTGCGACTCAGGTCGTCGAGCACGGAAGATTGGAGTTTTCCAATGGAGCCGGCTCATCAAGAGCTGAGAATGTTCGACTCCGGAACGTGCAGCGCCCCGAAATTTTCGCGCTGCCCCCGCGTCGGTGAGGGATTCATCGCCGGGCCGTCGCCGCACCGGTGAGCTCGAGCTCCAGGACCTTTCTCGCAGGCAATGGATCCACGGTCCGGTAGCACTGGATTCGGTCGATGATGATCGGCTCGTCGACGCGCACCGACAGCAGCTCGCGGCGTTGAGCGGGATCGAGCGTCAGGTAGAACGACAACGTGGCGTGCGGCGTGAAAGGAAAGCGCGCTCGCTGGAATGGGAGCCCGCTGGTAGCGATCCGGTCGTGCAGCGTTCTCAGAGGTCCGTGCGGATTGAGCGGAAGCACGATGATGTCGGTTTGCATGAACCGCATCGGCGGATCGAGTCTCGCCGTGATGGGCGGCGTGGTGTCGGCGACCGGCCGCAGCGCCGCTTCGAGCTCCTCTACCGGTGTGTCGAGCGGGATGGGGCCTACCCCGGACGACCCGGTGATCGTGATGTGCGGAACCGAGGTGTTCGCCAGCCGGCGGTCGATCTTCGCCTGGGCCGCCCGAACGATCTCGCGCGCGTTCCCGGTGAGCTCGGAGATGAGGAAGAAGCCGTCCACGGGGTGGGAATATGTGCTGAGGGTGCTGAGGGTGCTTTTTCAGGGTGCTCAGGGTGCTCAGGGTGCTCAGGGTGCTCAGGGTGCTCGGGGTGCTCGGGGTGCTCAGGGTGCTCAGGGTGCTCAGGGTGCTCAGGGTGCTCGGGGTGCTCGGGGTGCTCGGGGTGCTCGGGGTGCTCGCAGCGACCAACTCGCGGCCCTGGCCTGAAACCTTCCTTCTCTCCCCTGAGCACCCTGAGCACCCTGAACAACACCCTGAGCACCCTGAAAAACAGCCCGTGCCTTCCTACCACCTCTCTCCCTGCCCCGTCTGCGCGTCCAACGACGCTGATCAGCTCGCGAGCGCCGACGACATGCGCGCGGAGATGGAGATGCTCTGGGAATTCCATCAGCGACGGCTCTCGCCCCACACGCCGCCGCGGGCGCTCGCCGATCGCGTCGCTTTCTCGCAGGCTCCCCCGCTTCGGCTCGCACGGTGCCGCGAATGCACGCTCATCTATCGCAATCCGCGCGAGCGGGCGGAGGACCTCGTCGACACCTACGCCGGTGAAATGCCTGACGACGCCACGCTCCGCACTCTGCACGAGAACCAGCGCCGTGCGTATCGCGGGCAGGTCGAGCGGTTGCAGCGCGAGCTCGGACGCCGGGGGCCGGGGCTGGAGGTGGGAAGCTACGTCGGCGCATTCCTGGCGGCCGCGCGTGCCGCCGGCTGGACGTTCGAAGGTGTGGATGTCAACGAGCGCGCGGCCGCATTCGCCCGCGCGATGGGATTTCGCGTCACTGTCGGCGAGCTCGACGACATCGTCGGGCGGCGCTTCGACACCGTCGCCATATGGAACTGCTTCGAGCAACTCCCCGACCCTCGCGCCGCTGCGCGGACGGCGCGAGCCCTGATCAACGACGGCGGAGTGATCGCGATCCGAGTGCCGAACGGGGATGCGTACGTGTCGATGCGTCGTGCGCTTCGTGGCCGGTTTGCGGTCGCGGCGCGAGCGGGCCTCGCCCACAACAACCTGCTCGGGTTCCCCTATCGCCATGGCTTCACCCGGAGCTCACTCACACGCTTGCTCACCGACGCCGGCTTCGGGACTGTTCGGTTCCACGGCGACGTTCTCGTTCCCATCGCGGACCGCTGGACACGCCCGTGGGCACGAGCCGAGGAACTGGTGGTGAAAGTGCTGTTGCACGCGGCGGCGCGAAGTGTCAGGTTAGGAGGGCGATACTCGCCCTGGATCGAAGCTTACGCGCGCGCCTTCTGACGCACGCGACGCCGCACCCCTCGGCACCCTTACCTCAGCAGGCGCATGCCGGACGCTTCCACCGGCGACACCACCCTCGGTTCGATCCTCGAGAGCCTGGTGCCAGTCATGGCGCAGGCCGGGAGCGCTGGCGATGCCGCCGTGCTCCTTCTCGAGCGCCTGGTATCGCGCCGCAGCTGCACCGCCGGCTGGATCGGCCGTCTCACCGAGCACGGCGATCTCGTGGGACTAGCCGAGGTCGACGTTGGCCTCGATGCGAGAGCAATACGAATCGGTGCGGGGCACACGATGCACCCGCTCGTCCGCGCCACCGTCCGTCCTGGCGATCCGCCACACGTGGCCTCGGTTCGCGAGCTCGGCATGGAGCAGGCGGCGCTCGTGCCGATGCCCGTGCTCGAGCCGGCGCGGTTCGCGCTCGAGAGCATGCGTCGTCCGTGGGCGTGGGGCGTCATGGCGCTCGCCGTCTCGCGTCGCCCCACCGCCGACGAGATGGAGCTGTGGACGCGTCTCGCCCGAGCGCTCGGCAGCGTCATTGCGCGACTCGAGCGCGACGCGGACCACGTCGCGGCCGCCGCCGCTGCGGCACGCGATCGCGCCCTCTTGTCCGACGTCTTCGAGCATTTGCCCGACGCCATCGTCATCACCGACGCCGAGAATCGCGTGGTGATCGAGAACGCCGGCGCGCGCGCGCTGCTTCGCACGCCGGATGAGGGCGCGAGCGAAGGACTTCGCCGCGCCACTGAGCTCAACACGCTGCTCATGTCGTCGTTCCTCTCGCGCGCGGTTCTACAGGGGACGGGAACGGGCGAGTCGCGCGACGTCACGCTGGTGAATCCCGTCGACGGGACGGACCTCACATTCGAGGTGCTGTCGGTGCGTCTCACGGGGCGCCGCGAGCGTGAGCTTCTGACCGTCTCGCTGCTGCGCAACGTCACCGACCTCAAGCGCGTGACCGAAGCGCTCACCGAGCAGTACTCGCGCGCCCGCGAAGCCGAGCGCGATGCGAGAAGCGAGCGTGACCGTCTCGAGATCATCCTCGAGAACGTGGCCGATCCGGTCGTCGTCACCGACATGGCGGCGGGCGTGCTTCTCATGAACCGCGCGGCCGAGCGCCTGTTTCAGGCGCCTGACGAGCCGAGCACCGTGGTCGCCGAGCGAAGCGCGGCCTCGTTTTCGGTTCGCGCGAACGACACGATCTTTACCTCGTACATCTCCGACTTCGCGCTCGACCCGGACGAGACGCGCCGCACGACGTTCCGGCTCATGGATCCCTCCCGGAAGACGGATTTCCCCGTGGAGGCCATCGCTGGCAAGGTGCTCAACGAGCGCGGCGAGCCGATCGCGATCGTCACCGTGGTGCACGACCTGAGCGTCGCCGAGGAAAAGGAGAAGCTCGCGTCACAGCTCCTCGTGCTGAACCGCGACCTCGAGGCGCGCGTCGCCGAGGCGACCTCGGAGCTGGAGGAGCGGAACCGGCGCCTCGAGCTCCAGCGCGACGAGCTCAGGCGGGCATCGCAGCTCAAGTCGGAGTTCCTCGCGTCGATGTCGCATGAGCTGCGCACGCCGCTCAACGCGATCATCGGTCACACCCAGAACATTCTCGAGGGGCTATACGGACAGCTGCCGCCACAGGTGCAGATGATCTCGCGGCGCATCGAGCAGAACTCCAAGCAGTTGCTCATGCTCATCAACGACATCCTCGACCTGGCGAAGATCGAGGCGGGCGAGATGCCGATGACGATCGACGAAGTCGATCTCATCCCGCTCGTCGAGGATGTGCTGCGCACGATCGAGCCGATGGCGCAGCGACGCTCGCTCACGCTCACGCTCGATGCGCCGGCGTCGCGGGCGCGCATTCGCAGCGACGAGATGAAGCTGCGCCAGATCCTCACAAACCTGGGCTCCAACGCCGTGAAGTTCACCACGAAGGGTGGCGTGCGCGTCCGCGTCACGGACCTCGGCGCCGGTGTTTCGATCGCCGTCGAGGACACGGGCGTCGGCATCGCTCACGACCTCATCGAGGCGGCGTTCCAGGATTTTCGCCAGCTCGATCAGAGCTACACGCGGCAGGAAGGCGGCACGGGGCTCGGACTCTCGATCACGCGGCGTCTCGTCGGGCTCCTGGGCGGACATCTCTTCGTACGAAGCAAGCTCGGCGTCGGCTCGCACTTCCGCGTGGAGCTCCCGATCTTCCCCGGCTCGATGCCACGTGCCGAGAGCGCCGTGCTCGTGATCGAGGACGGCCCGGTCGCGACAGACCCAACGGTCGGATCCGCGGCGAAGGGCGCATGAGAATCCTCGCGCTCGTTGCGGCAACCGTGTTCACGCTGGCGCCGGTCACGGCTGCCGGGGCACAGGACATCGGCCAGCCAACGCCACACGGGCAGGGGCTCGTTCCGCTGTCCGGGCGCGATCGCGTCGCGCACCTCGCCGTCAACGGCGCGCTCGGAGGTTTCAGCGCCGCGATGGTCGCGCTCGCCAAAGGCAAGAACCCGTGGCGCGCAGCCCTCCAGGGCTTCGGTGGCGGTGTCGCGTTAGGCGCCGGAAAGCAGATCGCCGGCAATCGCTTCGATGGTGCAGGTCTCGTCGGCCGTCAGGTCTCGGCGATCGGAACGTCACTCGTGCGTTCGGCCAGCGAGGACACGCTGGTGATGTTGGTGCCCGTCGGTCCGGTGACGTTCGAGGTTCGCCCGAGCGCGGTGGACCGCGTGCGGCCGCGCGTGAACGTCATCAGCGCGGGGACGATGCTGTACTACATCATCCGCGACGACACGCGCTTCGACTTGACGGCGACGCTGTCCTCGGGCGCGCCGGTGTTCCGGTTTCCGACCGAGACGGTGTCGACGCGCGACGGGATCATCTTTGGCCGCATGGACTTCGGGACGATCGTCCTCGGCGCGAGACCTCCGATCATGGACCTCCAGCGGCAACTGACGCTGCCGCACGAGGCGATTCACGTCGCGCAATACGACTTCCTCGACCACGCGCTCGCCTTGCCGCCGGAGCGAGCGATCCTGCGCAAGATCGGCGTCGGCGAGGGTTTCCTCCGCCACGCCGACCTCGGCATCGTGTCCGTGATGCTCGCCGGCATTCTCCAGATGCACATGGACTACGACGACCGGCCGTGGGAGCGTGAGGCCGTGATTTTGACGGAAGGCCGGTAAGGGCGTTCCGCCCGGGGCCCGGCATCAAGAACGGACGGGTGTGACGCGGATGACGCGAATGCTCCGAAAACGGCAGGATCGTTCCAGGCGCCGCTCACTCTCCTCGCGCAACCACAAAGAACGTTGCGTTGTTCCGCGCATGGAAGGCTCCATGCGCGGATCACCAAGAACAATTCTCTGTCGATCTAGAGGAGAGTTGACGCCTCACGGAGCAGATTCTGCCGTTCTCGGAGCATTCGCGTCATCCGCGTCAGAACCCTCGGTTCTTGATGCCGGGGAAAAGCAGGCTACCGCCGACGCATAACGAGCGGCCGCGCCGCCCAGCCGGAACGACCCTCGGGCGCGAGGACCACGCCGAGCAGCCAGCGGTCGATGCGGTTGTCGGGGTGGGTGTGGTGGTATTTCACCGTCTTCAAGCCCGCGAACGTGCCAATCAGCCCGCCGATCATCACGTCGCTCGCCCAATGCTTGTTGTCGTACAAGCGCGAGAGCGCAACCAGTGTCGCGCCACCGTACATCGCCGGGGCAATGTACCAGACCGACCTGGGCCACCATCGGCTCGTTTCGTTCGTCACGGCTGCCGCCGCCGCGAAGGCGATGAGCGAATGGCCGGATGGAAATGAGCGATACTCCTCGCGATTCCAGCCTCGCATGAACCCGAAGCTGTGCGGACGATCCCGGTCCACGTACGGGCGCTGTCGTCCAGCGCCGACCTTGATCGCCGTCGTCAACAGCATCCCGACAACGATCGCCTCCGTACCGTGAAGGCCGAGGTCGGCCATGCGCTCGTTTCCCGCGAGGCGGCCGATTCCGTACAATCCTCCACCGATGAGGAGCGCGCCCGGCTCGGCGATCGCCTCGACGATGCGCGCGACCTTCCGGAAGAAGCGATTCGCCTGCGGGCGGCCCTGGATGTAATCCGCAAGCCGTTTGTCGAGTGGAGCGATCGCGAGCGTCGCGAAGATCACTCCGCCGGCGAAGAACGCGTCCTCGGCCGTGAACAGCGGGTCCTCCGACGCCTGTAGGCTGTCTTCGAACACCTGCGCGGATGCGCACGGTGGCGTTGCGAGCACGAGACAGAGGACAAGTGTCGAGACGAGGCGCATGGTCGAAGGCGTTGATTGCGGATTGTCCTGGCCTCCCGTTGCATCGCCCATGCCGTTGAACGAAGCTACCCCAATGCACCGATCGCCCCTCGACCTCGATCACGCCACGATGCGCCGCCTCGGTCACCTGGTGGCCGATACCGTTGCACATCACCTCGCGACGCTGCGCGATCAGCCCGCGTATTCGACGCTGGGGCGCGAACAGGCTGAGCAGCTCATCGATCCCGGAGCGCCTGCGCACGGCACGGACTTCGACACGCTGCTCGCCACGCTTCGCGACCGCGTATTCCCACACGCGGCACGCGAGCCGCACCCGGGATTCATCGCATACGTCCCCAGCTGCCCAACATTCCCGGCCGTTCTCGGAGACTGGTTGGCGACGGGGTTCAACTTCTTCGCTGGCGTGTGGCCGGTGGCAGCCGGCCCGAACGCGATCGAGCTCATCGTCCTCGAGTGGTTCCGCGCGTGGCTCGGCATGCCCGCGGGGACTGGTGGTCTTCTCACCTCGGGCGGTTCGGGCGCGAATCTCACGGCGATGATCGCCGCGCGGCATCATGTGACGAAGGACGACGCCTCCGCGATCGCGCGGCTCACCGTCTACGCCTCGGATCAGGTGCATTCGTCGGTGACACGCGCCGCGTGGCTCGCGGGCGTTCCGCGGGCGAACGTGCGGTCGCTTCCGACTGACGATGACTACCGCCTGAGGACGGACGCGCTGCGTGAGGCCCTCGCGAGCGATCGCGCCGCGCGGCTCGAGCCGCTCATGGTCGTCGCCAGTGCGGGCACGACGAATACGGGCAGCGTCGACCCGCTGCACGAAGTCGCGAGCATTTGCGAGCGCGAGAACGTGTGGATGCACGTCGACGCAGCGTACGGGGGCTTCGCAATGCTCACGACCGATGGGAAGCGCGCTCTTGGCGGCATCGAGCGCGCCGACTCCGTGACGCTCGATCCGCACAAGTGGCTCTTCGTTCCGTTCGAGTGCGGATGCCTGCTCGTGCGCGACCCTCGCCGGCTCAAAGCGGCGTTCCAGATTCTCCCCGAGTATCTCGCCGATGTGCAGAGTGGGCACGAGGCGGTGAACTTCGCCGACTACGGCGAACAGCTCACGCGCTATTCACGCGCGCTGAAGGTGTGGCTGTCCGTCCGCTACTTCGGCACCGACGCCATCCGCGATGCGATCGAGCGCGGCATCGGGCTCGCACTGAGGCTGGAGCAGCGTCTGCGCGAGACGCCGTTGGTCGAGGTCGTGTCTCCGGCCCGATTCGGAATCGTGTGCTTCCGCGTGAGACCCGAGGGGGCGGCCGATGGTCCGGCGCTCGATGCGCTGAACGAGCGCGTGCTCGCGCGTGTCGTCGGCGAAGGCCGCTATTTCATCTCCTCGACCCGTCTCCGCGGCGCATTCGCGCTTCGCGCGTGCATCCTCGGATTCCGCACCGCGGAGGAGGACATCGACGGGCTCGTGCGCGCGGTCACATCGGCCGTTGCCGCTCCGGCAGGTGCGACGACGACCTAACGAGGCTCGGCGCGGGCACCCGGCACCGCCGGCACCGGACCTGAGGTGCGCGACCAGCCGCGCACAATGTCCTCCAGCTCCCGGAAATCGAACGGTTTGACGAGCACCGGTCGCCCGAGCGCGCGGATGCTGCGTCCGAGGTCGGCGTTCGCGGCGATATCCCCGGTCACGAAGACCGTGTTGCGCGCGACGCGCGGGTGATGCTCCTGAAGCCACGCGTACAGCTCGAAGCCGCTGCCATCGCCGAGCCAGACATCGATGATCGCGCCGTCGAACGCGTGGCGTTCGCACTGGCGCTGCGCACCGGCGAGACCATCTGCCGCGTGGACCTCGACGCCATGCAGCGAGAGTGCGTGCTGCACCACCCGGCGCATCGAGGCTTCATCATCCACGAACAACACGACTGGCATTTCGACATCCGATGAAGCGAGGGCGTCGAAGATAGCGATGCCAGCGCGCATGTCAAACACGATCGCACGAGCGTGACACGCGTCACGCATCGAGTGTGCGGGCTCTTGCCTGGCATCACGAAACACGCTACTTCACGCGCATGCTCAGCATCGATTTGACCGGCCGCCGCGCGCTCGTCGCCGGCGTCGCCGACGACCGCGGCTACGGATTCGCCATCGCCAAAGCCCTGGCCGAGGCGGGTGCGTCCATCGTCCTCGCCACCTGGCCGCCCGCACTCAACATCTTCCTGAACCTCATCGAGCGCGGGAAGATCGACGAATCGCGGACGCTCTCGGACGGCCGGATGCTGGAGTTCGAGAAGATCTACCCGCTCGACGCGGGCTTCACGACGCTCGCCGAGGCGACCCCGGACGTGCTCGAGAACAAGCGGTACCGCGAAGTCGGTGACTTCTCCATCGAAGGGATCGCACAGCGGCTGACCCAGGACTTCGGCGACCGGCCGATCGACATCGTCGTGCACTCGCTGGCCAACGGCCCCGAGGTGAAGAAGCCGTTGATGGAGACGAGTCGCTCCGGGTATCTGACGGCGCTCGGTGTGAGCGCGTACTCGCTCGTCGCCATGGTCGGGCGTCTCGCGCCACTCATGCGCGACCGTGGCGCGTTCGTGTCGCTCACCTACATGGCCAGCGAGCGGGTGATTCCGGGCTACGGCGGCGGGATGAGCTCGGCGAAGGCGGCACTCGAGAGCGACACGCGCGTGCTCGCGTATGAGGCCGGCCGGAAACATGGCGTGCGCGTGAACTGCATCTCCGCCGGGCCACTCGCGTCACGCGCCGCCAGCGCGATCGGCATCATCGAGGCGATGGTAGAGTATGCGTCAGCCAACGCACCGCTGACGCAGCCGCTCGACCCGGCGGAAGTGGCGAACGTCGCCACCTTCCTGTGCAGCCCGCTCGCGAGCGGCATCACGGGAACGGTCGTCTACGTGGACAAAGGCTATCACGCCATGGGCATGGCGGTGCAGCCTGGGCAGGCACCCGGCTAGCGAGGCCGTGACAACTCGCGAAGCTTCACGCCGCTCACGAACGCCCGCTCCGCATGTGGACTCGCCTCCTCCCAGAGGAGAATGAGCGCCATGATCCCGTAGATCGGCAGGTGTCCGACGAGCTCACGCCATCCGAGAAACGGGAGCGTGAGGTTGAACGGGACCCACAGGATCAGCGTCATGAGCCGCACGAATGCCCCGGAGATGAGGAGCAATCCGAAGGTCAGCTCGACGACGCCGGCGATGACGATGAACTGCGCGTCGCTCACGCCCTCGAAGCCGAGTGCCGGAAAGAAGTTGAGCGGATACCGCGAGAGAAAGTCCACGCCCATCGGGACGTTCCACAGCTTCTCCGTGAACGCGAGCACGACGACGCCGATTCCTGTCGCGACCCGCAGCGTCGGCAGCGCGAGCGGGACGAGCCGCTCGATTGGCCGGTGGAATCGGTGGAACGTCATGTCGATCGCGGCGGGACCGCGTCCCATCACGAACATGAAGAACGCAACGCCGAGGAAGAGCGCGTGCTCGAGGAGAAGCAACGGGCCGAACCAGACCGCCCCCGCGAGCCAGATGAGCGCGAGCAGCGCCGCGCCCACGCGCGTCGCCGCCCCATAGAGAAACGTGAGGGCAATGACGATCTCGGCCAGCGCAATGAGCCCGCCGAGGAAGTGGTAGGGCAGTGCGAGGTTGGGAACGAGAAGCTGGAGCTGAACGCCGCCCACGAGCAGTGGAATCGCGGTGTGGATGCCGATGACGAGCGGCATCCACGAGAGCAGCCGCTGGTAGTTCTCCCAGCCCATTCCGAGCTGGAGCGGTCCGGGAATGTCCGCGCGTTTCCCCGTCGCGCGCCACGCGAGCCACGCCACCGCCGTGACTCCGACCGCGATGCCGAGCGCGATCCCGGTCTGCGCCGTGAACATCTGGGAGAAGTCGACGGGGTGCTCCCGCGAGACGAACCACCGTTCATGAAGGATCATATCCTCATCCTCAGCCCACCACCGGCTGCCGCAAAATCGTTCTCAGCTTCTCGGCGTCGACGCGCCGCGGGTCGGACAAGTAGATCTCGTGATGGCGTCCCGTGAACGAGAGGCCACGGTCCGCCGCGAACTTCCGCATCTTCGCGAGCGTCGGCTCCTCGGCAGTATACGGGCCGACGTGCAGAACCTGCACGCATTTTCCCTCGTCGAGCGTCTCGAGCGTCACGCGCGATACCACCTCGTTCGACTCACGCTCGCGCAGCTTCGCGACCGCCGCGGCCAGATGCTTCTTCGTGATGAACTCGGGGACACGGATGAGAAGCTGCCACGTCCAGCCGACCGAAGGGCCCTCCTTCCACCACAGGCCCTCGAGCTTGGATACGGCGTAGTCCGATCCCGCCGCCTTGCTCGCCATCTTGACCGTGAAGGAGACGTTGTACAGCGCCCCCACCGCGTCCGAGAACTCCGGACCGCCCGGCTTGCCCTTCCCGGTGATCGCGAGGTGGCGCGCCGGGCCGACGTCTACCAGCGTCGGCTCACGCGGGGCGACGTACTCGTCGCGGTGCTCGGCGTAGAGATCGAGTTTCGAGGGGGCCATGGAAACCCCGCTGAGGGCGAGACCCGGGAGCGGGAAAGTGGCCGTTGCGCCCGGGTCGCGGTAGAATCTGGGTTTCGCCAACCAATTCCGCGAGGTATGTATATGCTCCTGTCCTACCGCTCTTCTCTGCTCGCGCTGGGGACCGCCGCGCTCCTCGCCGCCTGCGTTCGCGACGAGACCGAGGCTACCAGCGACAGCGCTACCGGCACCGCCGCCGCCGCCGAGTTCGAGCGCGCTGCCACGATCTCCGGTGAATTCAAGACTCCGGAGTCGGTGGTCTTCGACGAAGCCGGTGACGTCTTCTTCGTCTCGAACATCAACGGCTCCCCAGGCGACAAGGACAACAACGGGTTCATCTCGCGCGTGCGTGGAGAAGGTGGCGAGGTCGATTCGCTCATGTTCATCGCCGGCGGACGAAGCGGCGTCACGCTGAACGCGCCGAAGGGCCTGGCGATCACCGGCGACACGCTCTGGGTGACCGACATCGACGCGGTGCGGGCCTTCGACAAGAACACGGGACGGCCATTCGCGTCGCACACGGTGCAGGGCGCCGTCTTCCTCAACGACATCGCCGCGGGCCCCGATGGCGCGCTGTACATCACTGATACCGGCATCCGATTCACAGATTCCGGGATGTCGCACCCGGGGCCCGACCGCATCTTCAAGCTCACGCGCGACGGGCAGGTGTCGACGGCGTTGGAATTCCGTCCACAGATCGCACCGAATGGGATTGCGTGGGACGAAGAAGGCCAGCGTTTCATTGTCGGCTCATTCGCGGGCAACGACATCGTCGAGTGGAAACCCGGCGCCACGAAGCCCACGCGGATCGCGAGTGGCAAGGGCCAGTTCGACGGCGTGGAGCGCCTTGCCGATGGTCGCATCCTGGTCTCGAGCTGGACCGACTCGAGCATCTACATGCTCGATGGATCGGCACTCGTCCGCGTCGTCAGCGGCGTCGAGTCCCCGGCGGATATTGGCATCGACACCAAGCGCAACCGCGTCGCGATTCCCCTTTTCCAGGCGAATCGCATCGAGCTCTGGACGATTCCGAACAGGACCGGAATCTGATGCCACACTCGCGCCTGCGCGTCGCGGCGGTGATCCTGGCCGCCGCGGCGTGCGCGCGCAGCGCCGAATCACCGCAGGCGACCGACGAGGCGCCGCGTCTCCCTACCGGCGCACGCCTCGATCCGGCCGGACGGAGCGTCGACGTCGGATCGATGCCGCTCGCGATGACGATGGCGCCCGATGGGCGGCACGTCGTGCTTTTGCTCAACGGGTGGCGTGAGCAAGGAGTGCAGGTGCTCGATCGGGCCACCGGCGCGGTCGTACAGACGGTGCCCCAGGCTGCCGCGTTCATCGGGCTCGCGTTCTCGCCACGAGCGAACGCCCTCTTCGTGTCCGGTGGAAATCAGGACGTCATCTACGGCTACGACTGGAGCCAAGGTCGCGCGACTCTTCGCGATTCCGTCATCCTCGCGCGAAAGACGGATCCTCGGCGCTCGGGGACGCGGTATCCTGCGGGACTCGCCCTCTCGCCCGACGGGACGCGTCTCTACGTCGCCGAAAACCTCGCGGATTCGCTCGCCGTCATCGATCTCGGCGTCGGGCATGTCGTAGAACGGCACGCGACCGAGCGCTATCCATACGGCGTCGCTGTCGACCCTAACGGCGATGTGTTCGTGTCCGCGTGGGGTGGCCACACGGTCTCGGTCTTCACGCCGAACGACCGCGGAGGGCTGGATGACGCCGGCCGCGTTCGCGTCGGCCGTCATCCGTCCGCGCTCGCGCTCAACGCCGATGGCTCGCGACTCTTCGTCGCCTCCGGCAGCACCGATCGCATCGCCGTCGTCGACACGCGCGCGCGTCGTCTGGTGAAGCACCTCGATGATCCCCCGCCGGAAGGACCGGCCGAGGGGAGCACGCCGAATGCGCTCACGCTCTCGGCGGACGGCAAGCGGCTGTTCGTCGCCGAGGCGGATGCGAACGCCATCGCGATCTTCGATTTGTCGGCGGTTACGTCGAACGACACGACGGCCCGCGGCGACGACCTGCTTGCGGGGCGCATTCCGGTGGGGTGGTATCCCACGGCGCTCGCGCTGGCCGGCGACACGCTATGGGTGGTGAACGGCAAAGGTCGCGGGACGTCGCCCAACCCCCAGTATCCGCATCCCGGAACGGGCACACATCTGTCACGGCCGCTGACGTACACGCTCGGCCAGCTCTCGGGTACGGTTTCCATCATTCCCCGCGCGAGCGTCAGCGGCGGTGATCTCGCGGCGTTCACCGAGCGCGTCATGCGCGCGAACAACTGGACAACGCGGCGCTCCGCGCCCGCGTATCCGCCGATCGAGCACGTCGTGTACATCATCAAGGAGAACCGCACCTACGACCAGGTGCTCGGCGACCTACCGCAGGGAGATGGCGACACGTCGCTCCTCTTCTTCCCGCGTCCCGTCTCGCCGAACCATCACGCGCTGGCCGAGCGATTCGGGATCTACGATCGGTTCTTCGTCAACGCCGAGGTGAGTCCCGACGGGCACAACTGGTCGGTGGCGGCGTACACGACGGACTATTTGCAGAAGACGGTCCCCTCGAACTACTCGAATCGCGGTCGCACGTACGACTACGAGGGGAGGAACCGCTGCTCGACGCCGCCCTGTGAGATTCCCGAGGACGACGTCGCCGAGCCGGCGAGCGGCTATCTGTGGGACCTGGCGCAGCGCGCGGGGATCACGTTCCGGAATTACGGGGAGTTCGTGATCCCCGAGGGAGTGGACCCCGAGTCGCGCATGCCGTCCGGCTACAAGGGAAGCAAGCCCTTTCTCGCCGCCAACACGAATACCGAGTTTCCCGGCTACGATCTCACCATCACGGACCAGCACCGAGCCGACGTCTTTCTGCGGGAGTTCGAGCAGTTCGTTCGCGATGGCCGGCTGCCGCGGCTGATCATCATGCGCCTGCCTAACGACCACACGGCTGGGGCGCGCGCCGGCGCGCCCACCCCGCGGGCGTACATGGCGGACAACGACCTGGCATTGGGCCGCGTGGTCGAAGCCTTTTCACGATCGCCCTTCTGGCGCAGCACCGCGATTTTCGTGGTCGAGGACGATGCGCAGAATGGTCCCGATCACGTCGACTCGCACCGCACGCCGTTCTACGTGATTTCGCCCTGGGCGCGGCCGGGCGTCCACCACCGGTTCACCAATACCACTGACGTCGTGCTCACCATCGAGGAGATCCTCGGTCTGGGCTCCCTCTCGCAATTCGACTATTACGGGCGACCGCTGAGGGACGTGTGGATGGAGGCGCCGGATCTCAGGCCGTACACGGCGCTCATTCCCGACGTACCGCTCGACGAGCGCAATCCCGCGCAGGGTCGCGGCGCACGCGAATCCGAGCTGCTCGACCTCACGTTCGAGGACGTGGCCGAGGAAGATCTGTTCAATCAGATCCTGTGGCGGGCGATCAAAGGAGAGAATGTCGCTTTCCCGGGCGTGACGCGTATGTCGGCGCTGGAGTGGAAGAGGGCGCGATGATCGAGGAGCACTTGCTAGGCGGAAGCCCTCGGTGACACTGTGAGTCCCTTCCGCCCGTAGTCCAGACATGACCTGGCGCCGCTGGCTCATCACTGGCATCTCCTTCGCCGCCAGCATCGGCGTCTCCATCTGGATCATCTTCCGCAGCTGGCCGGTCGAAGAGCGGTCGGTGGGCTTGCCGCTCTTCGCCCACGCGTTCTGCGTCGCCGCGGTGGCGGTCGATCTCATACTCCGCGCGATGAAGATTCGCCTGAGCGGCGCATCGCTCGGCATCCCGGTGTCGTTCGGCGTGGCGATGCGCACCGGTCTCGCTGGCGACTTCGCCGCCGCGATCACCCCCGCGCGCACCGGTGCGGAGCCCGCGCGCTACCTCGTGTTGGCGAAGGCGCGCATCTCCCCAGCGGGCACATTCCTGCTGCTGTTCGCTGAGCTCTTCCTCGAGATGCTCGCGCTCGTGATCGTCGCGATGGGCATCGCGCTCCTGTTCGCCGACGAGCCCGATACGAGCATGGCATGGATCGTCGGGCTCGTCGGTGGGTACGCGACCTTCGTCATCGGAGTCGGGCTCGCGGGCGTTCTCCTGGCCTGGCGCCGCGCGAGCGGGCCGCCGCCGCGGTGGGCGCGGCGTATCGGGCTCAACGCGCTTCGGTGGCGGGCCATTCAGCGGTCGCTCCGGCGCCTGCGGTCGAGCGCCACGCTCGTGCGCGACGCACGCATCGGCTACTTCGCGCTGGGACTGTTCGTGTCGGTTCTGCACGTCATGGCGCGCCTCGCGGTGCTGCCCATCATCGTCTACTCGTTAGGAGGCGACGCGCCGCTCTCCAAGCTCGTCCTCTGGCCGCTGGCGCTCTTCTACGGATCGGTCGTTGCTCCCGTCCCGGGAGGCGGCGGCATCGTCGAGGTCGGGTTCAAGGCGACGCTCGGCGGGGTCATCCCGCTCGCGCTCTTCGGAGCCTCGCTCGTCTGGTGGCGGTTCTACACCTTCTACCTGTACATTCTGCTCGGCGCACTCGCCGCGGGCGGGACGGTTCTCCGAGCGCTTCGTTCGGCGGAAGAGAACGGGAACGGGTATGGAAACGGGGAGGCGCTCGCCGAAGCCGAAAACACGCCGCCTCGGGCGCACCCTGTGCACGCCGTCGATCACCAGGTCGCCGATCAGGTTCCGTGAGATCACTTACTTGCTGCGCTCTTCTGGTTCTCTGTACCGCCTGCGGTCGCGAGCGCGGCGACACCGCTGTGGACACGACCGTGGGCGCTGACTCGATCACCATTCGACGCAACCGCGAGGTCGACCTCACCGGCGACCGCCGGGCCGAGCGGTTTGTAGTCCTTGCAACCGGGCCGCGCTACGACTCGCTCGAGGTCACGCTCGAGATTCGCTCGCCCGAGGACTCGCTCCTCTACACTGCGTCGTGGGAATCGTCGTTCTACTTCCACTACGATGACCGCTCGCAGCTCACCGACTCGGTCGTCGAGCAGCGCGTGCGCGCACAGGTCGATTCGCTGCTGCACACCTCGGCGTTCCGCCCCGGTGGAAGCGAGCCCACCACCGACGAGCGGCTCAATCGCGAGGGGATGCGCGACGCGATTCGCTTCGACATCGCCGAGGACAGATGGCGAACGGCCAATCGAATCCCGGCGGACTCGTCCACGCCTCCGCAAGCCTGGGATGCGATCAACCTGATCGCGCGCGACAGCGTGAGCGAAGCGCAGATCGAGTCGCTGGTGGCGGGGCCCCGCGGCCCCCCCCCGGTCCGGGTGTTGGCCCGCGGCGCGGCGGCCGACGCCAAAGCCAGGTGCGACCAGGGGGGGCGC
>JBQTHJ010000035.1:0-37329 GCA_052389995.1 Gemmatimonadaceae bacterium | reverse complement strand
ACCCGTGCATGCTGCACACATGAACACCATCGGTAAGCCGTGTGCGGGACAACCGCACGCACGGTTTGAAAGGAGGCGAGAGGAAACGGGCCGCTAACGCGGCACTGCACCTCTCATCTACCAATGACGTCGCGGTCGTGTCGAGCACCTTCCCGGATGAGCGCCTGATGTCCGCACCGACGCGGGCGCCAAGCGGCGCGAGTCACGCGACGCGCTACGAGCTCGACATCGTGGCCACGCGCGGCCCCGTCCTCGAATCCCGCCACCGCGTGCACGCGGCCATCGCGAATGCGCACGGCGAGCTGATCGGGGTCGCCGGCGATCCGTCGCTGGTCACGGCGTGGCGTTCGTGCGCAAAGCCGATTCAGTCGGCATCGGTCGTCGCATCCGGGATACTCGATGCGGTCGGGTGGGGGGACGATGAGCTCGCCCTCGCCTGCGCCTCCCACGCGGGCGAGCCCGAGCACGTTGCGATCGCGACGCGTATGCTCGAGTCGATCGGTCTCGAGGAAGGCGATCTCGCGTGCGGGCCTCACGAGCCGTTGGCGAAGCGCGCGTCGAAGCTGCTCAAGGAAGCAGGAGAGCACGCGTCCCGCCTGCACAACAACTGCTCCGGGAAGCATGCCGCGATGCTCGCGCACGCGGTCCGATCGGGCGCGGGTGCGCTGGGATACGAGCGACCGGCGCATGCGGTCCAGCGGTCGGTGCTCGCCATGGTCTCGCGGTGGACGGGCGTGCCGGAGAACAAGGTTCTCGTGGCGGTCGATGGCTGCGGCGTCACCACCTTCGGTCTGCCGCTCGACTCGATGGCGATCGCCTTCGCCCGATTCGCCGCGGCAGCCGAGCGTGGCGATGAGGTACCGCAGCGCATCCTTGGGGCGATGCGATCCCGGCCATTCCTCATCGGAGGCTCCGACCGGTTCGACACCTTCCTCATGGAAGAGACGCGGGGCGAGGTGATCGCGAAGGTGGGCGCGGAAGGCGTGCATACCGTCGCCATCCCTGCGATGGGACTCGGTTTCGCGATCAAGGTCGAGGATGGAGCGCAGCGTGCGCAATACGCGGCAGTGATCCGGTTGCTTCAGTACCTGGGCCTCCTGACCGACGACCTGACCGACCGACTCGCGAGCTTCGCGCGAAGCCCGCTGATCAATACCCGCGGCGAAATCGTCGGCGAGCTCGCGCCGCTGTCGTGAATCGCGCGCTGCGGGTGTCGCCGGCAACGCATCGATGACGAAGCCAGGACGCCTGACGAGTACGTTGCCCGGGCTCGACGACGCCACTCGGCGCCTCGTTCGGCTCGCCGCAGTCGTCTCCTCCGGAACCGAACCGGAGATCCGGGCGGCGATGGCGAGTGTCGCGCGCGGCGACGTTCCGCCCGAGTGGGTGGAGGAGCTCGTTCTTCAGACGTACTTGTTCGCCGGCTTTCCGCGCGGGTTGAACGCGATGCGCGAGTGGCGTCGCGCGTCCGGACGCCGCGCTCCGGAGCGCGATGAAGGCGAGCGGCCCGATATCGCAACCTGGACGCGGGAGGGCGAGAGGACGTGTCGCATCGTGTACGGCCGAACGTACGAGCGGCTCCGCGTCAACATCCGTGACCTCCACCCGGCGCTCGACACGTGGATGATCGTCGAAGGATATGGCAAAGTGCTATCGCGGTCGGGGCTGGACCTCAACCGCAGAGAGCTCTGCGTCGTCGCGGCCTGCGCAGTGCTGGGACAGGAGCGTCAGTTGCACTCTCACTTGCACGGAGCGCTCAATGCCGGAGCCACGGCAGCCGAAGTCGACGATGCCCTCGACGTGATCAACGACATGTTGGCGCCGGCGTCCCGCGATCGCATCGCCCACCTGTGGGCGCGCGTGAGGCGCGAATAGTCCGTGGCCTTCGCACGCAGTTGCTGAGCGCGCGCCCAACCTTCTCATCCCCCGAACCTTCTTCGGCCGCCCGCGATGTTCATTGACCGCGTCGTCGTAAAGGTCGAGGCCGGCACCGGCGGCTCCGGGGCGTCGTCGTTCCGGCGCGAGAAGTTCGTTCCCATGGGGGGGCCCGACGGCGGCGACGGCGGACGAGGTGGGGACATCACCGTGCGCGGCGATGCGAACCTCGCCACGCTGCTCGA
Source organism: Gemmatimonadaceae bacterium (assembly GCA_052389995.1). Classification (GTDB taxonomy): domain Bacteria; phylum Gemmatimonadota; class Gemmatimonadetes; order Gemmatimonadales; family Gemmatimonadaceae; genus JAICNG01. The sequence goes on along the minus strand of JBQTHJ010000035.1, from coordinate 35,209 downwards.
TTTCACGTATCGCGACTTCTGGAAGGCCGAGCGCGGCGAACACGGGATGGGGTCGAACAAGACGGGACGGTCGGGTGCCGGCGTGGCTCTTCCGGTCCCACCCGGGACCGTGATTCGCGACGTGGACAGCGGCGAGTTCATCGGGGAGATTCTCGAAGACGGCGAGGAGATTCTCGTCGCCCGTGGCGGGCGCGGTGGCCGAGGCAATGCCGCCTTCGTCTCGGCGACGCATCAGGCGCCGCGAGAGTGGCAACCCGGTGAGGACGGGGAGCGTCGAAACCTCGAGCTCGTCCTCAAGCTCATTGCCGACGTCGGACTGGTCGGCCAGCCTAACGCGGGGAAATCGACGCTCCTGTCCGTCATCTCGGCCGCGCGGCCCAAGATCGCCGACTATCCGTTCACCACACTGGCGCCCAACCTCGGCGTCGTGCAGCTCAGCGATCACCGGACGTTCGTGGTCGCCGACATTCCGGGAATCATCGAGGGCGCACACGAGGGACGCGGGCTTGGCCTCCAGTTTCTCCGCCACATCGAGCGCACACGGGTGCTGGCATTCCTCATCCCTGTCGATTCGATGGATTGGCAGGCGGAGTACGACACGCTCAGGCAGGAAGCGCGGAGCTACTCCGAAGCGCTCGCCGGCAAGCCGCACTGTGTCGTCTTCACGAAGATGGACCTGCTCGGCGAAATGGAGCCGCCGCCGCTCGAGGCGCCAGATGCGTTCGCGACGTTCCCGATCAGCGCCGCCAACCGTGAAGGTCTCGACGAGCTGAAGGCAGGGCTGTGGTCGCGCATTCTCGCGCTCAAGAAGGAGGAGCGCCGGCGTGTGAGCGAAGCGCCGCTCCCGTGACCGATCCCTCGCATGCGTCGCATCGAGATGGGCGACGAAGGCTATCCTCCCGCGCTGCTCGACCTGCGGTCTCCGCCGCGCGTCCTCTGGGCCATCGGCGATCTGCGGATGCTCGAGCCGCCAGTCGTCGCGATCGTCGGGACTCGTAAGGCGACCGCGTACGGCGAGCGCGTCACCCGCGAGGTCGCGGGGGCGCTCGCGCGTGCCGGCGTCAGTATCGTGAGCGGGATGGCGCGCGGCATCGATGGCACCGCGCATCTCGCGGCGCTCGACGCGGGCGGACGAACGGTGGCCGTCCTCGGTACCGGAGTCGATGTCGCGTATCCAGCTGGCCATCGCCCCCTACATATCCGCATTCGCAAACACGGGCTCCTGCTGTCGGAGGAAGATCCAGGCGCACACGCAGGACCCGGCTCCTTTCCGAAGCGAAACCGCCTCATTGCCGCCCTTGCTTCAATCACCATCGTCGTCGAGGCGGGGGCGCCGAGTGGGGCAGGCATTACCGCGGAGTTGGCGCTGGAGCTCGGGAGGACGGTGGCTGCCGTCCCCGGACCGATCGACGCGCCGCAGAGCCGCGGCACCAACAATTTGATCCGGGACGGGGCGACCGTGATCGCCGACGTCGCCGACGCGCTACAGCTTGCGGGAGTGACTCCGCCAGTTCGTCACCCCGATCCGGAGATCGCGACGGCGGCGGAGCACGCCGTGTGGAGCGCCCTTCGGGATGGCGCGCTCGACGTCGATGCGCTGGCCATGCGGTCCGGCCTCCCGGCTCGCGAGTGCCTCGCGGCGGTGACCACGCTCGAGCTCAGCGGGGCGATCGAGTGCGCGCTCACCGGCGAGATCAGGCGGCGGCTATAGGCATGCTCCTCGCTACTTCGGCGAACATGCGACACACGCGACATATTTGAACGACACCATGCCCAACCTCGACTCTCACGACATGGCGCAGTCGGACTACCGCTCGCGCATCTACGACTACTACGTGCACTCTCGTCTGGAGTCGCTGGCGCCGCCGAACGTCGAAGCCATCCGCCGAGACGGGATCTTTCTCGAGCGGATGGTCGAGAAGCACTTTCCGCCGCACAAGAACGCCGCCATCCTCGACCTCGGCTGCGGGTACGGCTCGCTCATCTACCACGCGCGGCGTGCAGGCTACGTCAACGTCGTCGGGGTCGATCGTTCGCCCCAGCAGGTGGCCGAAGCGAAGCGGCTGGGCATCGAGGGCGTGACCGAGGGTGACATTCTGGATTACCTCGCGGCCACGCCCGATGAGACGCAGGATGTCGTGCTCACCTTCGACGTGATCGAGCACTTCACACGCGACGAGCTGCTGCCATTCGTGGATGAAGTGCGGCGCGTGCTGAAGGACGGCGGCCTCTGGATCATCCACACGCCGAATGGTGAGTCACCGCTGTCCAACCGAATCCGCTACGGCGATCTCACGCATGAGCAGGCATTCACGAGAACGTCGCTCGGACAGCTGCTCCTCTCCTCGGGCTTCCGTTCGGTGGAATGTTACGAGGACACGCCTGTGGTCCGCGGAGCGGCGAGCGCAGTGCGGTATCTGCTGTGGAAGACGTTTCGCGGGATGCTGCGGCTCTACCTCGCGGCTGAGACGGGCAACTCGGGCGGGAAGGCGATCTTCACGCAGAACCTCCTCGCGATCGCCGTCCGATAGCTTCATGACCGCAGCGGCTGGTGCGCCTCCCCGGCACGTGTACGTCCACGTTCCGTTCTGCGCTCGCCGCTGCTCGTACTGCGACTTCTCCATCGCCGTAAGGCGCGATACACCGGTCGACGAGTTCGTCGGCGCCGCAGGCGCCGAGCTCGATCTGCGCTTCCCCGGCTCGTCTCGCGACGAGTGGAGCATCGAGACGCTCTACCTGGGCGGCGGCACGCCGTCGCGACTCGGTGACGCTGGGGTCGCCTCTCTCCTGGCCGCGTTTCGCGAGCGCATCCGCCTGGAACCGAACGCCGAGGTGACGCTCGAGGTAAATCCGGACGACGTCAACCGCGCCGCCGCCCTCGCGTGGCGGGATGCGGGAATCAACCGCGTCTCACTCGGCGCACAGTCGTTCGATGATCGCGCGCTCGCGTGGATGCATCGGTTGCACGCGAGTGATCAGACGATCCGCGCCGTCGACGCCATCCGCGCGGCAGGCATCGACAACATCTCTCTCGATCTCATCTTCGCGCTGCCGGCCGCGCTCGGTCGGAGGTGGGAGGACGATCTTCGTCGTGCCGTGGCGCTCGAGCCCTCGCACGTTTCCCTCTACGGCCTGACGGTTCACGAACGCACGCCTCTGGCCCGGTGGCGAGAGCGGGGAGAGCTCGAGGAGGCGCCTGACGAGTCGTATGCGGCCGAGTTTATCGTCGCCCACGAGATGCTCACGGGCGCCGGCTTCGAGCACTACGAGGTGTCGAGCTACGCGCGTCCCGGCATGCGGTCGCGCCACAACACCAGTTACTGGACGGGCGCTCCATGGGCGGGAATCGGCCCTTCGGCACACGAGTTCGATGGAGTGCGCCGGCGCTGGAACGTCGCCCCGTATGCGCAGTGGCTGCGCCTGGTACAGCGTGGGTGTGACCCGAAGGAGGACGAGGAGACGCTCTCCGCATCGAACACGGCCGCCGAGCGGGTGTATCTCGGGCTGAGGACGTCGGCGGGGCTCGAGGTCGGCGAAACCGAGGCCGAGCGGGCTCGTCAGTGGGTCGAAGCCGGGTGGGCGGAGCTCGACCGGACCTGCTTGCGACTGACGCCCGAGGGTTGGCTGCGTCTGGATGCGCTCGCTGCCGCCTTGACGTAGGTTCAAGTCATTACAATATTTGGACTTATGACATCTCCCTCGCCTCTGACGGAGCGTGAGCGCCGCGTGCTGGAAGCGGTGATCCAGTCGTACGTCGAGACGGCCGAGCCGGCCGGCTCGCGCACGATTTCGCGCCGTTTTGGGCTCGGAGTGTCGCCCGCGACGATCCGCAACACGATGAGCGACCTGGAGCAGAAAGGGTATCTCTTCCATCCGCACACGTCGGCGGGGCGGGTGCCGACGGACATGGCGTACCGGGTGTACGTCGATTCGCTGATGCGAGTCTCGCCGGTGTCCGCACAGGAGAAGGATCGTCTGTACGAGCACGTGGCGAGCGGTGGAACGGCGATCGAATCGATCCTCCGCCGCGCGGCGCAGATGCTCGGCGTCCTGACGCAGGAACTCGGCGTCGCCGTCGGACCGCGGCTCGAGGCGGCCGTGCTCGAGCGGCTCGAGCTCATTCGCGTCTCGGCGGAGCGCCTGCTGCTCGTGTTACGGCTTCGCGGTGGAGCGGTGCACAGCATCTTCGTCGAGGTGCATTCGGAGATGGCGGAGACGGCCCTTGCGGCGGTCGCGCTCGTGCTCAACGAGCGGCTGGGCGGGCTCACGCTGCGGGAAATTCGCCAGACGATTCCCGATCGCCTGCGCGATGCGCCGACGCCGATGGAGGCGCGCGACCTTCTCAACATCTTCGTGCAGGAGGGCGACCAGCTCTTCGGCATGGCCGGGACGACCGCTCCGGAAAGCGTGCTGCTCGGCGCGACGTCGAAGCTGGTGGAGCAGCCGGAGTTCGCGAACGGAGAGAACATCCGTCGCCTGCTCGCGCTGACGGACATGCCGGGCGAGCTCGCCACGCTCCTTCGCGGACGCGGGGAGACGCCGGGCCTGACGATCACGATCGGCAACGAGCACAACGATCCTGCGTTGGCCTCGTTCACGGTCGTGACCTCGGAGTATCGAGCCGGCGCGCTCTCCGGCGTCATCGGCGTGATCGGCCCGACGAGGATGCCGTACGACAAGGTCGTCTCGCTGGTCAACCATACGTCGCGGATGTTGACCGATCTCTTAGATTGAGCTCTGGTCTGTGCTTTACGTGGCCCTGGCGCTACGAAAGTCTGTTGATGGCGCTTCTCTAACGCTGCGAAGAGACCACGAATCAGATGGCTGATTTCTACGATAAGCTCGGCGTTGAGCGCGCGGCCTCCGATGAGGAGATCAAGAAGGCCTATCGGAGGCTGGCGATGCAGTACCATCCCGACCGCAACAACGGGTCGAAGGACGCCGAGGAGAAGTTCAAGGAGATTACCGAGGCGTACGACGTGCTTCGGAATTCCGAGAAGCGCGCGACGTACGATCGCTACGGCGAGGCGGGGCTCCGCGGTGGCGGCGTCGGCGGGTTCCATCACGTCGATCTCTCCGAGGCGCTCAACATCTTCATGCGCGACATCGGCGGGCTCGGCGGCTTCGAGGAGCTGTTCGGTGTCGGGCGCGGACGCGGCGGCACGTCGCGAACCGGCGCTGACATCAAGGTCACCGTCGTGTTGACGCTGGCCGAGGTGGCGACGGGAGTCGAGAAGATCATCGTCGCGAAGCTGCTCGACCCGTGCGACAACTGCCGCGGCAGCGGTGCCGAAGCAGGAACGGCACCAACGCGGTGCCCCACGTGTCATGGCAGCGGCGAAGTGCGCCGCGCTCAGCAGTCGTTCTTCGGCCAGTTCGTGAGCGTGGCGCCCTGTCCCACGTGCGCGGGACAAGGGAAGGTCGTCGCGCAGCCGTGCAAGAAGTGGAAGGGCGAGGGACGCGTGCGCGGCGAGCACCGCATTCCGGTCACCGTTCCCGCAGGCGTATCGACGGGGCAGTACATGACGCTGCGCGGAGCGGGCAGCGTGGCGCCACGCGGCGGCGCGCGTGGAGACGTCCTCGTGGTATTCGAGGTCGAGGAAGATCCGCGCTTCGAGCGTGACGGCGAGGATCTCTTCACGGAAGCTCTCGTCTCCTACCCGCAGCTCGTGCTCGGCGGCGACATCGAGGTTCCGACGGTGACGGGCGCAGTCACGCTGCGGCTACCCTCGGCGACGCAAAGCGGCCAGGTGTTCAAGCTGAGAGGACGCGGGCTTCCCCGTGTGAACGCGTCGGGCGTCGGTGATCTGAACGTGCGCGTTCAGCTCTGGACGCCGCAGGAGATGTCGTCCGAGGTGCAGGCACTGGTGGAGCAGATGGCGGAGCTGGGCGCGAAGCCTCCTGCCTCACGAGAGAAGGGCTTCTGGTCGAAGGTGAAGGACGCGCTCGGCGCCTGAGATGTCCTGGGTCGCGGTGCGGGTCGCCGGCGCGAGCGAGGCCGCACGCGACGCGATCTCCGCCGCGCTGATCGACGCCGGCGCTGCCTGCGTACAGGAAGAGCGCGACGACCTGCTCACGTACATCCCGCGCGACGCACCGCTCGATGCGGTGCGCAAGGTGACGGAGGACGCGGGCGCCGTACTCGAGTTGCGGGACGCCCCGGACTCCGAGGTCGACAGGCCCTGGCCGTCGACGGTTGGACTCTCGCGTGCGGGTCGGATCGTCGTCGCCCCGCCGTGGCTCGCCGTGGCGGCCCGCAATGACGAGATCGTCATCGTCATCGATCCGGCAATGGCCTTCGGCACAGGCGAGCACCCTACGACGCGCGGTGTCCTGCGCTTGATGCAGGAGGTGATTCGCCCCGGCGATCGGGTCGCGGATCTCGGCGCGGGAAGCGCGGTGCTCGCGATTGCCGCGGCGCGTCTGGGCGCGCCTCGCGTGGCGGCGATCGAGCTCGACCCGGACGCGATCGGGAACGCCGAAGAGAATGTGCGGGCGAACGCCGTGAGCGATCGCGTCGTCGTGATCGAAGGCGACGGCGCTACGCTCCTGCCGCACGTCGCGCCGGTCCGCGTGATACTGGCCAACATCATCTCATCCGTCGTCGAGACGCTGCTTCCGCACATGCGCGCGGCGCTCGCGCCGGACGGTGTCAGCATTCTCTCGGGCATTCTGGTCGACGAGCGCGCCGCCTTCCTGCGCATGCTGGAACGCGAGCGCTGGCAGGTGGACCGCGAGGACGTCGAGGACGTATGGTGGACGGTCGCGGTCCGGCCGGCGTAGCGGCGTTCTTCAGCGACGCGCCGCTCGAAGTGGGGCGCGTCATGGAGCTCGCCGAGGGTGAGGCGCACCACGCGCGCGTGCGGCGGCTCGAGGCGGGCGCGCGCGTGCGTCTCCTCGACGGCGCAGGCGGCGTGGCATCCGGCGTGCTTGCAAGCGTGTCGAGGCGATATGTGACGGTCGCCGTTCAGCACGTGAGCCGCGTCCCGGAGCCACCCGCGATTCACCTCCTTGCGCCGATCGCCGACCGCGACCGCATGCTCTGGCTGGCCGAAAAAGCCACCGAGCTCGGCCTAACGAGCTGGCGCGCGGTCCTGTGGCGGCGCTCGCGCGGCGTGTCGCCGCGTGGAGAAGGCACCGGGTTTCAGGCCAGGCTGCGCAGCCGCATGATTGGGGCGCTCACGCAATCCGGCGGCGCATGGCTTCCGACGATCCTCCCCGACGCGACGGTCGAAGAGGCGTACGAGGCGGCGGCGAGGAGCGCCCGATATTTTCTCGCCGTCGAGGGCGAGCCCGTTCTCGCCACGACGCTCGTGACTCCGCTCACGGTTGCCCTGGGACCTGAAGGCGGGCTCGACGATGAGGAGCGCTCTCGTCTCGAGGCCTCCGGGTGGATACCTCTCTCCCTTGGAGACGCTACCTTACGCTTCGAAACCGCCGGCATTGCGGCGCTCGCGGTCGTGCGCGCCGTGATCGCCGCCAACGTGGAGAGCCCGCGTGGCTGACGATTGCCTCTTCTGTCGCATCCTACGGGATGAAATTCCGGCCAGGATCGTCGCGAAAACCGATGACTGCGTTGCCTTCCGCGACATCAACCCGCAGGCCCCGACGCACGTTGTCATCATCCCGCGCGAGCACGTCCCGTCGCTGAATCAGGTGCGCGACCCGGAGGTCGTCGGCCGTCTCGCTCTCCTCGCGGCGGAGATCGCGAAGCAGGAGGGAATCGCCGACAGCGGATACCGGACGGTGATCAACACGAACGCCGACGCCGGTCAGACGGTCTTCCACATCCACATGCACGTGCTGGGCGGGCGCGGCATGGGGTGGCCGCCGGGATGAGGGATCCTCGTTCTTGAACTCGCGTCGCTCCGGTCGTTAGCTTTCAGCAGTGTCCGCACTCCTCGCCCGCCTTCAGGCCGACCTCATCACCGCACGGAAAGCCCAGGACAAGGCTAAGACCCTTCTCCTCGGCACCATCCTGGCTGACATCAAGAATCGGAAGATCGAGCTCCGGCGTGATCCCACCGAGGACGAAGTCATCGACGTGCTGCGGAAAGGCATCAAACGGCGGCGCGAATCGATCGAGGCGTACGACAAGGGCGGGCGCACCGATCTCTCCGACAAGGAGCGCGCGGAAGTTGCCGCGCTCGAGCAATACCTCCCCGCGCAGGTGAGCAACGACGAGATTCGTGCGGCCGTGCGTGCGGCCATCCGGGGAGGTGCGGCGAACATCGGCGCAGTGATGGGAAAGGTGCTTCCGCAGTTCAAGGGGCGAGCGGAAGGGGGCACCATCAACAGCATCGCCCGAGAGGAGCTCGCGGGCAAATCGTGAACGTGCCGCTGGCGAGCGAATCGAGGGGGTCGAGCTGCTGGAGAGCGTTTGCGTCCAGCACTTCGGTCCCCTCGATCGCTTGGGGCAGCCATCGGCCGGCATGAACACCCACGCGCTTCGCGTTCTCGAGATGCCCGACGTCCTCGCCGTCGTCGCCGGACACGCGAGCACGGCGGCCGGCGCGGCCCGCGTGCGCGCACTCGTCCCGACGACTGATCGCGCGTGGATCGAGAGCGAGATGGCGCGGCTGACGGCGATGCGCTCCGTCATCGCCGGCGACGACGGCTTCCGCCCGGAGCCGATCCCCGAGATGGGCGACTCGCTCGCGAAGCTGAAAGTCGAAGGCACGGTCTGGACAGCGGCCGAGCTGCTCGCGGGGTGCACCTTGCTGCGGTCATCGCGACGCACTCACGAGGAATTGAGCAGCGAAGCGCGTCGCAGCGTGGCGACGGCGCTGCTCGAGCCGCTTGTTCGCCGGATGGTCGTCGCGCGCCCGCAGGAAGCGGCGATCGAGAGGGCGATCGACAATGAGGGCGCGGTGAAGGACGAGGCGTCATCCGCGCTCAGGAAGATTCGGCGCGAGCTCCGAGGAGCGGAGGCCGAGCTCGTGGCGCTGCTCGAGCGGCACATGGCGCGCCTCGACGCGCACCAGCGCGTCCCGGACATGTCCGTGACGGTGCGCAACGGTCGGTACGTGATACCGATTCGTCGCGAAGCGCGCGGCGCCGTCGGCGGAATCGTCCACGACGAATCGGCGACGAAGAACACGCTGTTCGTCGAACCGCCGGCGGCCATCGAGTTCGGCAACCGCATCCGCGAGCTGGAGGCCGAGGAGGCGCGCGAGGTCCTCCGCGTGCTGCGCGAGCTGACGGACGGGGTACGCCCATTGCGCGAGGGCATGACCGCCGCTCTCGAGGCCCTCATCGAGATCGACGCACTGTTCGCGCGCGCCCGCTTCGCCGACGCGTTTCAGTGCGAGCCGGTATCGATCGCGTCGCCCGGCGAAGGTTTCGCCGTGACCCAGGGCCGGCACCCGCTTCTGCTCGCTCGCGGCGGTACGGTCGTCCCGTTCGATCTGACGTTAGGCGGCGCGGAGCGCACGCTCCTCATCTCGGGCCCGAACACGGGTGGCAAGACGGTCCTGCTCAAGGCGATTGGCCTCATCGCGGCCATGACGCAGTGCGGTGTGCCCGCACCCGTGGGGCCGGAGAGCCGTGTTGCCATCTTCGACGACATCTTCGCCGACATCGGCGACGAGCAGTCGATCGAGGCGAGCCTCTCGACGTTCAGCGCGCATCTCCGCAACCTCGGCGAGATCCTCGACCGTGCGACGGCCGACTCTCTCGTGCTCATGGACGAGCTCGGCGCCGGCACCGACCCGAGCGAGGGCGCGGCGCTCGGAGGCGCTATCCTCGAGGAGCTGACCCAACGTCGCACGCTCACGGTCGCGACGACTCACCTCGGCGCACTGAAGCAGCTGTCCACGGAGAATCCCGCGATCGTCAACGCCTCGCTCCAGTTCGACGCGGTCGCCCTCGCGCCGACGTATCGGCTCATCAAGGGAATACCGGGGCGGTCGTATGGGCTCGGCATCGCGCGGCGCCTGAAGCTTCCAGATCACGTGCTCGCACGTGCGGAGGAGCGCGTCCCGAAGCAGGAGCGCGACCTGGCGGTGCTGCTCGCGGAAATCGAACGCCGCGAGGCGGAGCTGGCGGAACGGGAGCAGCAGGCTGGGCTCGATCGGGAGAACCTCGATGCGAGGCTCGAATCCGTCGAGTCGCGGGAACGCGCGATGCGCGAGGCCGAGCGCACGCAGGAGAAGCGCGCTCGACAGGACGCGCGCCGGTTTCTACTCGATGCGCGGGCGGAGATCGAGCAGACGATCAAGTCGCTCCGGCAGGAAGAATCCGACCACGACGCTTCCGCGCGCGACGCCCGACGGCGTGTGGAGTCGCTGGCGCAGGACCAGGCCGATGCGCTGGCCGCGATCGCGGCGGAGGAAGTCCGCGAGAGCGGTGTGGCCACGGCTGCGCCGCTGGCTGAAGGGGACATGGTTGAGGTCGACACGCTGGGTGGCCGTGTGGGACGCATCGTCGACCTGCGCGGCGAGGAGGCGATCGTCGCCGTCGGGGCCATGAAGCTCGCCGTCAAGATCGGGTCGCTCCGTCGCTCGACGCGCAAGGACCCGACGCCCGAGGTGGTCATTCCCATTCGGGGCGACATGCCCGAGGTCGTAGCCGCGAGCGAGGTGGACCTGCGCGGCATGCGCGCCGATGAGATCGACGCCGTGCTGCTTCCGGCGCTCGACGGTGCGGTTCGCGCGGAGCTCAAGCAGCTGCGCATCATTCACGGGAAGGGAACGGGCGCGCTCCGGCAGCGTGTCGCCGAAATGCTCAAGTCGGACAATCGCGTGCGCGAGTTCCGGCTCGGCGCCTGGAACGAAGGCGGCAACGGCGTGACCGTCGCCGTGCTCGAGTGAGTCGATGATCAGCGACGAGACGATCGAGCGAGTGCGAGAGGCCGCCGACATCGTGCAGATCATCGGCGAGCACGTGAACCTCCGGCGCACCGGCTCCGACTTCCGCGGGCCATGTCCTTTCCACCAGGGAACGCATCGCAACTTCTCCGTCTCACCGAAGAAGGGCATCTACTACTGCTTCGTCTGTCACGAGGGCGGTGACGTCTTCACCTTTCTCCAGAAGCGCCTCGGAATGGAGTGGCCGGCGGCCGTGCGCCATGTGGCCGAGCGCGTTGGCATCGAGGTCAGGGAAACGGACACGCGTACGCAGGAGAAGGATGCGCGTGAGCCGTACTGGGAGCTCAACGCCGCCGCCGCGGCGTACTTCCGCGACATGCTCTGGGACGACGACGTCGGGAAGCCGGCGCGCGATTACCTCGCGCTCCGGCGTGTGTCACGGGAAGTGGCCGACCGCTTCGGCCTCGGCTTCGCCCCGCGCGATCTGGACGCGATGCGCGAGCACCTGAACGCGTTAGGCTACGACGATGCGCGTCTCATCGACGCCGGGCTCCTCGTGACGCGCGAGGAGACCAATGAGATTCGGCCGCGGTTTCGAGGACGACTCATCTTTCCCATCCTCGACGCCTCGGGCCACCACGTCGGATTCGGCGGCCGGCTGCTCGGCCCGGGAGAGCCCAAGTACCTGAACTCCGCCGACTCGCCGGTCTTCTCCAAGGCGCGCCTGCTCTACGGGCTCACCTGGTCGAAGCACGCGATCCGTCGGGAGGATCGCGTCATCGTCGTCGAAGGATACTTCGACGTCGTGCGTCTCCTCTCGGCCGGTCTCGACGCGGTCGTCGCACCGCTCGGCACCGCGCTCACGGAGCAGCAGGCGGCGCTACTCGCGCGCTACACGCGCAACGCGTATCTGCTCTACGACAGCGACCGCGCGGGTTTGAAGGCGACCTTCCGCGCCGGCGATGAGCTCCTGAGGCACACCTTCGCGGTACAAGTCGTCACGCTTCCCGACGGCGAGGACCCGGACACGTTCGTGGATTCTCACGGGGCCGATGCGCTGCGGGAGCAGCTCGAGCGATCGGTGGACGTGTTCGACAGGAAGGTGCAGCTTCTCGAGCGCGCGGGTTGGTTCGCGGATCTCAGCCGCAAGCGCCGCGCTCTCGACCGGCTGCTGCCGACCATCCGGGCCACCGCGGACGCGCTGACGCGCGACCTGTACCTGACGCGCGCCAGCGAAGCGTCGAGCGTCTCGAAGGAGCTGCTCGCGCGCGAGGTCGAAACCGGCGCCGAGACGCTCGGTCAATTCGGGCGTCGCGAGTCGCGGCCGCCGGCGCGTCAGGAGCGGACACCTCCTCCCTCGGCGACCGACTCGAGCCGCCCGCGGACCCGAGATCGGCGGGCGCGCGATCGCCGATCGATGCACCGCGGCGAGAGCGCGGAGCGTGAGCTGGTGCGCGTGATGGTGCACGAGCGTGGTGAAGTGGACGTGCTGGCCGAGCGAATCGATCCGGCGGAGTTCCGCACGCCGGAGCTGCGCGAGATCTTTCAGGCGCTGGTTCAGCTCGGCGATGCGGCGAGCATTGAAGATCTCTCTGCGGTGCTGTCGCCACCGGCCGTCCAGGAGCTTCAGGACTTGTTGGAGGAGCCGGACGCACTCGTGGACGTTCGCCGCACGGTTGACGATTCCTTGGCGGCGCTTCGCGTGCGCGAGATCCAGGCTCGGATGAACGAGATCGATCGGCTGATGCTCGTGGCAGCGGGTGAAGAGAAGGACTTGCTCAATGCAGAGAAAACGAAGCTCCAGCGTGACGTCGTCGCGCTTGGCGGGAAGGGATCCTGGCACTTTGGCAAATCGCGATCGAGAGAGGGGGGATGAGTGAACCCGGACATTGAACGTTTGCTGACCCTGCAACGCGACGACGCGGAGCTCGACGGGCTTCAGCACCGGCTGCACGAGCTGGACGCCGGCGCACGGGCGTTGGAGCGGGAGCGCGACGATGCGACGGCGGGGGTGGAGAAGGCGCGTACGGATGTGGCCACCGAGGAGAAACGGCACCGCGAGCTTCAGTCGAAATTCTCGGAGCACAAACAGCTCCAGGAGAAGAATCTCGCGCAGCTCGACGCGGTGAAGAAGGCGCGCGAGGCGACGGCTGCGATGTCGCAGATCGACATCACGCGTCGCGCGCTGATGCAGGACGAAAACGATCTTCAGACGGCCGACCAGCGAGTCCGGTCGCTGCGCGATCAGCTGGCGGCGCGCGAGCTCGTCCTGGAAGAGGTGAACGATCGCATCCGTCAGACGCGCGAGGGTACTGCGCAGGAGCGCGCCAGGATCGAGCAGGAGATCGCGACGGCGCGCGCGAAGCGGGAGGCATCGGCGCGCGAGGTGACCCCGCGTCTGCTCACGGCGTACGATCGTCTGCGACGGCGTGGACGCGGCTCTCCGTTGGCGCAGATTCGCGGCGCGTCATGCGCTGCGTGCAACACGGCGATTCCCATGCAGCGACGCAATCAGATCATGTCGGGCAACGCCATCGAAGCCTGCGAGGGATGCGGAGTGCTTCTGTACGCGTCCGGATGATGCTTGTAGCGACTCTGTCTGCCCGGTAAATTTCGCGTGTGACCGCACCCGTTGCACGCACGCGCCCTCAGGCGCGGTGGGTCATGCCCACCCCAGTCGATCCTGTCGCCATCGCCGCCCTCGCGGCGGAGTTGCACCTGCCGCCGATGGTGTGCGAGCTGCTGTGCCGCCGCGGCTACATCGAGATCGAGCCGGCGAAGCGATATCTGCGTCCGCGTCTCGACCAGCTACATGATCCCGAGCGGCTCCTCGGGCTTCCCGCCGCCGTCGATCGGCTCGAGCGCGCGGTGCGCGACGGCGAGACCGTTCTCGTGCACGGCGACTACGACGTCGACGGCATCACGGCCACGACGATCCTCGTGCGCACGATCCGGAGGCTCGGAGGGCGCGTCGTCCCCTTCATCCCGCGCCGGCTCGAGGATGGGTACGACCTGACGATGGCGGGCGTGCGCGCGGCAATGGCCGAGGGTGCGCGAGTGATCGTGACCTGTGACTGCGGGACGAGCGCGCATGAGGCGGTGGCGGCGGCATGCAAGGCGGGCATCGACGTCATCGTCAGCGATCATCACCTTCCCGGCGGACCACTCCCGGAGTGCCTCGCCGTCATCAACCCGAAACAGCCGGGGTGCGAGTATCCGGACAAGGACCTCGCGGCGGCGGGCATCGCGTTCAAGATCGCGCTCGGGCTCGTCAGGCGGTTCGGCGCAGACGAGAATCCCGTGCTCTACATGCTCGATCTCGTGGCGATGGCGACGATCGCCGACATCGCGCCTCTTCGCGGCGAGAATCGCATCTTCGCGAGGTACGGTCTGCGGATGATGCCGCAGTCGACGACACTCGGCTTGCGCGCGTTGATCCGGGCGGCCGGACTCGAGGGGAAGCAGCTCACGGCCGGCCGGATCGGGTTCACGTTGGCGCCGCGTCTCAACGCGGTCGGCCGCATGGGGCATGCGCTGCGAGGAGTGCAGCTTCTCACGACCGAGGACGAGCACGAGGCGAACGTGATCGCGCGCGAGCTCGAGGAGCTGAATCACCAACGACAGGCCGTCGATCGAGCAACGCTGGCCGACGCGCGGAAGCGGCTCGAGCAGATCGATCTCGACGCGCGATGGGGCCTCGTGCTGGCGCAGGAAGGATGGCACCCGGGCGTCATCGGTATCGTGGCGTCGCGTGTCGTGGAGGAAACGTGCCGTCCGGTGATCATGATCGCGCTCGAAGGAAACGAGGGCAAAGGATCGGGTCGATCGATCCCCGCGTTCGATCTCCACGGCGGTCTCTCGGAGTGTCGCGATCTCTTCCTCCGCTTCGGCGGCCACCGCAGCGCGGCCGGTCTCACGATCGAGCGATCACGTCTGGAGGAGTTCGAGCGGCGATTCGATGAGGTGGCGCACGCGCGACTGACGGTCGATGACCTCGTCCCGGAGGTGCGGGTCGACGTCGTCGTGTCGCTCGCGTCGCTCGACCGCGACATCGAGGCGTTGCTCCGCCACTTCGAGCCGCACGGGCTCGGGAACGCGACGCCAGTCTTCGCGATGACCGATGCGCGCCTCGCGGCGACGCCGCGCATCGTCGGTGAGGGCCACCTCAAGCTATGGCTCGACCACGATGGCAAGCGCATCGATGCGATCGGCTGGGGGATGGGAAGCCTCGCCCCCGAGCTCGACACGATGGGCCCGCTCGACGTCGCCTTCCGCCTCGAGCGCGACGAGTGGAACGGCCAGACGCGGCTCCAGGCGAAGCTGATCGACATTCGCCGCCACGTTCCGTCTGGCACAAGCTGATTCATCGCACCAACGAGACGTAGGGCTGGCATCAAGAACGGAGGGCTCGAACGCGGATGACGCGAATGCTCCGGAAAGCGCGGGATCTGCTTCGTGAGGCGTCAACTCTCCTCTAACGCGACAAAGAATTGTTCTTTGGCCTTCGCATGGAGCCATTCATGCGCAGAACAAATCAACCTTTTTTATGGTTGCGCGCGCAGAGTTGGCACCGCCGGGACCGATCTTGCCGTTTTCGGAGCATTCACGTCATCCGCGTCCGAACCCTCTGTTCTTGATGCCGGTCCTCCAGCCCTCCGTTCTTGATGCCAGCCTGATGTTGCAGTTTCCGACGAGGCTGCGAGCAGGGTGAGAATCGTCGCGGGGCGGTGGCGCGGGCACACGATCAAACGGCCGGCGGACGATCGCGTGCGGCCGACTGCCGATCGCGTGCGCGAGGCGTGGATGAGCATCGTGCAGCCACGGCTCCCGGAGGCGCGCGTCCTCGACCTCTTCGCGGGCTCCGGCGCGCTCGGTCTCGAGGCGCTCTCGCGCGGCGCCGCGCACTGCGACTTCGTCGATGTCGGCGCGCGCAGCATCGCGGCCATCCGTGCGAACATCGAAAAGCTGGGCGCGGACGAGTCGGCGACCATCGTGCGCGGCGACGCGATGAAGTTCATCGACAAGCTCGAGCGCCGCGCGTACGACATCGCGTTCGCCGACCCGCCCTACGCACACGGGTTGGCGCAGCGCGTTGCCGAGCGATGGATCGAGCGGCCATTCGCCGCGATGCTGTGCGTCGAGCACGGTGCAAAAGAGGCGATGCCGGCAGGCGAAGATACACGTCGGTACGGCGACACGGCGATCACGTTCTACCAGTGATGGCCGAGCGGGGATGACGTTGCGGCGTCGTTCACTTGCGCCGTCCGTCGGTCGCCGCCAAACTCCCCCGCACAATGCCCAGAATCGCCCTGTACGCGGGCTCCTTTGACCCGATCACCCGCGGTCATGAGGACCTCATCCGTCGCAGTCTCGCGTTCGTCGATCAGCTCATCGTTGCCGTCGCCATCAACGTCTCCAAACAGCCGCTCTTCACGCCCGACGAGCGAAAGGAGTTCATTCGCGTCGCGGTCGGCGATGACCCGCGGATGGTCGTTCGTGAATTCGACGGGCTCCTCGTCGACTTCGCGCGACGCGTCGGCGCGACGATCACGATTCGCGGCCTGAGAGCGGTCAGCGATTTCGAGTATGAGTATCAGATGGCGTTGATGAACCGCCATCTGCACCCCGAGCTCGAGACGCTGTTCATGGTGCCGTCGATCGACCTGACCTTCGTCAGCTCGAGTCTCGTTCGCGAGGTGGCTCGCTTCGGCGGCGACACGTCGGATCTCGTGCACCCGGTGGTGGAGACGGCGCTCCGGGAGCGCTTCGGACGGACGTGACGTTTCTCGAAGGCGTGCGGCGTCGTGCGGCCGCGACGCCCATGCGAGTCGTCTTTCCGGAGTCGTGGGACGCCCGAACACTCGAAGCGGTGCGCGTCATCGCGCGCGAAGACATCGCGAAGCCCGCGCTTATCCTCGATCCCGAACGTCCCGAGACGCACGCGGCCGCGCGCTCCACGGGAGTCTCGATCATCGACCCCGCGCAGGATGCTCGCGCGTCACGGGTCGCCGATCATTTACTCGTCAGGCGCGGACACAAGGGACTCGTGGCGGCGACGGCGCGCACGCTCTCTGCGACGCCTCTCTACTTCGCGGATGGACTGCTCGCGCTCGGCGAGGCCGATGCCTGCGTCGCCGGCGCGGTCACGACGACGGCTGATGTGCTGCGCGCAGCGCTGTGGACGGTGGGACCGGGCGCCGGCGTCAGTACGGTCTCGAGCGCGTTCTACATGGTCGTTCCGCCCTTTCGGGCGGCGGCGCCGGAGGTGCTGACGTTTGCAGATTGCGCGGTCATCCCCGAGCCCACCGTCTCGCAAATTGCGGACATCGCGATCGCGGCCGCGCGGGACCGCCGCCGAATCGTGGGAGACGAGCCGCGGGTGGCGCTCCTCTCGTACAGCACGAAGGGCAGCGGGGCGGGGCCCGCTGTGGAAAAGATGCGGACCGCCACCGACGAGGTGCGCCGGCGGGAGCCGACGCTGGCGGTGGACGGAGAATTGCAGAGTGATGCAGCGCTCATCGCAGCGGTCGGTGCGCGCAAGGCTCCTGGCAGCGCCGTCGCTGGACGCGCGAACGTCCTCATCTTTCCCACGTTGGACGCCGGTAACATCGGCTACAAGCTCGTCGAGCGGTTGGCAGGAGTCAGCGCCGTCGGGCCGATCCTTCAGGGCCTGGCGCGCCCGTGCTCCGATCTCTCGCGCGGCGCGTCCGTCGATGACATTATCAACGTGGCCGCCATCACCGCGTTGCAGGCCGCGGCCGGTGACGGCTGACGCAGACGCGATCCTTCTGGAGACCGAACATGAGCTTCTCGATCAGGAAAGAGGCAGATGTGGTCGTCGTGGATGTGGAGGGGCAGCTCATCGTCGGCAACCGCCAGGAGCTGAAACAGAAAGTGCTCGACGAGCTGGAGAAGGGGGAGCGCAAGTTCCTCATCGACTTCAGTCAGACGGGATATATCGACAGCTCCGGACTCGGCGTCCTCGTTTCGCTCTCGAAGAAGATTCGTGAGCAGGGCGGGGAGCTGCGCCTGGCGAATCTGAACGACGATCTCAAGACGCTCTTCGAGCTGACGAAGCTGGACACGCTCTTTCAGATCGCGGACACGCGCGAGCGCGCTCTCGAGAGCTTCTAGCGTGCGGGGTGAAGCGCGTGGCGGGCGCGGCGGCATGGCTCGCCGTCTTGGCGCTTCGGCTTCCCCGTCCGCGCGACCCGAGGCACGCGTCCAGGACGGCGCAGTGCCGTCGCACGACGACGACGCGCTTCCCGTCGAGCACGTGCGACTCGCCGTCGAGTTGGACATCCCCAGTGACGTGCGGTACATCGAGGACATTGTCGCCATGGTCACGCGGCAATGCGCGCAGCTGGCGTACGGACCTCGCCAGCTCGCGCTCAACGTCCCCGTCGCGCTCACCGAAGCGTTATCGAACGCCATCCTGTACGGAAATCGCGATCGCCGCGACAAACACGTCCACGTGCGCGCCGAGGTGGATCGCGAGCGCCTCGTCGTCGAAGTCTCGGACGAGGGTGGTGGCTTCGACCTCGAAGCCGCGGAGATCGATCCCACGAGCCCGGAGAATCTGCTCCGCGAGGACGGCCGCGGCCTCTTCCTGATGCGCCGCCTGATGGACTCGGTGGAACGCTTCGACGACCGGGGCAACGTCATCCGGATGACGCTGCGACGCACGTGAGCGAGCTGTTCGAAGTCTTTCGGGCATTCACCACCGCTACCGGATGCGACGCCGCCCTCTGGGCGCGCGCCGCCGACGACACCTCTACCCTTGACGTCGCCTCGAGCGACGGCTCCGTACACAAGAGCTGGTCACCGCCGCTCGATCACGCTCCCGTGCGCGTCGATTCCCCGGGCGGCCCGGTGCTCGTGCACCCCGTCGCCGGTCCGCGCCGGGCCTGGCTCGTCGTGGGCCCCTGCACGCGCCCCGATCAGCCGCTCGAGGTGTTCCTCAAGTTTCTCCTCCCGGTGGTGACGCACTCGCTCCAGTCATCGCTCGAGGTGGAGCACGCCGCGAGCGAGCTGGCAGAGCGATACGAAGAGATCAACCTCCTCTACACGATCAGCGAGATCCTCGGCCGTACCGTATCGCTGGAAGCGGCGGCCGGGCTCATCCTCAAGGAGATCTCCGAGACCGTTGGCGCGCGACGCGCGTCGATCCTCGTTCACGATCCCGAGCGCGACGTACTCCAGCCGGTGGCTTCGCTCGGCATCGTGCCGGGCGATCTGCCGGCGATCAGAGTGCCGGATGAGTGCAGCGTGTCGGCGCGTGTCTTTCGGGAGCGACGGGCGATGATCGTCGAAGACGGGGCGAACCCGTGCCGTGAGGAAGAGCGCTATCGCCGCGGGACGATGCTCTCCGTCCCGATCATGTGGACCCCGCCTGGTGGCGGCATGCAGCCGTTAGGCGTCGTCAACCTGTCGGACCGCGCGTCGAAGCAGCCGTTCACGGCGGGGGACCAGAAGCTGATCGCCGCGATCGCGACGCAGATCGGGTCCGCGATTCAGAACGCGCGACTCGTGCGTGAGTCCCTGACGCAGCAGCGGCTGGTCCAGGAGATGGAGCTCGCGCACGACCTTCAGATGCGGCTCCTGCCACGAGCGGAGATCGTCGCCCCGGATGCCGCCGTCGCTGCCCGCGTCGTGCCCGCCGAGAGCGTTGGCGGCGACTTCTACAACCTCTTCCGTCTCGGAAGCGGACGGACGGGCGTGATGATCGCCGACGTGTCCAGTCATGGGTATCGTGCCGCGCTGATCATGGCGCTGGCGATGAGCGCGGCCGCCATCCACGCGCAGACCTCGAACGATCCCGGCGAGGTTCTCAACGCGCTGCTCGCGTCGCTCGCCGAGGAGCTCGAGTCGACGGAGATGTTCATCTCCGCGTTCTATGGCGTGATCGATCGCGAGAAGGGAACGCTCCGCTACGCGAACACGGGCCACCCGCACGCCTACGTCATTTCGAGCGAAGGGACGATGCGCCGTCTGTCGGCGCTCGATCCGCCGTTAGGTATGGTGGACGAGCCGCCGGCCGCGCGGACCGTGCGCTGGACGCGCAACAGCGATCTGCTGGTGCTCTTCACCGACGGCGTGAGCGATGCACGCGACCGCTCCGACGTGCGCCTGGGCGAGCAGCGCATCCTCGATGTCATCACCGCGAACCGGCGCGAGCCGCCGCCGGCGATCCTGGAGCAGGTGATCGAGACCGTCGAGGAGCATACGTTCGGTGCCGTGCGCCGGGACGACTTGACAATCGTGCTCGTGCGGAGCTAGTCGCGTGAGGTCTCCGGAATCTTCAACCGCAGCCCCGGAGCGAGCGGCCCCTCACCCACAATGGAATCATTCTCCGATCGCAGCTCCTTCCACCGTTTCCGGTCGCCGAGGACACGCTCGGCGATAGTGGGAAGCGTGTCGCCGGCTCGGGTGACGTAGATCGCCGTGCAATCTTCCTGGCGCGCGACGCGACGCGTGCGAACGAGATTCGGGTCGACGACCGAGAGACGGTCATCGATGCTCTCGACGCCGTCGACAGCGCGCACCAGCTCGAGCGCCCGGTCGTGCGCAACATCGCTCGCGACGATCCCGCGGAGTGTGGCGCGGCGCCCTCGCGTCTCCACGGCGAGGCCCTTGATCCCGACGCCGCGCCGCTCCAGCGTGCGCGCGATCTGGACGGCGAGTGGCGGCTTTCGGCGTTGCCAGGGAAGGCGCATGAGTGAGCTCGGTCGGTTGAGATGAGCCGCACGAAGAAGGGCAATGGCCGTGCCTTCCCGCCCGTCCGCAAAAGCCTCGGCCAGCATTTCCTCAGCGATCCACGGATCCTCGCGCGTATTGCCGATGCGCTCGCTCCGAGCCCCACCGAAACCGTCGTCGAGATCGGTCCGGGGCGTGGCGCGCTCACCGAACAACTCCTCGCGCGAGCAGGGCGGGTGATCGCGATCGAGATCGATCGCGCGCTCGCGGCCAAGCTGCGCGAGCGGTACGCGGGCGATGTGCGGCTCGAGGTCGTCGAGCGCGATGTGCTGGAGACTCGGTTCGGCGATCTCGCTGGCGGTGACTTCGCGCTCGTCGGGAACGTGCCGTACTACATCACGACTCCGATTCTCTTTCAGGCGCTCCAGCCTCCGCGACCGAAGCGTGCCGTCTACCTCGTACAGCGTGAGGTCGCGGAGCGGCTGTCGGCGTCGCCGGGCACGAAAGCTTATGGAGCGCTGACGGTGAACGTCGCGGCACTCGCGACCGCCGAGACGCTCTTTCGCGTTCCACCGGGCGCGTTCTCCCCGCCGCCAACGGTGGAGTCCGCGGTCGTGCGCGTCACGCCGAGCGCTGCACCCGTCGTGTCGCCCGACGAGGAGGAGCGGTTTCGTGTATTCGTGCAGCAGGCGTTCGGGATGCGGAGAAAGCAGATGCGGCGCGTGGTGCGATCGCTCCTCGGCGTCCCGGCAGAACGCGCTGACGAGCTGTTGTCCACCGCCGGTATCGATCCCGAGGTGCGTCCCGAGACGCTCTCTGCCGAGCAATTCGCAAAGCTGCTGCGTGCCGCACGCGCGTGATCGCGCGGAGACGAGTCAGTCGTCGAGCGCGGTGCGATTCGCGAGCGCGAACGACAGCCCTTCGAGCTCCATGGCCATGTTGACCGTCTTGATCACGACGCTGTCAGGCACCTGGAGCTGAACGGGCGCGAAGTTCATCACCGCGGCGATCCCCGCTTTCACGATGCGGGTCACGACCTGCTGCGCCGCTTCGGCCGGCACCGTGAGGACGGCGATGTCGACCGCGTCGCGCGCGACGTCCTTTTCGAGCGTCGCGAGATCGCGAATCGTCAATCCATCGGTCCGCTTGCCGATCTTCGCCGGGTCGCTGTCGTAGACGCCGACGACGTGGAAGCCGCGCTGCCGAAAGCCGCGATACTGGGCAAGCGCGCTTCCGATCTTCCCGGCGCCGATGATGATGACGCGCCACTCGCGCCCGAGCCCGAGGATGTCGCGCAACCGTGCGGCGAGCTCGGGCACGGCGTATCCGAGGCCGCGCTTTCCAAAGGAGCCGAAGAACGAGAGGTCCTTGCGGACCTGCGCCGATGTGGTGCCGCCGCGCGCGGCGAGCTCATCGCTCGAGATGGTGGCGAGACCGCGCGCTTCGAAATCCTCCAGGAAGCGGAGGTAGAGGGAGAGACGGCGAACGGTGGATTCGGCGATCCGTTTCACGGGAGGCGGGTGCTTGTGAATTCCTTCACAAAGCTAATGGGGCGGGTCGCGTGTGGGGAGGCAGGGTGCCCGAGGTGCTCAGGGTGCTCAGGGTGCTCCGGGTGCTCGAGGTTAACTGCCGTTGCACCCTGAGCACCCTGAGCACCCTGAGCACCCGGAGCACCCTGAGCACCCTGAACCACCTTGAGCGCCCTCCGCGCCCTGGCCACCTTTCGCCCCTCATGTCCGTCAACGTCACTTCCGAGATCGGCCGGCTGCGCTCGGTCATCGTGCACACGCCGGGGCCCGAGCTCCTCGCCGTTACACCATCGACGCGCGAAGACTACCTCTACGACGACATCATCGACGTGGAGATCGCGCAGCGCGAGCACCGGCGATTCGTCGCTATTCTCGAGCGCTTCGCGAAGGTCTACTACGTGAGCGACCTCCTGCGCGACGTCGTCGGCAGCGATGCGGTGCGCGCGCTCCTCATCCAGGAGACGATGGACGTCGTCCCCTCGACGCCGCTCGCGCGCACCATTGGCGAGGAGACACCGGACGCGCTGGTGCGGATGCTCATCGAGGGTAAGGAAGAGCAGCAGGGCCCTCTCGCGCGTACGCTCAACGAGGCGGGGTACGAGCTGCCGCCGCTCCCCAACCTGTACTTCACGCGCGACGTGGCCATGGTCATCGGCAGGCACGCGATGATCGGCTCGATGCGGTATGGGGCGCGCTGGTCCGAGGAGTTGATCATGAAGGCGCTCTTCCTCCACCACCCGCAACTGGCGAACGAAGGGCTGCTGTACGACGGGTCGGTCGAGCGGCGCCTCAACTACACGCTCGAGGGCGGTGACGTGCATCCGCTCCGCGAGGACCTCGTCATGATCGGGTTCAGCGAGCGCTCCAGCCCCGCCGCGATCGACCACCTCACGGCGCTCTTGTTCGAGCACACGCCGATTCAGGACGTGATCATCGTCGTCATGCCGAAGGAGAACACGGCCATTCACCTCGACATGATCTTCACGCAGGTCGACCGCGAGCTCTGCGTCGTCTACCCGCCGCACTTTGTCGGGCCCGAACGCCTCGCTATCCTCCATCGACACCGTGGGCAGGCGCAAATGCGCGAGATGCCGAACGTGTTCGCGGCGCTCCAGGCGGTGAACATGCCGCTCGAGCCGATCTTCTGTGGCGGCGACCGGCGTGCCTACCAGGAGCGGGAACAGTGGGCATCGGGGTGCAACTTCTGCACGATGCGGCCCGGTGTGGTCACCTCGTATGGACGCAATGACGCAACGCTACGCGAGCTGGAGAAGATGGGGTTTCGGGTCATCGGCGCGACTGATTTTCTCTCCGGCGATGCGCAGCTCCGCGAGATGGAGCGTGCGGCGATTACGTTCGAGGGCGGGGAGCTCGTTCGTGGAGGCGGCGGCCCGCGGTGCATGACGCTTCCCATCTCTCGCGACGATCCCTGGAGCTGATCGGGTGACGATGACGACGTCCGCTTTCGACCGCGGTGGAATTTCACTTCGTCCGGCCGAAACGATGCTCACGTCGCGTGCGCGGGATTTCCTCGCCGCCGGGCCGGCCGACGTCGTCCCGCTCATCGAGCACATCTGCCAGATGCCGGGCGCGCCGCGGGTCGTCGCCGAGCACATGGCACAGGCGCTCCTCGGCGATCTGGCGGAGTTCGCGCGCGATCTCGACGGGCGGTGGCGGATCGCCGACCGGCCTCGGGCGCCCTACCTGTATGCCGCTGCGCCCCAGATCGACGCGCTGGCGTCGCCCCCCGACCTGCTTTCGCTCGACTACGCCGTCGTCGATGTGGAGACGACGGGCACTCGATGCTGGGCCGGCGACCGGATCACGGAGATCGCCGTCGTCGCCGTCCGCGGCGGCGTCGTGGCCGAGACGTTCGAGACACTGGTGAATCCGGAGCGGCCCATTCCGCCGTGGATCACCAGGCTGACGAACATCTCGTGGGACATGGTGAAGGATGCGCCGCGCTTCCGCGATGTCTGCGACGACGTGGTCCGCGCGCTCGAGGGTGCGATCTTCGTCGCGCACAACGCGCAGTTCGACTGGCGCTTCGTCACCAGCGAGATCGAGCGCGCAACGGGCCGTCACCTCGATGGCCAGCGCCTCTGCACGGTACGGCTCGCGCGCAAGCTGCTCCCCGAGCTGAGGTCGCGCCGGCTCGACTACCTCGCGATGCACTACGGCGTGCCCATCACCGCCCGGCACCGCGCGGGCGGCGACGCCGTCGCGACGGCGAAGATTCTGCTTCGGCTGCTGCACGACGCGAAGACGTGGGAGTGTCGGTGCTGGCCGGATCTCGAGGCGCTGCTCGGACGCGTGATCGTGCGATCGCGTCGCCGTCGTCGCTCGGCCATGCCCGGGCCGGTGGATCGAGACACCACGGCGTGACGGTTCCGCAGCCGCTGGTACAAAGCACGACGCTCGGCGCGTGGACGGTGCACGCGATACAGGCTGGGGCGCAAGCACTCGACGGCGGTGCGATGTTCGGCGTCGTGCCCAAGCCGCTCTGGGAGCGGCGCATCCCGGCCGACGCGCGAAACCGGATCCCGCTGGGAATGCGGTGCCTCCTCGTCGAGCACGACACGGGACTCGTGCTCATCGACAACGGCGCCGGAAACAAGGAGACGGAGAAGTTCCTCGACATCTACGGCATCGAGAATGCCGGTGCCGGGGGCCGCACGCTGATTGAGGATGGCCTCCGGTCGTTAGGCCACGCGCCCGAGGACATCGCGGTGATGATCGACACGCACCTGCATTTCGATCATGCCGGCGGGAACACGTTCCGGGATGACGACGGGCGGGTTCGACCGACGTTTCCCAATGCACGCTACGTCGTGCAGCGCGGCGAGCTCGAATGGTCGACGCACACGAATGAACGCACGGCCGCGAGCTACTTCCCGCACAACTTCCAGCCGGTGCGAGAGGCGGCCCTGTTCGACCTCGTCGAGGGCGATCGGACGATCGTCCCCGGCATCCGCGTGGTGCATACGCCGGGTCATACGCCCTGGCACCAGAGCGTGTTGCTCGAGTCGCGCGGCGAGCGCGCGTTTTATCTCGGCGACCTGGTACCGACCGCCGCGCACCTGCCGCTCCCATGGATCATGGGCTACGACGTGGAGCCGCTCGTGACGCTCGAGACGAAGCGGAGATATCTCCGCCGCGCCGCCGACGAGGGGTGGCTGGTGGTGTTCGAGCACGACGCGTCGGTGCCGTGGGGACGCGTGGTCCACGACGGGAAGTCATACGCGCTTGCGCCCTAGCTCCTCGCGCCTGCGTCCAGGAACCGCGGATGCCCGCAAGAGGACTGCAAGGCAACAGCGTTGACCACGGATTTTCACGAATCTGTGCGGCAATAACCCCACGAATACTGCAACGGAACAGGGGAGGCTATTGCCGTTGCATCCAAAAGGACATTGCCGTTGCCGGATTCGTGGGGTATTGCAGTACAGATTCGTGAGAATCCGTGGTCAACGCTGCTGCCGTCTGCGTTCATGGACCCCGGTGCGAGGGACCGCAGGTTGACGCAACGCCCAGGGGCGGCTAAGTTTCGGCCCGACAACCAGCTAAGTAGGGCGCACGCAGTCGCTCCCTCACCCTTCGGCCCCGCGCGAGCGGGCGTGCTGTAGGAGTTCCTGAGAAGCCACGCCCCTCCGCGATCGGCGGCGGCGTGTTGCCATCGCGGACTCCATGAGGGGTCCGCGTTTTCGTTTTCTTTCTCGGAGGATCACCCACCATTCAGGACAGTACCAAGCGAGTCCGCGTCAACCGGCAAATCCGCATCAGCCCGGTGCGCGTGATCGCTCCAGATGGCTCGCAGCTCGGCATTCTCGAAGTGGATGCCGCGCTCGCCAGGGCTCAGGAAGAAGGTTTGGATCTGGTCGAAGTGGCGCCTACGGCTCGCCCGCCCGTCGTTCGCATCATGGACTACGGCAAGTTCAAGTTCGAGCAGGCGAAGCAGGCGCGAATCGCGAAAAAGAAACAGCACGTCATCCTGCTCAAGGAAGTGAAATACCGTCCGGGCATCGATGACCACGACTTCGACACGAAGACGCGGCATGCGCGCCGCTTCCTCGAAGACGGCAACAAGGTGAAGGTCACGATGATGTTTCGTGGCCGGCAGGTCGCCCACCCCGAGCTGGGCAAGGACGTGCTCGACCGCGTCGCCGGCGACCTGGCCGACATCGGAAAGATCGAGACCGACGCGAAGCTGGAAGGGAAGAACATGACCATGATACTCGCGCCGAAATAACGGCTCGACATAACGAGCGTGACTGTATGCCGAAGATGAAACGCCACAAGGGCGCCACCAAGCGCTTCAAGATCACCGGCTCCGGCAAGGTGAAGCGCTACCGCGCCAACAAGAGCCACATCCTCACGAAGAAGAGCCCGAAGCGAAAGCGCCGCCTCCGCCGCCCGGATACGATCAACACCCGCGGCGAGGCGAAGAACCTCAAGCGCCTGCTCTCGGCGTAAGGAGAACGACGAATGCCTCGCGTCAGATCGAACGTCGCGCGCCTCCGGCGCAAGAAGCAGGTGATGAAGGCCGCCCGCGGTGCGTACGGCGGTCGGAGCAAGCTCTGGAAAGCGGCCAAGGAGACGGTGGAGCGCGGATGGCGCTACGCCTACCGCGATCGCAAGAACAAGAAGCGCGATTTCCGCCGGCTCTGGATCATCCGCATCAACGCCGCCGCGCGTCAGCACGACATGAGCTACAACGCGCTCATCAGTGGGCTGCGGAAGGCGGGGATCGAAGTCGACCGGAAGATCCTCGCCGATCTGGCCGTCCGCGATCCGCAGGCGTTTGGTGCCCTCGCCGACAAGGCGCGGTCCGCGCTGGACGCAGCCTAGAGGGTCAAAAAAACCAGAACGAGGACCGAGGACCGAGGATGTGGCGGTGGACCTTGCTCGCCCTCTTCCTCGGCCCTCGGTCCTCGTTCTGAGTTTGTCACCCTGCCATTCCCTGAGAGCATGACGCTGAACGACCTGCTCGATGCTGCCCGGTCGCTGGAGCGCGACGGTCGTGAGCTGATCGCGCGCGCCGCGCGCGCCGACGAGCTCGCCGCAGCGCGCACGGCACTCGTCGGTCGCAAAAGCGGCCGGCTCACCGAGCTCATGAAATCGGTGCCCGGGCTCCCCGCGGACGCGCGTCGTGAGGCGGGCGCCGCCGTGAACCGCGCCAAGGAAACCATCGAGGCGGCGTTGTCCGCTCGTGAGGCGGAGTTGCGAAGCTCCGGGCCAGCGGCGCTCCAGCTCGATCTCACGATGCCGGCGCGTCGCGTGTGGCGTGGCGCGGTGCATCCGGTGACCATCGTCATCGATGAGATTCGCGACATCTTCCGCGAGCTCGGCTTCACTATCGCCGTCGGCCCCGAGGCCGAGACCGAGTGGTACAACTTCGGTGCGCTGAACTTCCCGGCGGACCATCCGGCGATGGACATGCACGACACGCTGTACCTCACCGACACCACGCTGCTGCGAACGCATACGTCCCCGGTGCAGATCCGGACGCTCCAGGCGTATCCGCCGCCGATCCGCGTGCTCGTGCCCGGCAACGTGTACCGGCGCGACTTCTTCGATCCGTCGCATGCACCGATGTTCTCGCAGATCGAAGGGCTGTCGGTCGATGATGGGGTCGGGTTCGTCGATCTCAAGGCGACGCTCGTTCACTTCGCCAACCGGTTCTTTGGCAAGCGTCCCACGCGCTTTCGCCCGAGCTATTTCCCGTTCACGGAACCGTCCGCCGAGCTCGACGTGCAGTGCGGCGTGTGCCGTGGGTCGGGGTGCCCGACGTGCAAGCAGACCGGGTGGGTGGAGATTCTTGGCTCTGGCATGGTGCACCCGGCGGTCTTCGAGGCCTGTGGCGTCGACAGCGAGCGCTATACGGGGTGGGCATTCGGAATGGGACCCGCGCGCGTGGCACTGAGCCGTTGGGGCATTCCCGATATCCGGCTGCTCTACGACTCGGATGTCCGCTTCCTGGAGCAACTGGCGCAATGAACGTCTCGTACGCCTGGCTGAAGGCATTCGTCGACTTCGACCTGGAGCCGCGCGAGCTGCGCGATGTGCTCACCCAGCGCGTCGTCACGGTCGACGACGTCGTGCCCCTCCGCGCCGATCTCGCGCCGATCATCGTGGCGAAGGTCGTCGAGTGCGCGCCCCATCCGGATTCCGATCGCCTGAGTGTCACGCGAGTCGACGCGGGGACCGGCGAGCTGCTCGACGTCGTGTGCGGCGCGCCTAACGTGAAAGCGGGGAGGAGCTACCCCTTCGCCCCCGTCGGCACGACGATGCCGAACGGGATGACGATCGAGCGGCGCAAGATCCGCGGTACCGTGAGTGCGGGCATGCTCTGCTCGGCGCGCGAGCTCGGCCTCGGCGACGAGCACCAGGGCATTCTGGAGCTCGACGTCGACGCCAGCCCGGGGACACCGTTCCTCCAGGCGGTTCCCGTAGGCGACACGCGCCTCGTCCTCGACGTGAATCCCAACCGTCCTGACCTTCTCTCGCACCTCGGGGTGGCGCGCGAGCTCGCTGCGGCGTTGGGCAAGGGCACGCGGTGGCTTCCGCGCACGGGCGCACGTGATTTCCTCGGAGAGCTCACGCGCGAGCAGGAGACGATGACACGACAGCTGCTCGACGAGCTGCCCACCGCGCTCGCCGGCGAGCGCCTCGACGCCAGCGCGATCGCGGAGGCGGTCACCAGCGTCGTGGGGAAGGAGGGAGAGGGCGCGGTCTCTCTCATCGAGGCCGTGCGGACGATGCCCGATCGGCCGCGCCACCGGGGAGCAGCGGAAGGAGAGACCGGCGGCGTTCGCGTCGTGCTCGAGGACGCTCAGGGCTCGCCGCGGTACTGCGGCGTCGTCATCCGCGGCGTGAAGGTCGGGCCGAGCCCGAGATGGCTCGCTGATCGTATCACGGCGGTGGGTGGTCGTCCGATCAACAACGTCGTCGACGCGACGAACTACATGCTTCACGGATTCGGCCAGCCTATGCACGCCTTCGACGTGCAGAAGCTCGCCGGACCTGCCGTCCTCGTCAGGCGCGCCCGCGCGGGTGAGCGTCTCGTCACACTCGATGGTGTCGAGCGAGCGCTCACTCCCGCGATGACGGTGATCGCGGACGCCGAGCGCGCACAGGCGCTCGCGGGAATCATGGGCGGCCGCGACAGCGAAGTCACCGAGCATAGCGCCGACATCTTCCTCGAGGTCGCCAACTTCGATCCTCGCCTGACGCGAAGCACGCGGCGCGCGCTGGGGATGTCCACCGACGCGAGCTACCGTTTCGAGCGCGGTGTCGACGTCGAGTGGACGCCGTTCTGGCTCACGCATGCTGTCGCCCTCATCACCCAGGTCGCCGGCGGTGCGGCGGCGGAGGACGTCGATCTCTATCCGGAGCCGCGCGCGACGACCCCCCTCCGGCTCCGCGTTGCGCGCATCGCACGCGTGCTGGGTGCGCCGATCGCGGCGCAGGAAGCCATCGCTCTTTTGCGCTCGATCGGCTTCATCGTCGAGTGGGTGCCGGGGACGGAAATGCTGCACGGCGATCAGGAGCTGATGGTCGTTCCACCGTCGTGGCGCGTGGACATCACCCAGGAGGTGGATCTCATCGAGGAAGTCGCACGCCTGCACGGGTTCGACGCGTTCTCGAGCGAGCTGCGTCCCTTCCGCGTCGGCACGGTCCCTGACGCGCCGATCGAGCTCCTCGCATCGCGCATTCGCGCGACGCTCGCGAACACCGGGCTGTTCGAGGTCCGTCCGATGCCGTTCGTCAGCGGTGAGGAAGGACACGTCCGCGTGCGGAATCCGCTGGCTGAAAACGAGGCGTTCCTCCGACGCAGCATCATCGAGTCGCTGACGAAGCGTGCCGAGTACAACCTCGCGCACATGCAGGGCGACGTCCGGCTGTTCGAGATCGGGAACGTGTTCGCGCCATCGAGCGGGCGGCTGCCTCACGAGGAAGTACGTGTTGGCGCGCTGATCATGGGCGCGCGGCGGCCACCGCACTTCACTGAGCCCAAGCCGCCGCCGTTCGACGAGTGGGATGCCAAAGGCCTGGCGGAGCTGATCGCGGAGACGGCGTTTCCACGGCGCGACGTCGAGCTCGTTTCCGGCGAGGGCGGCGCTCTGTGGGGTGTTCACGTCGACGGGCGATCGGTGGGAGCAGTCGCACGTGTCGCGCTCGATGCGCCGGTGTGGGCGGCCGCCGCCTTCGGCGTGGAGATGACACTCGAGGGCGTATCCTCGGCGGATGTCGCGCCTCCAGGCCGCGCATCCCCTCGCGAGGTTGCGGGCCCCCGCGGCCCGGCTCCGGTCGCGCCGTTCCGCGCTCTTCCAGTGACGCCTGCGGCGGAATTCGACCTCGCGCTTCTCGTCCCCAACGACATGCCGGTCGCGCAGGTGGAAGCCGTCCTCCGCAGGCATGCGGGCGAGCTGCTCGAGCGGCTCGCGCTGTTTGACGAGTTCCGCGGCGGCGGCCTGCCGGCCGGGATGCGGAGCGTCGCGTGGCGGTTGACGTTCCGTCATGCGGAGCGCACCCTTCGCGACAAGGAAGTCACCGGCCGGCGGGAGAAGCTCTTGCGCGCGCTCGAGGAGGAGCTCGGTGTCCGACAGCGAACGACCTGACCTCGCGGCATTTCGTGAGCTCGCCCACCTCATCGGCCTCCTCGGCGAGGACATGGCGAGTTGGCGGCGCCGCGCGCAGACGGCAGAGGCTCGGGTGAAGGAGCTCGAGGCGAGCGGCCCCCCCGCAAAGTCGTCGAAGAGCACTGCGGCGCTCGAGAAGGAGAACGCCGAGCTAAGGGCGCGCCTCACGGCGGCTCGGGACCGCGTGCAACAGCTGCTCGACCGCGCGCAGTTCCTTCGCCAGCAGGGTGAGAAGGAGGCGCGGCGATGAACGGCCGGAAGAACAGCGTCCGGGTCACGATCGTGGGCGAGGAGTATACGCTTCGCACGGACTCAGCCCCGGAACATGCGCGCGCCGTCGCGGACTACGTGGACCGCGCGATTCGTGGCGTGATGAACGCCGGCAACGTCACCGAGACACGAAAGGCCGCGATACTCGCCGCCCTCCAGATCACCGACGACCTCTTCAAGTCACGCTCGGAAGGGGAAGAGATCGCCGAGGCGATGCGCCAGCTCAGCGCCGAGCTGCGGCGTCGACTTCCGCCCGCGAAGCGCGCCAGTGGGGAGACCGCGGCTCAGCAATGAGCCGCGTTGCCTTTTCCCCCGGCGGCGCGTAGTTTCTCCGCTGTCACCGCGTTTGGCGTAGATTCAAGCGCCCTTTGCAGTTACCCCGCTCCACCCCGCGCCCTTCGCCGGCGCGTGATCGAGTGGCGCACCTGACGAGGGTCTGAGTCGGCCCAACGGTGTTCTTCCCGACTCCGCGACGGTTTCCCGTCGCGTTGGAGCATAGATACATGACCGAAACCGTGATCATTGCCGCGCTGGGCGTGCTCGTCATCCTCGCCTCCGCGGCCTTTTTCATCGCAGGGAAGAGCGGTGGCCGGAAAGCCGAGCGCCGGGCGCAATCCCAGGCCCGTGCGGGAGCGGAGGATACGGCGAAGCGGATTGTCGACGATGCTCAGCGGGAGGCCGATACGCTGCGCAAGTCGGCGGTGGTGGCCGGGAAGGAAGAGACCATCAAGCTTCGCGAGTCGTGGGAAGCGGAAGCCGGCCGCCGGCGCGAGGAGATCGAGCGGGCGGAGAAACGGGTTCAGGAGCGGGAAACGGCGCTCGACCGGAAGTTCGACATCCTGGAGCAGCGCGACAAGGAAACTGGCCGGCGGGCGAGCGAGATCGGGCGGAAGGAGAAGAGTGTCTCGGAGCGCGATGCGGAGCTCGACCGTCTGCTCACCGAGGAGCGTCGGCGGCTCGAGGCTCTCGCCGGAATGTCTGCGGACCAGGCGAAGGCGGAGCTCATCGCGCGGATGGAAGAGCAGGCCAGGGCCGACGCCGCGAACAGCCTGCGCGAGATCCGCGAGTCGGCGCGACGAAATGCGGAGCGCGAGGCGAAGAAGATCGTCGCGCTCGCGGTCCAGCGGGTCGCCGCCGACCACACCGCCGAGATCACCGTCTCCTCGGTGGCGCTGCCGAACGACGAGATGAAGGGGCGCATCATCGGCCGTGAAGGGCGCAACATCCGGGCGTTCGAGCTCGCGACGGGAGTCGACGTCATCATCGACGATACGCCCGATACCGTCGTGGTCTCCGGGTTCGATCCCGTTCGC
The DNA here is from genome assembly GCA_052389995.1 of Gemmatimonadaceae bacterium. Lineage (GTDB taxonomy): Bacteria > Gemmatimonadota > Gemmatimonadetes > Gemmatimonadales > Gemmatimonadaceae > JAICNG01. Next base: position 2,954 of record JBQTHJ010000035.1, on the reverse strand, counting down.
CGCGAGATCGCGCGACTGTCGCTCCAGAAGCTCGTCGCGGACGGCCGCATCCACCCGGGACGCATCGAGGAGGTCGTCGCGAAGTCGCGGAAGGAGGTCGAGCAATCGATTCAGGAGATGGGCGAGCAGGCGGCCTACGAGTCGGGTGTGAACGGGCTGCACCCCGAGCTCGTGAAGCTCGTCGGACGCATGCATTACCGCACGAGCTACGGGCAGAACATCCTCCTGCACTCGAAGGAAGTGGCGCACCTGGCGGGGATCATGGCGCAGGAGCTGTCACTCGACGCCGTGATGGCGCGGCGAGGCGCGCTCCTCCACGACATCGGGAAGGTGCTGACGCACGAGCACGAGGGAACGCACGTGCAACTGGGCGTTGAAGTCGCGACGAAATACGCCGAGAACCCACTCGTCGTGAATTGCATTGCCGCCCATCACGATGACGTGCCTCACGAGAGCGAGATCTCGGTCCTCGTGCAGGCGGCCGACGCGATCTCCGGCTCCCGCCCAGGCGCGCGTCGTGAGGCTTTCGAGACGTACGTGAAGCGACTCGAAGGGATCGAGAAGATCGCCGGAAGCTACCGCGGCGTGGAGAAAGTCTTCGCGATTCAGGCTGGGCGAGAGGTTCGCGTCGTCGTCAGGCCCGACGAGGTCGATGACCTGCGTATGACGGCACTCTCGGAGGAGATCGCGCGCCGCATCGAGTCCGAGCTTCAGTACCCCGGCCAGATCAAGGTCGTCGTGATTCGCGAGACACGTGCGGTGGACTTTGCCCGCTGAGATCATCGACGGGACCGCGATCTCGGCGTCGATCCGCGCCGAAGTCGCGAAGCAGGTGCAGGCGCTGCGGGCGCGTGGCGTGCGCCCCGGTCTCGCGGTCATTCTGGTCGGCGACGACCCCGCGAGCCACGTGTACGTGCGCATGAAGGGGAGGGCATGCGAGGAAGCAGGGATGCATTCGGTGACGATGCGCCTCGACGCCTCCACGACACAGGATGAGCTGCTCACGCAGATCGACATGCTCAACGCCGATCCTTCCATCCACGGCATCCTCGTGCAGATGCCCGTTCCGAAACAGATCGACGCCGAGGTGGTGGTGCGGCGCATCCGGCCGGACAAGGACGTCGACGGATTCCATCCCATCAACGTCGGAAAGGTGTTCATCGGTGAACGGGATGGCTTCGCCCCGGCGACGCCCGCCGGCGTACAGCAGCTCCTGCTTCGCAGCGGCGTCAATCCCGACGGGAAACACTGTGTGATCCTCGGCCGCAGCAACATCGTCGGGAAGCCGATGGCGTCGCTCATGGTGCAGAACACCCGAGGCGCGAACGCGACGGTGACGATCTGTCACTCCCGCACGCCCGATCTCGGTGAGCACGCGCGCCATGCCGACATTCTCATCGTCGCGATTGGACGCCCGCGACTGGTGACCGCCGACATGGTGAAGCGCGGTGCGGTCGTCATCGATGTCGGCGTGAATCGCGTCGACGATCCGACGACGAAGAAGGGCTATCGCCTGGTGGGTGACGTCGACTTCGATGCCGCGCGACAGGTGGCATCGAAGATCACGCCCGTACCGGGTGGAGTCGGGCCCATGACGATCGCCATGCTGCTGTCGAACACCCTGCGCGCGGCGGAGCGCATTCACGCGTGAGGCAGCGCCGCGGTCGCCGCGCGCCGGTACAGGGCGAGAACGCGTCGCTCTTCGAGGAGGTCACGGCGCGGCCCGCTGCGGTGACGCGGGCGCCCGTTAGGCGTCCTGGGCGCCTGCGTGAGGATCCGGCGCAAGTCGCCATTGGTGTCAGCGACCTGACGGAGCTGGCGCGCGAGATCGTCGAGGGTGCCTTCGTCCCGCTCTGGGTACGCGGCGAGGTGACCGACTTCAAGGCGCACCGCAGTGGCCACTGGTACTTCTGCCTGCGCGACGATGCCGCGCAGGTGCGCTGCGTCGTGTGGCGAACCGACCAGCGACGCATCCCCGCCGCGCCGGACGAAGGGATGCAGGTCATCGCGTTCGGGCAGCTCACCGTGTATCCGGCGCGTGGCGAGATGCAGCTCGCCGTCACGAAGCTCGCTGCTGAAGGGGACGGGCTGTGGCGCAAGGCCTTCGAGGTGGCGCTCGCGCGTTTGCGAGCCGACGGACTGCTCGACGCGGCGAGCAAGCGGCCGCTCGTCTGGTTTCCGCGGCGCGTGGCCGTCGTCACCAGCCCCGACGGCGCAGCGTTCCGGGACATCATTGCGGTCGCGCGGCGGCGGTGTCCGTCCGTCGAGCTCGTGCTCGTCCCGGCGAGCGTGCAGGGCGACGGCGCGGTCAATGCGCTCGTCACCGCCATCGAGCGCGTCTCTCGGTGGCGTGATTGCGACACCGTGATCGTCGGCCGCGGCGGCGGCGCGCGCGACGATCTCTGGGCATTCAACGACGAACGGGTGGCGCGCGCGCTGGGGGCGTGCCCGGTGCCGACGGTCTCCGCCGTTGGCCACGAAGTCGATGTCACGCTCTGCGATCTGGTGGCCGACGTGCGTGCGGCCACGCCGTCAGCGGCAGCCGAAGCCGCGGTTCCGGTGCTGGATGAGCTGCGCGACACGCTGACTGCACATGGCAGAGCGCTCAGAAGCGTCATGCAGCGCGCACTGCTCGATGCGCGCTCGCGCCTCTCTCGGGCGCAGCGGGACGTCACCCGCGCCGCGCAGTACCACGCGGAGCGCCGCCGCTCGAATCTCGAGGCGCTCGCCGCGCGTCTCGATGCGCTGAGCCCGCTGTCGACGCTCGCCCGCGGCTACGCCGTGGCGCGTGACGCGGACGGGCACACGCTCTCGAGCGCGACCAGCTTTGAGCCTGACGAGCCTTTCACGCTGATACTCAACGATGGATCTGTAGATGCCGTCACGCGCAGCGTGAACCCGAAATCCCCTGAGCACCCTGAGCACCCTGAGCACCCTGAGCACCCTGAGCACCC
>JBQTHJ010000034.1:0-17489 GCA_052389995.1 Gemmatimonadaceae bacterium | reverse complement strand
CGAACGGCTCGGAGTACCTCGGCTTGCCGCACTCACCTCAACACTCTGAACCGCCGGATGCGGACCCGCATGTCCGGTGGTGTGGGAGGGGAATGGTGAGGATCACTCACCATCCCCTATCCCGATTTGTGAGCTCCATCCGTCGAGCACCCTGAGCACCCCGAGCACCCCGAGCACCCTGAGCACCCCGAGCACCCCGAGCACCCCTGCGCACCCTGCGCACCCTGCGCACCCTGAGCACCCTGAGCACCCTGAGCACCCTGAGCACCCCTTGAGCCCCCCGACAACCTTACGCACCCTTAGCGCCTCTCGAATCCCCTGAGGAATCCATGTGGCGTGAGTTCAAGGCCTTCCTGGTGAAGGAGAACGTGCTTGCGCTGGCGCTCGCAGTCGTGATTGGCGCGGCGATGGGGAAGCTCGTCACGGCGATCGTGAACGACTTCATCATGCCGATCATCGCAGTCGTCACCCCGGCCGGCAACTGGCGTACGGCCACGCTCGACATTGGACCGGTGCAGTTCCTCGTTGGCGATTTTCTCAGCGTCCTGCTCGACTTTCTGATCGTCGCCTTCGTGGTGTGGCGCATCAGCAAGGCGTTCATTGGTCCCGCGCCCGCAACTGCGAAGCCCGCGACGCGAGAGTGCCCGTATTGCGTGTCGGCGATCGATGCACGTGCGACGCGATGCGCGCACTGCACGGCAACGATCGATCGGAAGGCGGCGTGACGCGAGAAGACAATGATAGAGGAGAGATGACGGTGGCCGACGGCTACGGTCACCCCGACCGAAGGGCCTTCTTCAGGTGAAACTGGCGATAGCCCGGAGGGTAGCCGTCGAGCGTGCCGAAGAGCTCGTAGCCGAGCTTCTCATAGAACGGCAACGCCTGATACTCGAAGGTGTCGAGATGGATGCCGTGGCACCCCTTGGCTCGTGCGTACGATTCGACCTTCTGCATGAGCTGAGTACCCATTCCACGGCCGCGCAACTCGTCGGGAAGCCAGAGCTTGGACACGTACGCCCACTGCCACCGTACGTGACCGAGCAGTCCGCCGACGACTCGGCCATCCGCGTCGCGAACGATGACGGCGAGCGGCGTCTCGTTCGGGTCGCCGATGAAATTCCGGTTGAAGGCGAGTAGACCATCGATGACGGCGCGGGCTTCTCGCTCATCGGGATGCTCGTGCAGCTCGATGCGGAAGTCGGTCACTCCGCTAGTCGGTGCCTCCGAAGTGGTGCTCGAAGAGGACGAGCTGCGCGCTGCCATTTTCCCCGGGCCGCACGCCGAGGAAGAAGCGGTCGATCTTGTTGTTCGGATGCGTGTGATGATACTGCTCGATCTTGAATCCCGTGAGAATACCCACGAACGCGCCGAGTACGAGGTCGCTCATCCAGTGACGGCGTAGATAGAGGCGGCTAGCAGTGGGCAGAGTTGCGGCCGTGTACAGCACGGGTGGGACCCAACCCATGCGTTCAGGCCATCGGCGTTTCAGCTCGCTCGAGACCACTGCCGCAACGGCAAAGTTCGCCGAAGCGTGAATCGACGGGAACGAGCGGTACTCGAACTGCTTGAATCCCTGAAAGGCGTCGAAGTTCGTCGGGTCATCCGGCGTGAAGTACGGGCGCGTTCGTCCGACGGTGCCGCGGACGAGCGTGAGCAGGGCCGAGGAGACCAGTACCGCTTCCGTGGCGTGGAAGGCGATGTCGGCCAGGTGGCGTTTCTTCGTCAGCCGGCCGGTGAGGTACAGAATCCCGCCGCTGAGCATCAGGCGGTCGTCGGTAGCGAAGTTCGCGAGCTTCGCGCTCTTCCGGATGAAGTCGTTGTTCTGGATGGCCTCTCGCTCCACCCAGCCGTCGACCCTTTCATCGACCTGAAAGAGCAGCAGCGATGATGCAACGACAGCCGCGGCCCACACGGCGTCGCGGCTCGTAAATAGCGGATCGGTCGACACCTGCGCCGTATCGCTCGGCTGAGCCACGAGTGGTATCGCAGCCAGGGCCCAGGAGAGGTACGCCGCGGCAAGGACGCGAGGCCGTGAGAGTTTTCGTGACTTCATCGCTGGTCGACCCAGTGCAACCAGCGTTCCCCTTTCGTGGGACCGCACTGGTCGCGGCCGCACTCATGGCGAGCGCGTGTGCCCCGCGTCCGCCGATCGTGTTCGACGAGCCGGTTGCCGCATCGCGTTGCCGCAATCGGAGAGCTCAAGCAGCCCGAGTCGGTGCTGCACGACCGGGAGCAGGACGTGTACTTCATCAGCAACATCCAGGGCGTTTCGGCCGCGAAGGACGGCCGCGGCGTCATCACCCGCATACGCCCCGACGGACGCATCGAGGCGCGTGAATGGGTCACCGACATCGATGTCGTTCGAGGCTTCGACCGTCGCACCGGAGCACCGGTCGCTACCGTCGATCTCGCTCCGCACGGTGCCGTGTTTCTCAACGATCTGGTCGCCGCGCCGAACGGAGCACTCTACGTCACCGACACGCAGATTCAGCCGGACGAGCGCGGGAACGTGAAGCATCCCGGTACCGACCGGCTGTTCCGCATCGGTCCGGACCGCGTGCCGTCGGTTGCGCTGAGCACCGACCGCTTCATGCGGCCTAACGGGATCGCGCTCGATCCGCGCGCGGAGCGCTTTCTGATTGCCTCGTTCGGCGGACACACGATCTTCGCATGGAAGCCTCGAAGCGGAAATATCGAGCCGCTGGCCGCCGGCCCCGGTCAGTTCGATGGGATCGAGATCACCCCGGAAGGCCGCGTGTTCATCACGAGCCAGTCGACGTCGAGCTTGTGGGAGCTCCGCGGCGACCGGCTGGTCGAGGTGATGCTCAACCTGCCGGGCGTCGCGGACCTCGGGTACGACGCGACACGGAAGCGGTTGCTCGTGCCGCTGACGGGCTCCAACAAGGTCGAGGTGTACGACCTGCCGCAATACGGTTTCAGTTACGCGGGTGGGGAGTGCTCCGACGTCTCACTCTCCCCCCGCGGCTGAGCCCCGCTCTGGTACTCGCGTTCGGCGCGCAGCCAATCTTCCATCTCGTCGCTGGTCGCGCCTCCGCGCTCGAGGTACAGCTCGTACGCACGAGTGCGTATCTGCTCCTCGTCGGTCGAGCCCTCCCCACCGGCGATGGGGGCGGTGTCGGCGAGCGGCGCTTCGCCGTCGCCGAACGCCGAGCGGTCCGACCGCTTCCTTCTGGGGCTGCTCACGCGACTTCCCTCCTTATCGTGCCGACGCTTCCGTTTCCCGTGTCGTGTGCCCACCGCTGCGGCGTCCGCCGCGCGCGCGTGCACCGCTCCGGCCGCTTTCGACCGCCGTACCGCGCGGTACCTCACGCTCGGCGCGCCGCGATGATCCGCGCCCGCCACGCGTCATCTCCTCGTCCGCTTCCTCGCCGGCGGTGGCCGCCTCGAAGTTGATCGAGCTCTCGGCGAGCTGGGTGAGGAGCTTGTCGGTCTGGCCTTCCTCGTCCAGCGTCTCCTGGAGCAGCTGCGCCTGACGCTCGGAGCCGAGCGTGCGCGCGTACGTGCGAACGGTGCCGTAGCCCGCGATCTCGTAGTGCTCGATGTGCTGCGCCCTCGCGATCAGCCCGGCGTCGAGGACGTCCGGCTCCGGCTTTTCCTTGATGAGCTCCTGCCCTTCCTCGATCAGCCCCTCCATACCGATGCATTTCTTGCCGCGAGGGCTCTCGCCGAGCTCGTCGAAGACTTGCTCGAGCCGTTTCAGCTGGCGCTCGGTCTGGCGAAGATGATTCATGAATGCCTTCGCCAGCTCGGGATCGCTCGCGGCTTTGGCCATGCGCGGCAACGCCTTCACCAACTGCTTTTCGGCACTGTACAGGTCTTTCAGCTCATCGAGGTAGAGATCCTGCAGCGTCTGCATTTCCATGGGGTCCTCCGCGCACAACGGTTCAGGGTGTTGGAGCGAATGCGCTCGAACCATCGCGCAAGTTCGAAGCCGCGAAATGTCCGAAGACGCGACTGGTCACAGGGCGGCACTAACTGTGCATGAACGCGGCGGCGACGAGACGAAGGACTCCCGCGGAGCGCATGCATTCTCGACGTACCTCGACGGTGTTCTCGGCCACGGCCAGCTAGCATGGCGGCGCATCCCGATTCGGAAAACCCGTACCACCGTGGCAATGCTGTCGACCGCCCGAAATCAGGCACGCGGTTCTCGGCCGCCGAGATTCACGACAACGTTTTCGGATCGGCGGAGGACGAGGCGAAGCGTCCGACGTCCTCACTTCTCTGGTCGGCCGTGGCGGCGGGCCTCGTCATCGGGTTCTCCTTCCTGGCCACCGCCTTTGCGACGTACGTCGTACCGGAGCCGGCGCATCTACGGCGGTTCGCCATCGCCGCTGCGTACCCCCTCGGGTTCGTTTTCGTCGTCATGGGGCGCAGCGAGCTCTTCACGGAGAACACGCTTCGCCCGGTAGTGCCACTGCTTCACCATCGCGATCGAGCGTCGCTGCATGCGCTGGGACGCATGTGGAGGCTGCTGCTGCTCGGCAACCTCCTCGGTGCCGTGATCTTCGCGTGGGTCTTCGCGCGAACCGAGGCCATCGATCCGGTGCTGAGGCCAGCGCTCGACGCGGTGGCTGCCGAAGCGACGCGCGGCACCTTCGGCGAAGTATTCTATCTCGCGATCTTCGCCGGGTGGCTCATCGCGCTGCTCGCCTGGCTGCTCGCCTCGACGCATAACGCGATGGCGCAGCTCGTCATCATCTGGGTGACGACGGGCGCCATCGGCGCGTTCGGGTTCAAGCATTCGATCGTCGGTGCCGTCGAGGCGTTCTATCGCGCATTTACCGGCGGCGCTTCGTGGGCGGCCATGACTGGAGGCTTCATCCTCCCCGCCCTGATCGGCAACGCCGTCGGCGGTGTCGTCCTCGTGGCGCTCCTGAACTATGCGCAGGTGAAGAAAGAAACGGAGTAGCGATCCTGCGAGAGCGGACGGCGTCGTCGCGACGATCCCGATCGGACGAGGCCGTGGGGCGTGCCGATCAACCGCTGACGCCGGACCCCTTGACGGTCGGGGTCTCCGCCCCGCGGTCGGCGCCTAACAACACCTCCAGCTCACGCTCGCGCAGGTCGAAGGGATAGCCCGCGCCGACGATGCCAACGCGCAGGTAGCTCAACGTCAGCGGCGCCCCTTTCTGCGCCTCCTCGGCGTTGTCGAAGCGGACGCCGCGCCCATCGACGAAGTACACTGACCCATTGCCGACGACTTCCGCGCGATGTCCCCGCACGACCAGCGCGGTATCCTCGTCGATGCCGAGCCCCATGAGCTCCGGGTTCTCCGCCACGCGACGAAAGAGACGCTGGAGCCGGCCGCGCTTCGAGAAGTGTGTGTCCACGAGCGCAGAGAAGCCTAACAAGCCGAATCCCGGTCCCAGATAGAGCGGGACTTCCTCCCCTTCGTCGTCGATCTCGCCGCCGGCGAGCATCGTCTCGGAGAGCGCAGCAGCGCCTGCGCTCGTCCCGCACACGGTGGCACCCCCCGAGAACGCCTCCTTGATCGCCCGCCCGACGCGCGACCCACCAAGCGTGGCGACGAGATGCACCTGATCGCCGCCGCCGAGGAAGATGCCGCTGGCGTCGAGCACCATCTGGGCGATGCGTGCGTCCTGTGCGCGCTCGCGACGATCGATGATGGGAAATTCGACGTTCGCCGCTCCCGCTTCGGCAAACGCATCCTTCCACGCGACCGCCGCGTCCACCGGATTGGTCGACGCCGTCGTGAAGCCGACGATCTTGGCTCCTTCACGCGCGCCGCACATGCGGAAGAACGCGTCCAGCGCCGGGCCCATTGGGTCGAGCGAGCCGCCGATGAGCACGAGCGCGCCCGCCTTCCGGTCCTCGCGTCGAGAGCCCGGCTCTCGTCCGTCGGCCGTGGTGCTGCGCTGTACCTCGCGCGTGGGCGCGGCGGCGCTCATCCCATCACGGTCTGACATCGCTCCGGCTCGAGCCCCTCGATCGTGAACATGGCCAGTGCGGCGGCGACCTGTGCTGCCGCCGGCGCGTCGGGACGAAGGTCACCGCCATCGGCTGTGCGCTCGATCGACTCCAGGACGATGCGGCCCTCACGCACCAGCGCCACTGCGCGCGCCACTCGTTTGTCACGCCGGGTCACGTCATCATCGGTCGCGAAGATGGCGACGCGACACTCGCGGTCGCGCGCGTAGTCCTGGAGCTCCCACTCCTTCGCCGGCACGACGACGATGCCATCGCGCGAGACGGCATCCGTGAGCACCCCGACGAGCTGACGTCCGCGCTCGGGGTCACGATAGCGCTCGGGCACGTCCGACAGCTCCGCGTCCAGGATGATCGCCATGTCGGATCGTGCATACGGCAGGCCCGCCTGGAGCAGGTACCCTGGCGCGACATCGACCACCAGCTCGGCATCGCTCAATCCGAGGCGTGCCATCTCATCGCGCGTCTCGTGCCGTGGCCCGCCGCCAGTGATCCCGCACCGCACCCGCTGACGCAGCGCAGGCGCATCCGGCGTCTCGAGCAACGCGCTGACCTCCCGTACGGCGTGGTCCACACTGTCGAGCGTTCCAGTGAACGCGTGCTGAACCACCTCGAGTGCGAGCGCCGCCGCGCGAAGTCCCGCGTTCGCATGACAGTGCTCGAACACGAGACTGTATTCTCCCGGCTCATCACCGCCGCGAGTCTTCCCGTAACCCACGTCGCATCCCGCCATCGCCTGGAGCTCGAGCGCGACGTGCTCGATGATGTGCGGCGCGTACGTTCCACAGCGAAGGCGTTGAAGGAACCCACCACGCTCGCCGATGCTGCATCGGTGCTCGATCAGACCCGGCATCGTCCGAGCCAGCGCATCCACGAGTCCCGGAACATCCGCCGAAGAGATGTCCTCGTAGCTGCCGACGACGACGTCCATGCGCGTTACCGGGCGCTGCGACCAGTAGTTCGCTCCACGCAACGAGTGGAGGGCGACGATTCGGATCTCCGGCGAGGGATCAGGCATGCGCCGGCAGCGACCTCACGCGCGCGAGCACGGCGCGCACATCGTCGGCGAGCACGACGGCGACATCGTTCGGCTCGAGCATGGCCGCCGCCCGATCGACGGCCTCGAGCTCCGAGTGCACGATCTCGATGCGATCGGACGTCGCGCCGCCCTCCCGCAGCCCATCGATCAGCAACTGCGCGGTCTCTCCCGCCGCGCGCCCACGGCGGTCGTCATCCTCTTTCACGATGACGTAGTCCAGCCCCGCCGCGAGCCGGCCCACCGCGCGAATGTCCTCGTCGCGCCGGTCGCCGGGCGCGGCCAACACGCCGATACGGCGACGCGCGGGAAGCTCGCGCACCATCTCCATGAGCCCCGCGACTGCCGCTGCGTTGTGCGCGTAGTCGATGAGAACCCGTCCGCCATCCACGCGAATGAGATTGAGCCGTCCCGGCGTCATCGAAGGCGACGGGAAGAACGACAGGAGCCCCGCGCGAATGTCGTCGTACCGCACGTCCTGCACATACGCCGTCGCGATCGCCGCGAGGACGTTGCCGCGCTGGAACCGCGCGGCTCCCCCCATCATGAGAGGAACCTCGCGCACGCCAGCGATCGGGATGCGCAGCCGGCCGCGCCGGATGACGAACGTGTCGCCGTCGATCAACGCGGCGATCCCGTTGCGGGACACGTGCTCGGCGAGCTCCTCGTTGTCCGCTTCGCTCGATCCCGAGAAGAGCACGACGTCGCCGGGCGTGCGGTCTCGCATCGCGTACACGAGCGGATCGTCGGCGTTGAGCACCGCATGCCCTTCGCGCCGCACGACCGCCGGGACGACACTCTTCACCTCGGCCAGCTGCTCGAGCGTGTGGATGCCTCGGAGCCCGAGATGATCCGACGTCACGTTCAGCACGACGCCGACGTCGCACTCGTCGAAGCCCAGCCCCGCGCGAAGGATGCCGCCGCGCGCCGTCTCGAGGACGGCGACGTCGACCGTCGCGTTCGAGAGGATGATGTTCGCCGAGAACGGACCGGTCATGTCGCCTTCCATTACGAGCCGGTTGTTCAAGTAGACACCATCGGTCGTCGCAAGTCCCACTGTGCGGTCGGTGTGGCGGAACAGGTGGGCGATGAGGCGAGCCGTCGTCGTCTTTCCGTTCGTTCCCGTCACCGCGATCACCGGTATCGTGCTCGGCTCACCCGGCGGGTACAGCATGTCGAGAATGGGCGCGGCGACGTTGCGTGCGCTCCCCGACGCCGGGTGCGTGTGCATACGAATCCCCGGTGCTGCATTGACCTCGATGATCACGGCGCCGTTGTCGCGAAAGGGTACGGCGATGTCCGTGGTGATGACATCGATTCCGGCGACGTCGAGCCCCACGGCGCCGGCGGCCATCTCGCACGCCGTCGCGTTGTCGGGATGGATTTCATCCGTGCGGTCGAGCGAAGTGCCGCCCGTCGACAGATTCGCCGTGGATCGCAGCGCCACGATTTCGCCCGGCGCGGGAACGGAGTCGAGCGTGCGGCCCTGCTCCGCCAGGTAGCTCTCGGTGTTTTCGTCGAGCGGAAGTCTGGTGAGGATCTTCGTGTGACCGACACCGCGCCGCGGATCGCGATTCTCGATATCGATGAGGTCCTGAACCCTATGCGAGCCATCGCCGACGACGCGCGCCGGGACTCGCTCGGCCACGGCGACGATGGTGCCGTTCACGACCAGAACGCGATGGTCGGTGCCTTCGACGTAGCGCTCGACCACCACCGAGTCCGACACGGCTTGCGCCTGCGGCCACGCCTCGCGCACGGCGGCCTCGTCATCGAGCCGTGGAGAGATGCCGCGACCCTGGCTCGCATCGAGCGGCTTGAGGATCACCGGGTAGCCGATGTCGATGGCAATGTCGATCGCCTCGTTCACATCTCGCGCGACGTCGCCCTGCGGCACGGGCAACCCGATCGCGTTGAGCACGCGCTTCGTCTCGTCCTTGTTCTGCGCGATCTCGACGGCGATGGCACTCGTGCTGTCCGCCATCGTCGCCTGGATGCGACGCAGATTCTTCCCCAGGCCCAGTTGCACGAGCGAGCGTGAATTCAGGCGGCGCACCGGGATGTTGCGCCGCCGAGCCTCCTCGACGATCGCGTGCGTCGATGGGCCGAGCCGAACGTCCTGCCAGAGCGATTGCAGCTCGACGACCGTTCGGGGCATGTCGACGGGAGTGTCCGCGATGCACGCCTTCGCGATGCGTATCGCTTCACGCACTGCTCGGAGTCCGACCTCCTCCTCCTCGTAGGCGACGATGACCCACCACACGCCCGGATCGCCCGAGGCGACAACGCGTCCGAAGCCGACGTCGCTCCCCGAGAGCACCTGAAGCTCGAGCGCGAGGTGCTCGAGGGTGTGGGGAATGTGAGTTCCCTCATGAAGCCGCTCGACGAAACCGCCGGGCGCGCCGCGCGTGCACTCGTGCTCGTGGAGGCTCGGCACGAGGGCGAGAAGGCGCTCCGTGAATCCCGGAAGATCAGCCGAGGACTGTTCTTCGAGATCGCCGAGCGTGACGTCGCATGCGATGACCGGTGCGAGGCGCCAGTAGTTGGGACCGCGAAGCGCGCGAATGCGGGTGACGCGCAGGTCGTCTGGTCGCGCGGCAGGCGCGAGGCCGGCCGTGGCGGAGGTCGGCTGTGACACCACGCGGTGGATGCTCAGGGAGATTGCTGCCTGGGCGACTGGGCTCGCGGTTGCGGGCGGTTGCCGCCGCGCGCGTGACTGGCTGCGCTTTGGTGCTCCTCGTCACCGTCGGCGCAGTCGATGGGTCGCCGGAGCTGTCCCGGTCGTTCGGCGGGACGGCCGTCCGACGGCTGTCGGCGGGCGGTTTCCCGCGTTTTCGATGGCCCTGCCATGCGACACCTGACTGAGATCTGGTCCACCCCTGCGAGCACGACGCTGCGGGGCCGCTGAAAACGCAGAAAGCGGGCCACCTCAAGGCCTTGGGCGAGGCGGAATGTGTCGCCCTGACGCCGAAATGGACCTGTCTGGCGCGGTTCGACAACGCGTTGCGACACAATGCCTTGGGGCGTCCTCTCCATGGCACGAGCTCTCTTCGGTTCTCGTGTCTCGGAACGCTCGATGTCGCGACGCATACGGTGCGTGCCGGCGTTCGAGCGTCTTCTCGTTCTTTTCCCGGATGTCGACGACTCCGACGCCCACCGCAGTGCGCGCGATGCCGCGCGCGGCGAGCCAATCCGTGCCGCGTCTTCCACGCCTAACGCCAACGGCGCCGAAGCGTGGCGAACGCGTATCGGTGGAGGAGCAGGCGAACGGAGAGATCCTGCTTTGGCAGAGCACGATCCGCCTGGCCCTCCTCGGGCTGGCGCAGGCGGTCGCGGTCGGAATCCAGGTGCTCAAGGCCTCGCCGGTGCCGCTCGGGAACCTGGCGGTGCTCGCGGCGCTCTACGCGATCGTGGTGCTCGCCGTCAGCGCACTCGTCAGGCAGCGGGGCGGGGCTCGGGATTGGGTGATCGGTGCCGTCGTTGCCGCTGACATTCTCTTTCTGTTCGGCGCCGTCTTCCTCGCGGTTCCGCCCGAGCATTACGCACGAACGCTCCTCGTCGCGCTGATCATCCTGCATCTCACGGAATTCCATTTCGGGCGGCGCCTCGCCGTGAGCGCGCTCGTGCTCATGGCCGTGTCGTACCTCGCGATGGTGCTGTACGCGACCCAGCAGGGGGCGCGGCTGCGATGGATCCACGAGATGTCGTCCCTCGCCGTGTTCATCCTCGCCGCGGGCTCGTTCGTCTTTCAGTACGGCCCGTTCAAGAGCCGTCTGGCTCGGCTCGCGAGGCTGTTCGAGAACGCGGAAGCAGGGGACTTCGGTGCCACGTACGACGTCGAGGCCGACCGGCGTCCCGACAGCATTACCCACCTGGGACGCTCGTACAATCGCCTGCGCACGCAGCTCGCGCAGATGGTGCTCACCGACCCGTTGAGCGGCTGTCTCAATCGTCGCGGCTTCGAGCAGCAGTTCAAGCGCGAGATCGCCCGTGCCGCACGGCAGGGGACCGATCTCGCGCTCATTGCCGTCGACGTCGACATGTTCAAGGAGATCAACGACTCCTACGGGCACCTCGCCGGCGACGGCGTCGTGCGCGATCTCGGGTCGCTGCTCCGCGAGGTTGCGCGCACCGGGGATCTCGTAGCGCGGACGGGAGGTGATGAGTTCGCGATCCTCCTTCCCGACACCGATGCCGATGGCGCGTTCCACCTGGCGATGCGCGTTCGGGACGCCGTGGCATCACACCGGTTTCCCTCGGTGCGCGGTCGTCACCGCCTGACGGTGAGCCTTGGTGTCGTGGCCGATCGGGTGCAGGACGCGGACATCGCGCACGACCTGCACTCGCGCGCCGATGAAGCGCTCTATGCCGCGAAGGACGCGGGGCGCGACCGGGTGTGTCTGTGGACGTCGGATCTCCGTGCCGTCGCGGTGACGGCGGCCCACCATCGCGTCACGCAGCCGCTCCGGACGGGGGAGCACAAGATCGACTGAGGGTTCACCCTCGCGAGCGATTCTCCAGGGTTCCCTCGCTCACGAGGATGACATCGCCCGCAACGCGCACCGCCACGACGGCGCCTTCGCGTTTGTCGGCCTCCAGCTCGAGCAGGCTCGGCCGTCCCATCTCGAATCCCTGCTCGAGGACCCACCGGAAGGTGCCGTTAGGCGCTCGCTCGCGCGCGGCGAGGTAACCGGCGAGTGCGGCCGCGCAGGAGCCGGTCGCCGGATCCTCCGGCACGGCATAGCTGGGAACGAAGACCCGCGCGCGGAAGTGAGATCCCTCGAGCTCGGGATCTCTCGCGACGACCATGATGTCGGGCGCCCAGTATCGCTTGAGCGTCGACTCCCACATCTCCATGCGCACGCGCGCCCCAGCGACGGCGGCGCGATCCTTTACCGGGACGATGAGATAGGGCAGGCCGCACGACACCGCCTGAGGTCCGGTCGCTCCGCCGAGCAGTTGTGATGCCTCGAGTGAAAGAAGCTCGGCCAGCGTGGTGCGCGCCGGCGGCGGAGGGCCGACCTCGGGGAGCTTCGCCACCGAGAGCCGCGCCGCAACGGCATCGCCGCCGCGCGCGCGAATCGTCACCGGTACCGGACCAACCTGCTCCTCGAGGATGATGCTCGTCTCGTCTCCCGTGAGCGGAATCTCGCCGATCGCCGCGAGCACGACCGCGGTGCCGATCGTCGGGTGTCCCGCGAACGGAATCTCACCACCGGGCGTGAAGATCCGCACGCGCCGCGCATGCGCGGGATTCGCCGGCGGATAGACGAAGGTCGTCTCGGAGAAGTTGAACTCGCGCGTGATCGGGAGGAGCAGCTCCTCCGGCACCGCGCGCGCGTCGGGGACGACGGCGAGCTGGTTGCCCGCGAACGGGCGCGAGGTGAAGACGTCAGCCGTAATGAACCGCAGGTTCACTGGCGGGTCATCGTTGCCGTCCCCACCGGGAGCCTATTCTTCCGCCAGGAAGGGATACGTGAACTCGACCGGCGGCGAGAATGTCTCCTTGATCGTCCGCGCGCTCACCCATCGGACGAGGTTCAGCTTCGAGCCGGCCTTGTCGTTCGTCCCCGACGCGCGTGCGCCGCCGAAGGGCTGCTGGCCCACTACCGCGCCGGTCGGCTTGTCGTTGATGTAGAAGTTGCCGGCCGCGTTCCGGAGCGCGAGCGAGGCGTAGCGCACCGCAGCGCGGTCACGCGCGAAGATCGCGCCGGTCAGTGCATACGGCGACGTCCGATCCACGGTGCGGAGCGTGTCATCCCACTTCGAGTCGGGATACACGTAGGCCGTGACGACCGGGCCGAAGATCTCCTCGCAGAGGAGCCGATATCCCGGATCCTTCGTCTCAATGAGCGTCGGCTCGATGAAGTATCCCTCGTCGCCGCGCGCGACGCCGCCCTGCACGACCGTCGCGTTGCGCGTCGCGTCATCGAGATACTCGCCGATCTTCGTGAACGCCTTCTGGTCGATCACCGCACCCATGAAGTTGCGGAAGTCCCGAACATCGCCGACCCGCATCTCTCGCATCATCGCCACGGTCCGGTCGCGCACCTCCGGCCAGAGTGACTCCGGAACGTAGATGCGGCTCGCGGCCGAGCACTTCTGTCCCTGGTACTCGTACGCGCCGCGCGCGATGGCGACGGAGAGTGCGCGCGCATCGGCAGAGGGGTGGGCGATGATGAAATCCTTGCCGCCGGTTTCGCCGACGATCCGGGGGTACGACTTGTAGCGTCCGATGTTCTCCCCGATCGTGCGCCAAATGCTGTTGAAAACGCCCGTGCTGCCTGTGAAATGCACCCCGGCGAGCTCCGGGCTCGCGAGGAGCGCGTCGGTGATCGGTGCCGGATCACCGGGGAGGAAGTTGATGACTCCCGGGGGAAGACCCGCTTCCTCGAGCAGACGCATGATGTAGTACCCGCTCAGCATCGCGCTGCTCGCCGGCTTCCAGACGATCGTGTTCCCCATGAGGGCGGCGGATGTCGGGAGGTTGCCGGCGATGGCGGTGAAGTTGAACGGCGTCACCGCGTAGACGAAGCCCTCGAGCGCACGATAGTCGAGCTGATTCCACATCGAGCGATCGCTGATCGGCTGCTCGTCGTAGAGCTCTTGCGCGAAGTGCGCATTGAAGCGCCAGAAGTCGATGAGCTCGCATGCGGCGTCGATCTCCGCTTGGTGCGCGGTCTTCGATTGGCCGAGCATCGTGGCGGCGTTGAGCGTCGATCGCCAGGTGGTGGCGAGGAGCTCCGCCGCCTTGAGCAGGACCGCCGCGCGGTCCTCCCACGGCCAGTTCGACCACTCGCGCCACGCCTCACGAGCCGCAGCGACCGCCATCTCGGCGTGCTTCGGCGTCGCCTTGTGATATTCCGCGAGCACGTGACGGTGTGCGTGGGGCATCACGCTCCGCCCGAGGTCGCCGGTGCGAATCTCCTTCCCGCCGATGATGATCGGTATCTCGGCCTTCTCGGACGCCATTCGCGTGAGCCGTTCCTTGAGCTCCGCGCGTTCCGGGGAGCCTGGGGCATACAGCCGTACCGGCTCGTTCACCGGCTTGGGCACACGGCGGTTGCCGCTGAAGCCCACGAGGCCGGATGACGACGACACGGCGGGCTGTGAGGGCGTTGCAGGGACGGGCGCGTCATGCTGACGGGCCGCCTGAGCCTGTGACTTGGGAGGATTCGCGACTGGTGCAGACATGACCGGACCTCTCGACGTCGACGTGAGCGCCGCGTGCGGCGGCGATGGGAAAGATACCCGCGTCCCTGGAGCCGGCCAACCGCGCTCCCACTCCTTCGGCCGCCGTGTCACATTACGCCGTACCCCGATCGATGGAGCGTGCGACTGGCGGCGACGTTGAGGCACCGTGTTCCGGCGTTTGTCGCCCTGCTCGCCATTTCGTGCGTCCCCGAGCCGATCGCGTGGGAGCCGACCCGTGACGCGCGCGAGGCCATTCATCCGGGCACACGGCTCGCGTTCGACGCCACCGGCTCGCCACGATTCGTCGACGACACGGTCCCGCAGGTTCCGCTTCCGCCGACGGCGTGCTCCTCCTCGCTCGTCGCGGCAGACGCCGGGCGTGAATGGTACGCCGTCTGGTTCACGGATCGTGCGGATGGTGGCGTCACTCTCGTCGTCTCGCGATCGGCCGACGGAGGCGCGACCTGGTTGCCGCCCGTCATTGCCGACGCCAGGGATCGCGGCACTCGAGGGTGCGATCGCCCACCACCCTCGATCGCCGCCGATAGCGCGAGCGGCTACGTGCACGTGGCATATTACCTGGAGCCTCCCGAAGGCGCTGGTGTCTGGTACACTCACTCCATGGAGCGCGGAACGATCTGGCATCAGACCATCGGCGTCCTCTATGGCGAAGAGCCGGCGCACACGAGCGTCGCGAGTGCGGGCGACACCGTGGTCGTCGCCTACGAGCACCCGGGGTCGGGCGGGCGAAGGCTGGGGCTCGCGATCTCGAGGCAGACGGGACACACGTTCGACGAGCGTCTCCGCGTCGTGCGCGCCAATGGCACGGTGCGTGATCCGCGAGTCGCCGTCGCCGGCGATCGCGTGGCGCTCGCATGGCGAGAGGGGAGCGCGGCCACCGATTCGGCGGGAGCGATGAGGACACGTCTTCGCACGGGAGCCTTTCGTTAGGCATGACCGACGCTTCGTGGGTGATGCACCAGCGGTGGACGAACGTGCTGTTCGCTCATTGGCCAGTCTCCCCCAGCGCGCTCCGTCCTCTCCTGCCGAAGTCGCTCGAGCTACTGACCTACGACGGCGAAGCGTGGATCGGTGTCGTGCCCTTCCTCATGAGCAACGTTCGGCCTCGCGGTCTCCCGCCGCTGCCGTGGCTCTCGAGCTTCCCGGAGCTGAACGTGCGCACCTACGTGCGACATGGAGAGCAGGAGGGCGTGTGGTTCTTCAGCCTCGACGCGTCGCAACCGATCGCCGTGCGCGCCGCCCGCCGCTTCGTACACCTTCCCTACTACGATGCCCGCATGCGCATCGCGTCGACGGGGAAGGGAGAGATCCGCTATGAAAGCGCGCGAACGCACCGCGGTGCACGGCCGGCGAACTTTGCGGCAACGTACCGTCCCGATGGCGAGGTCCGGCCGGCGGCGCCGGGTACGATCGAGCACTTTCTCGTCGAGCGCTATCTGTTATTCGCTGCGGCACCTCGCGGCCTCATCACCCTGAGAATCGCCCACCGCCCGTGGCCGCTCCAGCGTGCGATTGCGAGCATCGATCGCAACACCATGGGTCATGCGATTCGCGTTCCGCTCGAAGGAGAGCCCCGATTCTTGCACTTCGGGCGGAGGGTGGATGTTCGGACGTGGTGGCCGGCATCTGTCTGAACCCGAAGACATCAGACGTCAGACGTCAGACATCAGGCGTCAGAACTGAGAGGACGTCGTGTTACGCGGGCGTTTGCTGATACTGACGTCTGACGTCTGACACCTGACGTCTTCGGTTTCGCCATCGACCATGCCCTACCTGGGAGCCCACACCCTCGACAACGGCGGCATCCACATGGCCGTCGCCCGCGCCGCCAAGGCCGGTATGACGGCGATGCAGCTCTTCACCGCCGTGCCGCGATTCATCAACGATCGCATGTCGATCCGACCCGAGCGGGTGAATCGGTTTCGCGATGCGCTGGCGAAGACGAAGATCGATGCCCGGCACGTGCTCGTGCACGCGCCCTATACGCTGAGCGTCGCCAACGCGGATGCCGCGAAGTGGGGACGCGCGAGCGGCGGACTCACGAAGGAGCTCGAGCGCTCGACTGCGCTCGGCGTGGGGGCGGCCTGTTTTCATCCGGGCAACGCGGGCGACGGGGATCGTCAGGCAGCAGCAAAGCGCGTCGCACAGGCGATCACTGCGGCCCTGCGCGCCGTGAACGGGACGACGCGCCTCCTGGTGGAGAACACCGCCGGCGCAGGGCAGCAAATCGGTCGCACCGCCGCCGAGGTCGGGGCGATCCTGCGTCACGTACCCGACTCGCTCCGCGAGCGCACCGGATATGGCCTCGACACCTGCCACCTGCTCGTCTCGGGCTACGACATCCGCGTCTCGCGGGCGGCGCTCACGGCGGTGCTGGATGAATTCGAGGAGGAGTGCGGCGAGCCGCCGTCGTTCTTCCACCTCAACGACAGTGCGGGAGACCTCGCCTCGAACCTCGACCGACACGTCCTGCTCGGTGACGGCACGATTGGGACGGAGTCATTTCGCTGGCTGCTGAGGGACCGCCGAGCGGCAAGAGTGCCACTCATCCTCGAGACGCCGCAGAAGAACATGGAGATCGCCGACGACGATCCAACGCCCGATCCATGGGACGTGAAGATGATGCGCCTGCTGCGGGGAATGGCGAAGTGACCGTGACGTCCTCTGGGAAAGTGTGATTCTTCACCCTTGCATCCCTCGCAAGCCTCTTTACTTTGAGGCGCGACGGAGTCCGTGGTCGACGGGGAGAACGGATCCCTCAACCTCTCGGGAGAGAATCGATGCCCGCAAAGAAGAAAGGCGCGAGAAAAGGCGCGAGGAAGGGCGCGCGTCGGAAGGGCGCGGCGCGGAAGAAGTCGGCCGGTCGCCGGAAGAGCACCCGTAAAAAGTCGAGCGGGCGCAAGCGCACTCCGAATGCAGCATTCATGAGGCCCATGCAGCCGGACTCGGCGCTCGCCGCCGTCGTGGGCGAACGTCCAATGCCGCGCACCGAGATCACCAAGAAGCTCTGGCAATACATCAAGCGGAACGGTTTGCAGGACGCCAAGGAGCGCCGCATGATCAACGCCGACGATCGCCTGCGCACGGTCTTCGGCGGCAAGCGTCAGGTCTCGATGTTCGAGATGACGAAGCTGGTCAATCGTCACATCAGCTGATCGACGTCGCAGTACCCCGGAGCGGGGGGGGGGGCGCGCTGGGGCAGCCCCCCCGGGGTTTGGGGGTGGGGGGGGGGGGGGGGGTTTTGGGGGGGGGGGAGTGGGCCGGGCCC
>JBQTHJ010000033.1:0-34151 GCA_052389995.1 Gemmatimonadaceae bacterium | reverse complement strand
CTAGGCTATCTGTCACCCATCACCTTTGAACAGCGTCATGCAAGCGCGGCTTGAACACCCAAACCACTAACCGTCCACGCAACCGGGTCAACTCCAGAGACACACCCCAGCGGCGCCTAGGGTGAGTCTACCGAGCTGCTGACGTGCCGTCAAAAGGCAGGAATACTGGTGAGAGTCATCTCGCGACTCCACGGACCTCTCCTCGCATCCGTTTGCCTACACCGGTCGAGCTACGCCTCCCACGAGGCACGTCAGTGACGCGTTCCTTATTCCGTACGCTGACCTCCCGGCGTAAGAGGTCCCTGAACTCCGAGGCTGACGCCCGGCCGCGCGATACGGGGCGTTTCGGCGGCACGGAGGAAGTCGTACAAGCGCGCGGCAGCGACCATTGCAGTAATTGGCGCAAGCCAGTACACCCAGTGCGCAGCCCAGACCGAACCGACAACGGCAGGGCCTAACGATCGCGCAGGATTCATGGACGCGCCCGTAAGCGGACCGGCCATCATGGCGCAAAAGCCAACCGTGAGTCCGACCGCAATCGCCGCGAAGCCATCCGCCACCCGCTGGTCCGTGGCGACTGCCATGATGACGAACATTAGTACGAACGACAGGAGCCATTCTATTGCGAAAGCGCTGATAACTGAGACGGCAGGCAGTGTCGCACCCATGTTTCCAACTGGCCCAAGCATTGTACGAAGCGTTGCACTCGCCCCCACGGCGCCGACACACTGCGCTGCCACATACGGAATGACGTCTCGTCGGGGGAAGCGACGCACCGACCAGAAGCCGATCGTCACCGCCGGATTGATGTGTGCGCCCGAGAGGTGACCCAGCGCGTAGATCATCGCTGTGACCACGAACGCGAACGCCAACGCGACGCCAGCATGTCCAACCGTTCCGTGCGTGTACGCGTTCACCATGGCGGCGCCTGGCCCTATCAGTACGAGGAAGAAGGTTCCGAGCGCCTCCGCTACTGCGCGACGGGCTTTCATTGGCGTGGCGTGAGAAACGGAGTCGGGCTCACGCGTCGTCGCCCCCTGCACCAGAGCCGGATGATGCCGGCGCAGGGAGCACGCCACCCGTCGCGAGGTACTCCGCGAACTCGTCAGGCAGCTCGCTCCGCCGGATCCCCTCCATTGCTTTCTCGAGATCGTACTTCACGCGTCTGAACGCGACGCCGACAGCTCCCCCCGACTCGACCTCGAGCACGACGTAGCCGGCGCGCCAATCGCCGTCCTTCGGTCGTCCCACGCTCCCCGTATTCACGAAATGAATGCCCTCGACTTCGCGGTGCCACGGTTTGTGAGTGTGACCGAAGGCGATCACGTCGCCACGTCTGAGCCCCGCGTGTTCGGCCATCTTCAGGCAGAAGGTGTCGGGCCGGTCCTCGGTCCAGTAGACGGTGTTGAGCGTCGGCATGCCATGAACCAGCACAATCGTGGGGCCCGCGACGTGACCGCCTAGAGGCCGAAGGTCAATCCGGAATGGGAGGCCGCCGAGAAACTCTTTCGCGGGCAGCGACGTGTGCTGCCGCGTCCATTCGTAGCTGACATGCGACAACTCTTCCTGCCGCGGGTCCTCGTATTTGCAGCCGCAATGCTTGTAATCAGTCGCGACCGTGGAGTCGTAATTCCCAGCCACACCCGAAATCTTCGACGCACGGAGCAGAGCGATCGTCTCGTCAGGCCATGGAGCGTAGCCGACGAGGTCGCCGAGGTGGTACGTCGAGACGACGCTGCCGTCGTCGGCGATGTGTCCGAGGACGGCCTCGAGCGCCGGCAAGTTCGCATGAATATCGGAGATCAGGGCGTAGCGTACCACTCGACAGCCGTCGTTAGGCATCGGATCACTTCGCCCGTTCGGATGTGTCCGGCTCGAAGCGCGTGAGAGCCTCCAGTTCCGGCTCAAGCGCACGCTCCTCAAGTCGCTCGATTGGCAGGCAAAGCATGAGATCGATACGGCGGCCGAGGTACGTCACCGTATCACGAAACGCGTGGAGCCGGTCTTCTTCTGTTCCGACGACGTCGGCTGGGTCTGGCACGCTCCAGTGCGCGAAGACGGGTCGGCCGGCAAACGTTGGGCAGGCCTCTCTCGCGCGATCGCAGACAGTGATGATGAGGTCCCATTGCCGGTCGCTGACGGCCTCGGACCCCTTAGGCGCTTTCCCGCTCCAGTCGATCCCGTACTCACGCAATGCCCTAACCGCCAGCGGGTTCACGCGGTCGGCCGGGCGGGAGCCGGCACTCCCAACTTCAAAACGGTCGCGGCCCTTACGAGCCAAAAGCGCCTCGGCGATCTGACTACGCGCTGAATTCCCTGTACAAAGAAAGAGAACGCGAATCGGCCGACGGCCGCCACCGCGTGCCTCAGTCACAGGGTGTTTCCTCTCGCTCTTGAACACGGTACGCTGCGATGGCCCGCTCGCGGTCGAGCGACTGGACACCGGCGAAACACGATCGGACGCAGTTGACAAGGTTTCGGTGAACGACGCTCTGGGGCTCAGCTAGCCGATAGTGCGCAAACTTCCACTCGCGCGTGGCCTCGACGAGGCCGGCGGCCCGAAGCGCGCTCAGGTGTCGCGACACCGTCGGCTGCGGCAGGCCGAGGATCTCTACGATGTCACAGACGCAGAGTTCTCCGGCGGCGAGCAGGTTCATAATCCGGAGCCGAGTCGGGTCCGCGAATGCTCGGAACAAGCCATCGAGGTCGGCCAGGGAAGGAGCCGCGAGGGGAGGAACGCGCGCCGTCATATTCTATTTGCCGAATATGATGCGGCCGGTGCAGTTCGGCAATCCCGGCCACAGGCGGCAGATCGGGCACGATGATGACCGGCTTCGCAACTCGCGCGGACGCCCTCACCCTTGACCCTCTAGTCGACTATAGCGTCTACACTTCGTCGGTCCGATGTTCGCCTCTGAGAACGCTGAATGGAGTTGCCGTATGGGCACCACGACACTTCCTGAATCTGCTCCGCAGGCCTGGAGCGATGAACCCTCGAAGGCGCCGAATCGGCGTCGCATTCGTGCGCGCATTGGTGGCCTGCACTGCTCGCTGTGTACGGGCACGATCGAGAAGGCGCTCCGCAAGCGACCGGGCGTCGACAAGGTCTCGGTTAGCCTAACGCATGAGCAGGCCCTCATCGAATACAACCCTGGCGTCGCGCGGGCCGAGGATCTCCTGCAGACGCTCAAGGACATCGGGTACACAATCTCCGACCCGCGCAAGCTCCGGCCCTTCGATGAGGAAGAGCGCGCCCTGGTGCAGGAGCGAAGGCGCTTCATCACGGCGTTAGGCATGAGTACGGTGGCTATGGGCCTCGCCGGTTACCCGACGAACAGTCCATGGTTTCCGCTCTGTGTGTTTACGATCGCGAGTCTGGTCGCGTTTTCGTTTGTCGTACTGCGCGGGTTCGGTACGGGATGGGCGCTCGGCGGCTCCGCACTGATGGCCATCGGCGGTGCCGGCATCTACTACCTGAAACTGCAGGGGGTGTTTGGCGCGACGGCGCCGTGGCTTGCTGGCGCGCTCGCCGTGTTTCTCACCTTCGGCGTCGGTCTACACATCGCGCGCATGGCCGCCATGGCGCTCCGGCGCGGTATTCTGAACCAACACGTTCTCGTCGAGTTCGGAGCCTTCGCAGGCATCGCCGGTGGGCTGATCGGCCTAACGCTCCAACCTCCCGGCTATCCAACGGTCGCCTTTTTTGCTGTCGCGGTCATGGTCCTCACGTACCACATCTTCTCCGAGTGGCTATCACTCATTGTGAAGACCAGGAGCTCACAGGCCGTGAAGAAGCTCCTGGACCTCGAGCCCGACGTCGCTCACGTGATCCGATCCGGCAAGGAATTGGACGTGCCGCTGGAGAACGTGCAGGTGGGTGATTTGGTGCGCATACGGCCGGGCGAGCGCATGCCCGTAGACGGCGAGGTGGAATCCGGCACATCAGATGTCGATGAGTCGCTCGTCACCGGCGAGCCGATTCCCGTCCAGAAGCGCCCGGGCGACACAACGCTGAGCGGCTCCTTGAACGGAACGGGAACACTGCTCGTGCAAGTGACCGTCGTTGGGGACGAGAGCTTTCTCCGGCAGGTCATTCGCAGCGTCGAAGACGCCCGCGCGCTCAAGCCTGGCCTTCTCCACCTCGTCGATCGGGTGCTCCGCGTGTACACCCCGGTCGTTCTGCTGACCGCGGTTGCAGCGACGCTCTTCTGGCTGATCGGTCCTCTGGTGTGGGGCGGGGCCAGCGACCTCCAGCGCGCGATGTTCGCCGGGCTCAGCGTGCTCGTGATGGGCTACCCCTGTGCGGTCGGAATCTCGGCGCCTCTCTCGATTGTCCGGGGAGCGGGTGATGCAGCCGAACGCGGTATACTGATGCGCACGGGCGAGGCATTTCAGAGCCTGCGCCGCGTGCGTCACGTAGTGTTCGACAAGACAGGCACTCTCACAGAAGGTCGTCCGGGCGTGCGGCATGTGGTGCCAGCGAATTGTACCGAGGATGAACTCCTGTCCGTCGCAGCAGCCGCGGAGTCAGCCTCAGAACACCCCTTGGGCCGCGCAGTCGTCGATGCCGCCTTTAACCGAGGCATCGCTCTCGCAGGCTCGGAGGATTTCGATGCAGTGACGGGTCGCGGCGTGCGGGCACGTGTTGCCGGCGCGAGGGTAGTGGTGGGCAGTCCCGCTTTTCTCGCTGCCGAGGGCGCAAGCCTTGCTCCCCATGAGGGACGCATCGACGACTTGGAGGAGCAAGGACTCACGGTCATTGGTGCGGCGAGGGAAGGCACGTTCCTTGGCGTCCTGGCGCTCGGGGACGCGCTGCGCGCCGACGCAGCAGAGACGGTGTCTCGACTTCACGCGTTAGGCATTCGTACCAGTCTCGTCACCGGCGATAACGAGCGTGCGGCGCGCCACTTTGCCAGGCTCGCGGGTATAGGTGACGTGCATGCGCGAGTTCTGCCTGCGGAAAAGGCGGCCATGATCCGGAATCTCCAGGAGACCGACCGCGTCGCGATGGTGGGTGACGGGATCAACGATGCTCCGGCGCTGATGCAGGCTGACGTCGGGATTGCGTTTGGTAGCGGCGCGGACATCGCCGTCGAGTCGGGCGACGCGATCATTCTCAACCAGCGGCTGCGAGCAGTCCTCGATGCCTACGAGATCAGCCGCTACAGCTATCGCAAGATGGTGCAGAACGTCGTTCTCGCCTTCACCTTCAACGGAATCGGTATTCCGGCGGCTGCGACAGGACTCGTGAATCCTGTGTGGGGGATGGTCGCGATGGCGGCGAGCGTGACTTCGATTTTCATCAACTCACTGTGGAGCAGGGGTAATTATTTCTTCGAGGCGATCAAGGGCGTCGGGCAGTCTGAGCCGTCTGTGGCTGCCGACGCACCAGCTCATGCTGCTGCCTAACCAGAAAACGGACACCAATGCTGAAGTCGACCACGTTCGAAGTAATCGGTGATCAGAAACTCCACTGCGAGGGCTGCGAGAACCGCGTGATGCGACTCCTCAAAGGCATCGAAGGGGTGGTGCGTGCGCGCGCGCAAGCGTCAGATCAGCGCGTCGACGTGCAGTTTGATTCTGCCGTGTTGGACTCGGATCGGATCGCGGAGCGCCTCGCACAGGCCGGCTACGAGACACGCATCGCGTCAGCCACGGAGAGAGAACGCGCGTGAATCCGGCAGAGTTCATTGACCGACTCGCTGGAGCGATCGCGCAGGAGCCGGCCCTCGCGTTCCTGGTGGCCATTGTCGGCGGCTTGCTCTCGACGAGCACGTGACCCTGCACCGTCCCTGCGGGCGTAGGGATCGTCGGGTACATCGCAGCGAGGAGCAAATCGCGGAACGGGGCGGCGCCCAGCGCCGTTCGCCTGGGCGTCGCATTCTTCCTGGGACTCGTTCTCGCGCTCGTCGTGCTCGGCACGGCAGCCGCGTTCCTTGGCCGTCTCCTCGCGGGTTGGCGGCGTGGCTTCGCTATCGGGGCGGCGATCCTGACCGCACTCGCTGGGCTCATCGTGCTCTTCGGACCGCAGTTTCGCCGCCTTGTGCCCGATCCGCCGGTGCCGCGTGGTACCGGATTCGCTGGCGCGTTCACCTACGGAATACTGTTCAGCGTCGCGACGATTACAACGTCAGCGGGGCCGCTAATGCTGCTCCTGACGATCGCAGCAGCGGTTGGTCGGCCAGTCTACGGTGCGCTGTTGTCGCTCGCCTATGCGGTCGGACGTGGTGCGCCGTTTCTCGCCTTGGCGATTTTTTCCGGAGGAGTGCAGCGCTGGCTCGATCGCGTCGAGCGTATCCGCCGGCCGTTCGAGATCGTCAGCGGCACGGCGCTGCTCGCCGTGGCCGCCTACTTCGTGCGCATCGGCACGATCGGCTACTAAGCGCTACTAGCGGCTACGTGCGCTTGACCGAGGCGTCGTATCCGAGCGTTTTCACCACCTGAGAAAGTTGCTCGGGCGACGTTCGCCTCGAATCGTAGGCAACGCTCGCTTCCCCCCGCTCGATGCTGACGTCTGCTCGCCACACGCCGGCGGTGCGGCGCAACATCGTCACGACCGTCTTCTCACAACTCGCGCAGTACATGCCTTTGACCGCGAGAACCACGTGCGACGTATCGGAAATCGCGACGGTCTGAGGCGTGGAGGCTGGAGCCGCGAGCGATGTAGATGTATCAGGGCTGGGAGATGCGTCCCCGCCTCCCGTACACGCGATGGCAGCACCGACCGTGACGAGCATCCTAAGGGCGACAGACCGGCCACTCACGCGAGTGGGTGCGCTGTGGTCGCTGCGGGTAGCTGCTTTCAACAAGCGCATCGATGCACTCCAATCAGGTCCCGACGTCGAGACGTCGGTTCAGAAGTATACCCTCCGGGTTACCGCCACGGCGGCCCCGGCTGCAACGAGAACCTTGACCCTCTAGTGGGGTAGAGGGATATGATCGGGCACCTGTGGTTATCACCTCGACCCACCGAACGATGAGCACGGCGACAGAATTACCCAAGGGAATGCTCGCTGGCCAAGTCGCGAGAGAGCTCGGTATCGGCGTTCAAACGCTGCATTACTACGAACGCGAAGGCTTGATTCCTCCGCCCAGTCGCACTGCAAGCAGGTACAGGATCTACGATGCGTCTCTGGTCGACCGTGTCCGCTTTGTCCGTAAAGCTCAATCGCTTGGCTTGACTCTCGACGAGATCAAGGAAATCGTCGGGCTCGCGGAGCGAGGAACTTGCCCATGTGGGCACGTGCATAACGCTCTCGCTGAGCGGCTGAAGGACGTAGACGAGCGGCTGAAGGAACTGCGCAGCTTTCGGGCGGAACTCGCGGCGCTTGTGAATCGGGCCGCCCGTGTCAGTTCAGATGCGCAGCGCTCTGGCGGAGGTCGCAACGCGGCGAAGCTCTGCGCGATCGTCGAAGAAGCAGCTCCACCAGCGCGGATCGCGCGCGTCCAGTCAACCGCTCCGCTGAAGCGACGGTCGGCTCGCTGACGGCACGACTAGGCATCGAGGGGATCGAGTGCGTCCAATCCTCGATCCTGAGCGAGCCGTCTCTATGTAGCTTTCCGCACTGCCTCCCTTCCCCGCAGTGCAATGAAATCGCCGACTCGCCTCACGCTCATGCGTTCTCTGCGCTCGCGACTTGTTGCCAAAAGCATATGCCAAACGTTCGTCGTCGCTGTGCTTTGCGCATCCTGTACGCCCCCACACGGCGAGCGGTCGGATCGCGCTTCGACCGATTCCACCGCGCAGGACATCCCAACGAAGGACCCTTTGGTGCTCTATAATGCTGCAGCGATCGCGCGTCCGATGCGTGTCGTGTTCGACAGCTTCGCGGCCAAAACCGGCGCGCGCTACGAGCAGGAGACTGCCTCCAGCCTTGAATTAGCACGCAAGGTCGTGGAACTCGGCGGCCAACCCGACGTGCTCGTGCTCGCCGATCCAGACATCTTTCCCCAACTGCTTGAGCCGGCTGTCACAACGTGGCACGTGCTGTTCGCTCGCAACCGGATTGTGCTTGCCTACACGCCGCGCTCGCGTGGGGCGAACGAAATCAATTCCACCAACTGGTTCCGCGTGCTCGAGCGCCCGGGCGTCGAAGTGGGACGTTCAGATCCGCACACCGATCCGTCGGGCTACCGCACGCTGCTAGTCTGGCAGCTCGCGGAGCGACACGATCGCGAGCCGGGATTGTACGCCCGGATGCTTCGCGCAGCGCCAGCGAGAAACGCTCGCCCACGCGAAGCGGATCAAGTCGCGTTGCTCAGCGTTGGCGAGTATGACTACACTTGGACGTATCAGAATCTCGCCGACCAAGCGGGCTTCCAGTACGTGAAGCTCCCGGACGTGGTGGACCTCGCCAATCCGGCCGATTCAGCGATCTACTCCACGGCCTCGGTGAGGGTGCAAGGACGCACGCCACGCGACTCGGTGACATTCCGAGGCCGGCCGATCCTGTTTGCCGTCTCCATCCCCGGCAGCGCACCTCATCGGCGACTGGTAGCAGGCTTCGTCGCCTTCCCGCTCTCGCCTGACGGGGCGCGCATTCTACGCGAGCAACACTTTGACGCGCTCGACGCTCCACTTCTCGTCGGCGTAGGAGCTCCTGAGGCGGTGAGGAGCGGACGCAATAACCTTCACATATGAGCCGGTATGCGAGCGCTGGTCGCTCCGCTCGCGGAAGCAAAACCTCGCCTGAAAACAAAGACTTTGATAGAGGGCCTCGCTTCCGCTCGCGTACTGGGGAAGCTCAGCTAGCTTAGCAGGCCTTCCTGCATTCCAAAGCCGCGCTGCGGCCCCCAAACTCCGTCACTGCGGCGCTGCTCAAAGTGTCACGCGCCAAGGCCTTCGCGAATGCCAGCCTAACGAGCACCAATCTCGCAGCGCATCCGCTGCCACCCGCAAGATCGTCCCTGGGGGCCGCAGGATGAGAAAGACGGGCCCGGCTCGGCAGAACGGCGGCCCGTCTAAGTACACAGATCCCAACGAGCTACAAGAGCGGGCGACCGGACTCGAACCGGCGACGTCCAGCTTGGGAAGGAGGCGGAAGACCAAAGACTGACTGTGTCGGCCACCAATTTCCCTCTGAGAACGTGATGCTCGCTGCGCTCCCCGCTAACGCTTTGGCGACCGGAATACAACGCTGCGGCCCCCTGCGGCCCCCGGCCATGCAGCCACCGCGCCCGGAGTTGCGCCGCCAATGCTTCAGCTGCTCGTAGTAGCTAGGCCTTCTGAGACGCGCCTTTGTTCGCGATCGCTAGCCGTGGAGCTCGTCGATGAACATGAGCGCGCGTCCTTGCTCGACGACGGTTTTGAGCGCCTCGAACACGCGCTGATCGAGTAGCGCAGCGACAGTGCCCGAGAGATGCTTGATAGCCGCGTCGGGCGCCATCGGCTCGCGATACGCACGCCGGGACGTGACCGCGTCGAACGCATCGGCGGCGGCGAGAATCCTCCCCCCAATCGAGATCGCATCGCGCTTGAGCCCGCGCGGATAACCAGACCCGTCGACACGCTCGTGATGATCGCGCACGTATTCGAGCGCCACGCGAAAGTGTCGTAGTGGGGCGAGAATCTCCATGCTGATGCGCACGTGGTCCTTGACGTGCGCATACTCCTCGGCCGTGAGCGCGCCCGGCTTGTGTAAGACCGTCTCCCGAATGCCGATCATCCCCACGTCGTGCAGACGTCCGGCGAGGCGTACCGCTTCGACCACGTCGGAGTCGAGGCCGAGCACCTCGGCGATCGACGCGGCCAGCGTCGCGGCGCGGTGGGAGTGGCCGCGAAGGTAGACGTCTTTCGCCTCCATCGCGTTGACGAGCGTCTCCGCTACGCTGACGACCAGATCGCGATAGGCGGCTTGCTCGCGCTCGAGCTGTTCCGTTCGCGTGGCCACTTCCTCGCGGATGAGCCGCTCGACGCGGCGCTGCTCCACGTTGAGCGAGCGTTGACGCAGTGCTTTCTCGAGCGCCTCCTCGATCGTGGGAAACTCGAACGGCTTGACGATGTAATCCATCGCGCCGCCGGAGATCAGCTCCTTCGCGGTGTGCGCGTCGTTGAGCGCCGTGAGCATGACGATCGCGAGGTCCGGATCGACCGCGAGTGCCTTCGGCACGAGGTCGAAGGCCATTCATGCCTGGCATGCGTACATCGGAGATCATCGCCGTAAAACGCCGCCGCTCGAGCGCCTGAAGCGCCGCTACGCCTGAGTCCGCCGTCTCCACGTGATGCCCACGCCCACGGAGAAATCGAGCCAGGACGTTGCGGATGGGTTCTTCGTCCTCGACGACGAGAAGGGAGATCGCGGCGGAGCGCCTGGACTCCTGGGGACCGGAATCGAAGTTGATCACGCCTAATCGCAGAGCCCCGTGCGCGCAGAGTGTCTCAGGAATGCCGCGACGACCGATGGGTCGAAGTGCTGACCGCTCTGAGCGCGAATCTCCGCGATCACGCGATCGAGTGGCCACGCGAGGCGATACGGGCGCGGGTGCGTGAGCGCGTCGAAGACGTCGGCCACCGCCACGACCCGCGCACTCAATGGGATCGCGTCGCCTCTGCGACCGTTCGGATAGCCGCTCCCGTCCCAGCGCTCGTGATGGTTGAGCGCAATTCGCTCCGCCTCCATGACGAGCGCGGATTTTCCCCCGGCGAGAATCGCGGCGCCAATCGTGGTGTGCGTCTTCATCACATCGAATTCTTCAGGCGTCAGATTCCCCGGCTTGAGGAGAATGTGGTCGGGAACGCCGATCTTTCCGACGTCGTGCAGTGGAGCAGCCGCGCGAATGAGCTCGGCGGTCTCGCGCGCCAGTCCTAAGGCCTCGGCGATCGCGGCCGACAGCTCGCCGACGCGCAGTGTGTGTCGGCCGGTGTCGTCATCGCGATACTCGGCTGCGGCGGCGAGACGTTCGAGGATCTCTCCCTGCGCTTCCTCGAGCTCACGCGTGCGCTGCCGCACACCAGCCTCGAGGACCGAGTTCTGATTTGACAGGAGACGATGGAGATGTCGCGTTTCGAGCAGATTCCGGATGCGGAGAACGATCTCGACGTTGTCGAACGGCTTCGCCAGAAAATCCGTGGCACCGGCGGCGAGCGCCCGGCGCCGCTTGAGGGGATCGTGATCGCCGGTGAGCACGAGAATCGGCAGGTAGGTCGCCCGCGGCGTCAGCGAGCGCAACCGCTCCAGGACAGCGAAGCCATCGAGACCCGGCATGTGAAGGTCGAGCAGGACGAGATCCGGGCAGAACGCCTCGAATAGCGTAGCCGCCTCATTCGGGTCTGTGGTACTCTGCATCGCGGCGTATCCAGCCTTCGAGAGCACGCGGCGCAACAGCGTGAGGTTTTCGAGCTGATCATCAATGATCAGGATACGAGCGTGCTGCAACCCTTCCTCGAGGCTCGGATGCAGCCCCAGAGGACGCGCCGCGCCATGTCCGCTCAGGATCGCGCTCATCGTCATCGACGCGGATCGCGGTCGCGCCTAACGAGGCACTTGCCGCGCTTGCGCGAGCAGCTCGCCAACACGGCTCATTAAATCAGCGGCGCTGAAAGGCTTCTGGATGAGACTGCTCCGCTGCGTGAGCACGCCGCGTCGCAGAATGGCGTCGTCGGTATACCCCGACATGTAGAGCACGCGCAGGTCCGGATGCTCCGCATGCAATCGCTCGGCGACTTCACGCCCGCTCAGCCCCGGCAGGACGACGTCAGTGAGCAAGAGGTCGATCGTCCCGCCATGCTTCGCCGCCATGTCGAGCGCCTGCTCGCCATCGGAGGCGCACAGCACGACGTATCCCTTCTTCGTCAGCATCGAACGAACCAGCTCTCGAACCGAAGCGTCATCCTCGGCCAGGAGAATCGTCGCGCCGCTGGTCTCGGCGACCGGAGCCGGCGTGTCATCAGCAGGTGTCTGGATCGCCGCCGTCTCGCGAGGGAAATACAGCACGAACGTCGTTCCCTGGCCGAGGGCGCTGCGTACTTCGATGTGCCCATCGCTCTGTCGCAGAACGCCGTACACGGTAGATAGGCCGAGCCCGGTTCCCTTGCCCGGGCCCTTCGTGGTGAAGAACGGCTCGAAGAGGTGCGGGAGGACTGCCGGCGCGATTCCGGTGCCCGCGTCGCTTACTTCGAGCGTGACGTATTCGCCCGGGTCGACTATGCCGTGCGCGTGCGGCAGAGGCGCGGTGAGCACAGCGTTCCGCGTCGCGATACGCAGCGGGCCGCCGTTAGGCATGGCGTCGCGCGCGTTCACCACGAGGTTCAGCAACACCTGATCGATCTGGCCCTTGTCGGCGCGGACCAGCCAGAGCGCCGGGTCGAGCGCGGTTTCGAGGCGAACGTCCTCCCCGATCACGCGACGGAGCATCTTCTCGATGTCGGTCACCACCGCGTTCAAATCGAGCTGCGTCGGCTGGAGAATCTGTTTGCGACTGAACGCCAACAGTTGACCGGTGAGCGCGGCCGCCCGCCGAGACGCTTTCAGGATCTCGCGCACATCCTCGCACCGCTCATCCGACGCGTCGAAGGTCGTGAGCAGAACGTCGCTATAGCACGTGATGGCCGTGAGGAGATTGTTGAAGTCGTGGGCAACGCCACCCGCCAGCCGCCCGATGGCGTCCATCTTCTGCGACTGGTGCAGCTCCTCCTCGAGCTGTCGCTGCGACGTGAGATCGCGGATGGAATGGACGAGCAAGCCCGGCGTGAAGGCGGTCTCTCGCACGTCGACGATGCGCACGGCTCCGTCGCGCCCGCGCAGACGCCGCTCCCCCTGCCGCACCGAGAGCGTCGACGGCAGACCGTCGCACGCAGCGTCGGCCGAGGCATCAGGGAGCACCTCGTTCAGGCGCGAGGAACGCAGCCGCTCAATGCCAAGGCCTGTGAGCTCGCACGCGGCGGCATTCGCATCGATGATGTTGCGCGCGTCATCGGTGATCAGCAGGGCATCGCTCACGTGCTCGAAGATGCGGCGCAGACGCTCCTCGCTGTCGCGCATCGCGAGCTCCGCATTTCGGCGCTGCCAGCGATCACCTGCCCGCCCGACGCTGTCGAGCAAACGTTCGGGCTGCACGGGCTTGATGAGGTAGTCATAGCTCTGCTCACGCAGGGCGCGAACCGCACTCTCGAGCGACGCGTTTCCGGTCAGGATGACGACCTGCGTGAGCTCGCTCAACGAGTGCAGCCGGGCCACGAGCTCGATACCATCCATATCGGGAAGGCGCAGGTCGACGAGCGCGATCGCGGGGCGCACGCGCTCGGCCACCTCGAGCCCCTGTTTCCCCGTCAGCGCCGCCTCAGGCAAGTATCCGCTGAGACGCAGGATGTCGCCGATGGTCCGCACCATCTGGCGATCGTCGTCCACGACGAGAATCGGGAGCGGATCAGGCGACGCGAATTTCATCGAGCAGCTCGACGAGGTGTTCCGGCGGGAAAGGCTTGCGCAACGTCGCGTAGACCCACGAGGTCGGCACCGCTTTCGTCGTCTCCTCGAGAGTGCCGCTATTTCCGCTGTAGAGGATCAAGCACACCGCGGGACTCACCTTCTTGATGGCGACGACCGAATCGCGCGGGGCAGCGTTGTCGAGCCGCAGGTCCAGCACGACCGCTGCCGGTGCGCGCCCCTTCAGCTTGTCGAGCGCGTCGCCAAGATCTGCGGCCTCGAACACGGTGTAGCCGCCCTCGCGGAGAATGGACGCCAGCGTGCGCAAGTATGCCGGATCGTCATCGACAACGAGCACGCGGTGCGTTTCCTTCACGCTCTCCTCGAGCATTTCGATGAGGCCGGGCACGGCTAGAGGCTTCGCAAGAATCTTGAGCGCTCCCTGACGTGTCGCCTCGGCGAGAAGATCGTTTGCGGTGTACGCTGTCATCAGCACGACGCGAAGCGCGGGACGCAGCCGCTTCATTTCGGCGAGCGCTTCGACGCCGTTCATCCCGCCCATCTTCACGTCCATGAGCACGGTTGCGTACGATTCGCGGCGCACGGCTTCGACTGCCTCCTCGCCGCTGTGGACACCCGTCGTCTCCCACCCGCGAAGGCGCAGGATGTCACACAGCGTCCGAACCATCTGCCGGTCATCGTCGACGATCAGGATTCGCCGGTGCATGCTCCGTTTCCGTTAGAGACCGGTAGTCGAAGAGTGAACGTCGTCCCGCGGCCGATCTCGCTCGAGAAGGTGATCTCCCCGCCGTTGGCGTGTACGAGGCTGCGGGAGACCGCGAGGCCAAGGCCGATGCCGCGCGCTTTCGTCGTGAACAAGGGCTCGAAGATTCTCCGCGCATCGTCGGGCCGAATTCCGGAACCGGTGTCGCCAACGTCGAGGCGCAAGCGCTCCGAGCCCTCGAGCTCAGCGCGAACGATCAACGTCCCCTGCTTGTCAGCCATCGCTTGCACGGCGTTGGTAAGCAGGTTGAGGACGACTTGCCCCAGCTGCACCCGGTCGATGCACGCGGGCGGAAGGGTCGCCGGGATCTGCGAGTTGAGCGTGACGCCGTTGAGAGGCCCAAGCCGGGTGAGCTGATCGGCGACCAGGTCGCCCAACGGCACCGCCTGTCGCTGCGGGGGCTTCACCCGGGCGAAGTCGAGCAGGTCACCGATGATCTTTTCCGACAACGCGATCTGCGTGCGGATGATGCCGAGGTACTCTTTGACGTCCGGCGCCACGTCGCGCAGGACGGCGTCGAGGTAGTACAGCGCGTTCGTCATCACACCCAACGGGTTGCGCAGCTCGTGTCCCACGCCCCCGGCCAGCTGACCGAGGATGGCGAGCTTCTCGCGCCGAACGAGCTCGGCCTGAGCAGTGTGGAGGTCGCTGAGCGCGTTCTCCAGCGCTTTCGTGCGCTCTTCGACGCGCGCCTCCAGCGCGGCTCGTCCCCCGGCGACTTGCTCGGCCATGGCGTTGAACGACACTGCGAGCTGACCCACCTCGTCGCGTGACGCGACCGCCACACGGCGACTGTAGTCACCAGCCGCAATGCCTTCTGCAGCCTTGGTCGCCGCGACGAGCGGCCGCGTGATCTGCCGACTCAAGAGCCAGCCGCCGACCGTCCCGGCAGCGAGGATGAGAATCGCGATAAGAGCGAGACGGCTCATGAGCGCCCGGGCCGGCGCGAGAACGGCCTGACTTGGCGCGTCGATCCAGACGACCCAGGGCGTCCGGACAATCGGCGCGGCGGCACCGATGCGGTTGCTGCCATCACGCGCGAGGTAGGTCTTGGCGCCCGGCGATTTCACGTCGACGGGCGGGCCTTCGACGCGACGCACGAGATCGGTCCATAGGTCTCCGGACGCGTTGCCGATGGCGACAGTCGCCTGGGTTCCGATGAGCTCTCCAATGCGCTGGGCGCCCTGTCCCGATGACGCTCGCCGTAGCTGAACGATTCTGCCTAACGTATCGCCCCCGCTTCGGACGACCGGCGCGCTCAACGCGAAGGCGATCGAGTCGCCGTCCATGATGAGCGGTCCTATCCAGGCACCGGCTTGGGCGGCGTCGGGGGTTGCACCGGACTGGGAGGAGGCCGCTGAAGACAGCTCACGTCCCGCGCGCGCGAGGACGGCATCGCGAGCGTCGCGAACTTCGACGCCGACCAGCGTAGAGCTCGCCTTTCGCAACGAGTCGAGCAAACCCTGAACAGCCACGGCATCGCTCGCGCGTGTCGCCACGCTGACGACGCGCGCATCGGCCGCAAGCCGCCGCATGTCGGAGCGCAGGCGACGGCCCGACTCATCGAGCATCCCGGCGAGCCGTTGCGACGCGTTGGCCGTGCGCTCCATGGCGGCGAGCGTGAGCGCGCGCAGGACGACGCTGTATGCCGCCCACGAGAATACGAGGACGACAGCAACTATCAGCGCCGAAATGAGCAGCGGAAGGCGGCGTGTAATGGAGAGTGTTGGAAGGCGCACGTTGAGAGACGAGTCGCCTTGATCGCCCGAAACACCGTAGTGGGCAGATACCTATGACGACGTTAGCGCCTTATCATTTTCGGTTGATTACCGGGTGCTCGAGAGAGCGACAGCGCACGGCTGCGATGGGTCCGCCGCCGTGACATTGTGGAGTCCATGAGTGCGTCCCGCCGCCTGACCGCGCAGACACGACGTCCCGGCGTGCGACTCCTTTTACCCGGTAACCGGCATTGGGCGGCGAGACGGCGTCAAACGTGAATGAGCCGGTCCGTGTTGGCTCGCGCCGTTCAGCTCTCAGACCCGCGCATCCTCACGGCACCGCTGCCTAGAGCTCACGTCCAGATCTCTGCACCGGATCGCTCTCCAGATCTCTGCACCGGATCGCTCTGTTGATTGGCGCCGAATGTCAGGGCGGTCATTCGTGCTCGCCGTTCGCGCAGGGATCTCCGAAGACGTTGCTTGAGCCTACCCTTTCAGGCACGCGACTTCGTCGTCGGCCGCTTGCCGCCTCGCCGGCGACGAGCCACTCGGCGTGCGCTGGGAACATGTGGAGAATGGCCAGAAAGCTCTTCACGGTGAGTGCCCTCATCGCAGCCCGAGGTCGCGTTAGCGGCGGGCAAGGAGCGCAAGCGTCGTTAGGCTTGCCCGCGAGGGCTTAGAGCGTCATTCACGCTTGTCGACGTCCCGTGCAGGCGAGCGCGCGATACTGTCGTGCGTCGCGACTGCACGGGGCGCCAGGTCCTTCCATCTCATCGCCCTTGTCGACGTCCCGCTCATCCAGTACAGCGCCGGCACCACGATCATGTTGAGCGCAGTCGCTGACAACAGCCGCCGAGAATGACAACTGCCATCGGCGTCGGCGGCTCGCCACCGCCTAACGCGAGCGGGATGAGTGCGAGCCCACCGTGAGCGCTGTCATGAGGATTGGTGAGAGGCGCTCCAGAGAGCCGCGGATTACCGCCTCACGGAACGGCGAGCGCTAGAAGCCGCATGCGGGCGGACTCGGCCTGCACGGAATTCTGAGCGTCCTGTGGCCGACAGGGGGCTTCAGCATGCCAGCTATGCTAGCAGGCCGTCCTGGATTTCCAAGTCATGTTTTGGCCCCCACGCTCGGTCGGTGCGATCGTGCTTAAAGCGTCGCGCGACAACGCCTTCGCGAATATTTGCCCGACGAGCGCCAACAACACCGCGCCTGCGCCGGGGGCCGCAAGAGCTTCCCCTGGGGGCCGCACAAATGAAAAAGACGGGCCCCGCTCTCTTGAGCAGCGGTCCGCCAAATACACGAAGCACAGCTAGTTACGAGAGCGGGCGACCGGACTCGAACCGGCGACGTCCAGCTTGGGAAGCTGGCATTCTACCAACTGAATTACGCCCGCAACGCTGCGTAGGACTCGAGCATCAACGTAGGCGACCACACTCCGGCGCGTCCTTCACCGGAACGAGATAAACTCCGCGGTTCGGCGGGAAATACGCGCCGAACAGATCGACCAAATCCGCGATAACTGCACTTCCGGCGCCGGCCCGCATGCGATGCATGCCCTCCGTACGCGTGCCGATTGTGCAGGGGTCGGCATACACCGTGGTTGTCCCGGGGGAAAGCACTCGGAACGGTAGGCCCACGGCGTACACAATGCGGCACCAATTCATTGCGCGGCGTGCATCACTGCGCCGCGAGAGCCACCGGTCGGGATTGAACCGACGCACTCTCGATTACGAATCGAGTGCTCTACCGCTGAGCTACGGTGGCATAACGAGAGTGCCCTGGCGCGGACTCGAACCGCGACGCCTTTCGGCACCACCCCCTCAAGATGGCGTGTCTACCAATTTCACCACCAGGGCATTGCACTCGTACGGGGCTGACGGGGCTCGAACCCGCGACCTCCGGTGTGACAGACCGGCACTCTAACCAAGCTGAGCTACAGCCCCAACACTCCTCACGTCACTCTCATAGCCCCAACGGGAGTCGAACCCGTCTCTGCACCTTGAAAGAGTGCCGTCCTAACCGATAGACGATGGGGCCGTAGTCTTCATCCGGCGTTAGGCAGTCAGGCAACCAGATCCTGGATTGCGGATTGCGGACAATCCCACTGACGCCCGACGCTGCCCCATAGCGGTAACGGGATTCGAACCCGGGTTTGAGCCTTGAGAGGGCTCCGTCCTAGTCCCCTAGACGATACCGCCTCAGGTCACCGCCGCAGGCGGTGACCTGAGGCGGAACCATCTGTAAACAGGGCGCTCGCGACGCTCGCGCCCCTGCTCCTCTCCCCTTCTTTTATCTAAACCGATTCATCACAGCAGGCCCGGAGGGACTTGAACCCCCAACCGCCGGTTTTGGAGACCGGTGCTCTACCAGTTGAGCTACGGACCTATGACGGCGTCGCGTTGACGTCAGCGTGCCGAGGGGTGACCGAGGGGAATTGAACCCCCAACCCCCGGAGCCACAGTCCGGTGCTCTAACCGATTGAGCTACGGTCACCATAGCTCTCCGGTCTCCCGGAGAGAACACTAATTTTAACGGCGCCGGAGCACGCGATCAACCCCGCGTCCCGCCACTACTTGGCGCGATCGAGGTACTCGCCGGTGTTCGGGTTCACGCGAATGCGAACGCCCGACGGAATGAACTCGGGAACCGTGACCGTCGCGCCGTTCTCGAGCTTCGCCGGCTTGAACGACGCCGTCTTCGTCGCCGACCTCATCACCGGCGACGTCTCGACGATCGTCAGCTCCATCGCGTTCGGCAGCTGAATGCCGATCGGCTTGCCGTTGTAGTACTCGGCCTGGATTCGCATGCCCGGCGCGAGCCACTGCGCGCTGTCGCCGAGTGCCTCGTCATCGAGCTCGATCTGATCGTACGACTCCGTGTTCATGAAGTGGTACGTGTCGCCACCCTGGTACATGAACTCGAGCTCGTGCGTCTCCATCGAAGCCTGGTGCACCTGATCGGCCGCGCGGAAGCGATGCTCGAAGTTGTTCCCCGTGCGGAGATTCTTGAGCTTCGCCTGCACCATCGCGCGCAGGTTGCCGGGCGTGTGATGCCGGAATTCCACGATGCGGCAGGGATCGTTCTCGAAGACGATCACCATTCCGCGTCGGATTTGCGTTGCGGGAAGCGCCATAGCTCGACCTCGAAAATGCAAGGCGCCCCGTGAGGCGCCGGTGTCATGGATAGCCTTTAAACATATCGCGTTACAGGGCTTGGGCCAAGGGTCACTTCACGTCACGCGGTTCCACCCGAGCTGCCGGCCTCTCGAAGCAGCGGCAACAACGCGCCCCACACCGTCTCGGCCAGCAGTCGCGAGCCCACTGCATTCGGATGGATCCCATCGCCCTGATTCAGCGAATCGACCGCCGCCACGCCGACGAGGAGAAACGGAACCAGCGTTGCATCGTTCCGCTCCGCGAGCTCCGGAAACACCTTTCGAAACTCGGACGTATAGCGAGGGCCAAGGTTGGGCGGCGCCTCCATCCCCACGAGTAGAATTCGAACGTTCGGCGAGGCGGCGCGCACCCGGTCGATAATGGCCTGGATGTTCGCACGCATCGAATCGACGGAAAGGCCGCGCAGTCCGTCGTTCGCACCGGTCTCGAGCACAAGGACATCCACCGGCTCGCGGATAAGCCAGTCGATTCGACGCAGAGCGCCGGCCGACGTTTCTCCGCTGTAGCCGGCGTTGTCCACACGATACGGGAGACCGAGCGAATCGATGCGCTGTGCAATGCGGGCGGGATAAGCTTCCTCGGGCTCGAGGCCGAGCCCGGCCGTGAGACTCGTGCCGACGAAGAGAAGTCGTTGCTCCCGGGGGACTGCGGTGTCGACCGTCGCCGTATCATTCGTGCCGGAGACCGGCACGCGCTCCTCTTCACCGCGACACGCGCTGATGAGGACGATTGCGGCGATCACATTCACGAAGAGTCGCATGCTCGAAGCTCGGAACCTCACGAAAACGTACGAGAGTGGCGCACAGAGCCTGACGGTACTGCACGACGTGAATTTCACCATCCGCGACGGCGAATTCGTCGCGATCATCGGGCCATCCGGGAGCGGCAAGACGACGCTGCTCGGCCTGCTCGCGGGACTCGATGTGCCGAGCGCCGGGACCGTCATGCTCGACGGCGCCGACCTCGCGGCGATGAGCGAAGACGCACGGGCGCGCCTCCGCGGAGAGAAAGTTGGCTTCGTGTTCCAGAGCTTTCAATTGATCCCGACACTCACCGCCCTCGAGAACGTTCAGGTGCCACTCGAACTGCGGGGCGACCGGTCAGCGGCAGGTCGCGCCCGGGAGCTCCTGGCGCGCGTCGGTCTCGCCGAACGGACGCATCACTACCCGGTGCAGCTCTCCGGCGGTGAGCAGCAGCGTGTCGCCATCGCGCGCGCATTCTCCAACACCCCGAAAGTCCTCTTCGCCGATGAGCCGACGGGGAACCTCGACGCGGCGACCGGAGGGCGGATCGTCGAGCTGCTCGAGTCGCTCAACCGCGAAGACGGCACGACGCTCGTGCTCGTGACGCACGATCCGGCGATCGCCAACCGCGCACGCCGCGTGGTCCGTCTTCGCGATGGCGCCGTCATCTCGGACGCGGAGGCTGCATGACGCTCGCCTGGCGCCAGCTCGCCGGCTTCGCGTGGCGCGACTCACGCGCCGTTCGCAAACGCCTCGCGCTCTTCATGTCGGCAATCTCGATCGGCGTCGCCGCGCTCGTCGCCATCGACTCGTACACCAGCAACGTCACGGACGCGGTGCGGGAGCAATCGCGCTCGCTGCTCGGCGGCGATCTCATCGTCCGCTCACGGTCGGCGTTCATTCCGCCGGTCGACTCCGTGCTCGACTCGATCCGTACGACAGGCGCGCGTGTCGCCCGCATCACGTCGTTCACGTCGATGGCGGTCGTCCGCGGTCGTCCCGGGACCCGCCTGGTCGAGGTGCGGGCGGTCGAGCCGGGATTTCCGTTCTACGGCGTGATCGAGACTCGACCCGCCAACCGGTGGACTGCGCTCCAGGCCGGGACGAACGCGCTCGTGGATCCCTCGCTCCTCGTGGCGCTCGACGCGCGCGTGGGCGACTCTCTCCAGCTAGGCTTCGAGACGTTCGCCATCGCGGGCACGTTCGAGAGCGTCCCGGGCGACGGCGGCCTCGCATCAGCGTTCGGACCGCGCGTCTTGATTCCCGCGTCGCACCTCGACTCCACCGGGCTGCTCGTCTTCGGGAGCAGGGCCGAATACGAGGCGCTGGTTGCCGTTCCAGCGGGAACGGACGTCGAGGAGCTCGCCGAGTCGGTTCGCGACGAGCTCGACACCGCGCGGGTGCGCGTGCGCACCGCAGCGGACACCGAGCGTAACCTGACCGACGCCGTCACGCAGCTGCATCAGTTCCTCGGCATCGTCGGGCTCGTGGCGCTCCTGCTCGGCGGGATCGGGGTCGCGAGCGCCATTCACGCGTACGTCTCCGAGAAGATCGACACGGTGGCGATCCTCCGATGCCTCGGCGCAACGACGGCGCAGGTCATCGCGATCTACGCGGCGACGGCTGCGGCGATGGGCCTCCTCGGTGCGTTCGGCGGCGTCGCGCTCGGCATCCTGACGCAATTCGCGTTGCCGCGCGTCCTCGGCGACTTCATGCCGGTGGATGTGCAGCCGACGCTCGTCCCCGGTGCACTCGTCGCTGGTCTCGTGACCGGGGTGTGGGTTGCGCTGATCTTCGCGCTGCGTCCCTTGCTCGCCATTCGTCACGTGTCGCCGCTCCAGGCCCTCCGCCGCACGGTGAGCGAGCTGCCGCGCGGCCGCTGGTGGCGCGATGTGCCGAGGCTCCTGGCAACGGCAGCGCTCGTCGTCAGCCTCATCATCATCACGCGCGCACGCGCTGGTGATTGGGAGGAGACGGCCGGCATGCTCGGAGCGATCGGCGGGGCGCTGGGCGTACTCGTGCTCGCGGCGATCGGCTTGACATGGGTGGCGCGACGTGCGGTGCGCGACCGGTGGCCCTTCGTCATCCGTCACGGGGTGTCGAGTCTCTATCGTCCCGGAAGCCAGACACGCCCCATCATTCTCGCGTTAGGCTTCGGGGCTTTCCTCGTCAGTACGCTGTACGTGACGCAAGCGAACCTGATCCGGCACCTGACGCTGAGTGGCGAGGCGACGCGAGCCAACATCGCGTTCTTCGACGTGCAGGCGGACCAGGTCGATCGCGTCGATTCGATCGTGCGCGGGCACGGCCACGCCGTCCTTCAGCGCGTGCCCATCGTGCCGATGCGTGTGGCGCAGATCGGCGAACGCAGCGCGAGCGATCTCTTGAACGACACGACGGACCGGGTCTCCGGATGGGCGCTTCGACGCGAATACCGGTCGAGCTGGCGGGACACGCTCGTGGGGTCGGAGCACATCGTCGCCGGCACGTGGTTTACTCCCGGAACGCCCGCGCGCGAGCTCGCCGAGGTGTCGCTGGAGCGCGAAATCGCCAGCGAGCTCGGTGTGGCGGTCGGCGACACGATCATTTGGGACGTGCAGGGCGTCCGCGTCCCGACGCAGGTCGCGAGCGTGCGCGAGGTGAACTGGGCGCGATTCGAGCCCAACTTCTTTGCCGTGTTCGAGCCGGGTGCGCTCGAGGATGCTCCTGCGTCGTACGTCATCATGTCCGGCATCGCGGACGCGACCGCGCGAGCGCAGCTACAGCGCGCCGTGGTGGACGTGCATCCGAACGTGTCGAGCCTCGATCTGGCGACGATTCAGAGCACGGTGGAGCGCATCCTCGACAAGGTCGCGGTGGCGGTGCGGTTCATGGCGCTGTTCAGCCTCGCGACCGGGGCTCTGGTCCTGTTCTCGGCGGTTGCCGCCACGCGACGCCGGCGCGTCCGGGAGGCTGTTCTCCTGCGCACGCTAGGCGCGACGCGGCCTCAGATCCGCCGCATGATGCTCACGGAGTACGCGGTGCTCGGCGCCCTCGGCGCGGCGACCGGAATGGTGCTCTCGATCGGCGGCTCGTGGGGCATCGTGCACTACATGTTCGAGCTGCCGTTCGCGCCGGCCCCCGGCGCCTCGCTCGCGATCGCCGGAGGCATGATGCTGCTGACCGTCCTCCTCGGCCTAACGAGTGGGCGGCGAGTGCTGGTCGAGACGCCGATGGCGGCGTTGCGGGAGGTCTGAGGGCGGATGCTCTCTCACGGCTCCGTCTTCCAGAAATCGATGCCGCCGGCCTGCTGGCCGACGTCGACGGTCGCGATCGTCTTGAACGAGGCCAGGTCGATCATCTCCACGGTGCCCGGCTCCGAGCCGATGCCCTCCACCGAGATGAAGACGTAGCGGTTGTCGGGTGAGACGACGGCGCCGTGCACGACCTTCCGCTTCGTCGGGACTTGCGCGAGCTCGCGGCCAGTCGCCAGATCGATGATCGAAACCGACTGGCCGCGCTTGTTCGTGCCGATGAGCAGGCGCCCATCGCTCGTCACGGCGAGGTTGTACACGCCTGGACCCGCGGGGATGCGGCGTGTCATCGTCCAGCTCGCCGCATCGATCTCGACGATGTCGCTCGACTTGTTGCAGGCGACGTAGATCCTGGATCCGTCCGCGGACGGTTGCACCCACGTGGGGGAGCAGACATCGTCGCCGGCGGGTGCCCCCTTGGGAGCGGGGGGTGTCATCCCGTGCCCGGACGCCTCGTGCTGATGTGACC
Source organism: Gemmatimonadaceae bacterium (assembly GCA_052389995.1). GTDB lineage: Bacteria > Gemmatimonadota > Gemmatimonadetes > Gemmatimonadales > Gemmatimonadaceae > JAICNG01. The sequence goes on along the minus strand of JBQTHJ010000033.1, from coordinate 10,600 downwards.
CCGCCGCCATGTCGAGATGCGGCGGCCCGGCCTCGCCGTGCTCCTTCCCCTTCGTGACCATGAAGTGGCGCGCGACGCCGAACGTGCGGGTGTCGATCTCCACGATCATGTCGTCCATCATGCATGCCGAGTACTGCTTCGTCCCCTGCGGGTTGATGCGGGAACCGTGCGGCATGACGCACGTCGTCGTGCGGGCGACCTCGACCATCTCCTCGGTCGCGACGACCGACACCGACGACGGAACCGGGTCACCGTGCAGATTGAAGTTCACGACGTAGAGAAACTCGCCGTCGGGGGTGGTCTGCATCGTCGCGGGAAAGTTTCCGAGCTCGACGCGACCTTTGACCGTGTCGCCGTGGGTCGTGTACTTCCACACGGTGCCGAACGGCGTCCCGTGCGCGATCGAGACGTAGTAGTAGCGGCCGTCGGGCGACACGGCGATTCCGTGTGGGCCATCGACGTCCGCCGGCATGATGCCCGTGGTCAGACGGTGATCGACGGAACCACCCTTCGGACCAAATCGGATGAGCGCGATCTCGTCCGCCGATTCGGCTACGACGTACACGAGATAATCCCGGTCAGGCATCGTTGCGGGAAGCGCCGCCGGGGTGGCCGGGATGGGCTCGGGCGTTTGGACCGAGGGCGTCGAGCCGCACCCGGCTCCGAGGGCCGCGGCCGCCATGATTCCAGCGAAATGAAGTCGGAGGGTCATCGCACTTATCGAGAAGAAGCGAAGAGGACGGGGTACTCTCGAATCTAGCCCGTGGATCATACCCCACAGTAGCGCGAATCTGCCCTCATGGCACGCGCGGTGAGTCGCGACACCCAGTCGTCGGTGGCGTCCTACACTGTCGGCTGCGCGCCACTCTTGCATGACAGATGCGCAGCCTTCATGGGTTTCCACCGGCGTTGGTTGTCTCGCGTGCGTGACGTAATCGTTCCTCCAACCGAACCATCTCGAGCTGTAGGCCAAGCTCGTTCGCCAGCGCGAGGCCCTGCTCGTAGCATCGCGCCGCGATTTCGGCCTGTCCATCGCGACGATTGATGTCGCCAAGGAGCCGCAGACACTCGACGCGCCTCCAGCGGTTGCCGGCCATGTCGAAATAGCCGAGCGCGGCGCTAGCCGCACCCTCGGCCCGCTCGAGATCGCCGGCTGCGAGCTGCGTCTCGGCCAGGTTCATCGTCGCGAGCGCGGACAGGTCGAGGTCCTCGACGCTGCGTGCGAGCTCCACCGCCTGTGAGAGGACGCGCTCCGCGATCTCCAGATTTCCGCGATCCATTGCGGCCCGACCGTAGTTGTTGAGCGCGAACGCCTGCCCCCAGCTGTACTGCGCCTCGCGGAAACACCGGTAGGATTCCAGAAACCGGTGCTCAGCGCCTTCGAGGTCGCCCTGCTCGGCCGCGATTCCCCCGAGATTCTGGAGGGCAACGCCCCGGATTCGGGGCTCCTTCGTCATGTCGAGGATTCGTTGGAGCAAGGGGATCGCCGCGGCGAAATCGCCCTGGCTCTGGAACACCGCCGCCTCGGCGTTGAGTGCCTCGGCGTGGGCTTCTTCCAGTCCGTGGCGTTGCGCGACGAGCGCGCTCTCCCGTGCGGCGGCTAAAGCGCCGCTCCAGTCGCACCGCGTCCGCAAGACGCTCGCTCGACGGCGCCACGCCGTGGCCACCGTCAGGGCGTCGTCCCCCTGCGTGGCGGCCTCGTAATGCGCGAGCGCCCGATCGAGCATGCCCGCCTTTTCGAGACGCAGCCCTTCTTCGATATCTCCAAGGGGTTCAGGCATATCGGTTGCTCTGGATCCGCGGCACCTTCCCGCCGGATCGGAGAGTCTCGATGAACAAATGGACGCGCGTTCGACGTCTCCAGGCCGTTGTCCTGGCGGCCGCGCTCACTGCATGTAGCGAGCCCACCGCGCCCTCGCTTTCAGAGGCCAACAATCAGCCCTCGCAACTCTCGCTGACCTCGCGTGGCCTCGTTATCTGCCCGACGAACGAGTCGCAAACGACGTTCGCGCTCGTCGGAGGCCTGGGCGGCACCATTTCGCTCGGGGGCACGCAGATCACCTTCCCGCAGGGCGCTCTCCCGTCACTCGGGCTGAGTCTCGTCCGTCTGAGCATCCCGGCGTCGCAATTCGTCGAGATCGATGTCAGCGTCAACGGGCTCGTGCATTTCGCCTTTGGAGCACCGGTGAGAGTCGTCATCTACTACGGCCGTTGTTCGCGGTCCGACATCGACCGCTCGCCGCTGACGGCGTGGTACATCAACCCCGTGACGAAAGCGTTCATCGCGGACATGAGCGGCGTCGACGACAAGGCGGCGCGCACTGTCACATTCGAGACCGATCACTTCTCGGGGTACGCCATTGCGCAGTAGCCGAGCAAGCCGCGCTCATTCGGCCCCGGCCGGGTGGGCGCCGAGCAGCATCTGACGCTCGTGGGCCTCGGGCTCGGCATGCGGCTCCCCTCGCGTCAGCAGTGACACGACGATGCCGACCGCGAACGACAACGGCATCGTCACGAGCGCCGGATTCTTGAGCGGGAACCACGCGTCCGATCTGCCGAGAACGTCGACCTGAATCGTTGGCGACAGCCAGATCAGCGCGATCGTCGTCACCGTTCCCACCACCATGCTCGACACAGCACCGGCTGTCGTGCTCCGCCGCCAGAAGATGGCAAGCACCAGCGCCGGGAAGTTCGCGCTCGCAGCGATCGCGAACGCGAGGGACACCATGAATGCGACGTTCTGTCCCTTGAAGGTGATCCCAAGCAGAATGGCGCCTACGCCGAGCAGAATCGTGGCGACCCGTGCGACGCGGAGCTGCTCGCGAGCGTCGGCCTGCGCGTGTCTCACGACGTTGACCCAGAGATCGTGCGAGAGCGCCGCCGCGCCAGAGAGCGTCAGGCCGGCCACGACCGCGAGAATGGTCGCGAAGGCGACGGCGGCGATGAACCCGAGCAACGGCGTTCCGCCGAGCAGCTCGGCCAGGAGCGGAGCCGCCATGTTGCCACCGGGGTCGACACCGCGAATGGTCTCGGGCCCCACGAGCACCATCGCGCCGAAGCCAAGGACGAACGTCATCAGGTAGAAGAAGCCGATGAGCCCCGTGGCGTAGAACACCGACGTGCGAGCGGCGCGCGCGTTGGGGACGGTGTAGAACCGCATGAGGATGTGGGGCAGTCCCGCCGTGCCGAACATCAGCGCGATGCCGAGGGAAAACGCGTCGAGCGGATTCGACACGAGCTGCCCAGGGATGAGAACGCTGTCGCCGTAGCGATCGGCCGCGGCGGCGAAGAGCGCGGCGGGATTCATGTCGAATCGCCACAGCACCATCACCGCGAGCAGAAACGCGCCGCCTAACAGGAGCCCGGCCTTGACGATCTGGACCCAGGTGGTCGCGATCATCCCGCCGAAGAGGACGTAGGCGAGCATCGCGACACCGACGATGACCACCGCCTGCTCGTAGCCGATGCCGAACATCAGGCGCACGAGGCCACCCGCACCGACCATCTGTGCGATGAGATACAGCAGCACCGTCGCCAGCGTCCCGAGTGCGGCAGCGATTCGCACTGGCGCCTGTCGCAGGCGAAACGCGACGACGTCGGCGAAGGTGTATCGGCCGAGGTTGCGCAGCGGCTCCGCGATCAGGAACAGCACGATCGGCCACCCCACCAGCCAGCCCGTCGAGTAGATCAGCCCGTCGAAGCCGGTCGTGGAAACGAGGCCGGCGATGCCGAGGAAGGAGGCCGCGCTCATGTAGTCGCCGGCGAGCGCGAAGCCGTTTTGTCCCGCGCTCACCGTGCGTCCCGCGGCGTAGAACTCCTCGGTGGTCCGCGTGCGCCGCGCCGCCCAATACGTAATACCGAGCGTCACGGCGATGAACGCGAAGAAGAACACCATCGCGATCACGCTCGGCTCGCCGAGCCGCGACGCACTGGGCGTGGCCTGGAGCATCGCGAGAGCGATCACCGTCGGAGCTCCTCGAGGCGCGCGTCGTAGTGGGCATTCGCCCAGCGCACGTAGACCCACGTGAGGACCCACGACACCACGATCACGAGGACGCCGAGCAGGATGCCGAGCGTCAGCCCAGGCGCGACGCGCCAGGCGAGGACCGGCTTCGCGAACGCGATGAGCGCGATGAAGCCGAAGTACATCGCGATCATGATGGCGGTGAGCAGGATCGCGATGCGCCAGCGCGCTCGCGCCAACGCGCGGATGCCTTCGTGAGAGTCGGTCAACGGTCCTCCGGGGGACGCCGATTTCGGGCGCGGGAACATACGGCCACGGCGGCGCATCGGCTACGGCGCAGCACTGTGGTCTGGAGCGCGATGAATGCATGCCGGGAAATCTCCGGACCCCGCGCATCGTGTGCGCCAACCCTAGCACGGAGATTCCATGCGTCTCGTTCAAACCGTGAGCGTCGCCCTGGCGGCGACGGCACTGCTCGTTGCCTGCTCCGACCCGGTCGCTCCTGTGGTGGACGGGCCTCGCTTCGCTCGATCCCGCCCGGTGCTGAGACCGCCGTCGACGATTCCCGATTCCATCGGTATCCCGCCAATGCCTCCGCCGTTCTTCGAGGAGGTCCCGCCCGATGCGCTCTGAGGCGAAGTGACGTGGATCGTGACATGCGGGTCAGTTCTCTCGAACGTCCTCACCAGTGTGCTCGCGTCTCGGTGAGCCTTTCGAGCTGCGTAATCGGCCGAACGCTGATGCAGCATCGCTCAACTCCACGGTCGAGCCGCGGGCGATCACCCGATGGGACTACAGCGTTGAGCTCCTGGACGTACAGCCGGGGCGCGTAGCCCGGCGAGCCGGTCGCGCCGACGCAGTACGTGATTCGACTCGTCGTGTCGCGCCTCTCGTGAGGCGACGGCGCACGGAAGAAGTGCATCCCATGCTGCGTATGGCGTGAAAGGTGCCTTCTCAACGAGCGGACCCGGCTCACGGAGGGCAACCGATGGCGATTCAGTGGGGGCATGACGCCGACAAGGCACTCGAGGAAGCGCGCGCGCAGCGGCGGCCCGTCCTGCTCGACTTCAGCGCAGCTCCGATGTGAAGTGGATGCGCTCGGCTGGATGCCGAGGTGTATCCCGATGAGCGGGTGTCGAAGCTGATCAGCGAGAATTTCATTCCGGCGCGGGTGCACGTGCGCGACCAGGCCGCGGATTTTCAGCGCCTCGGCGAGCGCTTCGGAGCGCAGTGGACTCCGACCACACTCATGATCGATGCGGAGGGGAAGGAGCGTCATCGGATCGAGGGTTTTTTGCCGGTCGATGATTTCCTCGCGCAGCTCGAGCTCGGACTCGGGAAGCTGAGCTTTGCGCGGGCGGACTTCGCTGACGCAGAGCGGCGCTATCGTCGGATCACGGATACGTACCCCGCAACCGAAGCCGCGCCTGAAGCGCAGTATTGGGCAGGGGTGTCGCGCTACAAGGGTCAGGGCGACGCAAAGGCGCTCGCGGAGACGGCCAAGGCGTTCACCGAGCGATACCAGGACACGCCCTGGGCGAAAAAGGCGTCGGTGTGGCGGCAGTGAACGAGCCCGATGGCTTCGTGTTTGCCACTGTCATGTCGCGGGAGCCATTGCCGCCGGAGGGACATCATGGCTGAAGTACTCTCGGAGTACGAAACAACGATTCGCGACAGGGACGGCCGCGAGTTTATCGCCCGCGCCTGTGGGCGCGAATGTGATGACGGGCATTGGGAGGGCTGGCTGGAGTTCGTTCCACTCGACGGAGGAATCGTCGTTCGCTCCGGTCGGGAAACGACGCAGCCCAACCGCATCGATACGGCGTACTGGGCGACGGGGCTGACGCCGGTATATCTCGAGGGCGCGCTCCGTCGCGCGCTCGTGCCGGTGGAGATCGCTCGGCGCGTCATTGAGCTGAAGCCCGCGTACGACGGGCCCGCGCCGGAACGGCCGGCGATCTCCGTATCGGGCGCGGCGGCGCGACGCGCGCGGCCGGTGCTGAATCCGTTCCTTGTGTACGAGCAGGGCGAGGATGTGCTGCGTGCCGAGCTCGGCGCGCTCGACGGTCCGAGGCTTCGCGACATTATTCGGGGGTTTTCGCTGCGCCCCGACACCGCGGAGCTCATGCGCGACAGCAAGGCCGAGCTGACCGACATCATCATCTCATCGATGTCATCCCGGACATCGGGACGCGGCACCGAACGCGATCGCGAGACAGGAGCGGTCTCGGCGGAGGGATAGCGCGCTTTGGGGAAGTTAACGCCCCGCCCGGTGCTCACCGGGCGGGGCTGGTTGTCTCAGGGCGCTGCCGTCAGCCCTTCCGGAACTTTTGAATCTGCCTCATCCGTTCTTCGTGGCCGGTAGCGACGGAGATGCATCGCGCGTCGGACCGACGCGTCCGAAAGCTCCTGCGGAGAACTGCACCATGGCCAAGAGTGGCGCTGTCGCGCGCAAGACACCGCGCGCTCGTCAGGCGGCGACATCCAGGAGCAAGGGCATTCCGAAGATCAGCCCGTTTCTCTGGTTCGACACTCGGGCGGAGCAGACGACGCGGGCCCCGGCCCCGCGGGGAGCGTCATGACGGTGTCGTTCGACCTCCACGGACAGCGCTTCGTCGCACTCAACGGCGGGCCGCAATTCACGTTCAACGGAGCGATCTCGTTCTCTGTCGACTGCAAGACGCAGGAGGAGGTCGACCGCTACTGGGAGCGGCTCACGGAGGGCGGCGAGGAGGGCCCGTGCGGCTGGCTGAAGGACACGTTCGGCGTGTCGTGGCAGATCAATCCCACGGTCCTGAGCCAGATGCTCGGCAGTCCCGATCGCGCGAAGGCGAAGCGGGCGATGGAGGCGATGGTGAAGATGAAGAAGATCGAGATCGCCGTGCTGAAGAAGGCGTTCGACGGTTAGGTGCGAGCTCGACGAGGTTCTCGTGAAACAGAACGCCCCGCACGCACAGCGGCGTGCAGGGCGAGCGGAGTCGATGGGCCTGGGTAGAGTTGAACTACCGACCTCACGCTTATCAGGACCGTCGTTAGGTTAGGCGATCCGGCTATCTTGGCCGCATTGTATCAGTTAGGAGATCGGCATTTCCAAACCGCAGCGTTGTCTTTCCTGCTTTTTCCGCCACGCGGCGCACAAACGGCGCACAGTCGAGAAATCCTGGCAGGGGTATATGTAGTGCGTGTGACGTCCTCCCCAGAAGCGGAGCCACTTTGTAGGTTGTGAGTCCGAACCGCCAGCAGGCGGGAGGACTCATGAAGAAGAGTCGATTCAGCGACGAGCAGAAGATTGCCGTTGTGCAGCAGGCCGCGGCGGGCGCGCAGGTGCGCGAGCTCTGTCGCAAGCGCGGCATCACGGAAACGACGTTTTATCGTTGGCGCGCCAAGTACGATGGCATTCAGGTCGCGGAAGCGAAGCGGCTCAAACTGCTCGAGGATGAGAACCGTCGCCTCAAGAAGCTGGTGGCGGATCTGTCGCTCGACAACGCGATGCTCAAAGACCTCGTGGGGCGACGGTGGTGACCACCAGACAGTGGCGGCAGGTCGTCACCCATCTTCTGGCCGCCTTTCGAGACACCGGCGTGAGCGGGCGCCGGGTGTGTCGTCTCATCGGCCTCAGTCGCTCGCGATGGCATTACCGTCCGCGGCGGGGCGACGATCGCGTCCTGCGCGAGCGCTTGCGCACGCTCGCGGCCGAGTGGCCGCGCTGGGGGTACCAGCAGCTCCACGTGTTGCTCCGGCGTGAGGGGCATGTGGTCAACCACAAGAAGGTGCTTCGGCTCTATCGCGAGGAGGGGCTCGCCGTCGCGCGCCGACGCCGGAGGAAGCAGGTGGCCGTCGCGCGGGTGCCGTTGCCCCGGCCGAGCACTCGCACCGAACGGTGGAGCATGGACTTCGTGAGCGATGCGCTCGCCGATGGCCGACCCTTTCGCTGCCTGACGATCCTCGATGACTTTACGCGCGAGTGTCCGGCGATCACGACGGCGCACTCGCTCCCGGCCTGGCGGGTGATTCACACGCTCGAGCAGCTCGCGGCCGAGCGGGGCCTCCCGCGGAGCATCGTCTGCGACAACGGGCCGGAGTTCGCGAGCAAGGCGCTCGACCGCTGGGCGCACGAGCATGGCGTCGTCCTGCAATTCATCCGGCCGGGCAAACCGATCGAGAACGCGTTCGTGGAGAGCTTCAATGGCAAGTTCCGCGATGAGTGCCTGAGTGTGAATTGGTTCACGAGCCTTGCGGACGCCCAGGTCGCGATCGAAGGGTGGCGACACGACTACAACGAGCGCCGGCCGCACACCGCACTCGGACGTCGAACCCCAGCGGAGTTTACGAGGACAATCACAGCAGGAACTGCCACCTCACCCCAGCGACTCACAGCCTGACTGACTCCGCTTTGGGGAGGACGTCAACTGGCCCGCGATAAGGCGTGCGCGGCCGTCGTCGATAATTGCCACTCCCCACCTCCCTGTACCATCCCCAACTGCCGATGGCGAACCGCACCATTATGCGCTAATCGGCCGTGGGCCGGCAACCGTTGAATCCGGCGCGCCGGGCTTTGAAGGATGTGCCGCTGTGCCGCCAGTGCCTCAGCGGTAATGGCAAAAGGCTCCTTGACCGATTTGAACGCTCGCGCATCCTAACAGCGGAATGGGAATGCATCCCGCTGCTGCGAGATCACACGAGCTGACGCGGTAAGTGATCTCAGACCGCTTCGACCCATTGGTGAGACTCGCTCACGCAGCGGGAGAGGGGTAAAGCGCTCACGCTTGTAGGGTGGCGTGGCATATGTCTAGCAGCGACCTCGAGCTCGGGGTCAATAACAGGAGCCTGTGTGCTAGCCCAAACGTCCTGTAAGGCCGCGCAGATCACCGACGTGTCTAGCGCCACGCCGTGGAAGTCGTGCCGAGCGCTGAGATTGGCGATAGTACTGCTTGCCGCGTGCTCCGATCCGACCACCTCGCCATTTCCCGGGTCGCCTCGTATGGTTGTCCGCTGGGGGCTGAACTGCCCGGTTTCTTACGAACACTGCAACCCCCGAGCCCTCTCTGGTATTGAGTGGAGCTGGGCATATGGGGTTGCGGAGAGAATCAATCCCCACGCTGGCGACGATTACCTGGTGTGTATGTGGGCCAAGCAGCAACTGGAGCGACTTTTGTGGGAAGGTCGTGTTAAGACTTATGCGGATATCGCATACCCTAACGAAGGATGGGATGAGGCAGGCGATTATCACCCGCAGGGCACCATACCATCAGACGAGGCACATCTTAGGGAGGGGTTGCTGCACACGTGCGAAGGCGAGCTGACGCTCATCCACGAGGCGCTGCATGCGGCTGGATTCACGAACGAAGACCACGACTTTTGGAGTTGACCCGGTTGCGTGGACACTTCACCCTTTGGGGGAGGAGGAGTCCACATGCCGAAGAGTCGCAGCACGAAGCAACGCCACTACGCCCCGGAGTTTCGCCAGCAACTGATCGAGTTGGTCCGGGCGGGGCGCACCCCGGAAGAGTTATCGCGGGAGTTCGAGCCGTCGGCGCAGACGATCCGCAACTGGGTCGTCCAAGCGGAGCGGGATCGCGGCGCGCGTTCCGGCGGCCTGACGAGTGCGGAGCGCGCGGAGATCACGCAGCTCCGGCGTGAGGTGCGCCGGCTCAAGCTCGAGCGGGACATCCTCTCAAAAGCGGCGGCCTGGTTCGCACGAGAGACCGGCACGATTCCGAATTCTTCCACCGGGTCTTCGGGTTCGTGAGGGATCACCAGGCCGTCTTCCCGGTCGCGGCGATGTGTCGCGTCCTCGGGGTCTCTCCCAGTGGGTTCTACGCGTGGCAGGAGCGGGGCCTGTCGGCGCGGGCCGTGCGCGACGTCGTGCTCACCGCCCAGATCACAGCGAGTCACGCGCGGTCCGACGGCACCTACGGCGCGCCGCGGATTCTCGAAGATCTCCGGAACGCCGGCGAGCACGTCGGCCGCAAGCGGGTCGCGCGCCTCATGCGAGCGGCCGGGCTCGCCGGAGTGAGCCGGCGGCGCGGGACGCGCACCACGCAGCGTGGACCGACGGAGGTCCCCGCGGCGGATCTCGTCGAGCGCGACTTCTCCGCGGCGGCACCCGATCAACTCTGGGTCGCCGATATCACGTACGTCCCCACCTGGGCGGGCTTTCTCTACCTCGCCGTGGTGCTGGATGCGTTCAGCCGGCGGATCGTCGGCTGGGCGATGGCGACGCATCTCCGCACGGAACTGGTGCTGAGCGCGCTCGAGATGGCGCGGGTGCAGCGCCGGCCGACGAACGTGATTCATCACTCCGATCATGGGTGTCAATACACCGCGCTCGCCTTCGGGGCGCGGTGCAGCACGTTAGGCGTTCGCCCGTCGCGCGGCACGGTGGGCGACTGCTACGACAACGCTCTCTGCGAGAGCTTCTTCGCCACGCTCGAGTGTGAGCTGCTCGATCGCCGCTCCTTTCCCTCGCAGGCCGACGCCCGCATGGCGATCTTCCGCTTCATCGAGGGCTGGTACAACCCGCATCGCCGGCACTCCACCCTAGGCTATCTGTCACCCATCACCTTTGAACAGCGTCATGCAAGCGCGGCTTGAACACCCAAACCACTAACCGTCCACGCAACCGGGTCAACTCCA
>JBQTHJ010000032.1:0-8353 GCA_052389995.1 Gemmatimonadaceae bacterium | reverse complement strand
GTGGTGAAGCATGACCACCGGTGTCCCTTCCGGATCCGAGGTCATGAAGACCGCCGTGCCGGCCACGCGATGCGGCTTCCGCGATGCGACATCACGCAGGAACAGGTCGAGCGGGAGCGAGCTGCGGCGCAGGATGTTGCCGAGCAGCGCGCGGCCGCGCTTCCACGTCGTCATCAGCGTGAACACGATCAGGGCGACGAGCAGCGGCACCCAGCCACCGTGTGGGACCTTGAGCAGATTCGACGAGAAGAACGCAATGTCGATCGTAAAGAAGAAGAGAAAGAACGTCACGACCTGCCACGGCTTCCAGTTCCAGCGCTGCCGGGCCACCGCCACGAACAGCACCGTCGTGATCGCCATCGTTCCGGTGACCGCCACGCCATAGGCGCCGCCGAGCGCCCCCGAAGAACGGAACCCCACGACGAGGAGCAAGGTGCCGACCGCCAGCGCCTTGTTCACCTCGGGAATGTAGATCTGCCCCGCCTCACGGGCGGACGTGTGGCGAATCGTCATGCGCGGCATGTAGCCGAGCTGCACCGCCTGTTGGGTCAGCGAGAACGCGCCCGAGATCAGCGCCTGCGATGCGATCATGGCCGCCAGAGTTGCCACGACCAGGAGCGGGATGAGAATTGGCCGCGGCGCGAGCAGGTAGAACGGATTCGCAATGGCGTCGGGATTCCTCAACAGCAGTGCGCCCTGTCCGAAGTAGTTGAGCAGGAGGGCGGGGAACACGAGTCCGAACCACGCGACGTGGATCGGTCGCCGTCCGAAATGGCCCATGTCCGCGTACAGCGCTTCGCCGCCCGTGATGACGAGCACCACGGCGCCGAGGACGACAAACGACGCTGTCGGATGATCGATGAAGAAGCGAACGCCGTTCCAGGGATTGAGTGCCCAGAGCACCTCCGGCCCGCGCGCGATCTCCATGACGCCGAGCACCGCGATGCTGATGAACCAGACGAGCGTGATCCAACCGAACGTCGTGCCGACGCGCGCGGTGCCGAACCGCTGCACGGCAAACAGCCCGGCGATGATGACGAACGCGATCGGCACGATGAAGGCATGCAGCGCGGGCGTCGCGACCTCGATCCCTTCGACGGCGGAGAGCACCGAGATCGCCGGCGTGATGATGCCGTCGCCGTAGAGGAACGCTCCGCCGACGAGTCCCCCGGCGATCAGCAGGGCACGACGACGTGCGTCACGGCGCCGTCGCGAGCCGCTCTGCACGAGCGCCAGCAGCGCGAGGACGCCCCCTTCGCCGCGGTTGTCGGCGCGAAGGATGAACAAAACGTACTTGACACTGATGACGAGCATCAGTGCCCACACGATGAGCGAGAGCACGCCATAGACGTTCACGGGGGTCGGGGGGAGCCCGTACTCCGGCTTGAACGTCTCCTTGATCGCGTACAGCGGGCTCGTCCCGATGTCGCCGTAGACGACGCCGAGCGCCGCGAGCGAGAGAGCGGCCAGCCGTCGTCCGGTGGGGTGCTCTTCGGGACGGTGGCGGTGCGGGTGCGGTTGCGCCGGATGCCTTGGGGGCGGCGCGGCGACGCCCGCGCTTTGCGGCGCGCTCGCCGCCTCAGTGTCTGTGCCGCGCGTGCCGGAGGAGTCGGCCGCAACGGGCGGGGCCGGTTGCGCCTCGCCCGGCTCCGGAGGCTCCAGGGTCATCTAGTCATCAGCATCGTTCCGCCGCTGGTGGGACGCAAAAACGGGTCGCGGCCGAAGCCGCGACCCGTCATGGAATGTACGGTGTGGAAGGACGCCGTCCAGCGCCCTACTTCGGGAGCTCGTCGATTTCCTTCGCGGCTCGCTCGAGCACCTCGCGCATCCTGGCCAGCACGTCGCCTTCGGCCGATCGGCGGAAGGCGCTTCCGTACACCGCCCGCCCGAGATCGGCGAAGGCGCGGTTCACTTCCATCATCTTGCCGCCAAAGAAGCTGGAGCCGAACTCCGCCATCCGCCCGAAGATGTCGTCGACGGTCGACCGATGCTCGGCCAGGTGGGCGCGGCCGGCCTCGGTGATCTCGTAGATCTTCTTTCCGCCCTCCTCGTCGCGCCCGACGGCGAACCCGAGGTCGACGAGCATGGTCAGGGTCGGATAGACAGTTCCGGGACTGGGTGAATAGGCGCCGGAGAAGCGCTCTTCGAGCTCCTTGATGATCTCGTATCCGTGGCGTGGCTTCTCATCGAGGAGCCGCAGAATGACGTACTTGAGGTCACCCTGCTCGAACATGCGGCCGCCGCGCCACGGGCCGCCGCGTCTGCGCCAAGGCCCACCCCAGAACATGCTCGGGTCGAAGGGCGAGCCTTTCCTGCCGTGATGGTGGGGCCAGCGGTCGTGCGTGCACATAGGAGTACCCCGAGGTAGCTGACGATACTACGTACGATATATCGTCGCCTGCGTTTCCGGTAGACTCCCGGCAAGGGCCGGGCCGTTGGGCGGGAGGGTCACACATTAGCTGCCCAACCCCCGCGACGCCTCCTCGCGCTCGGTCTTCTGCGACCGCGCGTCTCATCGCCATGACGCTTCGAGGCACTCGGTGGCGCGCTGTCCAATCTTCCCTTCGATCTCACGAACGCCGACATCGGCGCGTTCGGCCAACGTCAAAGGCAACGTCAACAGCTTTGGAAGAACGATTGGGCGGATACAGCGGGAACTGCCAGGATACTCCACGTCCAAGAGGAGAACGCTGTTTGGCTCGTAACTTTACTTGTGTGCCCTGAATCTCCTGGCAGTTCCCGCTTCATCCGCCCAATCGTTCTTCCAAAGCTGTTGTCTTTGACGTCGCTGTTGGTCTTCGAGGTTGCTGTTGTCTTTGAAGCTGCCATTGCCTTTCGAGAGTTGTCGCACCTCTCGAGTCAAAGGACGCGCGTCTTCCACCGGCCCTTTTTGAACAGCCACGCACTCAGCAGCGCCAGCATCGAGTAGGCCACGGTGATCGAGATGAACACGCCGCGAGGGCCCACGTCCAGCACCACGGCGAGCGCGTAGGCGAGCGGAATCTCCCACAGCCAGAAGACGAGGAAGTTGAGCCACGTCGGCGTCCAGGTGTCGCCGGCCCCGTTGAACGAGCTCGTGAGCACCATGCCGTACGCGTAGAACAGAAACCCCAGCGCCACGATCCGCAGGCAATCCGTCGCATAGCTGGCGACCGCTGGGTCGGCGCTGAACAACGACACGATCGGGCGCGCGAAGAGCACGAAGAGCACGCCCACCGTGCCCAGGAACACGAGGTTGTATCGTGCCGCCATCCACACCGCCCGCTCGGCGCGCTCGGGCTTGCGCGCGCCTAACGCCTGGCCGACCATCGTCGCCGCGGCGTTGCTCAGCCCCCACGACGGCAGCAAGGCGAAGATGATGACGCGGATGCCGATCGTATAACCGGCGAGTGCGGCACTTCCGAAGGTCGAGATCACGCGGATGAGCCCGATCCAGCTCGCGGTGCCGATCAGGATCTGAAACATCCCCGAACTGGAAAGGCGGACCATCTGCCACATCAGCGCGGGATCGAACCGGAAGTGACGACGCTCGACGTGCACGCGCGATCCCGGTCGCACGAGCCGGCTCAGCGCGTACAGCGCACCCGTCCCTCGTCCGATGGTCGTCGCGATCGCCGCTCCCGTGACCCCCAGTTCCGGGAACGGCCCAACGCCGAAGATGAGCAACGGCCCAAGGCCGATGTTGATCCAGTTCGCCAGCCAAAGCACCCGCATGGCGATCGCCGCGTCGCCCGCACCCCGGAAGATCGCGTTGATCAGAAAGAGCAGGAGCACCGACGCGTTCCCGCCCATCATCACCTGCATGAACGACGCGTTGGCGATGACGGCCGGCGAGCCGCCCATGATGCGCAACAGCGTGGGGGCGAGCGTGACACCGAGCACGCCGAGCACCACCGAGATGGTCAGCCCGAGCACGATGGCCTGCGCGGCGGCGTGTGCCGCGCCTTCGGGATCTCGCTCTCCGATGCGACGCGCTACCGTCGCGGTCGCCCCGATACCGAGCCCCATCGCGAGCGAGTACACGAGCACCATCATGGACTCGGTAAGCCCGACGGTTGCGACCGCATCGGCGCCGAGGCGGGAGACGAAGAACACGTCCGCGACGGCGAAGACGCTCTCCATCACCGTCTCGAGCACCATCGGCACGGCCAGCAGGAAGATCGCCCGTCCGATGGGGCCGTCGGTGTAATCGTGGTGCGCCCCGCGAATGGCGTCCTTGATGACCTGCCAGGTGCCGCGGGCGTCGGGCGTCGCGGACGAGGCCGCGTCCGCCAGGGCGGCGTCGTGCGAGTCGATCATCCGTCCGAGCGCGTCAGCCTAGCCGTGGCGAGTCGACTCGCCCGGCTGCTCGCCCGCCGACGGCGCGAGGTCGGTAGGCACGACCGGCCGCAGCATCAGGTCGAACGCGAGCCACACGAGCCTGGAGAAGGGATAGAGGACGACCGGAGCAAGGATCATCGCTGCGGGCGTACCGTACTCGAGAAGCGACCATGGCACGCGCGGCCACGTCACGATGAGCGTCGTGACGAGCGCAATGACGAACACCCCCTCGGCGAGCGCGATGTTGAACATCATTCCGCCGAGAAAGTAGTCGGATTCCCCGCGCTCGAATCGGAGGCGGCAGCGTGGGCATGCCGGTGCGAGCTTGAACCACGATGCGAGAACGCCCCGTGAGCCGCAGTGCGGACATCGCAAGGTGAGTGCACGCGCGAAGAGTCGTGCCGAGCGCGAGAACCCCTGGAAGCGCATCCGCGCTTCGCCGGCTCGATCGGGCATCCAATCGAATCTAATGAGCCCTGCCATCGTTCAGCTCGAACGGCGATTGGCACGGAGGACCTTCTTGGCGAACGCGACCTGTCCGGAGTGATACGCGTCGTGCTGGACCAGGCCGTTGATCGTCTGCGCGTGCGTCACGCCAGTGCCGAGCGCCGCGTTGCGCGTGTCGCCGACCGGAACTGCAAGGCGTGAGGCGTCCAGCGCGCGAACGGCATCGCGGAGCTCGGCGTGCGCATTGTCGAGCGCGGCCACCGCGGCGCGCCACGATCGTTCGTCAGGCGAGGCCGGCGGACGCGGCCAGTCGCCCATCGCTGGCGCGCCCGCATCGTGCCCCCGAAGGCGGCGAGCCACTTCCTGCGTCCACGCGGTCATGTGGAATACCAGCTCCCAGATGGAGTGTGCACCGGTCGCCGGAAGACGAATCGCCTCGTCCGCGCCGACGTCCGCGAGGAGCGCCGCGCGCGATGAGCCATGCCAGGGGTCACCCGCATGGCCACGATCGAGCTGATCGACCAGGAATGCGATCTGGGAACCTTCGCCGCGCGTGGTCTCCATTAGGTGAGTCTCCTCGCTTCGAGCAGCACGGGGATGCCACGCAGGACGCAGAGCACCACGCTCGCGTACACGGAAAAGAGTCCGACCGCCAGAACGACTGCGCGCGCGTCATCGGGGAGCGCCGGCGCATGGGCGAGAATCATCAAGGAGAAGGCGAGCGCCTTCGCGATGCCGTAGGCCGAGCGGCTCTCTCGCGAAGCGACGAGAAAGGTGCCGATCTTCGATCGCATCATCGTCGTGGGTCCGAACGCGGTGAGACCGCGCTCGAACGCAAGCGCTCGCGCGCCATCGACCAGGAGTCCTCGGACCGCGACGACGATCGGAATCCACGCCGGGATCCATCCGAGCGTCGCGAACGCGATCCAGTACGTCAGCTCGACGATGCGATCGGTGAGGATGTCGATCACCGCGCCGATACGTGAGACGTCGCCGTAGCGGCGAGCTACCCATCCGTCGAGCCCATCCATGAGGATCGCGGCGATGGTCATCACGCAGGCGAGGATGTACAGACCCGGTCGATGAAACAGGATGGCGACCGCGATGAAGGCGAGCGTCGCCCGCGAGACCGCGACCAGGTTGGCCCGGGTAGCGAGCGACGTCACGAGTTCGTTCCGCCGGTCGAAGCCGGGCAGGAACCCCTGCTCGCCGACCTCGGTGAAGCCGCACTTGCCGTAGAACGCCATCGCCCTCGGATATCGTTCCCAGACGCCGCTGCTCTACTTCTGGCCACGACTCGCCTCGTACTGCGCGATGAACTTCTCCGGCGGAGTGCTCGCGATCACACGCGCGACGGCGTCGAGCTCGAGGTCCTCGAGCTTCTTGAATCGCAGACACGACTTCCCCATGGCGAGCTTCTTCCCGGCGCGCGTGTACGCGTCGGCCAGCTGCTTCGACAGCTCGGCGTCCTGATACGCACTGGCGGGCATCGACGCCTCGGGTGAGTAGGGGCGAAAATCTGGAGCGAATCCCGACGGCTGACCAGGAGGCGGCAACTGCAACGGCAACAGCCTGGACACGGATCACGCGGATCTCCGAACGGCAAAACTGCACGGATATGCCACCGGCCCGTGCAAAGGCTTTGGGAATGGCAACGGCGACATCATTGACTCTTGGAGCGGAGGCACCGGAATCGGAGCCGCGGGAGCCATTCACGAAGCTCCTGCACCTGCTGTCGCATTTGCAGTATCAGCGGTTATCGCAGTTCAAGATCCGCCCGCGATCCGTGTCGAGGCTCTTGCCGTTGTTGCGGCCATTCGCCCAAGGGATGGATGGGTGCTAGGGGAGCGCGAAGGCGACGATCCAGTCTCCGTGTGAGCGCCGATCTACGTGTCGTATGCCGGGTCGCCCCGCCGCTTCGGGACCGGATCCCACGTCCATCGCAGCGCGCCCGTTCGCGCGTCGACCGCACGCACCTCGCTGCTCGCGGCGATCACGGCGACGTAGATGCGGCGGTGACAAGGCACACTCGCACGCGTCGCACGATCGACCCCCGTCGAGACGCCGCTATTGGTGAAGTCGCCGAAGTTGAGACGCCGATCGAGGTGAGGATCGAACACCCAGCGCTTCACCGAAGTGGCCGAGCAACATGGGTTAAGGCGCTGCCTGGCCCACCACCACCCTCGCTGCGTCCCAGCTCTCCATCCCGCGCGCGTTCACGGCGCGCACCGCGATCTCGGTGCCCGAGGCGATTCCGGTGAGCGTGGCGCGCGGCGTCGTCGCCGTCACCGTCCGCGGCGGTGCGCTGCCCGGCGGATCGATGCGCACGACGTATCGCGCGTGATCACGCTCGCCCGCCGCCGTCCACCGCACCTCGGCCCGATTACCCTCGCGCCACACGACCTCGAGACCGCTCGGTCGCGAGGGGCTCGATGCCAGCAGCATGATCGACGCCGCCGTCGTGCGGCTCACCTCGGTCACGAGGCGGTGGTCGATCGTCTCGAGGATGTCGTGCGGTTGATGGTAGTGCGGATTGCCCAGGATGGGGTACGAGCCGATGCCGCCGACGATGTCGCCGTACACCTCGTAATACGCATGCGCATCGGTGTTGCGGTAATACTTCGCGTCGTACGTAATGAGATCGGTGAACAGAAACGCCGCGGCGTGCTGGAGGTCGCGGATTCCGGCATTCGAGTAGCGAATCGTGTTGTCGAGGCGGTGATCGTTCGCCCACCCGATCATGTCGTTGTTGAGCGCTCCGGCGATCCTGTCGTTGTTGGCCACCGCTCGCCTGACGAACTCGCGACTGCCGTAGAGTCCCGCTTCCTCGCCGGTGAACCATGCGAACTTGATGGTCGCTGCCTGCGGGCGTGTGGCGAGCACGCGCGCGACCTCGAGGAGCGCTGCGGTGCCGGACGTGTTGTCGTCCGCGCCGGGACCGTCCTCGACGGAGTCGAAGTGGCTGCTGATCACATAGATGAGCTCGGGGCTCACGCGCCCACGCAGCGTCGCGATGACGTTCGCGGTGCGGACGCCGGGCTCCGGCTCGAACCACTGGAGCTCCGGCTCGTAGCCGAACGAGCGAAGCGTACTGGCGAGGTACTCGATCGCGAGTCGGTTTCCCGGCTGCGTGATGTACTTCGAGTCGAACTGAAAGAGGGCGCGCTCGTACTCGTAGATGCGTTCGACCGAGATGTCGCGGACCGTCGCTCTCACGGCGGTGTCGATCGCGGCGAACAGGCGTCGGCCCGCCGCGCGCAAGCCCCTCTCGGCGGCCGCATTCACCCGAACGCGGGCGAGCACGTCGGCGCGTGAGAGGCGCCGGCCGAGGTCGAGCAGGAAGACGCCGCGCTCCGGCGAGATCGTGTCGCCGTCACGGTCGGCGACGATGAGGATCTTCGAACCGTCGGGGCTCGCGGCCCACTCGTACTCCGGCGCGACCGTTCGCACGGTGTTGTTGTGGTGGAGTCGCGTCGCCTCCCCCGTCCCCCCGTCGTAACTGTAGGAACCCCGGTGACGCTGCACGCCCATGATACCCAATATGGGATACTTTCAGAGCCAACACCGAAGCACCTCGAGCATGATA
>JBQTHJ010000031.1:0-138230 GCA_052389995.1 Gemmatimonadaceae bacterium | reverse complement strand
TGCTCCAGACTGCGTGTTCAACATCCGCGTGACGCATGCGTCCGGCATGCTCGAAGGGAAATACACCGAGGACACGGTGTTCCCACCTAACGATCACCGCCGGCATCGGCCCCGCTCGTGGCTCCTGAACGGATTGAGGAAGATCCGCACGCTCGACTTCCTGGCGGAGCGCATGACGCTGGGTCAGGCGGCCCTCAAGTGGCTGATGGCGGAGCCGCGTGTGGTGTCGACGCTGCCGAACATTTACGACGAGGCGCAGCTCGATGAGTTCGCGTCGGCCATCGATCTCGAGGACCTGCCGGCAGACGACCTCGACCGCGTGCGAGCGCTGGCGTCCGAGAACTTCGGCGTCGCCGAGGCGCCGATGGCATTCAAGGGCACGATGGAGCGCGCCACGGCGTGATTCACCCCTGGCGCGACCTGCGGCCGGGCAAGCACCCGCCGGAGGAAGTGACCGCGCTGATCGAGATCCCCTCGGGGAGTCGCAACAAGTACGAGCTGGACAAGAACTCAGATCGACGCGCGGCCGATCGGCGCCCTGATGATGCGCGATCGTGGCGAGCCTGACGACAAGATTCTCGCCGTGCCGAGCCACGACGCGTACTACAGCGAGTACTTCGACATCGCCGACATCCCGCAGCACTATCTGAAGGAAGTCGAGCACTTCTTCCGCATCTACAAGGACCTGGAGGGCCGGCGCGTGCAGACCGTCGGGTGGGAGAAGAGCGAGAAGGCCATGCGCGTGATCGACGATTCGATCGCGCGGTACGCGGAGAAATACCTCCTCCAGGGTCCGTAGCCTTTACAAATCGATCACTCGCTGGCGACTCCTGACGGAGCCGCGCGCGTGCGCGCGCGTCCCAACAATCGCGACGCGTCGAACAAGTCTCGTACACGGTGCTGTCTCCGCTCGGACGCGCCCCGTACCTCTACTTGACAGCCGCGTGCCCGTCCGCACTTTATGACATCCTTCCTTACCGCGGGAAATCTCCAGCGGCGTCTCTTCCATTTCCTTAGTCCGGAGGCTCTGTGCGAAGAGGTCTGTCAGTATTCGCAGTCGCCGTCATGGTCATACTGCCCCAGGCAGTGTTGAGCCAGACGCGCGAGATCACCGGTACAGTGACGGTGGCGGGCGGCGAGGTGCCCCTCATCGGCGCGACGGTGTCAGTAGAAGGCTCGACCTTGGCGACGCAGTCAGGTGCCGAGGGCAGGTATCGTCTCACGGTGCCGGCGGGCGAGGTGACTGTTACCGCACGGTACATCGGGTACACGCGCTCGAGCAGGACCGTGGCGGCCGGCGAGAGCGAAGCGAACTTCGCGCTCGAGCGCGACGTGCTCCAGCTGGAGGGCGTGGTGGTGACCGGTCAGGCCACGACCGTCGACCGCCGCAGCGCGACGACGTCCGTTGCCTACGTGTCGGGTGACCAGCTCAACACCGTCGCTGCCCCGACGATCGAGAACGGGCTCATCGGCCGGATCACCGGCGTGAACCTGCAATCGAACAGCGGCGCGCCCGGCGGGGGAATTCAGATGCAGATCCGCGGGAACAACACGATCCTCGGGGCGCATGACCCGCTATTCGTGGTTGACGGCGTGATCTACTCCAACGACCGCATCGCGAGCGGCCGCGGCACGATCAGCGCCGCGGCCTTCACCGCGGCGGAAGACGACGCCGTGAATCGCGTCGCCGACATCAACCCGGCTGACATCGAGAGCATCGAGATCCTGAAGGGCGCCGCGGCGTCGTCGATCTACGGCTCCAAGGCCGCCAACGGCGTCGTCATCATCACGACGAAGCGCGGCGAGCGTGGTCCTGCGCGGGTGCACGTGCGGCAGCGCGTCGGAGTCTTCACGCCCGGCAAGACGCTCGAGAGCCGGCGTTGGTCGCGGGCCGACGCGATCGACCAGTACGGGGATGAGGTTGCTCACTGGTTCGACCGCAATCCGAACCCGTACTACAACCACTACGAGCAGGTCTTCAGCAACGACGACCTGTCGCACGAGACGAACGTCGACGTCAGTGGTGGCACCGAAACCACGCGCTACTTCATCGGCGGCACGTGGAAGCGCGATGAAGGCATCGAGCTCGGCACGGGATTCGGGCGCCAGGCGCTCCGCGTAAACGTCACGCAGACGCTCGGCGAGCGCGCCGATCTCAGAGTGACGTCGTCGTTCAACCGCTCGGAGCACCAGCGCGGCTGGAACAACAACTGTAACAACTACGCCTGTCACGGCTACGCATTCGCGTATACGCCGAGCTTCGTCGATCTGGCGGCGCGCGATGCGCAGGGCAATCTCATCGAGCCGGACTGGGGGATTCAGGCCAATTCCATCCAGCTCACCGATCTCGCCATCAACAGCGAGGAGACGAACCGGTTCACCGGCGGAGCGACGTTGAACTTCGACGCGCTCGCGTCTGGTGATCACGCCCTCCGTCTCGTTGGTAGCGCCGGCATCGATGCGTTCTCACAGAACAACGACCTCTGGACGCCGAACGAGCTGTTTTTCGAGCGGCCTCAGACGCTACCCGGATCGGCGATCGAGGGCGACGGCATCAGCCGTCTCTTCAATTGGAACCTGAACGCGGTCCACAGCTATCGTCGGTCTGGCGCCAGCTGGTCGCTCAGCACATCGGCCGGCATTCAGTACGAGGACCGGCAGCTCGAAACCAACCGGATCACCACGACCAACCTCGTGCCGGGCCAGAGCCACGTCGGCCAGGGCACGAACACGATCGGCACCGAGAATCTCACGCAGGAGCGGACGTTCGCGTTCTACGCCCAGGAAGAGGTTCGGCTGCTCGATGACCTGCTCCTGCTCCAGGGCGGTTTCCGCGCCGAGCGCAGCAGCATGAACGGCGACATCGACAAGTACCACATCTTCCCCAAGGTCTCCGGGTCCTACCGCATTCTCAACGTCCTCGGAGAGGGAAGCGAGATCAAACCGCGTGTGGCGTACGGCGAGACGGGTAACCTGCCCGTGTTCGGCCAGAAGTTCACGCTGCTCGGCACGCCGCAGCTCGGCGGCCTGACCGGCTTCACGGTGGCCAGCGCCTCGGGCAGCCCGGTGGTCTCGCCGGAGCGCGTGAGGGAGATCGAGGTCGGTGTCGACGGCATCGCGATGGACGGCCGGTTCACCTGGGAGCTGACCGGGTTCAGTCGTAACACGACGAACCTGCTGCTCAATCGCGTTCCTGCACCCTCAACGGGCTTCACGCGCCAGGTATTCAACGGCGGAAAGATCGAGAACCGCGGTATCGAGGCGGCGCTCGGCTTCACTCCGATCCAGCGTGAGCACCTGCTCTGGGTGTCGCGCGCGACCTTTACGCTCTATCGGAACGAAGTGAAGAGTCTGGCGGGCCTCCCGCCGTTCCGTCCGCCGCTTTCGGGCTTTGGCGGCCTCGGCGTCACGTTCATCGAGGTCGGCAAGCCGATGACCCAGATCATCGGGCGTGCGTTCGACGCGAACGGCGTTCGCACGGCCAGGGACGTTCAGCTCGGCAACACCGCTCCTGATTGGCGAGCGGGCCTTACGAGCGACGTCTCGTTCAAGGCGTTCACGATGAACGTCGTGCTCGATTATCAACGCGGTGGCGACATCATCAACCTGACGCAGTTCCTGTACGACGACGCCGCAACGTCGCACGACTTCGGCTCGCCGAAATGGGAGGAGCGTATGCGTGGTTATGACGAGGGCGTGATGACGCCGTACATCGAGGATGCGACGTTCCTGAAGCTGCGTGAGGTGAGCATCGGCGCCGCGCTACCCGATTCGTGGCTCGAGAGAGCGAGGCTCGGGCTCGAGAGCGCTCGTATCGCGCTCACGGGCCGCAACCTCCTCACCTACCAGAAGTACTCGGGGCTCGATCCTGAAGTCGCCAACCTGGGTTTTGCGGCCGTCCGGAACAACCTGGACGTCGCACCGTACCCGCCGAGCCGCAGCTTCTTCCTCGACATCTCCCTGGGGTTCTGATGACTATGCGATCAATGCACGGAGCGAGCGCTCCCCGCCGCACGACACGTGTGGCGGTGGCCGCGGCGTTGCTGGGAGCGGTGCTGCTTCCCTCGTGCCGCGACTTCAACGTTCAAAACCTGAATGCCCCCACTGCGGACCAGTTGACAGGTGCGCCGTCGCGCGCCGTTCTGGCGCGGACGGCGGTGGGCGTCCAGATCGAAACGTTCAACGACCTGGCTGGCGAGCTCCAGCAGTGGGGCATCTACGGCCGAGAGCTCCTCAACCTGCTCGGAAACGATCCGCGTGAGACCGGCGAAGAGCTCAGCGGTCCGCAGGATCCCGGGGGGCGAGCTGGTGGCGGTTGGGGAGGGAAGTACGGCGCCATTCGCACCATCAACACGTATCTGACGGCGCTGGGAAACAGCACTGACTTGACCGAGGCGGAGCGCCGGGCGTCCGCCGGACTCGCCAAGACTTTCAAGGCGTGGCATCTCCACAAGGTCGCAGTTCGGAGCGGGCCTACGGGTCTGCCGATCGACGTCGACCGGCCAATTTCAGCTGAGCCGGCTCCGCTGGTGACTTCGGCGGAGGCGATGCAGGAAGCATCGAGGCTGCTCGATGAGGCGCTGGAGGACCTCGAAGCCGGCGGTGCCGCGTTCCCCTTCTCCTTCATTCCCGGATACGCCGGGTTCACGGCGCCGCAAACGTTCGCGGAGTTCAATCGTGCACTGGCAGCAAAGGTGCTCGTGCACCGCGCCACCTTCAACGACTGCACGACGTGCTGGGCAGAGGCTGCCACGGCGCTCTCGCAGTCGTTCATCACCGACGCTGGCCTGCCCGGGTCCCTCTCGCTCGGCGTCTACTACGGGTACACCGGCGCCGCCGGTGAGCTGAGCAACCCGATCACCGAATCGCTCACGAACAATCGCTACTGGGCGCATCCGTCGATCGTTTCCGGAGCGCAGCTGAGGGTCGGCGGCCAGCCAGACCGCCGGCTGACGACGAAGACCATCGCCGCTCCGGCGCCGCGCACGCTCAACAACATCACGGCGACCCACAAGCCATTCCTCTACAACAGACCTGATTCCACGGCCAACACGGGCGCCGACATTCCCTGGATCATCAACGAGGAGCTGATCCTGCTCCGCGCGGAGATCCGGTGGAACACGGGCGACGAGCCGGGCGCCGTCTCGGACATCAACCTCATCCGCCAGCACGCAGGCGGGCTCCCACCGTCGACGCTGACCCCTCTCAGCTCCGACGCCGAGTTCATTACCGAGCTGTTGTACAACCGTCTCTACTCGCTCATGTTCACCCAGGGAGTACGGTGGGTCGATGCGCGCCGGTACGATCGGATCGGTACGCTGCCGCTCGACCGGGCCGGCGACGTCGTTCACCCGCACATGCTGATTCCGGCTGCGGAGTGCGACGCACGTGGCCTCAGGCCGCCCTGTTCGATCTAGGCAGTACGCGTACGTGGAACACGAACAGGGCCGGCACCCGATCTGGGTGCCGGCCCTGTTCGCATCGATCGTTTCGATTAGCGGGTAAAAGGTGACGCGGCGTGCACGACGCGACCGCCAACGGCCGTGAGCAGCACTTTCGCATCCTTGATCTCCATCGGCGGGATCGCGAACAAGTCGCGATCGATGATCACGAAGTCTGCGAGCTTGCCCACCGTCAACGATCCCTTGTCGTCTTCCTCCCCTTCGGCCCAGGCGTTGTTCACCGTGTAGCTCGTGAGGCTCGTCTCGAGATCGAGTCTCTCCTCGGGGAACCAGCCTCCCTCGGGCTTTCCGTCGAGCGTCTGCCGCGTCACGGCTGCGTACAGGATGACCATCGGGTTCGCGGTGTACCAGCTCGCGTTCGTCCCTGGCCAATCCGAGCCGAAGAGCAGCGGGACGCCGGCATCGCGGAACGTCCTGAACGCGTATGCCCACCGCGAGCGCTCGCCGATGCGCTCCTCCATCCACCGCATGTCGTCGATCGCATGATACGGCTGCACTTCGGCGACGATGCCAAGCCGCTTGTACCGCTGCGCGACGGCGGCGTTGCGAATCACCTGGGAGTGAATGATGCGCCAGCGCCGCTCTTTCGGGCCGTTCGTCGCGATCACCTTCTCCATGATCGTGAGCAGCGTGTCGATGGCGTGATCGCCGATGGCGTGCACGTTCGCCCACCAACCCGCCGAGTCGAGGCCGAGGAGGAGGCGCTCCATGTTGCCGGGCGGCTGCATCCCGGAGCCGGGTCCGTCGGTCGCGCCGGTGTTGCTGCTGTCGCGCCATTCTCCGCGCTTCCCCGAGTGGAGCTGCGGCTCGTAGAAGCGCGCCGTGGAGTTCCCCTGAATTCCGTCGACGAAGCCCTTGAGCGCGCGGATGCGGATCCAGTCGTCGCCGAACCCGGGCGCAACGCCTGCGTACGTCAGGTGGCGCCACTTGTCGAGCGTCGGCCGCGCGAACACGCGCACCGTGAGCTCCCCGCGCTCCTTGAGCGCCGTGTACACCGGAAGCTGAGATGGAGGCGTGATGTCGTGAATGGTCGTGACACCGAGCTCGGCGAGATGCTGTTGCGCCGCCCGCGCTTCACGAAGGCGCTGGTCGAACGTCCTGGGCGCGATCGCCGCCCCTATGCGCGCCAGCGCTGAATCGGACACGCGTCCCGTCGCGCGTCCGCTGACGCACTCGAGGCCCCGAGCGGGACGGGCGCACGACAGGCCTGCGCGCTCGAGCGCGTTCTGGTTCGCGAGCCAGGCGCTCCGGTCCCAGCGGCTGAGCAGCATCGGGGTCGTCCCGCTCACCGAATCGATGATCGTGCGGTCCGGCGAAAAGCGGGATGCGCGACGCGCGCTGTCACGAGCCGCTCCTCCGGTGCTGTTCGCGGACCAGTCTTCGTACGCGCCCCAGTCGCCGCCGGTGAGCCACGCGCCGGGGCTCATGCGTGCCACGGCCGCCTTTACGCGAGTCGCGAGCGGCGCGGCGGAGCTTACGTCGAGCAGGTTGGCGCCGATGAGCAGTGCGCCTGCCTGACTGAAGTGCGTGTGATCGTCGATGAAGCCGGGTGTGATGAACCGTCCCCCGGCGTCGATCACGCGGGTTCGAGGCGAGCGGTGTCGGTCGGCGTCCGCGTTGCTGCCGACGGCGATCAGCCGCTCACCGCGAACCGCGAGCGCCTCCGCGCGCGGTCGCGTCGAATCGCCGGTCCAGATGCGAGCGTTGCGGACGATGAGATCGGCATCCTGCGCCTCCGCGGCCGGTAGAGCGGCCAGAAGGGCGAGAATGAGCCCCGATCGAATCCCGATTGAGCGCATGCACCAGATTGCGCCAGCCAAAGCCCGTTGGGAAGGATGTCGCTTTCGTCCTCAGCCTCAGATGGGCTCCACCGGCCCGTGCTCGACGGGCTCGACGGGATGCCGCATGAGCACCCATTCGTACAGCTGCGCGGCGATCACGCCGCCGACGATCGGACCGACCCAGTAGATCAGGTGTCCTTCCCAGATGTTCGACGCGATCGCGGGGCCGAACGAGCGCGCCGGGTTCATCGAGGCACCGGTCAGCGGTCCGATGGCGAGAATGTCGGCGGCAACCGTGAGGCCGATCGCCATTCCGCCGACCCGCGGCGCTTTCGGATCGACCGCGGTGCCAAAGATCACGAATACGAGAAAGAAGGTGGCGATCGTCTCGAGCATGAACGCCTGTCCCGTCGTGATGTCGAGCGACACGAACTGTCCGCCGCCGCGCGCCGCCTCGAACAGCATCTCCGGCATCCCTGCCTTGAGCGCGTACGCCGCGAGCATTGCGCCGAGCAATTGCGCGAGCACGTACACGCCCGCCATGAACGGGCCGATCCGGCGGGCGGTCAGGAACGCAATCGTCACCGCGGGATTGAAGTGGCCCGAGATGCGCATAGTGGCCGTGACCATCACCGCGAGGATGATTCCGTGCGCGAGCGCCACCTCGACGAGCCCGATATTCGATCCGGGCATCTTCGAGAGAATGATCGCCCCACTTCCGATGAAGACGAGCGCGAACGAGCCGACGAGCTCGGCGACGAAGTGGCGGATCGGATCACGCATGTCGATCTTCCTCGGTAGATTGGGTCGGCCGCCAAGCTAGGTATCCCGGTTCTGCACGGCAAGCCATACATGCCCGTACGCGGTCCCGTTCTTCTGATCTCGGATCAACCGGCTCGCTTCCTCGCATTGCGGCGAAGCGCCCTTGCCGGCCGGCGGGTGCATCTCTGGTGCGCGAACGGCGCATCGGCACCGCGCTGGTGCGTCGGCGTGCGTGGAGACCCGACGGTCCCATCGACCTACGATGCGGTGCGCGCGCGCGATATCACCGTGGTCGTCGACCTCGCCGACGAAGCGCAGGCAAAGCGCGTCGCGCAGGCGGTTCGACGCCAGCTTCCGCGCGCGCCTGTCCTCGTCATCGACCGGGTGCGCGGGCGGCGGCGCGTCAGCGTCCGCGGCGGAATCGCGTGGATCGATGAAGGCGAGCTGCTGGCCGATGCCGTGGAGAACGTCCTCGCGCGTGTCGCCACGCGACGCCGGGTAAACCGCTTTCGCCGTGCCCTTCGCGGCGCGGATACGTGTGCGTTCCTCTTGCAGCACGATCCCGATCCCGACGCGATCGCTTCCGCGCTCGCGCTTCGCGAGGTGCTCGGCCGCGATGAGCGCGAGGCGCGTATCCTCACATGCGGCCGCGTCACACGCCCCGAGAACCGCGCGCTCATCGCCGAGCTGGGCGTCCGCATCGACCACGTGTCGTCGCGCTCGCTTGCCGAGCAGGAGAACCTCATCCTCGTCGACGTGCAGCCGACGTACTTCAACGTCGAGCTCACGAACGTCGCGGCCGTCGTCGACCATCACCCGTCCTCGGGCGCGTTTCGCGCGCGGTTCAAGGATGTGCGACCTACGTACGGTGCCAGCGCAACGATCGCGGCCGAGTATCTCCTCGCCGATGGAGATGCGCAACTCACACGTGAGCTCGCGACCGCCCTCCTGTACGGGATCATCACCGACACGAAGTCACTCTCGCGCTCGGCCAGCGACGACGACCTCGAGATGTTCGCGTATCTCTTTCCGCGCGCCGATCACGCGCTGTTGAGGCGCATTCAGCACCCGTCCTACGCGCCGGCGACGCTGCGCCGGTTCGGGATGGCGCTCCAGCACACCACCGTTCGCGGCGGCCTCGCGCACGCACACCTCGGCAGACTCCCCGAGGATCAGGAGCATGTCGTCGCGCAGCTCGCCGAGTTCTGTCTCGGAATGGAGGGCGCCGATATCGCGGTCGTCTCGGGGATCTTTCACGATCGCATCGTCATGAGCGCACGCGCGCTGTGGCCGGAGGCGAAGCTGGGAGACCGCCTGCGCGAAGCATTTGGCCGTTTTGGAAGTGCGGGGGGACATGCGGTCATGGCGAAGGCGGTGATTCGGCTCGACGATTGGAAGCGAGCACATCGCGTCCGCGGAGACCGCGGCATCGAGTTGAGCATAGGACGCGCGATTCATCGCGCGCTCGCACGCGGGTCGCGCAAGCGCCCTTCACGCCGGTGACGCTCGATCGCGCCGCGCTCGACGCGGCGAATGCGGAGCTCGTTCGGCGCCATCCGGGCGAGCGTGCGGAACGCCAGCCGGTGCAATCGTACATCGAAGGTGCGCAGCATTTCCGGGCAGACACGATCCGCTTGATTGGCGTGCGGGCGCTCGATGCGCTCGAGCGCCACGCATCGGACGCGGAGATGCTGGCGCGTGCAATGATGTTCGGCGGCCGTGAGCGCGCCGTGAGTGGCGACGTGCACGCTCGCCTCGTGACCAAGCTCCGCACCGAGCCGATAGAGGATTATCGCATCGACTTCGAGGACGGGTACGGCACGCACGCCGACCCCGTCGAGGACGCGGATGCGCGCCGGTGCGCACTCGCGGCGGTCGAAGCGGATCGCGCGGGTTCGCTTGCGCCTTCATTCGGCATTCGTGTGAAGCCGTTGACGCGTGAGCTCACTCCGCGCTCGCTGCGAACGGTCGATCTCTTCGTCGAGACGATGAGCTCCGAGCGTCGCGCCGACCGGCCGATCGTCGTGACGCTCGCCAAAGTCACGGCCGCCGAGCAGGTCGAATATCTCGCGGGCCATCTCGAGGCGCTCGAGAAACGGCTCGGGCTTCGGGAGCACACGCTACGCATGGAGATCATGGTCGAGGCGCCGCGGGCGATCATGGATTGGGGCGGCCGGTGTCCGCTGCCACGGTACGTCGAGGTCGCGCGCGGCCGGCTCGTGGCGGCATCGCTCGGGACGTACGACTACACGGCCGCGCTGGGAATTGCGGCGGGACAGCAGCGCCAGCGTCATCCGGCGTGCGAGCATGCGCGGCTCGTCATGCAGCTCGCGCTCGCAGGCACGGGCGTGCGTGTGAGCGACGGATCGACAGCCGTGTTGCCCACCGAGCCCACCGAGCGTATGCACGAGGCGTGGCGACTCCACGCTGCTGACGTGCGGCACGCCCTCAAGCTGGGGATCTACTCGGGTTGGGATCTGTCACCCGGCCAGCTGGTGAGCCGATACGCGTCGGTGTACGCGTTCTACCTCACGGGGCTCGAGGCAGCATCGCGGCGGCTCTCGACGTTCCTCGATGCGGCAAGCCGTGGCGAAGCGCCTCGCGACATCGCCGACGACGTCGCAACGGGGCAGGCGTTACTCAACTTTCTGCTCCGAGCGGTCGCGTGCGGCGCCGCCGATCGTAGCGCCGCCGCCTCGCTCAGCGGACTTCAGCCCGGCCAGCTCGACGGCCGGCCGTTCAAGGACATCCTTCAGGATCGCGTCAGCGCCTGACGATCGCCTCGATGAGGCCGTACGGCTCGTCGGTGGCCACGAAGACCTCGTTCGGATTGTCGAGCCCGAGTGGCGCGAGATCGACGACGAGGTGGTGCTTGTTGGGCATCGAGAACGCGACCGCGTCGATCTCGGGGCACCGCTGGAGCACAGCCTCTCCCATCGCGTATGCCGTGTGCTGCACGCTCCGGCTCTCGTGCTCGGCGAAGGTCGCGATGATCGCTTCGCGCGCGCGCTCCCGCGACTCGCCGTACGAGATTTCACTGAGGCCGTACGTCCAGCGAACCCGCATGGCGCTGGCCAGCACGCGATCGTCGG
The DNA here is from genome assembly GCA_052389995.1 of Gemmatimonadaceae bacterium. Classification (GTDB taxonomy): domain Bacteria; phylum Gemmatimonadota; class Gemmatimonadetes; order Gemmatimonadales; family Gemmatimonadaceae; genus JAICNG01. The sequence goes on along the minus strand of JBQTHJ010000031.1, from coordinate 127,133 downwards.
TGTCGCGCAGCGTCGTGAAGCGGTCCCGGTGGAACCCCGCGAACCCGGAGCCGGTGGTCTTGAGCACCCAGAGGTCGTCGATGCCGCTCTCGGTGCGCACGGCATCGCCCTCCGCGGTGACCGTCGCCAGATGGGTCTCACCGGACTGGCGGACGAACGCGTGGGGGTGCGGGCGTCCGTGCATCGCGATGCGCCCCCAGGGTCGCTCGCGAACGGTCACGCGCGCGCGCGTCATCACCGGATTCTCGGGAAGAAAGTGCGTCGCGAGCGCGCGACCGAATTCCTCGATCGTGTCGATCTCGAGCTGCCGCGCCAGCGCGTAGACCGTGTTCTTCATCGTGTCCGTTGGCAGCACGTCGCGATTGTCGCCGCGCACGTGTGCGTCCTCGAATTCGCCTTCGACGCGGATCGCGACCGTGAGATCGCGAAGCTCGTGACGGCCCTCGCGCCGGCTCACCTTCACCAGGCGCACGCGCGATTTGCCGTAGGCGTTGTCTCCCAGACGTGTCACAGTCAGCTCCCGCGATAGGTGGAGTACCCGTACGGGCTGAGCAGAAGGGGAACGTGATAGTGCTGCGCGGCGTCGCGCAGCTCGAACTCGACAACGACCCGCGGATAGAACGCCTCCACGCCGGCGGCGGCGAAGTATCCGCCCACCTCGAACGTCAACCGGTGAACGCCGGCTTGAGTCCTCGGCGTCGGCGAGAACGCGCGGACGCGGCCATCCGCGTCCGTGGTCGCGCGCGCCAGGAGCGTCGACTCCGGTGTGTCGAGGCGCTCGAGGACGACGACGACGCCGCGCGCCGGCGTGCCGCGCGAGACGTCGAGAACGTGCGTGGTGATCGCGCTCATGTGTCGAGGAGCTTCCGCAGGCGAAGGTGAGTAATGCGCCGCTGCTCTTCCGCTGCCACGAGCAGCTCGCGCTCGGGATCGTTGTGCAGTCGCTCGCGCACCTGATCGAGAATCGCGTCCGCACTCTTGCCGGTGGCGCAGATGAGGAACACGTGCCCGAACCGGCTCTCATAGTCGGCGTTCGCGGTCGCGAGGTCTGCGAGCACCGCAGGAGCGGCGCCTCGCGCGCCCGACTGCTCGCCTTCCGACCACGTTCGCTCGACGGCCGGCCGCGCTGACGAGGCGCGATCGCCAATCCGCGGATGCTTCGAGAAGGCTTCGAGCCAATCCTCGGGCGAGAGCCTCCACCAGATGTCGTCCGCGGAGCCGAGCAGCGAGTCCATGTCCGCGAAGGGACGAGCGGCGGCCACCTCTCGCACCCACGCCCGCGAGCCGCAGCACGCGAGAAGCTCGCGCTCCGCGTCCGCGCGAGATAGTGCGTTGAGCTGAGCGAGCGCGAGCGTCATGCGGCGCCCTCTGGACGTCCCCACACCCGCAGCCGGGCGATGCCGCCGTCGGGGAAGATGTCGAGCCGAACGTGCGTCGCGTGATCCGCATGGCGTAGCTCCTGCCCGAATCGGTGGCGAGCGTGCGGCTCGAGATCCGTTCTCGGGAGCAGCTCCTTCCACTTCACGGCGTCGGAAGAGAGCTGCTCACTCGTCGCGCCCTCGGCGTCGCACCACCACACCGCGCACGCGGCGGGCGCGTTTCCCTTGAAGTGATGCGTGTCGATCTCCACGCGACGGATCGAGCCCGGGCGGCCGAGTCTGACGATCGTCCAGTCGTTCCCCGGCCCGCGGCGCCGACGCGTCTCCCACCCGTCGCCCATGTGCGTCGAGTCGCCGGGCAGGATGAGGTTCTGCCGGTGGCCGAAGAACATGTCGCTGCACACGACCACCCAGCCAGCGCTCGCCATCGTCGCAAGGTCGATGTCGACGCCTCGACGAAGCAGTGCTTGCCAGTCTGGGGTGACCTCGCCGTGCACGCGCAGCCGTGCCACCCCGCCATCAGGAAAGATGTTGAGCCTCACGTGCGTAAGCGGCGCCTCACCAGTGGCGGGGATCTCGTTGCGCGTGTCACCGTGGAGCCCGGTCTTCGGCACCAGCTCGCGCCACACCGAGGAATCCTCGGCGAGCTCCTGCGGGGTGATGGCGCCGCTCACGCTGCATCCGTCGAGTGAACAGTGCTCGGGATAGTTCCCGCGAAAGAACGCGGTGTCGACGACGATTCCTCGCACGATGCCGGGGAGGCCAAGGCGGATGATGCACCAGTCGTAGCCCGGTGTGCGTCGGCGTCGCGTCTCCCAGCCGTCCATCCATTTCCCGCGATCGGTGTACACGCCCTCCCGCCACTCCGCCGGTGCGGCGCGGAGCAGATTCTCCTTCGCCGCGAAGAACTCGTCGTTCGCCAGCAGTGCGGCGCCGCCTAGCCGCTCGGCGGCCAGATCGACGAGATCGGTGAAGGGCGGCGTCATGTACGAGTGGCGTGGAGAAGCTCACCGCGTGGGGGTGCAGGGAAGTCTCCGCGATCGAAGACGCGGTCGCCGCGGAGCCACGTCTCGCGGACCACGCCACGCAGACGCATGCCATCGTACGGCGTGAGCTTGTGCCGATGCTCGAGCGTTCGAGCGTCGACGGTGAACGCCGACTCCGGCTCCCACACGACGAAGTCGGCATCCCCTCCGGGTACGATCGCGCCTTTGCGCGCCGTGAGGTCGACAGTGCGTGCGGGCTGCTCGCTCATCCATCGCGCGACATCGACGACCGAGGCACCGTGCACAGGCGCGCACGTCCACACCGCCGACAGCGCGAGCTGGACGGACGCGATTCCGCCCCAGGCGCGCAGACAGTTCCCCTCATCGGAGAGCTTCAGCGCCGGGGGGCAGGGCGAATGATCCGACGCGATCATGTCCAGATCGCCAGCTCGGAGAGCGCGCCACAACGCGTCACGATGTGCCCGCTCCCGAATGGGCGGCGCACACTTGAAGTGCGTTGCTCCGTCCGCGATCGACTCGGCGGCGAGCACGAGATAATGTGGACACGTCTCGGCGGTGATCGAGAGGCCCTCTCGTCGCGCCGCATGGAGGATGTCGATGACTCCTGCGGCCGCGACATGAACGATGTGAGCTCGGGCACCCGTCTCACGCAACAGCGCGACGATGAGCCGCACCGCCTCCTCTTCGGCCTCGGGCGGGCGCGTCGACAGCCAGGTGGCGTAACAGCGCGGGTCGGCGCCGGCGTCGAGCTCCGCGGTGGCGCGAGCGATCGCCCCCGGAAGCTCGGCGTGGACCATGAGTGGTCGGCCTAACGACGCGAGCGCGGGCATCGCCGCCCGCAGATCGCGCTCCGTGACGTGCGCGAACTCGTCGACGCCCGACTCGACGAGAAAGCACTTGAATGCGAGGACACCATGCTCCGCGAGTGGCTCCAAGTCGCTCACGTTTCCGGGAACCACGCCCCCAATGAATCCCACGTCGACATGACATCGTCCTCGCGCAACGGCGCGCTTCTCGTCGAGCGCCGCAACGTTCGTCGTCGCCGGAACGCTGTTGAGCGGCATGTCGAGGATGGTCGTGATGCCGCCAGCCGCTGCTGCTCTGGTCGCCGTCTCGAACCCCTCCCAGTCAGCGCGGCCGGGCTCGTTCACGTGAACGTGCGTGTCGACGAGGCCTGCCATGAGTACCGCGTCGCCGGCATCATGAACCTCGACGCCTGTGCCGAGCTCCTCCGGCTGTGCGATGGCGGCGACGCGACCGTCGCGCACGTGGATCGCCGCCGGCCGCAGCGCCCCGTCGATGAGCACGCGCTCGCCGCGAACGACAAGGTCTCTCATCGCCCGGCGTCCGCTCCCCACCGACGAAGCAGATTCGCCGCGACACGGCGACGATACTCGGCCGTCGAGCGAATATCGTCGATCGGCTGAATCTCGCCTTCCAGAATACCCGCGGCTTCCTCGATCGACGCTCCGCTCGCGAGCGCGGTCTCGGTCCTCGTGCACCGTACCACAGTTGGCCCGACACTGCCAAGCGCGATGCGCGGCCGCTCTTTCCCCGTCACGGCCATCACAACCTTGGAGATGGCCTGCGCGGCGCGCGTACCGACTTTCCGGAACCATTGTGGCATCTCGGCCGGTGGGAGCTCGACCGCCACGATGAGCTCCTCGGGACGGCGCACGCTCGTGCGATACCCGGTGAAGAACGCGGTGAAGGGCACCCGGCGCTGCCCCGAGGTGCTTCGCAAGACGACAACGGCCTCGGCGACCGCGAGAACCGGCAGCGTGTCCCCGGCTGGTGAGCCGTTCGCGACATTCCCCCCGATCGTTCCGCGATGCTGAATCTGCGCGCCGCCGATCTCGCGGCACGCGGCAGCGAGGATCGGGAGCCGACTCGTGATCAATGGCGATTGCTGCACCATCGTGTGGGTGACGAGCGCGCCCACCGAGACCGCGCCATTCCTGATGCCTACCTCGCGCAACTCCTCGAGCGGCCACAAATCGACGAAGCGAGTGGCCGGCATGGTTCCGGCGTTGAGCCCGACGAACACGTCCGTGCAACCCGCGAGGGGAACGAGCGAGGGGTCTTCCGATACGAGATGCAGCGCCTCATCGAGCGAGCCAGGCCGCACGAGCTCGAGTGAGGCGGCCGCCGTTCTCATGCGCGAAGAATCGCGCGGTAGATGGCGTGATAGCCCGTGCACCGGCAGATGTTGCCGGCGAGCGCGACGCGTACATCGTCGATCGAGGGGGACGGCGGAAGAGAAAGCGCCGCCATGATCATCCCGGGCGTGCAGATGCCACACTGCGCGGCGCCGTGCTCGGCGAACGCACGCTGGAGCGGATGGTCTCCGCCGAGCCCCTCGATGGTGGTCACCTCGGTGCCGTTGGCGTGCGCGACGGGGACGAGACACGAGCAGACGGGATCCCCATCGATGAGCACCGTGCATGCGCCGCATTCGCCTTCGCCGCACCCTTCCTTCGTCCCGGTGAGCCCGCAGTGGATGCGCAGCGCATCGAGCAGCCGCGTCATCGGCGAGGCGTCCACCTCCACCTCGCGCCCATTCACACGGAGATGCACGCGACCTCCTGAATGCGCTCCGGTGTCGCGGGGATCTCCCGGATGTCGAGGCCGAGATGGCGGATCGCATTCACGACGGCCGGAGCTGGCCCGTCGATCGGCATCTCCCCGACACCCTTGGCGCCGAACGGTCCGTGATGACTGGGCGTCTCGACGATGACGACGTCCATCGGCGGCGTGTCGAGCGTGGTCGGGACGATGTAGTTGGTCATCTGCGCGTTCGCCATCGCGCCGTCACGCATCACGACCTGTTCGAGAAGCGCGTAGCCGAGCCCCTGGGCGGTTCCGCCTTCGATCTGACCCGCGACCAGGACCGGGTGGATCGCCTTCCCAATGTCCTGCACGGCGGTGACGTGAATCGGGCGGATCTCGTACGTATCCCGATCCATCTCGACCTCGACCACGTCGCACGCCCACGCGTAGGTAGCGTAGGCGTCGCCGCGATACGTGTCGTCATCCCACCGAATGCCATGCGGCGGGTCGTATTCCTTCGTGACTGTCGTGGGCCCGTGCCTCTCGAAATGCTCGGCCGGGTGCACATCGCCGATTCGCTCGCGCAGCTCTGCCGCGCACCGCTGAAGGATGCCGCCCACGACCATGCACGTCCGGGAGGCGACGGTCGGGCCGCTGTCGGGCACGGCGGTCGTGTCGGGGAGTCCCGTCTCGACATCGTCGTATGGGATACCGAGCGAGTCGGCGACGATCTGTGCGTGCATCGTGCGCGTGCCCTGGCCGATCTCGGCGCTCCCGACGAGGATGCGAACCCCGCGAGCGGTCGTGCAGAGCGACGCGCGCGAGGCGAGCTTCACTTCGCCGCCGCCAGTGAACCCCGCCCCATGGAAGAACAGCGAGAGCCCGATGCCGCGGTTCGTCCCTGCGTACTGCTCTCGCTTCGCGCGGAAGTCCGAGCGCTCCAGTGCCTGACGCAACACCTGCACGGCCGAGCAGTCCGCTTCCATGCGCTGTCCGGTGGCGGTCGTGTCGCCCGGCCGAAGGGCGTTCATCTCCCGGAAGGTGGACGGGTCCATCGAGAGCGCTTCGGCGATGCGCTCCATGTGAACCTCGACCGCGAACTGTGTCTGGGGGGCGCCGAAGCCGCGGAATGCGCCGTTAGGCGGCGTGTTGGTCGCTACGGCGCGCGCCCGCACGCGGACGTGATCGCACCGGTACGGCCCGGCGGCGTGAATCGCTCCCCGCGAGAGTACGACGGGGCTCAGCGTGACGTACGCACCGCCATCCATGAGGATGTCTATGTCCATCGCGACGAGTCGCCCCTCGCGGGTGACACCGGTGCGGTGCCGGATGATCGACGGATGCCGCTTCGTCGTCGCGAGCATGTCCTCGAGGCGATCGTAGACGAGCTTGACGGGTCGCTTCGCTTTCATCGCAAGCACCGCGGCGTGAGCGGCGATCACGGAGGGATACTCCTCCTTCCCGCCGAAGCCGCCGCCGGTTTCCGTCTGCACCACGCGCAGCCGTTCGTCGGGGAGGTCGAGCGCGATGCGCAGCGCCTTCTGCATGTAGAACGGACACTGTAGTGAGCCATACACCGTGAGCCGGCCATCCTCGGGAACCGCGATCACGCCGTTCGGCTCGATGTACAGCTGCTCCTGGTGCCCGGTTCGATACTCGCCCTCGACCACGAGGTTCGCACTCGCCAGGGCGGCGTCGACATCGCCCTTCACGATGTCGAGGTCCTTCAGAACGCGCGTCGACTTCAGCGGGTCGAGCTCCGGTTCCTCCGGCGCGTAGTCGATCTCCACGCGAGCGCGTCGCAGCGTGTCCGGGTCCTCGTGTGCGAGCAGCAGGATCGGCTCGGCGACGTGGCGTATCTCCTTGTCGGCGAGCAGCGGCTGATCATCCTCGATCAGCGCGACGATGTTGCGACCCGGAATGTCGCGGTAATCGGCGACGGTGAAGCCGGAGGTATCGAAGGCAAAGCGAATGTCGCGAATGCGCCCACGCGCGATCGTCGATCGGATGGTGCGCGCGTGAAGCATACCCGGAAACGCGAGGTCATCGATGTACTTCGCGGTTCCGGTAACCTTCTCGGTAGCGTCCTTTCGTGGTACGCTCGTTCCGACGACGGGCATGGCGGGACGATGCAGGGGGTGAGGGCGAGTGGCAAGGCGACGGCCACCGCATTCTCCTGCGCCCTAACTCGCCCTGCGCATGACCAGGGAGGCATTCACTCCGCCGAATCCAAACGAGTTCGTGAGAATATGCTCGACGCGCGATGGCCGGCCCGCGGCTGGGATGTAGTCGAGATCGCACGCCTCGTCGGGCGTGGCGAGATTCACCGTCGGCGGTAGCCAGTCGTTCACGAGCGCCAGTGAGCAGATCGCGGCTTCGATCGCACCAGAGGCGCCGAGGGCGTGCCCATAGTATCCCTTGGTTCCGCTGACCTGTAGCTGATAGGCGTGCTCGCCGAATACCTGCTTGATGGCGAGCGTCTCCGTGCTGTCGTTCAGGGGCGTCGAGCTCCCGTGGGCATTGACGTATTGCACTTCGCTCATGTCGAGCCCGGCGTCCTCCAGTGCGCGACGCATCGTGCGCGCGGCCTGCGACCCATCGGGGCGTGGCGCTGTCATGTGGAAGGCATCGTTCGACAGTCCGTAGCCGCAGATCTCGCCGTAGATGCGCGCGCCTCGCGCGACCGCGCGACTCCATTCCTCGAGCACGAGCACGGCCGCCCCTTCGCCCATCACGAAGCCGTCGCGATCCCGGTCGAACGGGCGCGAGGCGGTCGCGGGATCATCGTTGCGCGTGGACATCGCCCGGATGATGGCGAACGCGCCGTAGCACAGCGGCCAGAGCGGCGCCTCGGAGCCGCCGCACAGCATGACGTCGGCGTAGCCATCGCGAATTTGCCGGAAGCCGTCGCCGATGGCGATCGTGCCCGAGGCGCAGCTCATCGCGTTGGTGCTGTTCGGCCCTTGCACGCCGAACTCGATGGCGATGTTGCAGCTCGCCGCTCCGCCGAACACGGTCAGCGCGAGCGACGCGTCGACGTCCTTGAGCCCGCGCGTGAGGTAGACGCCGAGCTGCTCCTCCGCGTTGCCGACTCCGCCCAGCGCCGTGCCCATCATCGCGCCGATGCGCTCACGATCCTCCGCGGCGAGATCGATGCAGGCATCATCGAGCGCAAGACGCGCAGCGACGACGGAGAACTGCCCGAAACGGTCGAGCCTTCGGGCGCGCTTGCGCTCGATGAAGTTGGTGGCCTCGAAGTCGTCGACCTCCGCCGCGATGTGGCTTCGGAAAGGCGACGGATCGAAGCGCGAGATCGTGCGCACGGCTGACCGTTGCTCGCGAAGCCCCTGCCAGAATTCCGCGATGCCGGTGCCGATGGGGGTGATCGCACCAATACCGGTGATCGCGACGCGACGTCCTTGCTTCACGACTGCCTTCCTTCCGCTGATGGGATTCCCCTCTCAAAATGGTCGCGGTGCACTCCCGCGGCCACCCGTTCGGCCGCAGCGCCCAACCCGGCGAGGGTTCGAGAGGCAATTCCATGGATGAACACGGGGCCGATCACGGCCGTCGCCGCGAACACGCCGACGAGGGGCCAACGAGGGCCGTCCCAGGCGTGCACAAGGCGCACGTGCGTGCCCTCCGGCACTTCGTCGAAAGCCCATTCGACGTCCATACCGGTGGTCACCCCGCCAATGTGACGGAAGCGAATCGCGGAAGGGCTCTCGACCACCGTCATCTCGGACAGCCACCACGTAGGCCAGCGGACTACTCCAAAGGGGCGCCATGCAGCCATCTCGACGATGCCGCCGCCGTCCGGTGCCCGATCGCGGAAGCGGACCCAGCGGTAGTGCGCCAGGTGCGCCGGCCAGCGCTCGACGTCGCGGACGAGCGAGAACACCGTGCGTACGGGTGCGCGCACGAGGCGCTCGTCGAGCGTCTCCATCGGCCGCCCGCGCGGCATTGGCGGTAGTGTGATTGGCTGCACCGTCGTTACCCTCAAAGGGAAGGCCTGATTGGCCGCAGATGAACGAAGAGCCAGGAAGAACCAAGATTCGTTGTTACACCTACACTACCGGCCGCGGGGAGTCCAGGACGCCGTCACACGGAACCCGCGATGGTGACGCACGCGCGGTGTCACCCCGACCGCCGCACTCACCATCCCGGTCAGCTCCGCACGCGTGAACCCGCGCAACACCGAGACCACGCCGTCGTGCCGGCTAACGGGGTGGAAACGCAGGGGCCACGAAGCAAGCCAGATACCGGCCGCGGCAAGCCAGCTGCGGCGAATGTCGCTGACGATGGCGCAAACGCGCGCCACACGGTCGAGCTCGCGGATGAGCGTCACCGCGTCCTCTCCAGGAAAGTGGTGGAGTACCTGGGAACACATCACGACGTCGAACGTGCGATCGGCCACTGGGAGGCGCAGAGCGTCGCCACGAAGGACGGGGAGCGCCTCGGCGCGGGCCGCGCTGGCCAGCGCGTTGCTCGTGTCGAGACCCACTGTATGCACGGTCACGCCGCGCCCCTGCGCGTGCTCGCGAACGCGCGCCGGGATGTCGCCGAGCCCCGTGCCGACGTCGAGAAGCGTGATCTCAGGAGGTGAGGCCTTCGCGAGCGCGGAGCGAAACACATCGTCCAGCTCCGCGATCACCGCATGAGCGCCGCCGAAGAGCGCGTTCGACCGCGCGACATCCTCCATCGAGCGCTGGCCGACGCGAGCATTGATGACCGGATCGTCGAGGTACTCTTCGCCGTGCCGGCGGCGTGGGACTAACAGGGCCACGTCGTCACGCGAGTTGGGCGTAGCCGCCGCGGTAGTAGACAAGGGGCTCGCCCGCCCCTGCCGACGCCGCCAGGACCTCTCCGACGAAAACGGTGTGATCGCCGCCTGAGTACCGGTGGGCGATGCGCGCCTCGATCACCGCCAGTGCGCCGTCGATCAGAGGAGCGCCCGTGATGCCGCGACTGAATCCGATTCCCTCGAAGCGGTTGTCGAGCTTCTCGGCGAAGCGACGGGCGATCGGCTCCTGCGACGCCGTGAGGATGCTGAACGCGAGCTCATCCTGCGCGACGAGAACGGGGTGAAGCGTCGCGTCGTGCCCGATGCATGCGAGCACCAGCGGCGGATCCAGGCTTACCGAGCTGAAGGCACTGGCGGTCATCCCGTGATCGACATCGCTCGCATCTCTCGCGGTCACGATGGTGACTCCCGAGACGAAGCGGCCAAGCACGCTGCGAAACGTCGCGGAATCGATCGGCATGTCGCTCAGCTCTCGTGCGCGGGGAAGGGAGGCGTCGCAGCGGTGGCCGCTCCGGCCAGCGAAGGAACGAGCACCGCCAGGAGGAATCGGGGACGGAGCACCTCGCGCGCGGGAACGAAGTCTCCCGTGACGCCGACGAAAAGATCCGCCATATCCTTCCGCCGCGACAGGGCGTCGGCGGCCCGCTCGATCAGCGCCGGGACGGCGACCGCGGCTCCGACAAGGCGCTCCACCCGCCACTTTCCTCCGAACTCCGCTCGGCGCGCGCGATCGTACTCGCGAAGGGCCTCGTGACTGGCGGGCGTCTCCAACGTGCGACGAACGGCGACCGCCGCCAGCTCGCCGCCGCGCAACGCCGCATAAATCCCTTCACCCGTGAACGGATCGAAGAAGTCGGCAGCGTCGCCGACGAGCAGCGCACCGGGCGCCCATGCACGGCGGGCGCGCACGTTGAATGGCCCTGTCGCGACAACCGGCGTCTCGCGCGTGGCTCCTCGGAAGCGCGGAGCCAGGTGCGCGCGTCTCGCGATCCATGCGTCGACGAACGTCGCGCGGTCACCGTGAATCTCATGCGCACGAGCGGACGGAATCACGATCGCTACGTTCACGAGACCGTCGTCCACCGGCGCGATGCCGACGTACCCGTCGCGCTCGACGTGCATCTCGCCGTACTCACCGACATCCGCGATGCCGCGCCAGTGCGAGACCAGCGCGATGCGTCGAGGGAAGCGGCCAGCGCGCACGAGACCGAGCCGACGTCCCACGATGCCACGCAGGCCATCCGCGCCTACCACGACCCTCGACCTGATCTCGCGAGCGCTACCGTCGCTCGAGATCGCGCGTACTCCGTGCACCAGACCGCGCCCGTCGCGCACGACGTCCGTCGCACGCACTTCCTCCACCACGCGTGCGCCTGCTCGGCGCGCCGCATCGAGGACGATGGGATCCAGAACACGACGCCGGATCGCCAGACCGCGGTCGCGGAAGCCGCGAAAGCCGTGTGGCGCCTCGAAGTCTCCGCGAAGACGCCGTCCCGAGGGAGCACGCACCGTCATTCCAGCGAGATGCGATGGCGAATGCGTCTCGATCGCGCCGAGCACGCCCATGTCATGCAGCACGCGTGATGCTTGCGGACTCAGATATTCGGCGCAGGGCTTGTCGCGCGGAAAGCGCTCCCGATCGAGAAGGAGCACATCGATGCCCGCGCTCGCCAGTGCCCACGCCGTCGACGCGCCTGCCGGTCCTCCCCCGACGACGATGACGTCCGCTTCAGTCACGCCGGAATGCGCTCCCGCTTCCGGAACAGGCCGCCAGCGCGAGCGACGCGCTGGAAGGCTCCCATGTACCGCCAGTGAGGTCCCGGGAGCCGCAGGAGTGACGCCAGCCGCGTGAGGCGCGGCAGCAGCGACGAGCGCGAGTCGGCCGAGAACATGAAACGCGGATGGCGCCACGCGAACTCGCGGAGCCGGGTGATCGCGCGCTCGCGGTCGACGCCGGGGGAGAAGTAGAACGTCGGCGCGAGGAGCGCATCGGTGTCTTCGATCACGCCTTCCGTCCGAGCGATGCGCTGGAGGGTCGTTCCCGGATAGATGCGCAAGCCGACCGTGAGATACACTGCATCGCCGCGCGCCATGCGCCACTCCGCGAAGCGCAGCGTTTCCTCGAGCGTCTCGCGCGTCTCGCCGGGACCGCCCACGAGGAAGATCCACAGCACGCCCATACCTGCCTGCTCCACGCGTTGCGCGACGTCGTGCACACGCGCGGCGTCGAATCCCTTTTCCAGGCGCGCGAGCACGTCGTCGCTCGCACTCTCGGCGGTAATGCCGAGCCAGCGGAAGCCGGCTGGGCGCATGGCCGTGAGCAGCTCCGGGATCGCCGATGCGGGAGTGAAGTTCGTCGTATCGAGATGGACGCGCAGTCGCCGCCGCACGAGGGACTCACACACCGCGATCGCGTGCCGAGGTGGTGAATTGAACGTCGAATCGACGAACTCGAAGCGGCGCACGCCGCACCGGCGAACGAGCTCCGCGATCTCGTCCGTGACGCGCTCGGGATCGCGCAGGCGATACCCCCACCCCTCCACGTTCAGATACGTGCAGTACACGCAGCGAAAGACGCAGCCGCGCTTCGTCTGAACAGGAACGGTCGCTCCCTGTCGGACGTAGGCGGGGATGTCCACCCAGTCATGAAGTCTGGCTTCAGGGAGCGCATCGAGATCTCCATCGCCGCCAGGTGGAACCAGGCGCGTTCCGGCGCCGTCCCGCCTGACGAGTCCTGGCAGCTCGCCCGGATCGCGCCCGGACGCGAGTGCATCGACCAGGGCGACCGTCGCGCGCTCGCCGTCGCCGGCCACCGCCCAGTCGACGCCGAGGGCATCGGTCAGGGACGCCGGCGCCACGCCGAACGCGGCGCCGCCGGCGATCACAGTCGCGGCAGGCGCCGCGGCGCGAAGCGCGGATGTCACGGCAGCCGCTTCGGGCGTGTAATGCTTGAGAGCGATGAGATCGCTGTTGTCGATGTTACGGATCGATACGCCGATTACGTCGGGCGCGAACGCGCGAGCTGCGTCGCGCGCGGAACGGAGTGGGTCGCGCGCGAAGCAGAGGTCGAGGACTCGCACGTCGTGTCCGGCGCGCGCGAGCGCCGATGCCACGCATGCGACTCCATTGGGAACCACCGGCTGGGGCGCGCGCTCGCGGTTCGTGCTCACGAGGAGCACGCGCGGCTTCGTCGACGTCGAATGCGGCGCCCGGGATGCCACTCAGCCGATGCGTACGAAGTCGCGACCGTCCAGCGTCAGCACGTCGTCGAAGATCGCGAATGAGAACCGTGACGTACCGGAGTCCGGCGGTCGAAACGTGATGACGAGCGTGGAACCTTCGACGTGCCAAGTGGCCTGCGCCGTGATCACGTCGCTGATGCCGAGACTCAGGCTCTGGGCGATCACCGTGCGCGTGGCACTTCCATCCGATCGAAAGTCCCAGGTCGTTCGCGAGCTATGCGTGTCGCCCGAGTTATCGGTGACGACGACGACTCGCGTCCACAGCCCGACGAGGGCGTTCTGGCGCGATCCCGAGCCGCCGGTGTTGATGTTGATCCCCGGCCCGAGCCGCATGTGGACGTCGTTGCACGCCGTGAGCGGAAGTGCCGCGAGGGCGATGAGAACGCGAAGGGACTTGAGGCTCAGAGCGCCTGCGCGACGGCGAGGGCGGTCATCGCTCCAGCCGCGCCGCACAGCACGTTCACCGCATCGTTGGTCAACCATGGGATTCCTCCCGCGTGGACGGTCGATGTCCCGCACGAGTGGATCGTGCGCTCAGTCGCCGCGTCGCACGAAATACACCGCCGTCTCGATTGCACCGTCGCACCTGCGAGCGTGTCCACGAGCGCGCCCGCAACGCCGCCGACGAGCGTGGCAGCGGCAACGTGTCGGGGCCACACGACGGCGGCCGTGCAAAGTGTCAAAAACGCACTACCGCCCAACATCCCCAGTATCCCCGCGCCGGTGACGGCTCCCGACGTCCCCGGAGGAACGGGGCGCCACGACGTCACGAGCCGCGGAGTCTTGCCGACGAGAGTCCCCACCTCCGTCGCCCACGTGTCCGCCGTCGAGGCCGCGAGCGCTCCGGCACCCACGGCCATCCAGGCGTCGGACGGTGAGATCACGGCTCCGACCGCAGCAATCCCGAAGATGCCGCCGTTGGCGAGGACCTGCACCGCGTCGCGTGGGCCGCCCTTCTCGCCGATGCCCGACGTCCGCCGCTGCTTGATGTCTACGCCAAGGCGCGAGAGCGCGCTAGATGAGACGAAAAACGCCAGGAGCAGAGCCGCCCACGACCATCCGGCCGTAATGCTGACCGTGCCGATGATCGTCGCCGCGATTGCTCCGCTCTGGCTGAGTGCTCGCGCCGCTCGGGCCGCGATCGCGATCGCCGCGGCGATGACGAGCGCGGCGGCGACGCGTGCGATCACTTCTCGCCGCGCGCGATCTCGTCGTCGAGGAGATTCTTGAAGATGCGCCGCCGAAGCGACGGGGGCGCCTTCTCTATCTGTGCCCGCCGCTCGAGGAACCGGAGAAAGACCTCCTCGTGGCGGAAGTGCGGATAACAGTCCTGACACTCACCGAGGTGGGCACGGATCTTCGCGTCCACGTCGCTCGTGAGCTCGCCGTCGAGGAACTCGTAGATTCGCTCGATGACCTCATCGCAGGGCATATCGTCGCCCTCGTGCTGGCCGATCATGGCTCGCCTGGTGTGCTCACGTTCATAAAGGCCTGAAAGCAGGCTGCGGTTCCCATCGAGTTGCCTTGAAGCAAACATCGGCCGAGACTAGCTTCCCTGACCCTCCCTCCATCACCCGCACGTGCCTACGGTCGACCCGCTGCTGCCGTTGAGTCTGCTACACGCAGTCCGCAACGTCGATACCCCGGATGATCTGGACGCCGAGCTGGTCCACGAGCTCCGCAACAAGCGTCTCGGTCTGAGCGAGACGGTCTACACCCAGATTCAGAGATATACCGACGCCACGAAGCGGGGCCAGCGGCCCGACCAGGAGGAGGCGGTCGGCCTTGCGAGGCTCATCGGCCGCCGAACCGACGCCGAGGCGGTGTTCCGCGTCGCCGGCCAGTATCTCGCTCGTGAGGCGTATCTCACGATTCCCGGCTCCACTCGCCGCATGGCGCGCATCCTTCCCTCCCTCTTCGCGCGTCCGATCGTACTCCGGCGCGTGCGCAGGATCGCCGAGCGATATCTGAACGCGTCGGTGCAGCGGGTTGGCGGATTCATCCGGCTCGAGGTCGCGGACTCGGTGACACTCGCCAGCGCGCCGAACAGCATCGGGTGCGCCTTCTACGAGGCGTCGCTGCGCGAGCTTCTCAGGCTGCTCGTCGGAAACGTCGGCGGGATCGAGCATGTGCAGTGCAAGGCGAGAGGCGAGAGCACGTGCGAGTGGAGAGCGGAATGGCGAGGTCGGTAGCCTACCGCGACGACAGGCATCGTGTCTTTGCCTTCTAACCCGACGACACGCCACTCCACACTAATCTCAACCCGAGCACGACAACCGCCAGCACCAGCAGCCGGACGATCCGCGAGCCTTTCATTCGGTGCGATACGCGCGCGCCGACTTGCGCCCCGACGATGACCCCCGCGCCGACCGCGGCAGCGACTGGCCAGACGACGTGACCTTCGCTCGCGTACCTGGTGACGCCCGCCGCCGCCGTGAAGGCGAGAACGAACTGTGAGGTGGCCGTCGCCACGTGAATCGGGAAGGCCATGAGATGGATGAGCGCCGGCACGTGCACGATCCCTCCTCCGACCCCGAGCATGCTCGAGAGCACGCCGACGGCGAACGAGATCACCACCGCGAGGATCACGTCGAACTCGTACTCGGTGACCGTGCCGTTCGCGTCGCGAAAGCTTCGGCGGATGCGCCAGGCCCCTCGGCGAGACGTGGTGCGCGGCGCTGACGCCTGTCGCTCCGGGCGGAAGAACAGCAGGGCGGCCATTGCGAGGAGAAAGATCCCGAAGCCGATCCTGAAGGCGCGCTCGGGGGTTCGCTCGGCGAGCTCGGGTCCGATGAAGAACGCGCCCGGTATCGTCGCGGCGGCGAGCATCACCCCCGTGCGAATATCCACGCGACCGCGCCGCACGTACGTGATCGAGCCGCTGGTCGCGTTCAGCATGACGACGACGAGCGAGGTTGCGGCGGCGGCCGCGGGGGGCAACTTATAGGTGATCAGGAGCAGCGGTACGACGAGAAACCCGCCGCCCACGCCGACGAGCGTGCCGTAGGTGCCGACGACGACGCCGAGAAGCGCGAGGAGACCGACTTCGAGCGCGGTGATAGCGTCTCCGAGGAGTTACGTTGGACACGACCGCCGAATCGGAGGCGGAAAGTACCACATTCCGGAACCCCATGCTGACTCCCGCAACGCTCGATACCGTCCAACGCGCGCTCGCCAATGCGGAACTCGATGGGTGGCTGCTGTTCGACTTCCGCGGCACCAATCCGATCGCGTCCAGCATGCTCGGCCTTCAGGGGATGCTCACCCGCCGCCTCTTCGCGTGGGTTCCGCGTGAGGGGAAGCCGGTTGCAGTGATGCACGCCATCGAGCAGGGCCCGTGGCGCGGCTGGCCGACGGACTGGGGGCGCGAGGTCTACGCCTCCTGGCGCACGCTCGAGGCGACGCTCGCGAAGCTGGTGGGCGGCAAGCGGGTGGCGATGGAATACTCGCCGGGCGACGCGGTTCCCTATCTCGATCGCGTCCCCGGCGGAGTCGTCGACATGGTGCGCGCCGCGGGCGCCACGATCGTTCCTTCGGGCGAGCTCGTCACGCGCTTCTACGCCGTGTGGAGCGAAGCGCAGGTCGCGTCGCACCTCCGGGCCGCCGAGCTCGTCGCGGATGTGGCGCGCGAGGCGATGGATGAGGCACGTGCGGCGCGCGGACGCGGCACGCTGCACGAGCACGAGCTGCGCGACTGGATTCTCGATCGCTTCAAGCGTGCGGGGCTCGAGACGGAGGACGCGCCCATCGTCGCCGCTGGCGCGAACGCCGCCGATCCTCACTACGGACCATCGGCGCAGCGCCCTCGCGAGATCCGCGACGGCGAGCTCCTGCTGATCGACCTCTGGGCGCGCGAGCCCGGCGGCGTGTACGCCGACCAGACATGGATGGGCAGCGTCGGCGCACCATCGTCACGGGCGAGCGAAGTGTGGACTGCCGTACGCGACGCGCGCGATGCCTCGATCGCGCTGCTGCGTGAGCGGGGGAAGAATGGCGCGTTGCGCGGCGGCGACGTCGACGTGGCCGCGCGTCGCGTCATCACTGAGCGCGGTCTCGGCGAGTATTTCGTTCACCGTACTGGCCACTCGATCGACCCGCGGGATCTCCATGGCTCGGGTCCGCACATCGACGACTTCGAGACGAGAGAGGAGCGGCTCCTGCTCCCGGGCGTCGGCTTCTCGATCGAGCCGGGCGTCTATCTGCCGGGTGAACTCGGTGTTCGAAGCGAGGTCAACGCGTTCATGGGGGCAGGCGGCGTGACGATCACTCCGGAGCGCTACCAGCGCGACCTGATCGTTCTGTGACACTTCGACGCGCGCTCGTCGCAATCGTTCTCGCCGCAAGTGCCGCGTCGTGTGCACCGGACGATGACTCTGAGGCATCGCGCTCACAGAGCGCGGACACGATTCCGGAAAACGCGTACACCACGCCACCCGGGATGTCACCCTATCGCGAGACGCAGATCACGCAGTACGGTCGCATCGAGGGCGAGGTTCGTCTCGAGAGCTCCGCGCGGGACACGATGGTGCTCATCACGCGCAACGTGGAGCTCTGCGGCGAGCGCGTGCCCGAAGGCGCGATCGTCGCGCCCACAGGCGGTCTCCAGAACGTGGTGGTGTGGCTCACCGATGCGCGGGGAGGGAAGTCGCTCCCCGAGAGCCGACGCTTCGAGGTGACGAATACGCGCTGCCGCTACGACCCGCGGGTGCAGGGCGTGCTCGTTGGCGGGGTGCTCAACGTGAAGAGCGCCGACCCGGTCGTGCACGAAACCGTCTTTCGTGTGAGCGGCTCGTCACAGGCGCTCGAGACGGTCACGCAAAACGGCGATGGCCAGGTCGTACCGCTCGACAGTGTCCTCGCGCACCCGGTGCGGCTCGAGCTTTCCTGTCGCACGCACCCCTGGTCGCACGGCTCCATCCACATCTTCGACCACCCGTATTTCACCGTTTCTGGCGGGAACGGCGGCTTCGTCCTCGACTCGATCCCACCGGGCGACTACACGATGCGCACCTGGCACGAGCGCATGGGGAGCACGTCACGCGAGGTGCGCATCGAGGACGGCCGGATCGCGAGGGTGGAGGTGAAGTACTGAAAGGACCGAGGACCGAGGACCGAGGAAGTGGCAGCTCCGGTCCCGGCGCGCAAACCCTAAGCTCGTTTCCTCGGTCCTCAGTCCTCGTTCCTCTTCACACCATCTCGAAGTACTGCCCCCGATACAGCTTTGCGTACACGCCGCCCTCGGCGAGGAGGTCCGCGTGGCTGCCCTCTTCGACGAGCCGCCCTCGGTCGAGGACGACGACGCGGTCGGCGCGGCGAACCGTGCTCAGGCGGTGCGCGATGATCAGCGTCGAGCGGCTGCGCAGTAGCTCCTCCATCGCTTCGCCGACGAGCCGCTCGCTCTCACTGTCCAGACTCGACGTCGCTTCATCGAGAATCACGATCGCCGGATCCTTGAGAAAGACGCGGGCGATCGCGAGGCGCTGGCGCTGACCGCCGGAGAGTTTCACGCCGCGCTCGCCGACGCGGGTGTCGAAGCCCTGGGGAAGCCGGTCGATGAACTCGGTCGCGTGCGCGGCGCGAGCGGCGGCGACGATGTCAGCTTCGCTCGCACCGGGGCGCGCGTACTCGATGTTCTCACGCACCGTGCCGCTGAAGAGCGTCGGCTCCTGCGGAACGATCCCGATAGCGCCGCGCAGCTCCTCCAGCGCGAGCTCGCGCACATCGATTCCCTCGACGAGGATTCGTCCGTCGCTCACATCCCAGAACCGCGGCAGCAGCGCCGCGATCGTGGTCTTGCCTGCGCCCGACGGACCAACGAGCGCGACGGTCTCCCCGGGCTCGATACGGAAGGAGACGTCGTCGAGCGCGTAGGGCAGATCGGGCGAATAACGGAAGCGTACATGCTCGACGCGGACGTCGGCTCCGTGCCCGCGTCTCGAAGGCGACCGCGGCAACGCGCGCGGCTGCGGCGGGTCCACGACCTCCGATCGCGTCTCCAGTAGCTCGAAGACGCGCTGCGCCGCGCCGACCGCGTCCTGGTAGCTGCCGAAGACCGATGCGAGCGCCCCGACCGCAGCCGCGACGGTGATCGCGTACAAGAGGAAGGAGACGAGCGCACCAGGGGTGAGGGCGCCGCCGAGAACGAGGCGCCCCCCCTGCCAGAGGACGGCGACGATGCCGCCGAAGGAGAAGAAGGTGATGACGCCGAAGAACACGCCTCGGATGCGCGCGCGGCGGATCGCGGCCGTCACGACGTCTGCCAGATGGGCCTGATAGCGGCTGGTCTCGCGCGCCTCACGAGTAAAGCCCTGCACCGTCCGAATCTGGGAGAACGCCTCCTCGGCGCTCGCCGTTGCCTCGGCGACTCGATCCTGGACGCCAGTGCTCGCGCGGCGCAACCGTCGTCCGAACAACCACGCGGCACCGACGACGACGGGCACGACGGCGAGCGTCGTCGCCGTGAGGTGCGTGTGCGTGAGCAGCAGCATCGCGATCCCGCCGACAAGGAACAGCGACTGACGCGCGAACTCGCTCACCTGGTGGCTCATCACCGACTGTAGCATGGCGATGTCGGCACTGAGTCGGCTGATGAGCTCACCAGTGCGGCGCTCGGTGAAGAACCCGGGCGACAGCCGCACGAGGTGCGCAAAGAGATCCTGCCGAAGCGTGGCGACGACGCGCTCGCCGGTGGCGCTGAGGAGATACACCTGCGCGAAGTTCAGCACACCCTGAATCGCGAACAGCGCCAGAAGACCGATCGCGATCCGATCGAGACCTCGCGCGTTGCCCGAGATGAAGGCGGCATCGAGCAGGTACTGGACGACGCGCGGGAACGCCAGGCCGGCGGCGGCGCTGAGGACGAGACAGACCGCTGCAATCGAGAGGGCGCCGACGTGCGGGCGAAGGCGCGGCACCAGCGGTCCGAAGACCCTGGGTGATGGCAACCGCCTCCCACGGCCCTGCTTTTCGATGGCCTGCGTCGCCGGCGGCGTTGGGCGCGGCGCGGGAAGCGTCACGCGCGCCCCTCGAGCCAGGCGCGAACGCGATGCTCGTCCTCGCTCACATGCCGCGCTTCAGTGCGCGCGCGCTCGAGTCGCGCGAGAAGCTCATCACACGACGGCTCGGTCTCGCGTGCGGGTAGCGACCATTCGCCGTCGGGCCACTCTCGTACTCGCACGTGACCGCGCTGAGGGCGCGCGACTTCCATGATCGTCGGCGGCTGCCCGTCGCGGCCGGCGATCTGCGACACGAGCCTTTCGTCCCAGGACGAAGCGGGCATCAGCGGGCGACGCGACGGTCGACGACCATCGCCGCGAAGAGGAGCGCGAGATACAGCAGCGAGAACCGATACGACCACCAGGCCGCTGCCGCCCACTGAGGCGTGCGGGTCGTGCGAACGATGCTCCACAGCATGATCACGCCCAACACGAGCGCGCTCACGAAGTACGTCGCGCCGAACGCGCCGAATGCCACCGGCAGCAGCGTGATCGGGACGAGGATCACCATGTACCAGAGCATCTGGTGCATCGTCTCGCGCTCTCCCCACACGAGCGGCGCCATCGGGACGCCCGCAAGCCCGTAGTCGGTCTGCTTGAGCAGGGCGAGCGCCCAGAAGTGTGGCGGCGTCCAGTAGAAGACGATCAGAAAGAGGTACAGCGCCGTGAGGTCGAGCGTGCCGGTGACTGCGGCCCATCCCACCAGCGGCGGAAAGGCGCCCGCGGCGCCGCCGATGACGATGTTTTGGGGCGTCCGGCGCTTGAGCCACCGCGAGTACACGAACACGTAGAAGTAGAACCCGGCGAGCGCGAGCGCCGCCGCGAGCACGTTCACGAACATCGCGAAGAGCATCGTCGCCGCCGTCGCCAGCGCGACGCCGAACGCGAGCGCCGCGACGGCATCCATGCGGCCGCTCGGAATCGGACGCAGGCGCGTACGCGCCATGCGATCGTCGATGTCGCGGTCGATGTACATGTTCACGGCGTTCGCTCCGCCCGCCATCAGATACCCGCCCAGCGCCACCGCGATGACGAGCGCGATGCTCGGCGCCCCCGCGACGAACATCGGTGCGATGGTCGTGACGAGGAGCAGCGAGATGATCCGCGGCTTCGTCAGCATGACGAGGTCGCGAACGAGCGATGTGCTCGCGGCGTGGACGGTGGCGGTGGTGGTCACGGCGTGCTCGGGGTGCTCGGGGTGCTCGGGGTGCTCGGGGTTGTCAGCGTGGTTGGGGCTGAAAACGCGTCTGCGGGTGTCGGACTGCCGCGGGTGCCCGCACCCTGAGCACCCTGAGCACCCTGAGCACCCCGAACACCCCGAGCACCCCGCGCACCCAGCACTGCCGTCACCACCGCGCCAAGCCACACCAACGTCCCCACCGCCTGATGCAGCGACTGGAGCGCCGGAGGCAGGTGCGTGGAGACGAGCACCGCCGCCACCACGATTTGCGTGATGAGCAGACCGAGCAGCGCTGCGGTCGCGCGTCGCATCAAGACGCTTTCGCGCCGGCGCGCGGCCATCGTCATCCCGAAGACGTGGAAAGTGAGCAGGAACGCGAGCACGCGGTGCGTCCAGTGCAGCGTCTGCGGCGCGCCCTCCGTCACGACGCTGCCGTTGCATAACGGGAATCCCTGGCACGCGGGCGCCGCGCCGGGCACGTTCGCGGTGAAGCCGCCGAGGATGACGACGACGAACGCCAACGAAGCTGCGGCGATCGCGGCGCGAGCCGCCCGCGGGGCGACGCGCTCAGCGTCCAGCGTGAGCGCGCCGAAACCGCCGGCGCGGACGACAGCCAGCGCCAGCACCGCGAGCAGCGTCATCGCCAGCGCGAGGTGAACGACGACGACGAGCGGCGGCAGCTCCAGCCAGACGGTGATGCCCCCAAGCACGGCGGGAGCGATCCAGAGCAGCGCCGCGAGGACTGCGACGCCGAGCACACCACCGCGCCCGCCGATGCCAGGCTCGCGCCGCCGCGCATAGGCCACGGCCACCAGCGCGAGCGTCGCACCGAGAAGCGCCAGCGCGATCCACCGGTGCGTGATCTCGATGATCAGCTCGGCGCTATCGAGCGACGGCAGCCACGCGCCGTTGCACTTCGGCCAATCGTCGCCGCAGCCCATCCCCGAGTCGGTGATCCGCACGATGGCACCGAACACGATCTGAGCATACGCGAGCGCCAGTGCGATATAGGCGAGACGCCGTGTCAGCGGCATCGGAGACTCACGACTCCCGCGCCTCGTGCGCGTCGTGGATGGCCGGTGCAGGCGGGGGCGGGGCCGGTTGGATCCCGAGCTCGGCCCAAGTCAGTGACAACACTACGGCGAGCCCGATCGCCGGGAGCACTGCCCACGTTACCTCGACCGCACGATGCGTTCGTGAAATACGCATGTCCCCGCGGTCCGCCAGCGCGCTTGCCAGGGTGAAGCGGAGAATGACCACCTGCGCCACGACGATGCACGCCGCGCACACCAGGAAAAACACCGTTGAAAGCACGCGCGTAATCTAATGCGACACTCGGGTCGCGAGCGACACTGCCGGCCCCGCATCGACGTTCGAGTGAGCCGCGTGACCCGGCGTTTCCGCTGTATCCGTTTCACCCCTTGAACGTCGATGCCTGGGACAGTCCGTCGCCTGTCACGAGGAAGCTCTCATTCTCGCAACCCTGGCCTGTCGCCCCATCCCTCCCGTACTATCCCGCATGCGCAACGAACTCCCGCGGCGTCTCGGACTCCTCAGCGCGATCGCCGTGCTGGTCGGATCGACCATCGGGTCGGGCATCTTCCGGTCGCCCGCCATCATCGCCGATCGTCTACCCGGTCCGCTGCCAATGCTCTCGGTGTGGGTCGCGGGCGGATTGCTCGCGCTCTGCGGGGCGCTTACGCTGGCGGAAATCGCGGGTGCCTACCCGCGGACGGGTGGGCTGTACGTTTTCATACGGGAAGGGTGGGGGCGCATGCCCGCCTTTCTCTTCGGGTGGGCCGAGCTCGTCCTCATTCGCGCCGCGTCGTTAGGTGCGATCTCGACGACGTTCGCGGAGTACTTCTTCCGCGCCATCGGCCGCGAGCCGAGCGCGGCACCCTACGACGACTGGGTGCACTACGTCGCGGCGATCGCGATCATCCTCACGGCGGCGTTCAACTACGTGGGCGTGCGGTGGGGCGCGCTGGTGCAGAACCTCACGACCGTCGCCAAGTACGGCGGCCTGTTGTTCATCGTTCTCTTCGCGCTGGCCGTCGGTTTCCCTGAGGGGACGTCGAACTTCACGCCCGCCGTCCCGCCGGGCAGCTTCACCATCTCGGCGTTCGGACTCGCACTCGTGTCGGTGCTGTGGGCGTTCGACGGCTGGGCGGACCTCAGCTTCGTCGCCGGCGAGGTGAAGGATCCCCGTCGCAACGTGCCGCGCGCGCTCATCCTCGGCGTGACGGCGGTGATCGTGATCTATCTGCTGGCGAACGTCGCATACCTCGCGATTCTCCCGATCGACCAGCTGCGCCAGTCGCCGCGCATCGCCGCCGACGTCGCGATGCAACTGATCGGTGTCGCTGGCGTCGTGTTCGTGGGTGTCACGGTCATGCTCTCGACGTTCGGGACGCTCAATGGCACTCTGCTCACCTCGCCGCGCATTTTCTTCGCGATGGCTGATGATGGGCTCTTCTTCCGTAAGGTTGCGGCGGTCCACCCCCGCTACGAGACCCCCTACGTCGCGATCGCCATGACCGCCACGCTCGGCGTGATCTTCGTACTCTTCCGTACCTTCGCGCAGCTCGCGGATACCTTCGTCACCGCCATCGTTCCGTTCTACGCGCTCGGCGTCGCCTCGGTGTTCACGCTGCGAAAGCGCGCCGGGTACGACGCCCCTTTCCGTGTGCCGCTGTACCCGCTCGTGCCGCTGCTGTTCGTGCTGGCCACGATCTTCCTGCTCGTGAATGCGATCGTCGATCCGTCGAGCCGGTGGTGGACGCTACTGGTACTCGGAATCATCGCCCTGGGGATTCCCGTGTACTACCTGACGGTGGGAAGGAAGGGCGCCGGAGAGTCGGAGGTCGAGCGGCGGCCGTAGTCGCACGGCCCTGGAAAGGGGCAGCAGTCGGCGCATGGGCAGCGTCAGAAGATCTCGAGGTTGATGTATTTCCGCGGGTTCTGCTTGAAGTCCGCGGTCAACGAGTCCACCCGCTGCACCAGCGCGCGAACATCGTTGTAGAGTCCGGGGTCGTTCAACAGCTTCGCCGCGCTCCCTTCGCCGCTCTCCATCTTCGTGAGCAGCGCGGTCATGCGCTCGCGCGTCTCCTGAAAGTCGGCGGTGAGCTGGGCGAGGTTGGCGGTCGTCGTGCGGATGTTACGCATCGTCGAATCGATGACGACCGAGTCGAGGGCGCTGACGGAACGGTTGAGACTGGTCGTTAGGCGCGTGAGGCCGCGCGACTGCTCCTCCGCGACCCGACTGATCTGCCGGATGAGCCGGTTCGTGGAGCCGATCGTGCCCCGCAAATCCTCGAGGCCGCCCTCGCGCACCATCTGGATCTCGAACGCCTGAGCGACATCGGAGACGCCGCGGCTCACGGAGTCGAGTCGCGAGAGGAGCGCGTCCATGGACGGTGGAGGCGGCGCTGCCGGAACGGTGTCGCCCGGCCGCACGCTCGACCGGAAGTTCAGCGGCGGCTCGAGGTTGACGGCCATGTCGCCGAAGAAGGACGCCGTCTTGAGCTGCGCGATCGCTCCTTCCGGAACGGGATACTCCTCGTTAATGGCGAGCCACACGTCGAGCCAGCCATCACGCCTGAGCTCTACGCGGTCCACCGTCCCGACGGCATACCCCGCCAGCCACACTTCCTGCCCCTGCTTGAGGTTCGCCCCCCAACGGAATCGCGTGTAGAGCGGGTACGTATCGCTCAGCAGCCCGCTCCGCGAAAGCCAGAGCGTTCCCAGGACGCCGACGATCAGCGCCACGGTCACGAATACGCCGACGAGCACTTCGTTGCGTCGCTTCATGACTGGAGGTATTGCGCGAGGTAGAGCGCGGTGAGCGCGTCCAGGAGGAGGATGATCACCGACGAGATGACGACGGTGCGGGCGGTCGAGCGGCCCACCCCCTCCGCGCCGGCCTCGGTAATGTAGCCCTCGTACGTGCCGATGAGCGAGATGGCGGCGCCGAAAAGCGTCGCCTTGATGAGCCCGTATATCACCTGAAAGCGCTCGAACGTGAGGCGGAGTCCGCTCACGAAGTCGTTGTGGGTGACGTCGGTGGCGGCGATCGAGATCAGGTAGCCGGCGAAAATGCCCGTGGCGTTCGCCACGATCGTGAGCAGGGGCAGCATCAGCATCGCCGCCACGAACCTCGGCACCACGAGGTACGCGACCGGGTCGTAGGCGAGTGTCTCCAACGCGTCGATCTGCTCCGTCACCCGCATCGTCCCGATTTCCGCCGTCATGCGAGCGCCCACGCGCCCGGCGAGCACGAGTGCCGTGAGCAGCGGACCGAGCTCGAGGACGATGCTCTGGCGCGTGATCCACGCAACCGCGGAGAGCTGCGCTCCCGGGAAGAGCTGATAGAACGTCTGGAACGCGGTGACCGCACCGATGAACGCCGCCACCGTGAATACGAGCGGGAGCGAGTCGACGCCAATGTTCTTCGCCTGCTGGAGCGTGAGGGGGACCCAGGTGCTTCCCTGACGAAATGCGCGAAGCATCTCGCGCGTGAAGTAGGTGCGCGAGCCAATGCTCCGAAAGAAACCGCGGGTCGCGCGCGAGATCTGACGGAAGAAGATGATCCCGGCGCGCTGCGGGATCGGGAACGTCGACGTGCGGCGCGCCCCCGGGCCGGTGTCTGAGGCGTCCGCCCCCTGGGGGAATTGCGGCGGATTCACGCGGGCGCAGGTCCGCGACGGGTCACGTGCGCGTGCGCGCGAGCAGGATCGTTCCCGCGATCCCGAATACGACGTTCGGCATCCATGCCGCGACGTTGGGCGGAAGGGTGCCGCCGCCGCCGATCGCCTTCGTGAGCTGAATCAGCATCAGGAAGACGACGGTCGTCGCGAGGGAGACTCCAATGCCATAGGCGGCGCCACCGCGCTGCGTGCTCGTGGCGAGCGGCGCTCCGAAGATGGCGATGATGAGGCAGGTGACCGGAACCGCGATGCGCAGCGCCTTTTCCACCTTGAATCGGTTGACCTCGCTGGAGCCGGAGCGATCGAGCGCGGTGATGAAGCGGCTCAGCTCGGCGTACCGCATCTCCTGGGACGTCTTGGGGGCCGCCATGAGCTCGCGCGGGGCTTCGACGAAGTGCTTGTCCATCACGCTGTCGAACTGCACGGCCATGCTCGTGCTGTCGGTGGGGACAATATGCATTTGGCCGTTGCGGAGGAGCCAGTGCCCGCTCGTGTCCCGCCAGATTCCCGAGCGCGCCGTCACGATGGTGGTCGGGTAGTCCGGGCCGCTCCCTTTGCGCTCGACCTCCAGGAAGTCGATCGCGCCGTTCGCCACGTTGAGCGCCTGGATCTTGTAGACGCGGCCTTCCTCTCCCGCATACGTGAAGTTGAAGCGGTCGTTCGCGCCGCTGAATTTCTTTTCCTGGAGCAGCACGTTGCGCTTCTCGTTCGCCACCGGCACCACTTCCCCGAGGAAGCCGGCCAGCACCGCCACGACGGCCGCGCCGAGGAAGATCGGCAGCGTGAGGCGATGAAAGCTGATTCCGGAAGCCTTTGCGGCAGTGATCTCGGCGTGACGTGTGAGCGCGCCGATCGAGAACACCGTCGCAAAGAGCACGGCCGCCGGCAGCGCCATGAACATCGACTCAGGAATCCAATACAGGTAGCTCAGCAGGATCTCACCGCGCGACAGATCGCGATTGAGATACCGGTCGAGCTTGTCGGTGAGATCGAAGATGATGACCAGCAGCGGAAATCCGACTGCCGTCGCCGCGAAGATCTTCCAGAACTCGCGGAAAACGTAGCGATCGAGCGGGACGAACAGTCTCACGTGGCCCGTCTCCGCTCGAGGGGGATCCCAACGCGACGAGCCTGCTTCGCGAACCACGCGCGAAGCGCGTCCCAGGCCTCCCGCATGTCACCGCCCCGCGCGGTCACTCCTTCCTTCCCCATGCGCGAGAGGAGGAGCGCGGCAATGATCAGGAAGAGGATGTTGGTGAGCCACATGGCCAGAAACGGCCCGACGAGGAGCCGGTCCGCCAGTGCCTCGCCGCCGACGAGACCGATGTAGTAGAGGGCGAAGATGCCGACGCTGGCGCCGATCACGAGCCCGACGCCTCCGCGCGGGAAGCGGAGCGCGATCGGCGCGCCGATCATCACGAACACGATGCACGCAAACGCGAGCGCGAACTTCTTCTGAATCTCGACATCGTAGCGGTTCATCCCCTGGCGTGCATCACGCATGCGTGCCCCGATGAGCTCGAGCTGCGCGACGAAGGATTCCGAGCTCCCGTCGGCCATGTGGTACACGGCTCCGCCCACGTATCCGCCGCCCGCGGACGGCGGCACGACGCCTGACGAGCGGAGCCGCGCGCGGCGGCGCTCGGTCACGCCCGCCGTCTCGATGACCACGGGCACTCGCGTGGCGCGCGCCGTGTCGCCGCCCTGCTGGGCCGGCGTCGCCTGGCGTTGCTGCTGCTGCTGTTGGGCGAGCGCGCTGTCCGGCCTGACCAGGTCCGAGACAAAGGCCAGCCCGGCGCAGTAGAGCCTGCCGAGTCCAAAGGGCTCTCGCGTCTCGCGCCCGCGGTCGACCACGGTTTGTGACGGCGGGTCCCCCGTTGCCGCACGGTGCGCCGATGTGACGAGCGCCTCCTCGAGATGCAGGCGGGCGTTCTCGTACTCACGCGCCGCTTGCGCGACCTGGTCCTGCATCTCGCACACCGACATCTCGCGGTCGCTCTTGTAGGCGTCCTCCTGGGTACGTTGCAGGGTGTCGGCGACGCCGCGCACCCGAATAACGTCCACGTTGAAGAACAGCCGCTGTAGCTTGCCCGGCTCTTCCTTGGGGATTTCCTGCGAGTAGCCGTCGTACAGCGTGAGCTCGAGGTCGCTCATGTTCGTGCTCATCCCCATGCGCCCGCTGTCGGCGTGAATCGTGCGCCTGCGGAGGGGATCGCTGAGATCGATGATCATGACGTCGCGGAGGAGATTTTCCCCCTCATCGATCTTCATGGTCCGGAGGAACAGCTTTCCTGGAGAGACCTCGTTGATCACCTGCTCGCGGAGTGCGAACGTCGGCTTTTTGCGCGCAATGTCCGTCTGGAGCTTGCGCAGGCGATGGTTCGTGCGCGGCAGGATCTGGTCGTTGAAGGCCACCATGAGCGCGGCGAAGAACGCGCCGGCAACGATCACGGGCACGAGCAGGCGCGCCATTCCCACGCCGCTGGCGCGCAGCGCCGTGATCTCGTTTTCCGCCGCCAGCCGGCTGAACGCGTACAACGTCGCGATCAGCACCGCCATCGGCGTCGTCATGGCGATGATGAACGGGATCGACAGCGCGAAGAATTCGCCGATGACGGCGCCGCCGAGCCCCTTGCCAACGAGCTCGCCGAAGTGACGCGCGACCTGGTTGAGCAGAAAGAGGGACGTCAGCGTCGCGAGCGCGAAGAAGAAGGGTCCCGCGTGCTCCCGCAGCACGTAGTGACGGAGGATCTTCACGCTGGGTATCTCAAGGAGAGGCGAATGACAAGCACGTTAAGCCGGAGCCGTGAAGGAATGAGTGAGGAGGGAGGAAGGCGATTGGATGACGAGCAAGTCCAATCGACGTCCTCGGTGCTCGGTGCTCATTCCTCTTTCCTCGTACGCGAGGGATATTACCGGGGTGGGGCACGTCAATTTACGTTCCCGGCGCCTTGCGGGCGAAGGGGGACGCGTGGGTCCCGCCGCCGGTGACTGGGTGCGCCTTCTCCCTCTCTTGTTCCCCGCGGCACTCTCGATCGTTCCCGCACTCGGTGCTCAGGCGCCGGCGCAGCCGCCGGCCGCGGATACCGCGGCGCGACCGGGACTGGGCGTCCGCCTGCGCTTTCCGAATGATTCGCTCGTGCTCGAGCGCCCCGCCGCGCTCGGGCCCTTCGGGCGCCTGGCCGAGCGCGATAGTGGCCTGACGATCGCCGATCGTCAGGCGGCGGCGCTCGTGCGCATGACGCAGGTGGCGCGCGCCGCACGCTGGGGCGAGGCGATCATCGCGATGTTCGCAGACACGACGCCGCGTCCACCGGAGCTGCCTGATTCCTCGGTCCTCGGTCCTCGGTCAGCAGGCGACACGACGCGGCGGCAGGGCGTGTTCGGAGAGTACGCCGACCTCGGCCTCCACCTAACGTCTCGCATCGAGGCCAAGGTCGAGCGCGACCGGAACGAGCGATGCCGCTCGAGCGATCTGCTCACGCCGTTCGCGAACTGCATCGGGACGCTGCAACCGAAGTTCGACTTCCAGTTCAACGTGCAGACCGGGGGCGTCGTGGCCGACCGGATTCACGTCAACGTCGACTACGACTCCGAGCGCGAGTTCGACGCGTCGAACAACATCTCGGTGTCTTACCAGGGGAAGCCCGACGAGATGCTCCACCGCCTGGAGGTGGGCAACGTCTCCTTCGCCGCACCGGCGTCGCGCTTCATCACCGCCGGCATTCCGAGCGGCAACTACGGATTGCAGGCGATCGGACAGATCGGGCCGATGCAGTTCCGGTCCATCATGGCGCAGCAGAAGGGAAACGTCGTCCGCGACAAGGTCTTCACCATGGGCGACCGGTCGGTGCAGACCATCGAGCGCGACATCGAGGACTTTCTCGTCGAGCGCGGGCGCTTCTTCTGGGTGATCGATCCGCGGCGCGCCTTCCCGGAGCGATTCCCCAACGTCGACATCCTCGCGCGCGATCTCGAGGTGCTCGCCGCGTCGCTCTCACCAGGCGAGCGGCCGCGCCGCGTGCTGCTCTATCGCTACCGGCCGCCGCAGCCGGGCGGGGCCGTGTCGCGCGACATCAACGGGCCATACGCCGTGACTCGCTACGCGCGGAACACCAACGAGATCGGGCCGTTCGAGGTGCTCCAGGAGGGCATCGACTACTACATCGACCCGACGAACCTGTGGGTCGCGCTCGTGAACCCCGTTCAACGCGGCGAGCGCCTCGCGGTTTCTTACACGGTCACCGGGCCGGCCGGGGAGGAGGCGATCGTCGGCGCCGTCGGCGGAACGTTTCCCACGGCGCGTGGTCCCGCTGGTCGCGACACGCTCAACCTGCTGTGGGATGCCGAAGTGCTCCCCGGCGATCCCGTGTTCGACCAGGAGATTCGCTCCGTCTACCGGCTCGGTGGTGAGGACGTGCGACGCGAGACGGTGCAGCTCAAGGTCGTCGTCGGGGCGGGTGGCGATCAGGAGCGCCCGGTGGGAACGACGTTCGAGACGTTCCTCCAGATGTTCGGCATGGCGCAGCCGGTGAACCCGTCGGCCTTCGACATCGAGAACCGGCTCTGGCCGCGGCCGAGCGATCCGAATCTGGCGAGAAACGCGGGGCAGGGCGGGGCGAAGCTGATTCGAGACTACTTCGTCGTCTTTCCCTCGCTGCGACCGTTCGCGGACTCCGGTCTCGCCGAGCCGCCAAACCCGGTGAACGACTCGCTCTATCGGACGCCCTTCGAGGATCTCTTCACCCAGCGCCGCCCGCCGACGCAGTACAGGCTCCGCGCTCGTTATGCAGCGGAAGGCGGTGGCGAGGTCGGGACGCTGCCCCTGGGTGGCGTGCAGATCCGGCAGGGTTCGGAGCGTCTCACCATCGAAGGCGTGGCGCTCATTCGCGACGTCGACTACCGCGTGGACTACGAGCTCGGTCGCGTGACGTTCAACCGGCCCGACACACTGTTCGCGCGGCCGCGACAGGTGACGGTGCAGTACGAGGAGAATCCGATCTTCGCCGCGCAACCGACGACGATTCTCGGGCTCGCGGCCGAATTTCCCACGGAGGCCGGCCGGCTCTCCTTCACGGCACTCTCGCAGCGCCAGAAGACGACGTTCAACCGCCCGCCCCTCGGCTTCGAGCCCGCATCGTCTCTTCTCGCGGGTGTGAGTGGCCAATTCAGCTTCGACAGCGATCTCCTGACGCGCGCGCTCGACCGGTTGCCCTTCGTCGACGCGACGCAGCGGTCGCGCATCGACGTGCAGGGTGAGTTCGCCACGAGCCGGCCGCAGCCGAACGCGGCCGGCGTCGCCTACGTCGAGACGTTCGAGGGAGAAGGCGGCATCGCGATCAACCTTACCGAGCAGGCGTGGCGGCTCGGAAGCCGTCCGTACGCTCCCGGCGGACTTCCGATCGGCGGACGCCCGTACAGCTTCGAGCTCGACTCGGCCGCCGCGATCGCGTCGCAGAATCTCGTTCGCGTCGGGAACGTCGCGCTCCAGTTCTTTCCCGAGCAGGTCGACACGGCCTTCCGGTTCACCGGCGGCCAGGCGTTCCGCGTCCCCGAGCTGATTCTCTGGAACACGCTGTATCCCACCGGCATCGAAGGGTTTCTTTCCCCGCGAGCCGACGCAGCGCCCGAGTATCTCTGGCGCACGACTGCCCGTACCGGGCGCCGCTGGCGCTCGCTCATGCAGCCGCTGTCCCAATCGGGAGTGGACCTCACCCGCGTCGAGCAGGTCGAGTTCTGGACGATGATCGAGACCGATCCCGTACGGCGCGACCGGAATCCGACGCTCGTACTCGATTTCGGCGACATCTCCGAGAACGCGGTCGCGTTCCGTCCCGAGACGCTCTTCGTCAGCGGAGCCGACTCGTCGTTCACCGGGCGTGCGCTCACCGGCTACGACGTGATGGACTCTGAGCGAGATGAGATCACGCGCTCCTTCGACGCGGCGACGGACGACGTGGGCCTTCCAAGTGACCGCGCGGACACGCTCGTTCGAGTCGCTGATGGTCTCACGGAGCGGCTGTTCGACGTCGAGCTCTGCCGCGGTGCGACACCGATCTCGGAGCTCGGTGACACGAGGCACAACTGTACCGTCGAGAACCGGCGGCTCGATGAGGAAGATCTCGACCTCGACGGCGTGCTCAACATGAGCGGACCGGAGAACGACCGCGAGCGGCTGATGCGGTACGTGATCGACCTCGCGGATCCGGCGAGCATCACCAAGACGGGGCTCTGCCACCATCACCCGAGCGACCGTACGCGCACGGGCCCGCGCACGTTCTGCTGGGCGCTGGTGCGCGTGCCGCTCGCCTCAGCGGAGCTCATCAACGATCCCCTCGTCAGGCGCATACGATCGGCGCGCATCACCGTCGTGTCCGGAGACGCGGCCGACACCGCGTTCACGTACACGCCGGTGTCGCGCATGCGCTTGTTGGGCGCGCCGTGGGTGAAGCGGGGCTCCACCCCGATCGCCGGAATCGCCGGCACGCTCGAGACGGGAGGCGGCTCCGTGCAGGCGACGGTGATCGGCACGCTGGACGCCGGCACGACCGGCATTCAATACCAGCCGCCTCCGGGCGTCGCCGATGAGCCTGACGATCGCACCGACGACGTGCGTCTCGAGCGGAGGCAGGTGAACGAGAAGTCGCTGCGCGTGCTCGCCACTGGTCTCGACGTGTACGAGCGCGCCGAGGCGTATTATCGCTTTCCCGAGGGTGACAAGAGCTTCATGGGCTACCGCTCGCTCCGGGTGTGGGCGCGCGGGCGCGGGAACGGGTGGGGCACCGGCGGCGATCTCGAGTTCTACGTTCGCATGGGGCGCGATGCGGACAACTTCTACCTCTACCGCGCCCCCGCGAACGTCGGCTCCGACTCGACGGCCTGGCTGCCGGAGCACATCATCGACTTCGAGCGCTTCTATCGGCTGCGCGCGCGCGTACAGAACGCGTTTCTCCGCGGCGGCGACACGCTCGCGTGCTCCGGCACCGACCTCGCGCTCATCGAGGCAAGCCAGCCGCCGTCATCGTCGGGCGGTCGCCGCTTCGCTGCCTGCGAAGGCGGATACATCGTCTACACAGCGAGTCCCGCGATCACTCCGCCGAACCTGGCAGCCGTGCAGGAGCTCTCCGTCGGCATCGTCCGCGTGAGCGCGGCCGGCGGCGGCACAGGCGGTCCCATCTCTCCACTCGACACGCTCGAGCTCTGGATCGACGACGTCCGCCTCGGCGGTGTCGTGGACGATGCCGGTTACGCGGGGCAATTCGGTGTCACCGTCGCTGCCTCCGACATCGGGTCGCTCACCGTGAACGTGAGCCGGCGCGATCACAACTTCCGCCAGCTCGCCGAGCAGCCGACGTACGTCACCGATGACCAGCTCAATCTCTCGTCATCCGTGCGACTCGACCGCCTGCTGCCACGCTCGCTCGGCCTCGCCATTCCGGTCACGATCAGTCACGCTTCCTCAGGCACCGATCCGTTCTTCCTGGCCCGGTCGGATGTATCGGGGCAGGCGCTCGACGGCCTCCGCACGCCGAAATCCTCCGCGACGTCGTACACCATGGCGGTGCGTCGGGCGAACCGGATCGGCAGCGGCATCGCGGGACTCGTACTCGACAATCTCTCGATGACCTCAGCGTACACGACCGGAAGCCAGCGAAGCGAGTATCAGACCGGAGACGCCACGTCGTTCACCGGCGCTGTCGATTGGGACTTTGCGCGCGGCGACCGCGAAGGAGCGACCATGCCGTCGTGGCTTCGCGGCGCGATCGACGCCCTTCCGGGGTGGCTTCGCGAAAGCGAGGCGCTTCGTGGACTGCGCGATGCCAACATACGCCTCGCGCCGGCCGCAATCCGGCTCACGAGTGGCTGGGCGCGTGCGGAAGATCGACGCTCCTCCTTCTCGCTTCCCGTGTTCGCCGAGGAGGACACGGCGCGCGCCGTCGCCGGGTTGCGTCACGACTGGCGGAATCGCGGCCTCGTCGAGCTGCGCCCCGTCGAGGCGCTCATGGCTCGCGTAGACGCGAGCTCGGTGCGCGACCTGAGGAACTACGGCGCCGACACCGATGTCGGACTCATCGCCGGATTCGAGCGAGGCGAGCTTTTCGGGCTCGACGTAGGTCTCGAGCGCGAGCGGCAGATGCAGACTGCGCTGGCCTTCACTCCAGCGCTCGCCACCTGGCTCCGCCCGCGGTTCGAGGTCGCGAGCACGTTCTCGATGTTCCGCGATCCGAATACGCGCACGCTGTTGCGCGCCGCGGGTGACAGCGGCGAGCTGCGGCTGCCGCGCCGGCTCGCCAATTCTCAGATTCTGTCGGCGAGCGCGGCGATGGACATCGGCGGGGCGCTCGCGCGGTATGCGGGTGATTCGGGGATTGCGCGGCGCATTGCCAACGCCATCCAGCCGGTGCGAGTCACGTGGACACGCGAGATGCGGTCGATGTTCGACGCGACGCCGTTCACTCCGGACTTCTCCTACCAGCTCGGGCTCGGTGGCATCGATGACTTCCGAGCGCTCGATGGCATCCTGGCTACGACGGCCGGCGTTGCGCGCGGTCTGACGCTCGACCACACGGTCTCGCTTCCGTTCGGGGCGAGCCTCACGCAGCACTATCAGCGAACGGTGAACACGACCTGGACCCGCCGTGCGGAAACGGCGCAATCGATGCTCGAGGCGCGATCGGTCACGTTCCCGGACGTCGCGCTCCGGTGGAGCTTCCGCCCTTCGTTCATGTCGGGATTCATCTCATCGATCAGCGCCGAGGCCCGCGCCGCGATCACGCGAGCGAGCAGCTTTCGCCCGGCGTTGCCAAGCGGCGGTCTTGCGCTCTCCGGTGTGCGCACCGAGCTCGAGACTCATCAGTATCCCCTTCGCGGCACGCTCTCGTGGGACATCTTCGGCGGCTTCACGACGTCGGCCGGATGGCTCAGGACTACGCGTCGCGAGCTGCGCAGCGGCGGAACGAGCGAGGGGGAGCAGAACGACGTGACGGCGGACATCACCAAGCTTTTCCGCCTTCCCGACTCCTGGGGCCTGCCGTCGAACACCCTTCGCGCCTACGCGGGTATACAACGGATCAGCACGGAAACCATCTTTCTGGCCGACACCACCACGCGTCGCATCGCTGACAATGGCCGCGTGGCCATAAACGCCCGCGCCGAGACCGATGTGGCCGACAACGCGTCATTCTCCCTGTCGGTATCGCGGACGGTGACGTACGATGAGGTGAACGACCGCCGCTTCACGCAGTTCGTGTTGTCGGCGGTACTTCAATTACAGTTCTTTGCGGGAGAATTGAGATGATGTCAGTGCGTGCGGACGGAGGAGCGAGGACCGAGGAAGCCCATGTTGGGCTCCGCCGAGATGTAACACGCGGCGCCTCTTCCTCGGTCCTCGGTCCTCGGTCCGCCATTCTCGCGATATTCCTTCTCGTCGCCTGCGACAATGCCGAGTCCTTCGCTCCAAAAACCTCCTTCAACGCCGCTCGCGCGATGGACTACATCCGCGCGCAGCTCGACTTCGGGCCGCGCGTGCCGGGTACGCAGGGCCATCAGCGCACCGGCGACTGGATCGTCGAGCAGATGCGCTCGCGGGCGGACACCGTCATCGAGCAGCGCTTCACGCACGTGACATCGGACGGCGATTCACTCCCGATGCGCAACGTGCTGGCTCGGATCAATCCCGAGGCGCCGCAGCGCGTGCTCTACGTTGCGCACTGGGACACGCGTCCCATATCCGATCGCGCGTCGAACCCTGCCGATCGCGCCACGCCCGTGCCCGGCGCTAACGACGGCGCCTCGGGCGTCGCGCTGCTCATGGCTGTGGCCGATGCGCTAAAGACGACGCCGTCGACGTGGGGCGTGGACCTCCTCTTCGTCGATGGGGAAGACTACGGAGACTTCACCGCGGGGCACGACGTGCTCATCGGATCCAGGTACTTCGCGCAGCACCTGCCGTCGCCGGACTACCGTCCGCTCTTCGGCGTCGTGTGGGACATGATCGGCGACTCGAACCTGGGAATCTACCAGGAGGGCCATTCGGTGCGCCGCGCACCGGAGATCGTATCCCGCGTCTGGCAGACCGCTGCCGACCTCGGCTACTCCGGGCACTTCGTTCCGCGCGTGGGAGAATCGATCACCGACGACCACCTTCCACTCCTCGACGCGGGGCTGCGCGTGATCGACGTGATCGACATCGAGTTCGCCGCGCACCACACCCCCTTCGACACGATCGACAAGGTGAGCCAGCAGAGCCTTCAGATCGTGGGCGATGTGGCCGTGAAGCTGCTACAGCAGTAGAAAACAGAATGCGGAATGCGTAAACCCCACTTCCGCATTCCGCATTCCGCTTTCTGCCTTCCTACAGCTGCGTCAGCGATCAAGGAACGTCCCACCACACGCGGTCTTCCAGCGTCGCGCCACCCTGGCGTGACACCGCAGCATCGTGGTTCGCCTTGTTCAGCGACTGCTCGATCAACGGATAGGTCAGACGGCGGGCGATAATATCCGTGATCGCTGCGGGCCCCGGCTGGAGCGTTGGTACGCCGGTGCGCCGCCATTCCGCGAACGCCTCGGACCCCTCCCCGTACAGCGAGATCCACTTCTGGAGGGCGATCTGCTGAAGTCCCGTCGCCGAATTGAAGGCAACTGACGACTGCGCGAGATACGTGTCGATTACGCCGCTCGCGATACCGAGGTACTGCATGTTCGCGCGGATCGCTGCCGCGTACAGCGCCGCCTCATCCTCGGTCGTCCAGCCACGTGCCGCCGCCTCGGCGCGAATGAACAGCACCTCCCAGTACGACATCACGATCGACGGGGCGTCTGCATCGTACCCGAAGAGCGTGCCGATGCGGGACGTCTTGTCGAGCCCCAGCTGTCCCGCCGAGTCGCTGCTCAGTCCGTTCTCCACGCCGACAAACCCTGGGACCGTCGGGTCGAGCGGGCGCTGTGCGTAGATCGGAAGGCGCGGATCGTTCAGGTTCTGCAGGTGCGTCACCATCGTGCGCGAGATGCGGTGATCGTCGCGGTTGTTGGTGACGTTGAAGTTGAAGATCGGGTGATCGTTCGTGCCGTCGCCGGGCCATTCCAGCACGGCCTGGTCCGCCAGACTCTCGAACACCCCATCCGCCAGCGCATCGAGGACTACGGCCTGCGCCGTCGCCGCGTCGACCTTCGATAGGCGGAGCGCGTGTCGTGCGCGGATCGAGTTCGCGAACTTCTCCCACGCCGCGACGTTGCCGCCGTAGATGGGGTCCGCGCTGCCGTACCCGAGCCCCGTTCCCGGCATCATGTCGGCGGCGTCCTCCAGGAGGGTGAAGATCCCCTGGTAAACCTCTTCCTGTGGATCATACGCCGGCGACGTGATTCCCTCGTCGCCCTTGTTCGCCTCGGAGAAAGGAATGTCGCCGTACAGATCCGTGAGCGCGCCGAACGTCCACGCTTTCATAATGAGCGCGGGTCCGAGCTGGTTGGGTCGGCTCGCGGCTTCGGCGCGCTCGGCGGCGTCGGTGAGGTCCTGAAGTGCGCCGGAGTACAGGTTGGTCCAGTAGGCCTCGTTGTTCTGCGGCCGGATCTGGTACCAGTCCTCATCGACGTATTGAATCTTCGAGAAGTGCTGCGCCCACAGCGACGTCAGGTGCAAGTCGGCGTTCGAGCCACGCACGTTGGCGACCGCCGAGGTCACGCCCTGCGGGAAGAGCAGCTCCGGACCGACCTCTTCCGGAGCATTCGGGTTCTTGTTCAGATCGGTGAGGCCCTCGTCGCACGCGCTCACGGAGAGCACGAGCGCCGTCGTCGCCGCCACCGAGGCAAGTTTCATGAATCGCATGTGTTTTCGCTCAGTCAGAAGGTGGCGTTACCGCGTGACGGAGAGGTGGATACCGAAGCTGCGCTGCGACGGGAACTGTCCGAACTCCAGCCCCTGTACGTTGCTGGCGTCGAACGCCGTCTCCGGATCGACGTGCGGCACGTCGGTGCTGAGCCACAGGTTACGGCCCGTGAACGCGATGTACGCGGACTGGACGCCGATCCGGCTCGAGAGGTTCTCCGGCACCTGCCAACCGAGCTTCACCTCGCGGAGCTTGATGAACGAGGCGTCGAATATGCTCGCCTGGTGCATCGGATAGAACGAGTGGTTGAACTGCTCGGCCGTAATGCGCACCGTGTTCGGGGCGCCCGACTCGGTGACACCCTCAACGACGATGCCGGTGTCGCGACCGACGAGGGTCTCCTCGAGCACACCAGCGTAGCGGCCGAACATGTGCGTCACGCTGAAGATCTCGCCGCCCTGCTTCGTATCGAGCAGCACGCTGAGATCGAAGTTGCGGAACCGGAACTGGTTGA
This sequence comes from Gemmatimonadaceae bacterium, assembly GCA_052389995.1. Lineage (GTDB taxonomy): Bacteria > Gemmatimonadota > Gemmatimonadetes > Gemmatimonadales > Gemmatimonadaceae > JAICNG01. Next base: position 88,931 of record JBQTHJ010000031.1, on the reverse strand, counting down.
GCAGTGAGCCGGTCCAGTCGGGGTTGTAGTTTCCGAGAACCTGTGCCGAGGGTGCGCCCCGCCAGCGGCCGTTCGCGCCGACGACAACGCGACCCTGCGCATCGCGGCGAATCGCGGTGCCGACGAGCGCACCGTAGGGCTCACCCTTCCGGGCCTGAACCGTCAGCCCCCAGTACGAGCCCAGTACCACGGTCTGCAGGTCGCCGAAGAGCTCCTCGACCATGCTGCGGTTTCTTGCGTACGTGGTCGTGATATCCCACTCGAAGGAGTTCTCGAGTCGTACCGGCGTCAGGCTCAGTGTTGCTTCGATGCCCTTGTTGCTGATGCGGCCGGCGTTGAGGATCTTGTTCGTGAAACCGGTCGACGCGGAGAGCTGCACACCAAGGATCTGATTCGCCGTCGACTTGTCGTAATACGTCAGGTCGAGTCCGACGCGGTTGTCGAGGAACTCCAGCTCCGCGCCCGCTTCCCACGCCGTCGTCTCCTCCGGCTTGAGCTCGGGGTTGAGGATCGTGTTGGGTGCCGCGAAGCGCGCGATCGAGCCAAACGTCGTATTCGGCGTGTAGACCGACTGGAGTTGGTACGGGTCGGCATCATTCCCCACGCGAGTCCACCCGCCGCGAAGCTTTCCGTAGTTCATCACCCCGCCGAACGTGAGCGCGGGGAACGCCTCGCTGAACACGAGGCTCGCGCCGACGGACGGATAGAAATATGAGTTGTTGCCTTCCGGGAGCGTCGACGACCAGTCGTTACGGCCTGTGAACTCGAGGAACAGGTAATCGTTATACGCGAACTCTGCCGAGCCGAGCAGCGAGTTCACCTGCTTCCGCTCCTCACGCATCACGAGGGTCGGATTCACTTCCGAGTTGCCGATAGAGTAAATGCCTGGCGCGATCAGATCGGTCGTTCCCTGGTACGAACGACGGAACGTGTTGTAGCGGCGGTTGCCGCCGAAGTTCAGGGTAACGCCAACGTTTCCGAGGAAGCTGCGCTGCGCCGTGAGCAGCAGCTCCAGATTGGATTCCTGGCGGAACAGATTGTCCTCGTCGAAGAACCCGTTGGGGAAGTCGACCGTGCCGACCGCGTACGTGCGCTTGCGCCAGTCGCGGAACCAGTCGGTGCCGGCCCGGAAGGTCCCCTTGAGCCACGGATTGAACGTGTAGTTCAGCGTGCCGGACCCGATGACGCGGTCGCGGTTGTCGAAGTTGTCGTTCTCGAGCGCGAGCCAGTACGGGTTGTTGTGATAGTTGTAGTTCCAGTTGAACATGTTCCCATCGGCATCGCGATAATTGCGCAGCCGGTCCACATCGACCTGCCGGCCGAACCACACGAACTGCTGCATGACGTTGTCGATGTTGTAGCCAATACCCGGGCGGTTCTCGCCGTCGCCGTTCACGTACTGCACATGGCCGCTCACTTCGATGCTGCTGCCGACGAGCGCACCCCCGTTGAGCGCCGCATTGATGCGACGGATCTCATTGCCGGGATACGTCCCCTCGACGTCCTGACTCGTCACCGAGAAGCGGGCGTGCGCGCGGTCGGTACGTCCCGAGAGCGCCGCGCTCGTGGTCACTGTCACGCCGCGCTCGAAGAAATCGCGGACGTTGTCGGGCGCCGCCGCCCAGGGAGCCGCCTGGCCGTTGCTGAAGAACTGACGGCACGGCGCCGTCGTGTCGTACGTGCGCGGCTGCGCAGGATTGTACCGCGGATCGCTCGACGGGATGAACCTGCACCCATGCGTGCGTCCATCGAGGCGGGGTCCCCAGCTCTCGTCGGTGCCGTCGCAGACGCCGCCGCCGCGCCCGTTCACGAAGTCGAACTGCCCGCCACACCCCTGGCCGTACGAGTTCTGATAATCGGGAAGGCGAAGCGGATCCTCGAAGGTGACGTTCGTCGAGGCCGTAATCCCCATACCGGTCGACGTTCTTCCCGACTTCGTCGTGATCATGATGACGCCGTTCGCCGCGCGCGAACCGTACAGCGCGGCCGCGTTCGGCCCGCGCAGCACGGTGATCGTCTCGATGTCGTTCGGGTTGATGTCACCGGCGCCGTTGCCGTAGTCCACGCCGCCGAAGCCCGTTAGGCGCGGCGCGGAGTTATCGATCGGGATGCCGTCGACCACGAACAGTGGCTGGTTGTTGCCGGCAATCGAGTTCGCGCCTCGAAGCACGATGCGCGACGAGCCGCCCTGCGGGCCGGCATTCGTGATCACGGCACCCGGCACCTTCCCGACGAGCGCGTTGACGATATTCGTCTCGCGAGCCTCGGCGATCTCATCGCCGCGGACCGACGCGACCGACGCCGTCACGGCCTTGTCGGTCTTCTCGATCCCCAGCGCCGTCACGACCGGGAGCGTGTGTGCGCTCTCCTCGAGAGAGAAGTCGGCGGTGACGGTGCCGCCCGTCAGCGCGATCTGCCGGGTTGCCGGCGCGAAGCCGAGTCGGCGCGCCGAGAGCGTGACGGTCTGTCCGCGCGCGTTCTCTGCCGGGACGGTAAACGAGTAGCGGCCCGACTCGTCGGTGTAGCCACCGACGCGCAGATCCTCGATCGACACGCTGACCGCACTGAGCGGCAGATTTCGCGCATCGGTGACGAGGCCGGTGACGGTCGCCGGCTGCTGCCCGAGCACGAGGCCCGGCATCAGCGCGACCGCGCACGCCGCGAGCGTACGTGGTATCACACGGTTCATACGGTCTCCTTCCTGGGAGAGTGGGCGCCGGCTGACCCGAGCCGGCGTGGACGGCAAATGCCGTCCGGTGCCTTCGGCTGGAAGGCAACGACGTCATCGCGAATTCGAGGGGAGAAAGCGCCAACGGGTTGTTCGTGATCTGTTCGTACGAAGATCAAGTAATGTTCGCGCCGATTGGCGTCAAGGGACGAACCGCATCCCACGCGCGGTGAAGATGTAAAAACGCCCCGGGAGCGACTCCCGGGGCGCGGCAGATTGTAAAGAGAATGTTCGCGGAGGCCTTACGAGCTTCGGCTGATCGGCACCTTGGTCGAGACCTGGATCGCGCCGTGGCTGTGTCCCTGGCCGAATTTGAAGTTGGCCGCACCCACATCGTAGAAGCGAATCGACGTAATGCTGATCGTCTCGATTTGCCGCAGCGTCTCGGGACCCCCCATGCGCGTGTCGTTGAGGTAGACGATGATCTCGCCGTCGTTCTGAATGGAGCTCGACCCGCGCTTGCGCAGCCACATCGGATGAAGCGTGCGGACGAGCTCGTAGGCATTGTCGACGCGGGCGGCCTCGACCTGCTCGAGCGTGATGAGGTTGCGGTCCGCCGGAGCGCCGCCCTCTGACGCTGCCCGCGGTGGCGCGCACCCGGCCATGAACGCGGCCACGAGCGCCGCCAACGCAAAGCGATTCATGCGTCCCCCTTCCGTGGAGTGCCGGCACCGAGCGTCGGGCGACGGCTCGGCCCACACAGCGTGCGTTCCGTCCCGCCGTGCGTCAAGTCCACACGCGAAAGAAAACGATGACGCGCCGCGCCGCCCGCGGAGGCACCGTCCCACGATCGCCATCACGCATGCGCCATGACCGCGTCGGAACGCCACGCTCTCCTCTTTTTCTCCGCCGTCGCGCTTCTGGGCGCCGGGGTTCGGCTGCATCGCGCCTCAGGGGGATCCAGCGCAAGCCGTGCCGCGCTCGACGCGCAGATCGCCGCCGTCGACTCGGCCAGGGGGTCGAAGGGGTCGAGGGAATCGAAGGGTCCGAGGGCAGTGGGAAAGGTGCGGTCCCCGCTATCCGCGCTCTCGACCCCGTCGACCCCCTCGACCCCCCTGGACCTCGACACCGCCCCCGCCGAATCGCTCCTCCGCCTGCCGCGCATCGGACCCGCCCTCGCGGGGCGCATCGTCGCCGATCGCGACTCCCTCGGTCCCTTCGGTTCCCTCGATGGATTTCAGCGCGTCAGAGGGGTGGGACCTGTCACGACTCGCACCCTCGCTCCCTACGTGACGTTTTCGGGTACACCGCGTCCATCTCCCGTAGGCGCACGAGTTAGCACGCGTCGTCGCGAACCGTCACGCGAGCCGCGCAGCGGTCGCGCGCCTCGCTGAACCCTCCGATTCCGCCATCCCCCATCGCCCTTCATGACCGCTCCCGCTGCCGCGACTGGTATGCGCCTCGGCGACCTCCTCCTGAAGGAGGGGCTCATCTCGCGGGAGCAGCTCGACAAGGCGCTTCTCGAGGGGAAGCAGAATGGCACGCGCCTCGGCTACTCCCTGGTCAAGCTCGGGTACGTCACCGAGACGGACATCACCAAGATGCTGGCGCGGCAGTTCCGCATGCCGGCCGTCGACCTTTCCCGCTTCGAGGTCGATCCGCGCATCGCGAAGCTCATCCCCGCCGATCTCGCGACGAAGCATCTCGTCCTTCCGCTGAAGCGCGATGGACGCACGCTCACCGTCGCCATGGCCGATCCGACGAATCTCGGGGTGCTCGATGATCTCAAGTTCATCACGCGCTACGACATTTTTCCGGTCATCGCCGGTGAGTACACACTCCGTAATGCCGTAGAAAAGTACTACGAGTCATCGGACGCGGCGCTCCAGACCCTCCTCAAGGACATCGACACCGAGACGGAAGGCGACGTCGAGGTCGTCGAGGAGAAAGAGGAAGAAATCTCGGCGGCCGCACTCGCGGCGGCGATCGACGATGCGCCAGTCGTCAAGCTCATCAACGGCATTCTGTCCGATGCCGTGAAGCGCGGCGCGTCGGACATCCACTTCGAGTGCTACGAGCACGAGATGCGCGTGCGCTACCGCGTCGACGGCGCGTTGCAGGAGATCATGAAGCCGCCCATGAAGCTCAAGGCGGCGCTCATCTCCCGCTTCAAGATCATGGCGCAGCTCAACATCGCCGAGCGCCGCGTGCCGCAGGACGGCCGCATCAAGCTCAAGATCGGCAAGAAGGTCATCGACTTCCGCGTGAGCACGCTGCCGACCCTGTTCGGCGAGAAGATCGTGCTCCGAATTCTCGACAAGGGAAACCTCACCCTCGAGCTCGAGAAGTTCGGCATCGAGCCGCGCGCCGAAGCCGAGCTCATGGAAGCGGTGATGAATCCGTACGGAATGGTCCTCGTCACCGGTCCCACGGGCTCGGGAAAAACGACGACGCTGTACTCCGCCCTGTCCAAGGTGAACACCATCGACGTGAACATCATGACGGCGGAGGACCCGGTCGAGTACAACCTGTTCGGCATCAACCAGGTGCTCGTGCGCACCGACATCGGAATGACGTTCGCCGCCGCGCTGAAAGCGTTCCTGCGGCAGGACCCGAACATCATCATGGTCGGTGAGATCCGCGATCTGGAGACGGGCGGCATCGCGATCAAGGCCGCGCTCACCGGCCACCTCGTCATGTCGACGCTGCACACGAACTCGGCGCCGGAGACTGTCACGCGTCTCCTCGATATGGGTCTCGAGCCCTTCAACGTCGCGTCGGCGCTCAACCTCGTACTGGCGCAGCGACTCGTTCGTCGTGTGTGCAACAACTGCAAGACGAACTACCAGGCCGACCCGGACGAGATGCGCGCGCTCAAGATCCCCGAGGACGCGACGTTCCGCTCAATGATGTTCACCGACGAGGCGATCGAGAACGCAAAGAAAACCTCGACGAAGCACGCGAAGCCGTTCAGCGACGACTACACGCTGGAGACGCGCTTGTGGGATCTGACGTTCTTCAAGGGCACCGGCTGCGACGCCTGCAATGGCTCGGGGCTGAAGGGACGGCAAGGTATCTACGAAGTCATGGCCCTCAATCAGCGGCTCCGGAAGCTGATTCTTCAGAACATGGGCGTTCAGGAGCTGAAGGACGCGGCGGTCGAGTGCGGGATGCTGACCCTCCGCATGGACGGCCTCCTCAAGATCATGAAAGGCATAACGACGGTGGAGCAGGTGGTACGTGAGACGAGCAGCTGATTCCCTCGACCCCTCTAGTCTATGACCGCGCCAGCAACCGCCCCATCCGGAGTCAACCTCCGATCGCTCCTCGAGGAGATGATCGAGCGCGACGCATCCGACCTGCACATCACGGCGGGTGAGCGTCCAAAGCTCCGTATCGACGGCGATATCCAGAACTCGAACGTCGACTACGTCCTCACGCCGAAGGACACGCTGACGCTGGCGTATTCGATCCTGACGGAAAACCAGAAAAAGCGCTTCGAGACCGAGGACGAGCTCGACTTTTCGTTCGGCATTCAGAACCTGGCGCGTTTCCGCGGCAACTGCTTCAAGCAGCGCGGGTGCGTCTCGCTCGTGATCCGGCAGATCCCCTTCAACATCCGCACGTTCGAGGAGCTGGGACTGGCGGGTGTGGTGGCAAAGATGGCGGAGAAGCCGCGCGGCCTGGTGCTCGTGACCGGTCCCACGGGCTCCGGCAAGTCGACGACGCTCGCCGCCATGCTCGACAAGATCAATCGGGAGCGCCGCGGCCACATCATCACCGTCGAAGACCCGATCGAGTTCATCCACCGCCACCAGAACTGCATCGTCAACCAGCGCGAGGTCGGAAGCGACACGAAGTCCTTCGCCAACGCGCTCAAGTACGCGCTGCGTGAAGACCCCGACGTGATTCTGATCGGTGAGATGCGCGACCTGGAGACGATCCAGGCTGCGCTGACCATCGCCGAGACCGGTCACCTCGCGTTCGCCACGCTGCACACGAACTCGGCGGCCGAGGCGATCAACCGCATCATCGACGTCTTTCCATCGCACCAGCAGTCGCAGGTGCGCGCACAGCTCGCGTTCGTGCTCGAGGGCATCGTGACGCAGACGCTGCTCCCGCGCGCCAAGGGCCGCGGTCGCGTGATGGCGGCGGAGATCCTCGTCGTGACCGCGGCCATTCGCGCGCTCATCCGCGAGGACAAGATCCACCAGATCTACTCGCTCATGCAGTCGGGAAAGAAGTTCGGCATGCAGACGCTGAACGATGCGCTCTATCAGCTCTACATGTCACGCGAGGTCACGGCCGACGAGTGCCTGCGTGTCTCGGGCGATCCGAACGAGTTCCTGCGCATGATCGGACAGCCGGCGCTCGGCGACGAGAATCCCGTGGATGGCAAGGGCGGTCAGAAGCCCGGGCTGCCGAACCAGAAGCTCGCGCCCGCCACCCGGCGGTAGCAGCACGGCACGACTAGAGAGGAGATTCCATGCCTACGTTTGCATACACCGCGCGCACGCTGAGCGGCGATCTGAAGTCCGCGACGATGGACGCGAATAGCCGCGAAGACGTCGTGGCGCAGCTTCGCCGTCAGAAGCTCATCGTCGTGAAGGTCGACGAGGATCGCGCCCGCAGGAAGGCGAGCGGCCCCATCAAGACGCGCGACATCGTCATCTTCACGCGGCAGTTCGCGACGATGATCAACGCCGGTCTGCCGCTCGTGCAGGCGCTCGACATTCTGTCGAAGCAGAGCGAGAACAAGTCGCTGAAGGACGTCACCCGACAGGTCGTGTACGATGTCGAGTCGGGGCACACGGTGGCCGACGCCCTCGGCAAGCATCCGAAGGCGTTCAGCGAGCTCTACGTGAACATGGTCGCCGCCGGTGAGGCGGGCGGCATTCTCGACACGATTCTGTCGCGCCTCGCCGTGTTCATGGAAAAGAACGACGCGCTCGTCCGAAAGGTGAAGGGCGCGATGATCTACCCCGGCGTCATTATCAGCGTCGCCGTGATCGCGATCGTCGTCCTGCTCGTGTTCGTCATTCCGACGTTCGAGCAGATGTTCGCCTCGGTGAACCTGGCGCTTCCGCTTCCGACGCGGGTCGTCATCGGCATGTCGCGCTTCCTGCAAGGCTACTGGTGGGCGGTGATCGCGACTGCGCTTGGCGTTGGATTCATGACCAAGCGCTACTACGCGACGTCGGGCGGCAAGCTGAACATCGACCGGCTGATGCTCCGGCTGCCGGTGCTCGGCGACGTCATTCGCAAGTCCGCCGTGTCGCGCTTCACGCGGACCCTCGGAACGCTGATCTCGTCAGGCGTGTCGATTCTCGACGGCCTCGAGATCACGGCCAAGACGGCGGGCAACCGCGTCATTCACGACGCGATCATGCAGTCGCGCGCCTCGATTGCCGGGGGTGACACGATCGCGGCGCCGCTGGCCAAGTCGGAAGTCTTCCCGCCGATGGTGATCTCGATGATCGCCGTCGGCGAGCAGACCGGTGGTCTCGACGAGATGCTGTCGAAGATCGCCGACTTCTACGACGAAGAGGTGGACGCGGCCGTGAGCGCGCTGCTCTCACTACTCGAACCGATCATGATCGTGTTCCTCGGGGTCGTCGTCGGCGGCATGGTGGTCGCGATGTACCTGCCGATCTTCGACATGATCAACGCGGTGCAGTAAGAGCGAGATTGCGGATTGCGGATCAGCCGCGTAGGACCCAAACACGCAGAGGGCTCCGAGCGAATCACTCGGAGCCCTCTGTGTGTTACGGTCCTACGCGGTTCATCCGTAACCCGCAATCGCGTTTCCTTTACGACGCTGCCTCGACTGCGACCTCGTCCAGTCTCGCGGTAAGAGACGCCAGGCATCGCGTCGCCAGGTCGCGCGACGTGTACATGCCGAGCGCACGGCCGTCGCGGCGCCACCGCCAGTCCTGCTCGTTCGCCGTGTCGGCGACGAAGACATCCTCGCGCAACAGCGTTGCGGGGCGGAACGCGTGACGCACCGGTGCGCGCTCGGGGACCTGATCGGTGCCGCGGCGGACGATGCCGTCCCACTCCATGATCATGAGCCGCCCTTCGATCACCGAATCGGTGCGCGAGCGGATCCACGACATCGTGAGAGCGACCGGTCCGAGCTGGATGATACACCGGCCCGCGCCGCGTCTCACCTCGATCTCGGGTGCGGCCTCGTTCCGCTCCAGCGCTTCGATGCGCTGCACGACATCGTCGGCCAGACGCTCGAGCTCGCGCGTGCACGCGGGCCCGGAGCGATGCGAGGCGAGATAGGTGTCGCGGTCGCGAACGCGGCGCTCCTCACCCGCCAGGCGCTGCGTGAGATCGTCGGCGCCATCGAAGCGGACGCGACCGCCGTGCTCGGCGATCGCTGCGAGGACCGTGTCGAGGCACTCGTCGAGGGGCTTCTTCCCCAGGTCGGCGATCTTCGCCTTGCGCGCCCACGACGGGAGCGGCGTGTCGTCGAGCGAGATGAAGAAGACCGATGCGCCGCCATCGCGCGCGACGCGCGCCTCGAGGGCCGTGCGGTCACTGCTCGTCGGCAACGTGCGTCCCCACAGGCGGTCGTGCAGAATGACCACGGTGCGCGAGCTCGCGCACGCGTCATCGGCTGTGGTCGACTCCGAATCCTCAGTGACGGGATCGCGGGTCCATACGCTGCGCGCCTCGGAGAGCCGCGCGCGGAGGCGATCCGTCAGGAACCGCGCCGTGTCGCCCTCGTACGCGGCGCCGAGAACAGCTGCGTCGTACTTCGTGCGGACGGACGAGCGGATCATCGCTTCGCCCTCGAGCGCTCCCGCCGCCGCGCGGCCGCCGACTTGAGCTGACGTGCCTCACTCGGCTTCACGTAGTGACGACGGCTGCGGAGATCCTTGAGGATTCCGGACCGCATCACCTTGCGCTTGAATGCCTTGAGCGCCCATTCGATGCGGTCGCCCTCGGCGAGCTGAACTTCGACCATGTAATCCTCCCTATTGTTGACGCATGCTACTCTCATGAGAAAGCCGCTGGGCCAGTCAGCGAAACGCCGAACCGACCCAGCGGCCTTAGCTCACACGAGCTGGTCCAGCAGAATTATCGACCCAGCTTGACGACGTTCTCCGCCGCTGGTCCCTTCTGGCCCTGCACGATGTCGAACTCCACTTTCTCGCCCTCGGCGAGCGACTTGAAGCCGCTGCCCTGAATGGCCGAGTGATGGACGAAGCAGTCCTTCTGACCGCCCTCAGGCGTGATGAAACCAAAGCCCTTGGCGTCGTTGAACCACTTCACTGTTCCGGTCGAGCGCATACGATACTCCTCTAGATGTGGTCGGGGTCCGGAAGATGTACCGTACGTGCCGACTCATTTTGATTCGTGGTCAAGGCCCCCACGATGGGCTTCTCCCGCAACAGCGGGAAAAACGGAACGGGGCTTCGCGAGAGCGAGGCCCCGTCTTTTCCTCGACGCCGCGCCCTGAATCGCGCGGTCGTCACTGGACCGAAACATAGCGCCTGGGCACGGTAAAGTCAATCAGCGCGAGACGTTTGCCCGATACCGCGCAGCCTCGGGCGGCGCCCTCTGAAGTCCCGCTGCCTGTTTCTTGCATAGGGGGAGGGGGTATATTACCTTTCGGCCATGCAATCGATTGCGCTGAACATCCGGGGAATGTCCTGCGGCCACTGCGTGGCCCGCCTGTCGAAGACGTTGAACGCCCTCGACGGGCTCGAGGTCCAGGACGTTCGCATCGGATCCGCGGTCCTGCGCTTCGACCCCGAGCGGCGCTCGCCTGAAGAGATCCTCGACGCGGTGCGCGACGCCGGCTACGAGCCCTCGATCGCCCTCTGAGCGACGCGGCCGTGTCGACGACGGTCAAGGACCCAACGCGCGACAGTGTGCGCATTTCCGTCCCTGTCGGCGGCATGACCTGCGCTGCCTGCCAGGCTACCGTGCAGCGTGCGCTGTCGAAGGAACGCGGGGTCATCGACGCGTCCGTCAACCTCATGACGGAGAGCGCGGCGGTGACCTTCAATCCCGCGGTGACCACGCCGACGGCGATCGTCGACGCGATCCAGCGGGTCGGCTACGACGCCGAGCTTCCTTCGCCAGCTCGCGATGTCCTCGCTGAGCAGGAGGAGCTCGACCACGCCCGCTCCCGCGAGTACGAGCGCCTGCGGGGGCGGGCCATCGTCAGCGGTGTCGTTGGCGTGCTCGCGATGCTCCTCTCGGTCCCGCTCATGGCAGGATCGACGCATGCGCACGCCGATCCATTCAGCGCCTGGGTGACGCGTGCGGTCGCGCCGGCCCTCCGGGACGTTGCCCCGTGGCTGTTCGCGATCGATCCGCGAGGCCTTTCGTGGTCCTTGCTCGCCGCGACGGTGTTCGTGATGCTCTGGGCGGGCCGCCACTTCTACGTTCGCGGCTGGACCGGGCTCCGTCGGCGCTCCCCCGACATGAATGCGCTGATCGCGATCGGCACTGGCGCCGCCTTTCTGTATTCGGCGGTGGCGACGATCGTGCCCGCTCTGTTCACGCGGCATGGGCTCGCACCCGACGTGTACTACGAGGCGGTCGTCATCATCATCGCGCTCATCCTCACGGGGAACGCGCTCGAGGCGCGCGCGAAGCGCAACACCGCGTCGGCACTGCGCGCGTTGGCGCAGCTTCAGCCGCGAAGCGCCCGCGTGGTCCGGGCCGGGACCGACGCCGACGTCCCGATCGAAGACGTGCGAAGCGGCGATGTCGTCGTGGTGAGGCCGGGCGAGCGCATCCCCGTCGACGGCGAGATCATTGCTGGCGAAAGCGCCGTCGACGAATCGATGCTCACCGGCGAGTGGATGGCGGTGGCAAAGACCGCCGGCGATCGTGTGGCCGGCGGAACCATCAACACCACCGGCAGCTTCCGCTATCGCGCCACGACGCTCGGCGCCCAGAGCGTGCTCGCGCGCATTGTGCGCGTGATGCGCGATGCGCAGGCGTCGCGCGCGCCGATCCAGGCCCTCGCCGATCGCGTGAGCGCGATCTTCGTCCCCACGGTGCTCGCGATCGCGGCGCTGACGTTCGTGATCTGGATGGTTGCCGCGGACGGGGCACTCGCGCGCGCGCTCGCCGCGTCCGTCTCCGTGCTCATCATCGCGTGTCCGTGCGCCATGGGGATTGCCGTCCCGACGGCGGTGATGGTCGCGACCGGGCGTGGAGCGCAGTCGGGCGTCCTCATCAAGGGCGGCGAAGCGCTACAGCGAGCGGGCGACGTCACCCTCGTTGCCCTCGACAAGACGGGAACGCTCACCGAGGGCAACCCGTCGGTCACCGACGTGCGGGTGAATCGCCAGGGGCCGCTTCGCGACGCGCGGGAGCTCGTGAGTCTCGCGGCCTCGCTCGAGTCCGTCAGCGAGCATCCACTCGCGGATGCGATCGTACGGTACGCCCGCGATCACGAAATACCGGTCGAGCCTCCACAGGCGTTCGTCGCGATTCCGGGTCGCGGCGTGCGCGCGACCGTGCGCGGCAAAGCCGTTCTCGTTGGCAGCGAAGGTCTGATGCGCGAGGCAGGCGTCGAGATGGCGGCTCTGGACCGGGATCTCGTGCAGGCGGCCGAGCTGGGGAGGACGCCCGTCCTCGTCGCGGTGGATGGCAAGGTAGTGGGACTCATCGCCGTCGCCGATCCATTGCGGCCCACGGCGCGCGATACGGTAGCCGCGCTGCGCGGGCGTGGACTCGAGGTCGCCCTGATCACGGGGGATCACCCGTCCACGGCGCGAGCGATCGCGGACGAGCTCGGAATCGAGCGCGTCGTGGCGCGCGTCTCCCCCGCCGAGAAAGTCGCCGAGGTGCAGCGTCTCCGTAGCTCCGGTCACGTGGTCGCGATGGTTGGCGACGGGATCAATGACGCTCCGGCGCTGGCGAGCGCCGACGTCGGGATCGCGATCGGCACGGGGACTGATGTCGCCGTCGAGGCGGCCGACGTCGCGCTCATGCGCGGCGATCCGCGCGGCATCGTCGACGCGATCGATCTCTCGCGCCGCACAATGCGGACGATGCGCCAGAATCTCTTCTGGGCGTTCATCTACAACGTCATCGGAATTCCGATCGCCGCCGGCGTGCTCTATCCCGTCTTTGGCATGCTCCTCAATCCCATGCTTGCCAGCGCGGCCATGGCCTTCAGCTCGGTGAGTGTCGTGACGAACTCACTTCGGCTCCGGCGCGCCTAACCGCGCTTCGTTCCCCGAATGTCGATGCTCGGCGACAGGCGGGGCGCCACGGCGCGGGCCACGATCGTCGGAGCGATGAGACCGACGTCGAGCAGCTTCACCAGCGGATTGCTCATGACCCCGTGCCGGCGCGAGGCGGGGAAGAGCCGCTTCACGGCGCTGTTGGCCTCGATGGTGAGCGAGTCGAGGATCGGGATCTGCACGCGCACGTCGTGAAATCCGGCGCGCTCCAGCATTCGCGTGACCGACCGCGCCGAGAAAAAATTCAGATGCGTGGGATCCTCGAGATTCCACCACGTGTCGCGAAAGATCTCGAGCCCCATCGACTCCGCATTCGGCGTGACGAAGTAGAATTTCCCCCCGGGCGCGAGCGCTGCCGCCAGCGTGTCGAACACGCGCTGCGGATCGCTGAGGTGCTCGATCACGTGCACCCCGTAGATCAGGTCGAAGAAGTCACGCGGAATGTCGATATCCTCGGCGCGTCCGAAGTAGAGCGTGCCGCGCTCGCGCACGAGGGGATCGATGTCCACGTCGAGCATTCCAGCTTCGATTCCGTGGATCTCGTGCCCGGCATCCAGGAATTCCCGCAGCATCACGCCGCGGCCGAATCCGAGCTCGAGAATCCGCGCTCGCCGTCCGCGCGGGAGGAGCGGCCGCATCCGCTGCATCGTGATCGCGATACGCACGCGATCGAACACCGCGCTCCCGCCCCACGCGTGCCCGCGGACGGGGGCGCTCGAGAAGCGCAGATCGCGAACGACGTGTCCGCACGTCGGGCAGCGAGCAAGGGCGGTAGCGTCGCCGAGGTCCCACCAGGTTGTGCGGGCACCGCACGCGGGACACGCAGGCGCGTCGGATGCCGCGGGCGCGCCGCTCATTGCGACGCGGGTGGCGGCGTCGCCACGAGCCACGCGGTGACGACGAGGACGGCGAACGCGAGCACGAGCTCCAACCCGGCCGTGCGGCGAAGCGTGCCGACGCGGTCGGCATCGAGCGCGGGGCGCAAACGGAGCCAGTTGTACGCACCGGCCGCGACCACGAGAACGAGCCCGCCGATCTTGATCAGCAGCAAGCGGCCGTAGTCGGAGCCGGTGAGCGCACTCCATCCGCCGAGGTGCAGGACGGCCGCGATGACACCAGTCACGGCGAGCAGGCCAGCGAAGGCGAGCGCCATCGGCGAGAACGCATGGACCATCCCGCGGACGGCGAGGCCGCGGCCTAACGGGTCCATGCGCGCCGTCGCTGGAACGCCTGCGGCCAGCACGAGGAGCAGCGCGCCAAGCCAACCGCCGGCGGCGATCATGTGCACGCTGTCGCTCACGATCGCCATCACCGTCCATCGCCCCGCGGCGGCTGCATGCCCCGACAGTGCGGTGCCGACGGCGAGCGCGAGTCCGGCAGTGATCGCGAGGCGCCATGCTGCGGGGCGCGTGCGGGCGAAGGCAGCAAACAGCATCAGGACGGCGGCCGCGTGGAGCAGAAAGCCAATGCCCCACGGTGTCCGCGCGATGTTGCTCACGAAGCTCGCGTTGGGCGCCGCACCGGTGATCGCGTATGACTGTGCGATGAGGCGGCCGACTAGCGCGATGGTCATCGCTGCCGTGGCGACGAGCGCCGTCCTCGCCGCCAGCCGCCGCGCTTCGAGCACGAATTCGGCATCGAGATCGGGCACACGGTGCCGCGTCGCGGGCGCGACGATCAGCGCGAACACGACGGCGCCGATGATGATCATGATCGCGGCGAATCCCGCGAGACGAATGACGGCGTACGGCCAGGAATCGACGGCGAAGCTCGTCACGGCGACTTGCGACGCTGCCGGAACCGCTGGTCCGCTCGTCTCCGGCGCAGCGGCGACCGGAGGCGTGGCTACACCGAGCCCGGTCGCATCGTCGGTGATCCGAAATGCGATCGTGCCGCGCACGGGGTGACCGTCCGCGCTGGTGATCTGCCAAAGAATCCGGTGCCGCCCAGCGACGAGCGGCCCGAGCACATCGGCGACGATCACCGAGGTTGAATCGGGCGCCCCGATCCGTAGCGCCGAGGTCGCCACCGGCAGCGAATCCGGACCCACGAGCTCGACGCGCGTGAACGACAGCTGCGGCGGCTCGCTGAAGGTGAGGCGAATCACACGTGGGGCGGCGCGTAACACGGCTCCATTCGCCGGCTCCGACCGTCGCAGCACGCCGTGCGCGAGCAAGAGAGCCGGACCAAGCAGAAGGGAGGCGGCGACGGCCAGCGCTCGCATGCGTCCGTGTCGCATGACTGATCTTATCGAGCCGCGCGCCTGCCAGGTAGCGCGCCGTGCACTTTCACGTCGGCGGGCACGCTTCGTGTACTATCGGTTGCGGGACAATTCTCCGGAGGAGCTTCATGGGCGGGAGCAAACCTAGTCAGTTCTGGCGTAAGGAGCCGCCGGCCACGGATCGCAAGTGGCGCGCGGAGGACGAAGGTGTGCTCGAGCGGGAGAAGCGTGAGCTCACGGGAAGCGAAGCGCAGGAGCGTGAGATGATTCCTGGCCAGCGACGCAAGCCGCAGAATCGCGCCGAGTCCCAGTCGCGAGGGAAGAAACGCGCGGGGAGGCGAGGGAAGTCCGGGCGCTGATCCGCACGGGCGGAGGGCGCGCCGTCCCGCGCCCCCGCCACCCCCTCGGAACCATCCCTTCTCGCGGTGCGTAATGCGGACATGCCTCCGCGCACCGCGCCAATGAAAAGCACCACACTCTCCCCGCTCCACAGCTACTGGCGGCAGAGTCGCGCGCACCGCTACAGCCTCATCTTCGCGCTTCCGCTGCTCGTCGCCTACGAGACCCTCGCTGCCATCCTCGGCGCAGGGGAGCCACAGGCGATCCGCAACGGCGCCGACGTTCTGCTCAAGACGTTCTTCATCCGCATCCTCGGCGAGCACGGTCCGCTGGTCTTCGGGGCAATCCTCATCGGCGTGAGCGTGGGGCTCGTCGCGCGCGACATGCGGGCGCATGGACGACGACTCTCGCCCCGAGTCTTCGCCGGCATGGCGGCGGAGTCGATCGCGCTCGCGCTGATGTTCGGCGTCGTCGTGTCGACGATCACGTCGCACGTTCTCGCGCCGTTTGCCGCGATGGTGCAGGGTCATATGGAACAGCTCGGCTGGTGGACGCAGCTCATGGTCTCGCTGGGCGCCGGCCTCTACGAGGAGCTGCTGTTCCGCGTGTTGCTCGTGGGCGCGATTGCCACCGCCGGGGCGAAGCTGCTTGGCTGGCGACCCGCGACCGCGGCTGTCGTCGCCGTGGGAGTGGGCGCGTTCGTCTTCTCGGCGTTTCATTACATCGGCCCGTTCGGCGACCCGCTCGAGGCCG
The DNA here is from genome assembly GCA_052389995.1 of Gemmatimonadaceae bacterium. Taxonomy (GTDB): domain Bacteria; phylum Gemmatimonadota; class Gemmatimonadetes; order Gemmatimonadales; family Gemmatimonadaceae; genus JAICNG01. The sequence continues at coordinate 72,727 of JBQTHJ010000031.1, read as the reverse complement.
GATCATTCGCCTTTCGACTCGTCGCCGGCATCTTCTTCAGCGCACTCTTCGTCACGCGCGGATTCGGAATCACTGCGTGGACGCACGCGTTGTACGACGTCTTTCTCCTCTTCGGGTGAACCGGTGAGCGTCGATCCGGCCTCGGTTACGGAGCACCACATCACGGTCGAGCGTACGGCGCGCTACTACACGCTCGGCGATGTCGCTCGACCGCCGAACGACATCTGGATCGTCTGTCACGGGTTCGCGCAGCTCGCGCGCGCGTTCGTTGAGCGCTTTCGCGTCATCGAGCGGCGCGGGCGCCTGATCGCCGCACCGGAAGCTCTGAACCGGTACTACCTCAATCGGGAGGGCGGGCGAGCTGGGGCCAACGCACGTGTCGGCGCGACGTGGATGACGCGGGAGGATCGTCTCGCCGAGATCGACGACTACGTCCGCTATCTCGACACGCTGCTGCGGGAGCTGGCTGGAGGCGAGATTCCGCCCGAGGTTCGCGTCACGGCGCTGGGCTTCTCGCAGGGCGCGGCGGTCGTCTCGCGATGGCTGGTGCACGGCGAGGCGCGCCTCGACCGCGTCATTCTCTGGTCGGGTCTCCTTCCGCCGGAGATCGACGCCGCGACCGCGGCGGGGCGCCTCGGCTCCGCGGATCTGCACATGGTGGTTGGAACCATGGACGCGATGATCGATGCGAATCAGGTGCGGGAGCAAGCCGATCTGTTGGCGCGGGCGTCGATCCGCTGTCGGGTGGTCGAGTTCGCGGGTGGGCACGAGCTCGACCGCGCGACGCTGCGGGAGCTCGCTGCCTAACGCCGTTGCTGTTCCTTGGCGCGCCTCGCCGGTCGGACGCTACCCGTTGTAGATCTCGCCGGACGCCGCGTACTCCTCGAGCACCGCCCGCGCCTCGGCGCGGAGTACGCCGTGCACGACCCTGATGCCCTTGTCGCCCAGGTAGCGATACGACTCGGGAAAGACCGGGCCCTCGTCGAACCGCACGCGCTCCGCGTCCTCGCGCGTGGCGCCGCAGACGACGCGACGCACCCCGCTCCACAGCGTGGCGCCGAGGCACATCGCGCAGGGGTCGCACGAGCTGACGAGTGTGTGTGGTGGAAGCCCGGGCGCGCCGAACGTGTAGGTCTGGAGCCGGGCCTGTGCCATCATGAACGCGACGATCTCGGCGTGCAGCATGGAGTTCTTCTCGGGGATGACGCGGTTCATCCCGACGGAGACCAGCCGGCCGCTCTCTTCCTCGACGATCACCGCTCCGAACGGACCGCCTGTGGCGCGCCGCACGTTCTCGCGGGCGATCGCAATCGCGAGCCGCATGCGCGACTCGTCGTCGCGATACGGGCGCTTCCAGTCGACGACGGCGTCGACCCAGGAGGGGAGCGCGATACGCAGCTCGGGCGCGCTCACGCCCGCCTCGCGGATCGGCACATGCCTCGCACCGGGCACTGGCCGCACTTCGCAATCCGCGCGGTGCAGACGAGCGCACCCAGCTCCATGATCGCCTGGTTGTGTGTCCACGCATCTCGGCCGCGCCGCGGAAGCATCGCTTCCGCGAGCTCCCACAGCACGCGCTGTCCCCGAGTCGACTTCGGGTTGATGCGCGGCGCGAACACGCGCCTGAGCACGCGCGCGACGTTCGTGTCGACCAGCGCGGCGCGCCGCTCGTAGGCGAAGGATGCCACCGCGCCAGCCGTGTACGCCCCGATCCCGGGGAGCTGGCGAAGTGCGCGCGGATCGGCGGGGAGCGTTCCGCCATCGGTCGCCACCGTGCGCGCGAGGGCGTGGAGGTGGCGCGCGCGCGCGTAGTAGCCGAGCCCCGCCCACGCTTCCATGACGCGTCCACGCGGCGCGTGCGCGACGCTCGCGAGCGTGGGGAACTCGCGCAGGAAATCGTCGTAGCGCTCGAGGACGCGCGTCACCTGCGTCTGCTGGAGCATGAGCTCGGAGACGAGGACCCGGTATGGATCGCGGGTGCGGCGCCACGGGAGATCGCGGCCGTTGGCCCGGAACCACTGGCGGAGGCGGCGGCCGAATCGGCGGCGGACTTCGTCCGGCACCTGTGCGGCCCGGGGCCGGCGATGGAGCGTCATGGCGGCGCGAAGGATACGCAGAGACCCCGTGCGTCGCCAGCAAAACGTCGGAACGGTCGTTAGACTTGGGACGACCGCACGTACCCCCGCCTAACCTTAGAGCCGGTATCCATGCTCAGTCGCATTGCATCCGCCGCCATCGGCGCATTCGTCATCCCGTCCGCCCCCGCTGCGGATGCCCAGTCCTCCTCATTCACGTACGCGCCGGGCGCCCACACGTACCGCGTCGAGTCGAGCGCGAAGGTCAGCCAGGAAATGAATGGCCAGACGATCGACGGTGAGCTCAATACGCGCCACTTGCTCACGCTCGACATCTCGCGCAAGGCCAAGGACACGCTCGCCATCGCGTACACCTGGGACTCCGCAAACGTGAAGACCACCGGTCCCATTCCCGCGCCAGACCTCGCGAAGGTCTCCGGGACCAGGTCGAGCGGGTTCGCATCGCCGACCGGACGGATGTACTCGTTCAACCCGGGGGAGGCGCTGGCGGAGGGACTCCCCGCGATGGAGGAGTTCGAGAACTTCCTTCCCGTCGTCAGCGCGGTGAACCGGAAGGCCGGTGACAAGTGGGTCGACACGGTCACCGTCAACGGCAACCGCGGCGGCATCGACGTCAACACGACGATCATCGTGACGTCCACGTTCGACGGCGACACGACGTACGCGGGAGAGAAGTCGTGGCGTATTCGCCGCAATCTCGCGTTCACGGTCGCCGGATCCGGCGCTGCCGAGAACACGGCAATGGTGATCGAGGGAACGGGCACGGGCGAGCGGACGGACTACATCACGTCGCAGGGTGTCTACCTCGGCTCCGCTCTTACGCAGACGGCGAAGAGCACGATCTCGCTGCCCGCGAACAACATGACGATCCCGATGACGACGACGGTGACGTCGACGGTTCAGCGCGTAAAGGGATAGGGCAGGGTTCGTTCGTCAGAGATGTCAATCCGCCGAAAGCCACTCCCGCACCAGTCTCAGCAACTCGGCACCGCCGACGGGCTTCACCAGATACTCGTTGCCTCCCGCGGCGAACGCGCTATCACGATCTTCCGACTCGCTCAGCGCCGTCAGAAACACGATCGGAGTGCCCACGCCTCCGCCCTCGCCGCCTCGAATGCGGCGCGCGGCCGTGATCCCGTCCATCGATGGCATCGCGATATCCATCAGAATGAGATCGGGGTGCGCGAGATGCACGAGATCGAGGACCTCGCGGCCGTCTCCGGCTTCGAGCACCTGATATCCCTCTGCCTCCAGCACCGCGCGCATCATCATGCGCTGGAGGATGCTGTCATCGGCGAGTACGATCGTAGCGACGCGGTTCGTGGCCCTCGATTGGACTCCGGCAGCGCGATTGGCCTGCGCGCGGGGGGACTGCTGCTGCATAGACGCCTGCTGCATAGGTGCCTTCAGGAAGGCAACCACCGGGCCACTCGAGTATGCAACGATGGATTGTTCGCGTGCCTCAGTCCTCTGTGCGCCAGCGACGCTCCTGCTTGCGCTCGCGGTGCCGACGCTTCGCGTTGAGCCTCGCTTCGACGGCTTTATGCGGGGTTCGCGTCCGCTTGCGCGCCTTTGGTACGGCCAGGGCGCGCCTGACGAGATCGGCCAGGCGATTCTCGGCGCCCTCCCGATTCTGGCGCTGGCTGCGCGAATCGCTTGCGACTACACGCACGGTGCCTTCGTCACTGACCCGCGCGCCTAACCGTGTCAGGGCTCGCGCCCGCTGGTCCTCGGTGAGCGCGCGCGTACGCGCAATGTCCCAGGTGATCTCGATGCGCGTCGACGAGGTGTTGACGTGCTGTCCGCCTGGGCCGCCGGAGCGGGTCGCGCGCACGACGAGCTCGGAGCGCGGGATGCTGACCGTTTCTGTGACACGGATCGCATCGCCCTCGGGAACGCTCACGCGGCGGTGCCTGCGCCGGCGGTTGCGCGGTGCACTCGCACCGCCGCCACGCGCCGGCCGTCCATCGCAACGACCTCGAGCTCGCCCCCAGGGAATTTCACGCGATCGCCCACGCGCGGGAGCCGCCCGAGGCGCGAGAACACGTATCCCCCGAGTGTCGACCAGCTTCCCTCGGGGATGGGCACGCTGTGATCCGAGCGCACATCGATCAGAGAAAGCGATCCCGCCAGCTCGAGCACGCCGTCGCTCTCGACCGAGGTGCGAGTCGCCAGATCGTATTCGTCGGAGATGTCGCCGACGACCTCCTCGACGAGATCCTCCATGGTCACGATGCCCGCCGTGCCGCCGTACTCATCGAGCACGATCGCCATGTGCGCGCGCGTGCGCCGGAGATCGTCGAGCACGCGCTCGGCTGGGCGGCTGTCGGGCACGAAGAGCGGCTCTCGCAGGAGCTCCGTGAGCGTGAAGGGCTTCGAGCGGTCGTGGAGCCACAGGTCCTTCGCGAGAAAGATCCCGACCACGTCATCGAGCGACTCACCGTACACCGGGTAACGCGAATACCGCTCGCGACGAATCGCGTCCCAGACGTCGGCCTCCGAGGCCGTCACTGGAATCGCCACGATCTCGGTGCGTGGACGCATGACGTCGCGCGACTTCTTGAAATGGAAGTCGAACACAGCCGCGAGCATCGCGCGGTCCGACTCGTCGAGGAGCCCGTGGGCGCTCGTCTGCATGACGAGCATGCGTAGCTCCTCCGGGGAATGGACGCGCGCGGCCTCCTCGACCGGCCGAAGGCCCAGCATCCGGAGGAGCCCATTGGCGGTTCCGTTGAGCACCCAAATGAACGGTGTCATGATCCGCGAGAACCACCTGAGCGGACGCACGACCCACATGCTCACCACTTCCGGGTGCAGGAGCGCCAGCGACTTCGGCATGAGCTCGCCGAGGACGATGTGGAGGAACGTGATGATGAGGAATGCGGTGGTGATCGCGGCGACGCTGTGCACGGCGATGCCCGGGGCCTCGTAGCCGAACGCGGCGAGCGCCTGATCGACCAAGGCCGCCAGGGTGACCTCGCCGATCCAGCCGAGCCCGAGCGACGCCAGGGTGATCCCGAGCTGAGTCGCCGAGATGTATCGGTCGAGGTGGGAGATCGTATGCTGGACGATTCGCGCCGTGCCGTTGCCGCGGGCCGCGAGGGCGTCGATTCGGCTTCGCCGCGCGCCCACGAGCGCGAACTCCGCCGCCACCATGAATGCGTTCGCCAGGACCAGCAGAATCACCGCCAGCAGGCGAAGCGCAATGTCTCCCAGCGTCAGATGATCGGCGGAGGCGTCCACGTAACCCCTAGGCGCGGTAGTTCGTCGAAGATACAGCAAAACGCGAGGGTCGGGGCGTAGCCGGACCGTCGCGAAACGCGAGAGGAACGAGGACCAGGGACCGAGGGGACGGCCAGAGCGGTCCGCCACCGGGACTCAGTCTACCACTTCCTCGTTCCTCGGTCCTCGTTCTCACCCCCATGCTCGACTCCCACCGCATAGTTCGCTGGGCCTACATCGGGCGCCTGTCGCTCGCGGCCGCGATCTTCTCCGCGGCGCTGTTCGCGTGGGAGGTAGCGAACCCCACGAATACGCGGCTCGCCGCCCTCCTGCTGGTCGGAGCGCTGGTATTCACCGTCGGCTCCGCCTGGTACGCGATGACCCGCACCGAGCGGCTGGGTCGCGGGTTCTTCTATCTGCAAACTCTGTTCGACCTCGTCGTCGTGACGGCGACGGTGCACATCACGGGTGGCGATGCGTCGCCATTCGCTGCGCTCTACATCCTCGTCATCGCCTTCGCCTCACTCGTCTTACCGACGGGCGGCGGCCTCCTCGTGGCCGCCCTCGGGAACGTGCTCTACATCGGCGACGTCGTCTTGACGCACGGCTACGTCGTAAGCGCCACCGTCTGGCTCCAGCTTGCGATCTTCGCGCTCGCCGCGCTCGGCACTGGCGTTCTCGCGGCGCGGATGCGCGAGGCCGGCGCGGGCCACGCCTTGCAGCTCGAGGCGCAGCTGGAGCGAGTACGGCTCCAGGCCGACGACGTGCTTCGCACGATCAGAAGCGGCATCCTCACGGTCGATCACGGCGGTGCGCTGGCTTTCGCGAACCCCGCCGCCGGTCGAATGCTCGGCTTCGACCCCTCCGAGGCCGTGGGCCGGCCGATCCGCGAGCTGTTCGGCGCGCGCGCTCCGGTCCTCGTGCAGGCGCTCGAGCGCACGATTCGGGATCGCATTCGCATCTCGCGCTGGGAAGCGACGATTGCCGGCGAGAACGGCTCGTTCCCCATCGGGCTCAACACGACGACGATCGACGCCGACGGCACTCCGGAAGGCGTCTCCGCCTCGGCCATCTTTCAGGACATCACCGACTCCAAGCGACTGGAGGAGTTGCGCTTGAGGGCCGAACGACTCGAGGGTGTCGCAGAGCTGAGCGCATCGCTGGCGCACGAGATCAAGAATCCGCTGGCGTCCATCCGAAGTGCAGTCGAGCAGCTCGCGCGCGCGCCACGGACCACCGACGACTCGCGGACGCTCTCGACGCTCATTGTTCGCGAGTCCGATCGACTGTCGCGCCTCCTGTCCGAGTTCCTCGACTTCGCTCGAACGCGCGTCACTCGCATCCGCGAGGTCGAGCTTGGCGATCTCGTGCGGGGCGCCGTGACTCTCGCGGCCGCGCACCCCGATGGCCAGAAGCGCGTGCGCGTGTCGTGCGCGACTCCCACCGGCGGCATCCCCGTCGAGGGAGACGAGGATCTCCTTCATCGCGCGGTGTTCAACCTCACGCTCAATGCCGTCCAGGCGGCGCGCGACGACGGGCATGTCTGGGTCGAGGTGGCGTCGGTGCCACCCGATCAGCTCCCTGTTGGCGTGTCGTTCGAGCGGGGGGCCGCGGCCGTCCGCGTCACCGATGATGGCCCAGGCATCGCGCCGGACGTTCGCGCGAAGATGTTCGACCCGTTCGTCACCACGAAGCCCGGCGGCACCGGGCTCGGTCTCCCGATCGTCCATCGCGCCATCGAGGCGCACCGCGGTCTCGTCTTCGTCGACAGCGGAAGCTCCGGGACGCGCTTCACGGTATTGCTCCCCCGTCGCCAGCCCCAACCCGAGGAGTCAGAGTGATTGCCTCCCCCGAAGGTACGCGCCCGACCGTGCTCATCGTCGACGATGAGTCCGCGATTCTCGACACGCTGCGCATCCTCCTCAAGAACGAAGGCTTCGAGACGCACGTCGCCCTCGGTGGCAAGCAGGGCATCGAGCGGCTCCAGGATGTGAGGCCCGACATCATCATCACCGACGTCCGCATGCCGAGCGTCGGCGGGCTGGAAGTTCTGAGCGCGGCACGGCAGCGCGATCCCGATCTCCCCGTCATCCTGATGACCGCGCAGGCCGACCTGCGATCGGCCATCCAGGCGGTGAACGCCGGCGCGTACTACTACGTGCAGAAGCCGTTCGCGAACGACGACATCGTCGCGATCCTGCGGCGCGCGGCCGAGCACCGGCAGCTGCGCGTGGAGAACAAGACGTTGAAGCAGGAGATCAAGCGGCGCGGACTCGACACATCATCGCGTCCGATTGGCCGCAGCAAAGCCTGGCTCGATGTCCTGAAGCTCGCCGAGACGGTAGCGCCCTCGGAGTCGACCGTGCTGATCCAGGGCGAATCGGGAACGGGTAAGGAAGTCGTCGCCCGCTACATTCACGAGCTGTCGGCACGCGCGAATGCGCCCTTTCTTTCCATCAACTGTGGCGCGCTTCCGGAATCGCTGCTCGAGAGCGAGCTGTTTGGTCACGTGAAGGGCTCATTCACCGGCGCCGTAAAGGACAAGGCAGGATTGTTCACCGCCGCCGCGGGAGGAACGTTCTTCCTCGACGAGATTGGCGAGACGACGCCCTCGACCCAGGTGAAGCTCCTTCGCGCGCTCCAGGAGCGCGAGATCATCCCCGTCGGCGCCACCGAGGCCATCGAGACGGATGCACGCGTGCTCGCGGCGACGAACCGCGACCTCGAGGAGGAGATGAAGCGCGGTGGATTCCGCACCGATCTCTTCTACCGCCTCAACGTCTTCGCCCTTCACCTGCCTCCGCTACGTCACCGGCGCGAAGACATTCCGCTTCTCGCCGCGTCGTTTCTCGAGCGCACGGCCAAGGCACGGCAGGAACCGCTCAAGCGTCTCAGCGAGGAAGCGCTCGAGATCATGCGGGAATACAGCTGGCCCGGAAACGTTCGTGAGCTCGAGAACTCGCTCGAGCGGGCAGCGATCCTGACCACCGCCGATGTCATCGAGCCGTCGGCGCTCCCGGAGCGGATCACGCAGCGCAAGGCAGAGCCGCTGCTCTCCGAGCGCGGCCCAACGAACCCGACGCTCGATGTCATCGAGCGCGCCTACATCATGTGGGTGCTACAGAGCGAAGGCGGCAACAAGAGCCGCGCCGCCGAAGTGCTCGGCATCGATCCGTCGACACTGTACCGCAAGCTGTCGCGGTTCGGTGTGGAGGCCTGAGCGCGTGGCGCGGCTGCCCTCGCTTCGCATCGAGCTCCTCGCCAACCTCGCGGTCCTCGCCACGGCGGCGCTGCTGCTCGCCGTGCTGAGCGCCATCGCGTTCAGCAGTCTGGCCGACAGCGAGAACGCCGCCGCATGGCTGTCGGCGCTGATCGTCGCCGACGTCCTCACCTTCGTCGTATTCGGCAGCTACATCGTTCGGCGCCTGGTGCTGCGTCCGCTCGACGACGTGGTCGCAGCCGCCGAAGCGATTGCGCGCGGCGACCTCGGACGTCGCGCCCCGGAAACGGCGTCGGTGGAGTTCGCTCGCCTCGCCTCGAGCCTGAATCGCATGACGGCGCGGCTCCTGGAGGAGCAGGCGCTGGTCGTCCGGGCGGAGAAGATGGCGAGCGTGGGGCGCCTCGCCGCCGGCGTCGCGCACGAGATCGGCAACCCGTTAGGCGCCATCTCGGGGTTCACGCACATCGCTCGCCGCCGCGCTCCCAACGGCGCCGTCGCCGACGCGCTCGAAGGGATCGACCGCGAGAGCGCTCGCATCGACCGGATCGTGCGCGGGCTCCTCGAGTACGCGAAACCGCGCCGAGTGTCGCCGACGGCGATTCACGTGAACGAGTGCGCCGAGCGCGTCGTCGCCATGCTGCGCGACCAGGGCGCGCTGCGCGAGACCGAGGTCGTGCTCGCGCTGGATCCTGAAGTGCCCGCGCTCTCGGGCGACCGCCACGAGATGGACCAGGTACTCGTGAACCTGCTCCTCAACGCGGTCGACGCGATGCAGGGCGGCGGCCGCGTCACGATCGGAACGCGGGCTCTTCCGCTCGCTGCGGTGCACGATCAGAGCGCGCGTCGGGCAGCGGACGAGCGTGGTCTCGAGGTCGTTCGCGACGAAAGCCCACGCGTGCGCGCGTGGCTCAACCGCCGCGGCGATCCGGCCCGCGTGTTGACGGTCACCGTTGCCGACTCGGGGCCTGGAGTCTCGCCCGAGGACGCCGAGCGGGTGTTCGACCCGTTCTATACGACGAAGCCGCCGGGAAAGGGAACCGGCCTCGGCCTCGCCATCGTCGCCCGCGTCGTCGATACGCTCGGTGGCGTCGTGTGGGTGCGGCGCGCACGCGAAGGCGGCGCCGCGTTCATGATGCTCTTTCCGGTTTCCGAGAACCTGTCGTCGGCGGATGATCCCCGGCACTCCCGGCCGTCGGTCGCCGGCACTGCGGCGGTGTCCGCTCCGGGGAGCTGAGCCGTGCGCATCCTCATCGTCGACGACGAGCCGGCGCTTCGGCACACGATCTCCACCATTCTGCGCGAGGAAGGGCACGAGGTCACGACCGCATCGCACGGTGAAGAGGCGCTCGCGGCCCTGGCGACGTCGCCCGCCGATCTCGTCTTGTGCGACGTGCGCATGCCCGTCATGGACGGGATGACGTTCGTCGAGCGATTCACCGCGAGCGGGAACGGCTCGCTCGTCGTGATGATGAGCGCGTACGGTGACGCCGATACCGCCATCGCGGCGATGCAGCGCGGTGCGTACGACTGGATTCAGAAGCCCTTCCGTGCCGAGGAGATCATTCTCGTCGTGCGAAAGGCGATGGAGCGGGAGAAGCTCCGCCAGCACGTTCGACGGCTCGAGGAGGAGCTGTCGTCGCTCCGGAACGCGAAGGAATCGATCGTCGGCGCGAGCGCGTCGATGCGGGCAGCGATCGACGTGGCGCGCAAGGTTGCGCCGCATCCCTCGACGGTGCTCATCACCGGAGAGAGTGGAACCGGGAAGGAGCTCGTGGCGCGGCTCATTCACCAGGAGAGCCCGCGTGCGACCGGCCCGTTCGTGGCGGTGAATTGCGGCGCGATCCCGGAGGCGCTGCTCGAGAGCGAGCTCTTCGGTCACGAGAAGGGCGCATTCACCAGCGCCTCACGAGACAAGGCCGGGTTGTTCGAGGAAGCGCACGAAGGAACGCTTTTTCTCGATGAGATCGGAGAGCTCCCCGTCGCGCTCCAGGTCAAGCTGCTGCGCGCCCTTCAGGAAGGCGAGGTGCGGCGCGTAGGCGCGACGACGTCGCGCCCCGTGGACGTCCGCGTCGTCACGGCAACCAACCGCGATCTCCAGGCGGACGTCGCCAGCGGCCGTTTTCGCGCCGACCTCTTCTATCGTATCAACGTCGTCGTGATCGATCTGCCGCCGTTGCGCTCCCGGCCCGAGGACGTCCCCGATCTCGTGCATCACTTCATCGCGCGCGCGGCAACGCGGCTCGGGATGCCGACGGCGGGGATCTCGCCAGCCGCGATGCGAGTGCTCGCCGAACATTCCTGGCCTGGAAACGTGCGCGAGCTGGAGAATGCGATCGAGCGGGCGCTCGTCCTCTGCGAAGGCAGCCGCATCGAGGTGGGTCACTTGTCGCAGCTCGCGGCGCCGCGCGACGATGCCGCTGCGAGCGACACGTTGTCGATCAAGCTCCGCACGTCGGAGCTGGAAAAGACGCTCATCCAGCGCGCCCTCGAGCGCACGCGCGGGAATCGCACGCACGCCGCGCGGCTGCTCGACCTCTCGCACCGCGCACTGCTGTACAAGATCAGAGCGTACGGCCTGGAGTAGGCGCGACTCGATCAGCGCCCGAAAGTCCGCAAAAAGTTGCGTGAGTTGCAACTCCTTGCGGAGTGCACGCGCTCACCTCGCGTTCCAAGCTCCGGTCGTACAACGAGTTCCCCTGCGGCACGCGACGCGCCCTACACGTCCGCGCCCCTCAAGGAGACTCAATGCGCTCTTCCCGAAGCGGCTTCACTGTGGTGGAGCTCATCACCGTCGTCGTGATCATGGGCATTCTCGCCCTCATCGCGATGCCCAGGTTCGCTGAGACCGTACGCAACTCGAAGGTGCGGTCGGCCAGGAACGAGATCGTCGCGTACTTCTCGCGTGCGCGCGCCGTCGCGATTCAGCGGGGCCAGCGCACCGACGTTCGAGTCGCCGGCTCCCGCATGTCCGTCGTCACCATGGCGAACGGCACCGAGGAAATGGTCGTGCAGCGCGATCTCTACGAGCAGCACGGCGTGTCGCTCTCTGCCTCGCAGGGTCAGTTCAGCTATGACCCGCGCGGCTTCACGGCCAACATGGCTGGCGCGGGACGCCTGATGGTCACGCGCGACGACAGGACCCTCCCCGTCTGCGTCTCGCGCCTCGGCAAGGCCTACATCAACGGGTGTCAGTGATATGCGGAACAATCGCGCAGTCTCGCGCGCTGCTACGCGGCGCTCCGGCTTCACGATCATGGAATTGATCGTGGCCATCGTCATTCTCTCGATCGGGATTCTCGGTCTCGCGGCGAGCTCAGGAATCGTCATGCGCATGATCGGCGGCGGAACACACCAGACGGTCGCCGCGAGCGTGGCGCAGACGCGCTTCGAGACGCTGCGCGCCTTGAGCTGCGGGCGCATCACCAGCGGGTCCGCGTCGAACCGCAACGTCCAGGAAGTATGGTCGGTCACGCCCGTGGGGCCGGTCGCGGCGCCGCGCGCGATGGACGTTCGGCTTTCGATCACCTACCAGATCCTGCTACGTAGCGGGTCCAACACCAGCCGCACGCAGGCCTTCCGGAGTGAAATTCTATGCGTCTGACCACAGCTGATCGCACCCGCCGGGCACCGGCGTCACGCCCCGGTATCACGCTTCCCGAGCTCATGGTCGTGCTCGTGCTGCTGTCGCTCGTCGTGGGCGGCATCATGACGGTGCTCGTCCGCCAGCAGCGCTTCTACTCGGGCACGAGCGAGATCATCGAGACCAAGGGCAGCGCCCGCAACGCGATCGACATGCTGTCCAGCGAGCTCCGCGCGCTCTCGACGAGCACGCGCGGTGGCGCGCCCAACGGCGTCGACATCTACTCGCTGAGCGATTCGTCGATCGTCTTCCGATCGCCGTTCGCAGCGACCGTCGTGTGCACCATCGACCCGACGCGCACCACGATCACGGTGCCGCCGCAGCAGATGGCGGCCCGCAACGGTCTCACCACGTTTCTCTCCACACCCCGCGCGGGCGATTCGCTGTTCGTCTTCGATCCGGGTCCGCAGCCGGGCACGAACGACGATCGCTGGACACGGCACTCCCTGGCACGCGATCCCGGGACCGGCATCTGCCCGGTGGCGCCCATTGGCCTGACGCAGAACCCAGTCGAGGAGGCCGCTGGGATCGCCCTGGATATCGCCCCGGCGCTTCCGCCGGACGTGGGCATTGGATCGGCGATTCGGTTCTTCCGGACGACCGCGTACTCGCTGTACCGGGAGCTCGACGGCTCGTGGTACCTCGGCTACTCGAACTGTCCGGGTGGCGCGTGCAGCGCGCGGGAGCCTGCGGCCGGGCCGTATCTCCCGTACGCGGGCGGCGGCCGCGGCGGTCTCGCGTTCGCCTACTTCGATTCCACCGGCGTGGCGACGCTCGATCCTCGCGCCGTCGCTCGGATCGACATCACTGCGCGTGCGCAGAGCCACTCGGACCTCGATGTGGCGCACGTGCGCGGTCGCAAGTACGAAGATTCACTCGCTGTCTCGGTTGCGGTCCGCAACCGCATCTGACGTCTCCAGGAGGAGCATTCATGTTTCGCTCTCACGTTCGTCGACGCGGCCTTGCGCTTCCGACCGCCGTCTTCGCGATCGTCATCATCGGTGCGCTCGTCGCCGGTGCGTTCTTCAGCTCGACGCAGGAGTTCCGCATCGGGTCGAACACGCTCCAGCAGACACGCGCGCTTGGGGCCGCCGAGTTCGGGTTGAACCAGACGGTCGCCAACTGGAATAGCGGGTGGAACACGAACATGACCCGCGGGCAGGTACAGATGCTCACACCGACGACGAGCGATGGCTCGGTCGCGACCGTGCGCGTGACGCGCCTCAGCGATCAGGCGTTCCTCGTCGCGTCCGAAGGGACGTCGGGACAGTCGCGCCGAGGTGCGGCGAGGCTGCTCGTGCTCAACATCCCCACGCTGAACATGCTTGCCGCGCTCACCGCGCGCGGTGCCACCAGGATCGGTGGCAGCTCGTTCATCGACGGGAACGACCACGTGTATGACGGCTGGAATTGTCCTACGGCCGGCGCGCCCATGCCGGGCATCGCGACGTCAGACACGTCCGCGATCTCGAGATCCGGCTGCCAGAACTACACGTGCGTGGACGGCACGCCGAAGGTCATTGAGACTCCCGCCGCGGCCGACACGAACACGTATTTCAACTTCGGGTCGCTCGACTGGGCCCAGCTCACCGCGATGGCCAGCAAGGTGGTGAGCGGCAACATCCAGGGCATCGGCCCGTCGATTGCCAACGGCGTCTGCAACGAAGGCGACTTCAAGAACTTCGGCGAGCCGATAAAGAGTTCCACAGCTCCACACCCCTGCGAGAACTACTACCCGATCATTTACGCGTCAGGCGACCTCACGCTCAACACGGGGCGAGGACAGGGCATTCTTCTCGTGCAGGGCGACCTGAGCATCCAGGGCGGGTTCGAGTTCTACGGGCCGGTGATCGTGCGTGGAACGCTCAAGACCGCCGGTCAGGGTGGTCACTTCAACGGTGGGGTGCTGGCGGCGAACGTGGCGCTCGACCAGAACGTGGTCATCGGTAACGCCGTGATCTCGTTCTCGCGGTGCACGATTCTCAAGGCGCTCAACGGCAGCGCGACGCCGACGTCGGCGGTCGAGCGGTCGTGGCTCGAGGTTTATTAGGGGCGTTCGCGTTCGCGCCGCTCATGCATCGGGGATAAGACCCCAAAGACGTCAGACGTCAAACGTCAGATCTCAGAATTCAGAGACGACCACGGGGAGCCACCAGCTGGCTCCCCGTCGGTTGTCCGAGCTCTGTGGTCTGACGTCTGATGTCTGATGTCTCCGCCTATCCGCGTGATTACCGGGCCCGCATCACTTCGCCCCGCCCAGCGATCTTCAGGTGCCGCGACAGCTCGACGCCGCTCCCATCCTTCGCGCCATGCGAACCCCACGCCGGCGCGGCTTCACCATCATCGAGCTGCTCTTCACGCTCGTACTCCTTGGAGCGGGACTGCTCGCGCTGCACGGATCGGCGGCGCTCACGCTGCGACTCATCGGCGGCGGCTGGACGCGCACCCTCACCGCCACCACTGCCCAGGCCCGGCTCGACCAGCTCCGCGCGGCTGCATGCACAGGCATCTCGAGCGGCTCCGATGAAACGCGCGGCGTGCGCCAGGAATGGACCGTGTCGCCCGCTCGCACCAACGGATCGACCTCGTTCACCGACATCGAGTTGACCGTCACCTACACGTTGCGCGCCCAGCGCGGGCCGCCAGCGCAACGCTCCGCCGCGTTCCGCGCCACCGTCCCATGCGGCTGACACCACGACGCGCCGCCACCCTCGTCGAGCTCGTCGTCGTCATGGCCCTCGGCGGCACCCTGTCCGCCATCATGCTGTCGATGGTGCTGCGGCAGCAGCGCTTCCACACCGGTACGGCGATGATCGTCGCCGGGAAACGCAGCGCTCGCGATGCGACCGAGCTGCTCGCACGCGAGCTGCGACCGCTGTCGACGGTCCCGGCGGCGATCACCGAGACTGGGTCGGACATCTACGACATGTCGGATTCAGCGATCACCTTCCGAGCGCACGCCGGGGCGAGCGTGATCTGCGCCATCGATCCGAGCCGCACCACGATCACGCTCCCATCCACAAGCGGACCGCTCAACGAGCGCCTCACGACGTTTCTCGGCGTCCCTCGCGGGGGCGACTCGCTCTTCATCTTCGACCGCGGCGCCACGCCATCCCGCGACGACGACGCGTGGCATCGCTCCGCATTGGTCAGCGATCCCGGCGGCGGCAACTGCCCACTCCGCCCCGCAGGCCTCGCGGTGAGCGACATCGAAAGCACGTCGGCGCTCGCGCTGCGGCTTACTGTGCCAGTGCCACCGGGCATCGATGTGGGTGCTCCCATTCGCTTCTTTCGGCCGACCACCTACTCGCTCTATCGCACCAGCGCCGGCGACTGGGCACTCGGGAGCGCTACCTGTGCCGCCGGACGTTGCAGCGCGCGTCAGCCCGTCAGCGGACCCTACCAGGCGCGCTCGTCAGGCAGTCCGCCCGGACTCACCCTGGAGTACTACGACGTAACCGGGGCGGAAACAGACGACCGCAACACCGTCGCGCGTATCGACCTCATCGCACGCACCCGCTCGGCCACAGCACTCGATGTCGCGCATATCCGAAGCCGCCGGTACCACGATTCGCTGGCGACCAGCATTGCCGTTCGCAACGGAGGGTGAGCGGGCGCATGGCATCACGCACACGACATCGGCCCGGCTTCGCGCTCGCGACAGCCATCGTCACACTCGGCGTCATCGGAGCGCTCATCATCGGGACGTTCTTCGTTTCGACGCACGAGCACCGCACCGGAGCCGATGTCCTCCACACGACGCGCGCATTGAATGCGGCCGAGCTCGGGGTCGAGAGCGCGATGACCGCGTGGAGGGCGGAGTGGAACACGCTGATGCGGCGAGGCGATCGATGGCGGTCCCCGAGTCCGATTCTCGAGGCTGCAAGTGTCGCCACGCAGATCACACGCCTGGACGATCAGCTGATTCTGATCTCGTCAGAAGGGATGTCCGGACCTGCGCGCAGAGTGGTGCGGCGCTTCGTCGCGCTCGACACGCCACAGCCAGACGTGCGCGCTGCGGCGTCGATCCGAGGCCCCGTGATCATCGACGAATCCGCGCGCATCGACGCGACCGATCGCGCGCCGGACGGTTGGAATTGTCCCGACTCCGGGCCCGCGCGCGCGGGCATTGCGACGCCCGACTCATCGCTCGTGTCGACGAGTGGTTGCGCGACGGACGATTGCGTAACAGGCAGCCCGCCGATCCTCGCCGACTCCGCACTCGGCGTCGCAGGCGCCCTGCTTCGACTCGGTGAGCTCGACTGGAGCGAGCTCACCCAGCGCGCCACTTCGATCATCGAGACATCGGTATCGCCGGTGCCAAGCGAGCGCGACGGTGCGTGCGATGTCGAGGATCCGCGAAACTGGGGCGAGCCCTCGCGACCGGGTGCCGGCGTCTGCTTCGGTCACTTTCGGGTCGCGCACGCGCAGAGCGACCTGACCATCACCGGAGGACGTGGGCAGGGGATTCTGCTCGTCGATGGCGATCTCACGATTCACGGCGGCTTCGAATTTACCGGGATCGCGATCGTGCGCGGAGCGCTCAGCACGGGTGTCGGCGGAGGTCGCATCCGCGGCATGCTCTCCGTTGCAGCGATGGATGGCTCGACCGCGAGCACGCTCCGCGATCTCACCGTTCAGCTGTCCACGTGCGCCATTCACGCGGCGATGATCGGCACCGCGCGTCCGCGGCCCGTCATCGAACGCTCCTGGTTCGAGGCCATCGACGGACAATGAGAAACGAGGACCGTGCGATTGTCGGTGCTCGTTCGGGCGTGCATGCCTAACTCTGACTTTGCGTTACCTCTCTTCGGTTTGGTCGTTTTCGGGGAGGAAAGGTCCGATCCCGAAGATGAGATCTGCCGCGAGAAGCGCGGCGCGGAGCGGGCTGCGGGATGTAAGTGCAGGCGTTCCCGTTACTAGAGTGCCCCGCTTCGAGTCAGATACCGGGACTCACCGCTTCGACCGCACTGGCCGAAACCAAACGAGCACCCAAAGCAGCACGTCCGCCCGCACGCTCCACCTGACACTCTGGTCACACCATGGGCCTCTTCGGTCGCAGGAAGACGACAATCGGGCTCGACATCGGATCGGGTCTCATCAAGGTGGCCGTCATCGATCACGGCCGCGGCGAGCCCGAGCTTACGAACGTCGCCATCGCTCCGCTACTCGCCGACGCCATCGTCGAGGGCGAGATCATGGATCCGGGCATCGTCGCCGATGCCATTCGTGAGGCACTCCGCGAGGCCGGCATCAAAGGCAGGAACATCGTGACCGCCGTCGGCGGCCGCGACGTGATCATCAAGAAAATCCAGATCGATCGCATGAAGGAGGCGCAGGCGCGCGAGGTCATCCGCTGGGAGGCCGAGCAGCACGTGCCGTTCGACATGGAATCGGTCGAGCTCGATTTCCAGATCCTCGATCCGGATGCGGACGAGCTGCAGATGAGCGTCCTGCTCGTCGCGGCCAAGCGCGATCTGGTCGAGAGCAAGATGCGTCTGCTGCACGACGCGGACATGGACGCCCGCATCGTCGACGTCGACGCCTTCGCGCTGCATAACGCGTTCGAGATCAACTACCCGGACGCGATGATGGGCGTCGTCGGCCTCGTCAACATCGGGCACGAAGTCACGAACATCAACATTCTCGACGACGGCGTTCCGCTGCTGACGCGCGACATCGCGCTCGGCACACGGCGCTTCCGCGAGGATCTTCAGCGCGAGCGCGGTCTGAGCGCCGAGGAAGCGGACGATCTGCTACAGGGGTACGATCGGTCGCCGCACCTCGACGCAGTGATCGAAGGTCGCGGTGAGGAGATCGCCGTCGGCGTCGAGCGCGCAGCTGCGTTCCTTGCGTCGTCGACGCGCTCCGGATCGCAGATGAAGGCCGTGTACACGAGCGGCGGCGGGTCCCGCGTGCCGGGTCTCACGGAGGCGCTCGCCAATCGTTTGCGGGTGCGCGTCGAGCAAGCGAACCCGCTCCAGCGCCTGAACGTCCGTGACGGCGCTTTCGGGTCTCTCGTCCTTGATGACGTCGCACCTCTGCTGATGCTCCCCATTGGGCTGGCGCTCCGACAGGTCGCCTGACCCTCCCACGACGATCCCATGATCGAGATCAATCTCCTTCCCGGTTCGGGGAAGAAAGCGCGAGGCAGGTCTTCGGGAATCGCCCTTGGGGGGGCGCTCTCCGGGATCATCGCGCAGGTGAAGGATCCGTATCTCATGGGCGCGGCCGCGATCGTCATTCTCGCTGCCGTCGCGACCGTGGGACTCTGGGGTCTTCAGCAGTCGACGTCGTCGCGTCTCGATCGCGAGCTCCAGACGGCGGTGCAGGACTCGATTCGGTTCGGCCTCATGATCAAGGAGCGCCGCAAGGTGCTCGCGCAGCGCGATGAAGTGCTCGGCCAGCTGTCGATGATCAAGACCATCGACGACAACCGCTTCACATGGCCGCACATCATGGATGAGGTGAGTCGCGCGCTTCCGCCGTACACCTGGCTCACGTCGATGGCGCAGACGAGTGCTGTTCCCGCGCCGCCGGGCTCGGAAGCGCCGGCGCCGACGACCGGTGCACGTCCAGCGGCTCCGACGCCTCCGGGTGCCAAGCCGCCGCCGGCCGCGGATAGCGCCGCGATGGGCAGGCTCACGTTCCGCTTGATCGGGCAGACGGTCGATATCCAGGCACTCACGCGCTTCATGAAGGATCTCGAGGCGTCGCCCTTCATTGAAAACATCCAGCTCGTGAAGTCGGTGACGGTGATCGTGGAGAACCGCGAAGTCACCGAGTTCCAGCTCGACGCGGCGTGGGAGACGCCGGATCCCTCCGTGATCCGCACCGTCCCCGTCGCACTGGCGGTGAGGTAACCATGGCCGGCATGGGACAGCGCGAAAAGAATCTCGTCGGCATCGCGGCGCTCGCCATCATGGCGGCCGGCGCGTACTGGTACTTCCTGCATCGCCCGACGGCCGTCGAGCTCGAAGCCACGAAGACTCGCGTCGAGCGCCTCAAGGTCGAGAACGACAAGGCCAAGGCCGAGGTGGCGACGGGCCGCCCGGAAGAGATTCGCGCGCAGCTCGCGCAGTATCAGAAGAATCTCGCGCTCATTCGCACGCTCGTGCCCACCAGCAACGAGGTGCCGGCGCTGCTCGAGCAGGTCTCGACGGCCGCGCGTCGCGTCGGTCTCGATCTCGCCGCCGTCACGCCGCAGCCCGTGATCCAGGGCCACCGGTACGACACGTATCGCTACAACATCGACATCGCCGGCAACTACCACGACGTCGCGACGTTCCTCACGAACGTCGGCTCGCTCACCCGCATCGTCGCGCCGATGAATCTCCAGCTCTCGCAGCCGTCGAACCCGGCGGCGGCGAAGGCGCGCGCGCAGAAGGATGCGGCAGTCGTGGACGCCCGATTCCTGATTCAAACGTACGTCGCGAAGACGAGCACGGTCCTGCCGCCTCCGCCGACGACCGGAGATAACTGACATGCTTCGCCGTTCCCTCGCAGCCCTGCTGCTCGCCGGCACCGTCGCGCTGGGCTCGTCCTCAGCGCTCTCGGCGCAATCGGGCCCCGGTGCCGCGGGGACGCGCGCGAAACGCGCCGCAACGAACGCCGCGGCCAGGACCGATGCGCACACGAATGCGATGCAGTCGCCGACGGCGGCCGCCCCGCAGCCCGCGACCGGGCAGGCACGTGGCCAGGTGGCGCAGATCTCGGCATCGCCGGCGCAGGCCGGGCAGGCACCGAGCGGTGATGGAGCGTCCGTCGCCGTCAAAGGTGGCAAGGATGACGTCGGCTTCCGTCGCGAGGCGTTCGGCTACGAGCGCTCCGGCCGACGCGATCCGTTCCTGTCGCTCCTGCACAGCCACGATCTGCGCCCGATGATCAACGACCTCAAGCTGGTCGCGGTGCTGTACGACCCGGTCGGCCGGTCGTGGGCGGTCATGCGTGACATGACCACGAACGAGCAGTACCGCGTCAAGGTCGGCCAGCAGCTCGGCCGCATGCGCGTCACACAGATCCACCCGAAGTCCGTGACATTCACGATCGAGGAGATCGGCTTCAGCCGTCAGCAGACGCTGGCGCTCAACGATTCAAAGGAGAGGGAGCCATGAGGCGAGTCTGGATGCTGGCAGCCGCGGTCGGTTTCGCGCTCTCGAGCGCGACCGTCGCGCACGCCGCAGACACGGATGCGCCGCGGGGAAGTGGGGAGGTGGTCTCGCTGAGCGTTGTCCCAATGACGGGGCGTGCTGAAGTAGTCATCGCCGTTGATGGCTCGGTCGACGTCCAGGATTTCACCCTCTCGAAACCCGCGCGCGTGGTGCTCGACTTGAGGGGCGCGCGCCTGAGAATGCCCGCGCGGCTGTACGACAAGATCCAGCGTGGCGCGATCATGAACCTCCGCGTCGCGCAGTATAAGGAAGACATCGTTCGCGTCGTGATCGACCTCGACCGCTCGCGTGACTACACGATCACGCGTGGCGAGGATGCGATCCGCGTGTTGATCGATGCGGAGGCCGAGCGTTTCTCGGCGTGGCACGCCACCCGTGAGCTGTCGACCGCGTCGGCGCCGCGCATCGAGGCGCCGCCGTCGCGGACCACCCCGCGGTCGGCCCGTCCGCAATCCGCACTCCGGCAGTCCTCCGCTGGTGGCTCGGCCCCCGCCTCGCAACAGCCCCGCATCACAGTGACCTACCAGGATGCCGACGTGCGCGACGTCGTCGCCGCGTTCGCCGCGTTCAGCGGGCGCACGATCGTGGTCGGCCGGGAAATCAAGGGCAGCGTCACCGCTGAGGTGCGGGACCAACCGTGGGACGTGGCACTTCGCGCGATCCTCCAGTCGCAGGGCCTCGCCGCCGTCGAGGACGCGAACGGCATCATCATGGTGGACTCGTTCGAGAACATCGCGAACCAGCAGGCCACCGAACCGCTGTCCACGCAGATCCTTCCCGTCAACTACGCGCGTGCCGGCTCACTCGTCGAGACGATCCGCTCGCTGCTGTCGAAAGATTGCCTGCTCTCCCGTCCGGCGGGTGGCCCGGGTCGCACCGCCAACACGGGCGACGCCTGCGTCATTCGTGGCGACGTGGTCGCCGACTCCGGCACCAACAGCCTGATCATCACCGATATCCCATCGCGGCTCGGGGACATCACGAACTACGTCCAGGAGCTCGACGTCCGCACGCCGCAGGTCGCGATCAAGGCGAAGATCATCTTCGTCAACCGCACCGACATCGAGGCGCTCGGCGTCACCTACGACCTGGGCAGCCAGACGCAGTTCTTCAACCGGCTCGTCCAGCGCACCGACCCGAGCACGTTCGAGCCGGTGGACAGCGATGGCGACGGCATCAATGACGCATTCGGCGGCCAGCCGTTCGATCAGAACACCAACTTCATTGATATCGGCGGGAACGCGCTCGCGGCGATCTCGAACGCGAACGCGCGTATCGTCAATCCGGCGCTCGAGCTGATCTTCTCGACGGCGATCGGCAAGTTCGATCTCACCGCCTTCATCGACGCGCTACAGGAAGTCCGGCTCGCGGACATTCAGGCCGAGCCCAGCATCGTCACGCTCGACAACCGCAAGGCCGAGATCCTGGTTGGTGAGGAGACGCCGATCCGCGTGATCGACCTCGGCACACAGGGGCAGGGCGGCACGGGCGGGCAGAACCAGCCGCGCGCGACGGTGAACTTCAAGGAGACGGGCATCATTCTGTCCGTCACCCCGCACATCACGAACAACCGCCACATTCTGATGACGCTGCACTCGGAGCGCTCCAACCTCCAGGCGGCGGCGTCGGACCTCGGGTACACCTTCCAAAAGCAGCGCGCCGACAACCAGCTCCTCGTCGCAGATGGCGAGACCGCGGTGATCGGCGGGCTCACGGTCACGGAAGTGACCGTGTCGAAGGTCGGTATCCCGATTCTCGTGGATCTGCCGCTCATCGGACGTCTCTTCGGCCAGACCACGACCCGTCAAGAAAAGCGCGACCTGCTGATCCTGGTCACGCCCCACATTATCGACGAGGGAGAGAGCATCGCGCCGCCTGGCGGCCGCTGATGCGATCCTGATAGACCTATGACCATCCTGCCGAACGCCCTCCGCAACCGCGGAGTCGCCCTTGGCGCATTCGCCCTCCTCTTTGGAGTGGCGGCGTGCGCCGAGCAGCAGCCCTCGGGAACACTCGGTGATGAAACGGCGCCGACGATCTCCCTCGTCGGTCAGGCCGCGCCGAACGACAGCTCGATTGCGTTCACCGCCGAGGCGGCCGACAACCTCGGCATCAAGTCGATGCGCATTGTTGTCTCCGGCGGGATCGCCAGCGTCATCGACACGGTGTTCACGGTCAACCAGACCCGCCTGACGGTACCATTCGTTCTCAACATCCCGACGACGGTGCAGCCAGGCACGGCAATCTTGCTCGTCGGGACGTCCACCGATGGGGCGCGGAACGTTTCGGCACCCGACACGCTCACGCTCACTGTGGGAGGCGTCGCGCCACCGACAGTCCGCATCGTGTCGCCGACGTCGGCCGATGCGGCGGTGGTGGGACGGCAGCTCCTCATCACCATCACCGGCTCGAGCGAGCTCAAGGTTCGCTCCCTCGGCTTCATTGCGACGGGCGCCGTCAGCGCGGTCGATTCGGTCGTGTACGGCAATCCCCTTCTCATCGATCGCACCGAGAACGATACGCTTACCATTCCGGCAAACGCGACCGCCGGTCCGCTCACCTTGCAGCCGTTCCTCGTCGATTCGCTGGGCCGCCAGCGCTTCCTCGGTACGCCGGTCACGCTGCAAGTGATTCCGGCGGCCGGCGCGGGGACGCGTCCGTTCGTCGACTTCGGTCTCAACACCCGCGTTGAGGTCACCGACACGATCTTCGTGACGGCGACCGATCCGGCGGGCATCTCGATGGTCGGCTACGACGTGCGCCTGCTCGATGGCACCGTCGTCGGTGCCGACTCGCTGCTCTCGAGCGGCCAGATCACGTCGTTGCGCAACACGTTCAGCATGCGCCTCAACGTGACGACGTTCCCCACGCGCGTCCTCGTCAGAGCGTTCGCGCGAAACTCGGCCGGCACCTCCGACACCGCACGTATCGGGAGCGCCACCGGACCCATTCGCGTAGACACCGTGACCGTCGTGGCCGGCAGTACCCGGCCACTCCCGGCCGGCGGCCTCGTCGCTGACGGGTTGTACCACCAGGCGAGCGACAAGCTCTACCTCTCGAACATCACGCGGAACCAGCTCGACGTGTTCTATCTCGGCGACTCCACGTTCAAGGCACCCGTGCGTGTCGGATCCCGTCCGTGGGGTGTCGCCGCATGGCCGCGCGATCGCGGCGACGTGACGGTGCCGCGATTTGGCCAGGGCGACACTATCCTGGTCGCGAACAACGGCGGAACGTCGATCAGCTACGTGCGCATCAACCCGCTCGATCCGAATGACAGCGGCCTCGAGGTGTACCGGTACCCGCTCCCGAACATCATCGTTTACTCCATTACCGCCAAGCTGTCCGAAGAGACCGGACAGCTCCTCCAGGTGCGGACGCGCTACGACTTCAGCGACCGGCCGCAGTGGCTGGGGGCGGTCTGCAGCGGCGCCACGACGGCGAACGCCCCGTGCGTCGAGGTCACGGCGGTCTACTCGACTTCACCGACGTTCGGGCAGTCGGTGCCCTTCGACAAGAACAATGGGACCCTGCGCTGGGAGAACCTGACCCGGCGGCAGAGTCACTTCTTCTGGCAGCACGCGAGCGGCCAGGGCGATCGCCGCTCTGACAGCATCGAAATCGAGCGCTTCGGCTCCATGGATGGCGCCGGGAACATCGTCGGGCACCCCGACTCGCTGCTCGTGCCCTTCCTCCAGACGGGCACCAACGCGCTCGGCGAAACTGCGGTGGTCGCGAACGTGTTCCGCATCGACGACATTGCCTTCCGCGACACCACGTTCGTTCGGAATTCGGGCAACTTCCGCCGCGCCATCATGGGCGAGGGAGGCCGCGTCGCCGGCGATGCGGCTGCAGGAAACGCCCGCGCGATCGGTTACGACGCCACCATTGGGATGAAGCGAAGCAACTACTCGCACCCAGGCTACGTCCTGCCGGTTCCCGTGGCCGACTCCGGAATTTCGCGCGCCATGGACGTGACTGACTACGTCGCCAACACATCGGCCCGCGTCCTCGGCGTCAGCATCAACTTCGACGGTCATATCAGCGCACTCCGCGCCGACTCCGTCTACCTGATCGATCCGCTTCTGCGACTGCAAGGTCTACTCGAGGTCTCAGGAACGAACGCCGGTTTCGATTTCCACCCGCTGAACTACGGGGGCGGTGATCCTGGGGTCCCCGGCTCGGTGCTTCCAACGGAACGCCTCGCGTTCTCGGCCTCACTGCAACCTGAGATCGAGGTGTACGACACGTGGCAATATCGCCGCGTCGGCTGCGTGCCCGTGAGGGACCCGATCATCGGTCCGATCAAGGCGTCGGTGCGGGGCGGCCAGGTGGTGTTGGTGGGAGCGACCGCGCGAGGCGTGATCATTGTGGCGCTGGGTAACGCTTTGACGGCGACTTGCCAGGTGCCGTAGAAGGCTCGCCTCGGAGGACAGAAGACCGAGGACCGAGGACTGAGGAATCATTTCCTCGGTCCTCGGTCCTTTTTCATCCGCTTCCTCACTCCTCACTCCTCCTGCCGCATTGTCGTATTATCCGCCATGCTTCGCTTCATCACCGCTGGCGAGTCGCACGGCCCGGCCCTCATTTCCATTCTCGAGGGAATGCCCGCCGGGCTTCCGCTACTCGCTGAATACGTGAACGCAGAGCTTGCCCGGCGTCAGCAGGGGTACGGCCGCGGGCGACGGATGCAGATCGAGCGGGATGAGATAGAGTTCCTGAGCGGGGTGCGCGCCGGCGAGACCATCGGCTCGCCCATCGCGATGATGATCCGGAACCGGGACTGGCAGACGTGGCGCGAGATCATGGATCCCGCGCCGCAGAAGACAGACCCCGCGTTGCGCCGGCGCGCCGTGCGTCGCCCTCGCCCCGGCCACGCCGATCTCACGGGCCTCCTGAAATACGCGCGCGACGACGCCCGCGACATCCTCGAGCGTGCCTCGGCGCGTGAGACGGCTTCCCGTGTCGCCGCCGCCGCTGTCTGCAAGCGGCTCCTCGCCGAATTCGACATCCACGTGGGAAGCCACGTCGTCCACCTCGGCGGCGTCGATGCGAAGCGTCCCGATGCATTCCCGGCGGATCTCGCCGCCAGAGCAGATACCTCTCAGCTGAGGACGCTCGATGGCGATGCGGAGCGAGCGATGGTCGCGCGCATCGACGAGGCGAAGCGCGAGGGGAACACGTTAGGCGGCATCTGCGAGGTCGTCTGCGACGGGCTTCCTGTGGGCCTCGGCTCTCACGTCTCCTGGGACCGCAAGCTCGACGGACGCCTGGGGGCCGCGATCATGTCGATCCCGGCCGTCAAAGGGGTGGAGATCGGGATCGGATTCGATGCGGCACGCCGCATGGGAGCGGATGTTCACGACGAGATCGTACCCGACGCGGACAATGCTCGCACCGGTTTCGTGCGGCGTCTCACAAATCGCGCTGGGGGACTCGAAGGGGGCATGACAACGGGCGAGCCGCTCGTCGTTCGGGTGGCGATGAAGCCGATCAGCACGCTCATGCGTCCTCTAGGTACGGTGGATCTCGACTCCGGGGGCCGCGCGGAAGCGGTGGCCGAGCGGAGCGATGTCACGGCCGTGCCGGCAATGGGCGTCATTGCGGAAGGGATGGTCGCCTTCGTGATTGCGCAGGCGTTCCTCGAGAAGTTCGGCGGCGATTCGCTCGCCGAGACGAGGAGGAACCATGAGTCATACATTTCTGACCTTGCCGCCCGCATGGGCGGGCAGCCGGACTGACCGGCACGTCGTCCTCGTCGGCCTTCCCGGATGTGGGAAGACGACCGTGGGCCGCGCCGTCGCCGAGCAGCTCGGCCGCGCGTTTCTCGATCTCGACCAGGAGATCGAGCGGCGCGAGGGGTCGGACATTGCCACCATCTTCGCCGAGAAGGGCGAGCCGTACTTCCGGGAGCAGGAGCGGCAGGTCACGACGGAGCTGGCCGAGATCGGCGGTTTGATCATATCCCCGGGTGGCGGCTGGATCTCGAATGGAGAAGCGCTTTCGATCCTGCGGCCGCGCGCGCGGGTCATCTACCTCAAGGCGCGGCCGGAGACTGCCCTCAGCCGCATGGGGGCGTCACGGACGAGCCGGCCGATCCTCGTCCGGCCCGACCCGCTGGGTGAGCTCAAGCGGCTTCTGGCGGAGCGCCAGAGCGCGTACGAGCGCGCGGACCATGTCATCGATACGGAACGCATGACCGCACAACAGGTTATCAGCGAGGTCGCGGCGCTTGCCACCACGGGCGGGCGGGCATAGGTTGAACCTTTCGTCGGCCAAAACTGTATTCATCTATCATTAGATGAGATGCGCGCTTATGGTGGCGCGCGTCGCGTTTCGGTGACCGTTTTGGGCGGTCGAGTGGTCAGGGTTCGGTTCGCCGGCCCCGCGCCGACACGGCAGCCAGCCGGGCTTCACGATTTACACGCATTCTCAATGACCTTTCGCGTTATGGGGCCTCACGAGCAGGGACGCTTCGCGCCCGAGGCGTGGGGACGTTTGCTTCACTTGAAGGGATCCGGCGCGCTCAGCGCGCCCGAGCTCGAGCAGGTGATCGAGCGCGCGCTCACTCACATCGATGGCCGTATCGCGCTCGATGACCTCCGCCTGCTGCTCGAGGGAGTTGGCGTCATCGACGACACGGACGGCCCCAGCGCCGACCGGGTGCACTGACGCATGGCTCCGAGGAAGAAAGCATCGAAGGGATCGGCGGAGTCGAAGCGGTCGAGGGGAAAGGCGCCGGCTGTGACGCCCGCTCCGAAGGTCGCGCGGCGGCCGGCGCGGAAGGCGACCGCGAAAACCGCAGTCTCCAAAGTCGCAACGGTCGAGGCGCCCGCCACGATGGGAACCGGCGCTTCGCTCGTCATCGTCGAGTCGCCCGCCAAGGCGAAAACCATCGGCAAATACCTTGGTCGCGCGTATCGCGTGAAGGCAACGGTCGGCCACGTGCGCGACCTCCCGCAGAAGAAGCTCGGCATCGACATCGAGTCGGGCTTCGTCCCGGAATACGTGACGATCGCGGGGAAGGAGAAGACGCTCGCCGATCTCAAGACGGCGGCGAAGGACGCGCGCGCGATCTTCCTGGCGACCGACCCTGACCGCGAAGGCGAAGCGATCGCGTGGCACGTGGCCGAGCAGATTCGCCGGCGCGGTGGAGCGCCCATTCGGCGCGTGCTCTTTCACGAGATCACGAAGGACGCCGTCCAGCGTGCGATCGAAAGCGCCGGGGCGATCGACGAGAAGAAAGTCGAGGCACAGCAGGCGCGCCGCGTTCTCGACCGTCTCGTCGGCTACAAGGCGTCGCCGCTCCTCTGGAAGACGGTGAAGACCGGACTGTCCGCGGGACGCGTGCAGACGGTCGCGCTCCGCCTGCTCGTGGAGCGCGAGCGGGAGATCCGTGCCTTCACGGCGGTCGAGTACTGGAGCATCGAGGCGCAGCTGGAGAAGGAGGGGCAGCAGTTCACCGCGCGCCTGCACCACGTCGACGGCAAGAAGCCCGAGATTCCTAATGAGGAGACGGCGAAGGGCATCGTCGACGCGGTGAGGTCGATCGCGAAGCGCGAGCTGACGCAATCCGCGGGTGCCCCCGGGGCGGCGCGCAATCCGCAGTCCGCCGTTGGGTTGTTCCCGGTCTCGGACGTCAAGAGACGCGAGCGCCGCAAGAACCCGGCGCCCCCATTCACGACGAGCACGGTCCAGCAAGAGGCCGCGAAGAAGCTCGGCTTCGGCTCCAAGCGCACGATGCGCGTCGCGCAGGACCTCTACGAGGGCATCGAGCTCGGCGACGAGACCGTCGGGCTCATCACGTACATGCGCACCGACTCGACGCGCGTGGCGCAGAGTGCGGCGCTCCAGGCGCGCGATCACCTGCGCGTGCTCTTCGGTGCGGAGTTCCTCGCCGACTCGCCGAGGTTCTACGGGAACGCGAAGCAGGCGAACACGCAGGATGCGCACGAGGCGGTGCGTCCCACCGATCCGACGCGGCACCCCGAGCACATCCGCCGCTACCTCGACGCCGACCAGTTCAAGCTCTACCAGCTGATCTGGCAGCGCTTCATGGCGTCGCAGATGGCGCCGGCGGTGTTCGACACCACGACGGTGGAGTACAATCTGGAGGGCAAGGGTACGCCCTCCGCAATCGGCAATCCGCAATCGTTTCACTTTCGCTCGACGGGGAGCGTGATCAAGTTTTCAGGCTACCTCGCCCTCTATCGTGAGGCGCACGAGGAAGGAGACAGCCGCGCGCTCGAGGATGAGCAGCCGCTCCCGGTGCTCGAGAAGGGAGAGCAGGTTCCGGTGCGCGAGATCGTTCCGAGCCAGCACTTCACGGAGCCGCCGCCGCGCTTCAGCGAGGCGAGCCTGGTGAAGGAGCTCGAGCGCCTCGGCATCGGCCGGCCGTCCACCTATGCGCAGATCATCTCCACGCTGACCGACAAGCAGTACGCGCGGCTCGAGCAGCGTCGCTTCTTCCCGACGGAGTTGGGGGAGAAGGTCGAACGCGTGATGGTCAAGCAGTTCCCCGACATCTTCAACGTGAAGTTCACGTCGGAGATGGAGCAGGAGCTCGACAAGGTCGAGGACGGCAGCCTCGGCTGGCAGCGAGTGCTCGACGAGTTCTGGCAGCCGTTCTCGTCGGCGCTCAAGACCGCCGACCCGCAGAAGATGATCGCCGACGCGCACGACCTCGGCGATCTCGCGAACGAGCGTTGTCCAGAGGATGGCGGGCGTCTCACCGCCCGAAGCGGCCGCTTCGGCCCGTTCATCGCCTGTGAGAACTATCCGGAGTGTCGCTACACGCGGCGTCTCGCCACCGACAAGAAGCCTGACGAGCAGACGGACGAGGTCTGCCGCGAGTGCGGCGCGCCGATGCTGATCAAGCACGGCCGCTACGGACGCTTCATGGCGTGCAGCCGCTATCCCGAGTGCAAGCATACGCGCCCGGTTCCACTGGGGGTGAAGTGCCCGAAGGACGGCGGCGATCTCACCGAGCGTCGCTCGCGCCGCGGAAAGATCTTCTTCGGCTGCGCGAACTATCCGGCCTGCGACTTCGTCTCCTGGAACCGGCCCGTGGCCGAGCGTTGCCCCGAGTGCGGGTTCGAGGGCGCGGAGGCGAAGAGCACGAAGGCACGCGGCCAGTTCCGCAAATGCCTGAAATGCGGCAACGAGTGGGACGTGGAGGCGCGCGAGGAGGAAGCGGTGGCTGTGTGAGACGGACCGAGGACTGAGGACCGAGGAAGTGGGTGGCGAGAGGCGATCTCGCCACCCATTTTGCTTCCATGCAGCTTCCTCGGTCCTCGGTCCTCGGTCCTGTTTCTGTCGTCGGCGGCGGCCTCGCCGGCTCCGAAGCCGCCTGGCAGCTCGCGGAGCGGGGCTTTGACGTCGTGCTGCACGAGATGCGGCCGGTGCGTGGGACGCCCGCGCACAAGACCGACCGGCTGGCCGAGCTCGTCTGCTCGAACACCTTCAAGAGCACCGAGGTCACCAACGCGCACGGGCTGCTCAAGGCCGAGATGCGCGCGATGGGATCGATCATCCTCGAAGCGGCCGACGTCGCGCGCGTGCCTGGTGGGAGCGCGCTCGCGGTCGATCGCGATCTCTTCGCGGCCGCGGTGGATGAGCGCGTGTCGTCGCACCCGCGCATTCGCGTCGTGCGTGAGGAGGTTACGTCGCTGCCATCGCCCGGGATCATCGCGACCGGGCCGCTCACCTCGGACGCGCTCGCCGCCGACATTCGCGAGCGGCTCGGCATCGACGCGCTGGCGTTTTACGATGCGATCGCGCCGATCGTCGCCGGCGATTCGGTCGACGAATGCATCGCGTGGCGTGCGTCGCGATACGGGCGCGAAACGATGGAGGGCGCGCCGGACGAAGGCGCCTACCTGAACTGCCCAATGACTCGTGAGGCATACGAGGCGTTCGTCGACGCGCTGACGGCGGCCGACCAGTACGCGGGCCACGAGTTCGACACGGTGCCGTATTTCGAGGGGTGCATGCCCATCGAGGAGATGGCGCGGCGCGGGCGCGATACGCTGCGGTTCGGTCCCATGAAGCCGGTCGGGCTGCGCGATCCGCGCACGGGGAGAGAGCCGTACGCCGTCGTCCAGCTCCGCATGGAAGATCGCGGCGGACGCATGTGGAACCTCGTCGGGTGCCAGACACGCCTGCGCATCCCCGAGCAGCAGCGTGTCTTCCGCCTCATCCGCGGTCTCGCGGACGCGGAGTTCCTGCGCTACGGCTCGATTCATCGAAACTCGTATCTCAACGCTCCGGCGTCGCTCACTCCGCACCTCTCGCTTCGCGATGACGCGCGCGTGCTCTTCGCCGGGCAGATCACCGGCGTCGAGGGCTACACCGAGAGCAGCGCGACCGGTCTGCTCGCGGGGATCAATCTCGCGCGCATCCTCGGCGGTGAGGATCCGGTCATCCCGCCCCCGACCACGATGCTCGGCGGACTCTATCGCTACCTGCGCGAGGCCGATCCGCGCCATTTTCAGCCCATGAACGCGAACTTCGGCCTGCTCGACGAGCTGCCCGGGCGCGTCCGCGACAAGCGGAAGAAGCGCGAGATAATCGCCGAGCGCGCACTCTCGCACCTCGCTGCGTGGTGGGACGAGGTGTCGGCGGTGGCGCGGTGACACAGGACGGCGGGGCGGTCTCGGATTTTCTGGAGCACCTCACCAAGGAGCGCGACGTCTCACCGAACACGATCACGGCGTACGCTCGCGATCTGGACGCTTTCGTCGCGTTCCTCTCGAGCTACTATGGCGGACAGACGTGGACCTGGGGCGGAATCGACCGGCTCGCCATCCGCGGCTTCATGGCGCACCTAACGAGATCCGGCCTCGGAAAGCGCTCGATCGCACGGGCGCTCTCGGCGGTGCGCTCCTTCTACCGGTTCCTGCACCGCACCGAGACGGTCGAAGCGAATCCCGCGCGCGGCGTGGGATCGCCGAAGCTCGAGAAGCACCTCCCTGGTTACCTCGACCGCGCGCAGGTCGGCCTCCTCTTTCAGATGGCGGAGACGCGGGCGTGGGAGGGACGGCTCGCCGATGTGCGCAACCTCGCGATCGTCGAGCTCTTTTACTCCACGGGGCTGCGATTGTCGGAGGTGCGCGGCATCAACCGGGTCGACATCGACCTCGTCTCGCAACAGGTGAAGGTGCGCGGAAAGGGAAGGAAAGAGCGCATCGTTCCCGTCGGCGATCACGCTCAGCTCGCGCTTCGCAACTACGAGGCGAAGCGGGACGAGCTCCTTCGCGAAATGGGCGCCCGCGGCGATCGGACGGCGTATTTCCTGAGTCGTAGCGGCAAGCGCATCTCCGTCCGCGCCATCCAGGACGCGATGAAGCGGTTCCTCGATGAGATCGACGAGGACGCGGGCTTGTCGGTGCACTCGCTCCGGCACACTTTCGCCACGCACCTGCTGGACGCGGGTGCCGACCTCCGGGCGGTTCAGGAGCTCCTGGGCCACGCGTCGGTCTCGACCACCCAGATCTACACCCACGTCAGTGTGGAAAGATTGAAAGAGGTCTACCGGAAGGCTCACCCGCGCGCGTAGCGGAACCAAGCTTGCACTAGGAGCCTTACGATGCGACTCGAGCACCTACCGATCATCCTCGGCCTCCTCTTCGTGGCCGCCGGGATCGCTTTGATCGCCGACGCGCTCCTGCGAGAGGAGCCCCTCATGGTCCGCGACCGTCGTACGCGGGAGCGCGCTCCCCGGCATCGCGGCGGCCAGGCCGCCATCGGACTCGGCGCCATCTTCGTGGCCGCAGCGCTCATTGGGCGCGACGACTGGCGATACGGTACGGTTGCCGTCCTTCTGGGCGTGGTCGCGTTCGGCATCGGCGTCTATCTCAACTGGCGCTACGTCGTGGACTTCATGCTTGGTCCCGAAGACCGCGTAATCCTCGACGATGAGGAGGATGAGACCGACCGGCCGCCCATGGGCCGCCGTAGCCGCGTGACGACCGACCGCGAGGTCCCCACGCCCGCCGTCGCCGGCGACCTCATCACGAGCGCGGCGCCGGACTCCGAGCCGACGCCCCCGCGCACGTCGACGCCGCCGGGCGAGTCCCGAAGACTGCGGATCCGATAGCGTAAATCGCCCAGGCGGGTCACAGCCCCTGCTGCGGCGACTATCTTGAAGAGCGCCGCGCGCCGCCCAACTCCGGCCGCTTTCTCGGTCCTCGGTCCTCGTTCCTCGTTTTCTCCGTGCCTCGCATCCGCTCCACCACCATTCTCGCGGTCCGCCGCGACGGCCGCGTCGCCCTGGGCGGCGACGGCCAGGTAAGCGTCGGCGAGACGGTTATGAAGGCGAACGCCCTAAAGGTCCGCACCCTCAAGGGCGGCAAGGTGCTAGCGGGCTTCGCCGGGTCGACTGCCGACGCCTTCACGCTCTTCGAGCGCTTCGAAGAGAAGCTGGAGCGGTTTCCGGAGAACCTTCCGCGCGCAGCGGTCGAGCTCGCAAAGGACTGGCGCAGCGACCGCGTGCTGCGCCGCCTCGAGGCGCTCCTCGCGGTCGTCGACAGGCAGCACGGCTTCGTGCTCTCCGGCACGGGCGATGTGATCGAGCCCGACGATGGAATCCTCGCGATCGGCTCCGGCGGTCCGTTCGCCCTCGCCGCCGCACGAGCGCTGCGCGAGCACTCGACTCTCATCGCGCCCGACATTGTGCGGAAGGCGTTGGAGATCGCGGGGGATATCTGTATCTACACGAATTCCAAGATCACCGTTCTGGAACTTTGAACGAGGATCGAGGACCGAGGAAGATGGCGATAGGCTTTCCCGGTGCGCAGGTGGTGTGGCTGCTTCCTCGGTCCTCGGTCCTCGGTCCTCTCGACCTTGAGCATGCTCTCTAAACGCACCCAACTCGCGGTCGCCCGCCTCGCCGACCTGACCCCGAAGCAGATCGTGGCCGAGCTCGATCGTTACATCGTGGGGCAGAGCGAGGCGAAGAAGTCGGTGGCGATCGCGTTGCGCAACCGCTGGCGACGGCAGCAGGCGCCGGACGGGATTCGCGAGGAGATCTCGCCGAACAACATCATTCTCATCGGGCCCACGGGCGTGGGCAAGACCGAGATCGCCCGGCGCCTCGCCAAGCTGTCCGGCGCGCCGTTCATCAAGGTCGAAGCGTCGAAGTTCACCGAGGTCGGATACGTCGGGCGCGATGTCGAATCGATGGTGCGCGATCTCGTCGAGAGCGCGATCGACATGGTGCGCACCGAGCGCGAGACCGAGGTCGAGGACCTCGCGCACGAGAAGGTCGAGGAGCGCCTGCTCGATCTCTTGCTGCCGGTGCCGCAGGAGGTGAAGCAGCCCGCGGCGGCGAAACCGGAGCAGGCAGCCGCCGCTGGTGGATCACCAGCCCTCTTCGTCGTGTCGGCGGCTGGGGAAGTGCAGGCTGAGCGTGATGACGACGGCGCCAAGGAGCGCTACCGCCGCACGCGCGAGAAGCTGAAGCAGCTCCTGCTCGACGGTCAGCTCGAGGGGCGCGAGGTCGAGATCGAGGTGACGCAGTCGGCGGGCCCGATGTTCGACATGATGGTTCCGCAGGGCGCGCCGGAGGGGATGGAGAACTTCTCCGACATGCTTCAGGACATGCTGCCGAAGCGGAAGAAAAAGCGGACGATGAAGGTCTCGGAGGCGCGGCGCATCCTTCTACAGCAGGAGTTCGACAAGCTCATCGATCAGGAGGATGTCACCTCCGACGCGCTCGCGCGCGTCGAGAAGCTTGGCATCATCTTCCTCGACGAGATCGACAAGATCGCCGGCGAGCGCGCGCAGTCGCACGGCCCAGACGTGTCACGTGAGGGCGTGCAGCGCGACCTGCTGCCGATCGTGGAGGGCTCGAACGTGCAGACGAAGTACGGGATGGTGAAGACCGATCACGTGCTCTTCGTCGCCGCGGGCGCCTTCCATGTGTCGAAGCCGAGCGATCTCATTCCGGAGCTCCAGGGCCGCTTCCCGATTCGCGTGGAGCTCAAGCCTCTCACCGAGGCGGATTTCGTCCGCATCCTCACCGAGCCCGAGAACGCGCTGATGAAGCAGTACGTCGCGCTCGTCGAGGCCGAGGGAGCGACGATCGAGTTCAAGGAGGACGGGATCCGCGAGATCGCGCGCATTGCCGCGACGGTGAACGAGCGAATGGAGAACATCGGCGCGCGGCGGCTGCACACGGTGATGACGACGCTGCTCGAAGACGTGCTGTACGAGCTGCCCGACCGAGCATCCACGAAGATCGTCGTCGACGCCGGCGTCGTGGGGGACAGGCTGCGCGCGATCGTCGAGGATGAGGATCTCCGCAAGTACATTCTCTGAGCTTCGAGACATCTGACGTCTGACGTCTGATGTCTTTGCCTATCCGCTCAAATCCTGATCCCCAACGACAGCGGAATCCTCGACTCGAATCCGCGAGTATGGTATCGCGACTCGATGAACATCTCCTGACCCTTGATCAGGAAGTTGTAGCCGAGCCCGACGTTCAGTCCGGGGTGCGCGTTCGACCAGATGCCTTGTCGCTTTTCCTCGGCGGTCGCATCGCTGCGCGCGACCACTTCGTTCCACTGGTGATAGAGGCCGATGCCGGCGATCGCGTACACGCCCGTCTGACTTTTCGAGAAGCGGCGCACGGCGCTCAGCGTGAGGCCGAACGTCGCATGACGATGCAGGCCGCTCTCGTTCGCCGCCGCTCCACCTCGCCGGCGCTCGGCGTCGTCGAGCATGGTCTCGAGCCGCCACCCGTAGCGTGAGGCGGTGGGGCGGAGCGTAGCGCTCAGCGCGAAATGCGTCCCCGACGGCCCGCCTGCACCTCGCGTCTCCCACCCGGGACCGAACGCCGCCCCAAGCTTGACTCGCGATTCCTGCGCTTCTGCGCGTGGCGCTATCATCGTGAGCGTCAGCACGCCGACGATCGTGAACGTTGCCTTCATACGTCCCCCGAAGCGGTCGATGGCCTTTGCCTCTGCGTGACGAGTGGTGCGCGGCCATGGGCCGCACACCTACGCATTTCGCATCCGGTACGCCCTAACGCAAGGGCGGGGCCGCACCTCTCCGGAACCCATTTGGCGTCGCGCCATCGGCCGGCCCACTCCCGGCTCGGAGCCGTCGTCCGCTAACTTCCACCCGCGCGCTCTCAGTTAGTCCGCAATCCGCACTCCGAAATCCGACTGTCATGACTGACCGTCCCCACCGTGACTTTCTCGCGATCCCCGACTTCTCCGCCGATGAGCTCGACCGCCTCTTCGATCTCGCTGAGGCGATGTCGCAGGGGCGCTACACGAAGAAGCCACTCGCCGGGAAATCTTTGGCCATGATCTTCATGAAGTCGTCCACGCGAACGCGGGTCTCGTTCGAGGTGGGCACGTGGCAGCTCGGCGGGCATGCACTCTTCCTCTCGCCGCGCGACGTACAGCTCGGACGTGGCGAGCCGATCGCCGACACCGCGCGCGTCCTCTCGCGCTACGTCGACGGGATCATGATCCGCACGTTCGCGCACGCGGAGATCGAGGAGCTCGCGCAGCACGCCGACGTTCCGGTCATCAACGGGCTCACCGACTGGCTCCACCCCTGCCAGGTCCTCGCCGACCTCCTCACCGTTAGGCAGCACGTGGGCGGATGGGACGGCAAGCGCGTCGCGTGGATCGGCGACGGGAACAACATGGCGAACTCCTGGATCAACGCCGCGTACCGGCTGGGCTTCGAGCTCGTGCTGGCGTGCCCGGAGGGCTACGACCCCGATCCCAAGCTCCTCGAGCGCGCGCGATCCAGCGCCAAGGTCCGCGTCGTCCGTGATCCCAAAGAGGCGGCCGATGGGGCGCACGTGATCAACACCGACGTCTGGGCCTCGATGGGGCAGGAGGAGGAGCAGGCAACCCGCGCGAGGGCATTTCGGGGGTTTATCGTCGATGAGCCGCTCATGAAGCGAGCGGCGAAGGACGCGATCTTCCTCCACTGCCTGCCGGCACACCGCGGCGAGGAGGTGGCCGCCGGGGTGATCGAGGGGAAGCAGAGCCGGGTGTGGGATGAGGCGGAGAATCGCCTGCACGTGCAGAAGGCGATCATGGCGGTTCTGATCGGGGGCGAAGCGCTGCGCTGAGTTTGGCTGTCCAGAAACGCGACAGCCGGCATCGATCATTAGAGACAACGGTCTACGCGAGCGACGGGCATTCTGCCTCGCACTTTGCGACCGTTTCTGGCACGCTGCCCGGGCGTTGTGACCGATCGGTGACCGGTCAAACAAGTTAAGTAGAACTTTACCAACACGTTAGAGCATGCCAATTCCGAGGTATGGGCCCTGCCTATACCCCAGGCATGCTATTACGCCATCGCCACTTCCAGAGCGCCTTCCGTCAAGGGGGCAACCGGTCAGGCTTCTCGCTCATCGAGATGCTCGTGACCGTATCCATGCTGGCAATTATGGTCGGCATGGCGGCACCCAACGTCTCGAAGGACATCACGCATTCGCGGGTAAACGGCGCCGCGCAGGTGGTTGCTGCTGACCTCGAGCAGGCGATGTCGCTGGCGGGTCGTCAGCGTCGCCCTGTACGAGTAACCATCGACGGCACGTTGAAGGAGATAGTTCTCACCGACCGCGTGAGTGGCCAGGTGATCTCCCGCCGCCAGCTCGGTGATCTGAGCGAGTTCAAGCTCTATTCGGTTTCGGGGTCCCCCTCGACGGTCGACCTCCTGCCGCACGGTGTCGCGACGGCCGGCACGGTCGTCACCCTAACGGCAGGCGGCTACTCGCGGCGCGTCACCATGTCGCGCGGCGGTTACGTCCGGGTGACTCACTAATGGGTATCCAGCGTCGGAACCGGCAGGTCCACGAAGGTGCCGCGGCTCGCCGCGGCATCACGCTCATCGAGGTCGTCGTCGCACTGACGATGTTCGCCATCGTCACCATGACGGTCGCCTCGTTCACGGCCCAGGTCGCGGGCGGCTCGCGCGTGAACGCGGTCAGCACGGTTCGCGCGGGCGCGCTCGCGGCCCAGGTGAACCGCCTCGAGGTGCTGCCGTACGACACGCTGCCCACGCGTGTCGGGTGCACGAGCGTCTCGACCGGGCTCTTGCCGCGCTCGGAATGCGTCGGCGTTCGCGATATCGCCGTCGGCCGCCGCGAAGTGACGTTCATCCTGCGCCCGGACAACTCGGCGCTCCGTCCCGACACGGTGGTCCTCGAGCGCACCAAGCCCAAGGCGTATCACCCGCTCAACCTGTTCTAGGATCAACCGATGAATCTCCGCCGTCGCTCTGGTCTCACCATCATCGAGCTCATCGTCACGGTCATCGTACTGGGGATCGTGGGCGGGGGAATCGTGCGCATGCTCACCTCGCAGGCGCGCTTCTACGAGCATCAAGGCGCGGGACGCAACGCGCGCTCCATCTCGCGCGCTGCCGTGAACGTGCTGCTGAGCGAGATCCGGATGGTCGAAGCGGGTGGTGGCGTGATCGCCGCGGCCGCGAACGAGATCACGCTGCGCGTGCCATACGCGTTCGGTGTCTACTGCGGCCCGCCAGGGGGCGCCTCGACAGTCGCGCTCATTCCCGCCGATTCGGCCATGCTGGCCGAGCCGGGGTTCACGGGCTATGCGTGGCGGGGACGGCTGGGGAACTACAATTATGTCGAAGCTGGGGCGATGCTCACGCCGCCCGTGCCGGGCGAGTGCGTGGCCGCGGGCCTCACGCCGGTGCCGGGAGGTGTGCGTGTCGGCATCACGCCAGCGCTTCCGATCGGTGCGGATGTCGGCACTGTCGTGATGCTGACGCGACGCATCACGTATACGTTCGCCAACTCGGCCTCGGTTCCCGGGCGGATCGCGCTCTGGCGACGGGTCGATGGATCGGGCGCTCGCGAGGAGATCGCCGCGCCCTTCGACGCGACCGCGCGCTTCCGCTTCTACGAGCTCAACGCCAACACCGCGCAAGATCCGGTTCCGGCTGCGCTTACCGACATCCGCGGCTTCGAGCTCGTGCTCGACGGCGCCAGCGAAGTGTCGCCCGCGCTCACCGGCACCCCGCAGCGCGCTCCGCTCACCACATCCGTCTTCTTCAGGAACAGACTATGAGCACGGTCCTTCGCCGCCGGCGGGGTGCAGCGCTGCCCGTCGTCATCCTGTTGATGCTGATCCTCGCCCTGTCACTCACGGCGGCCTTCACGATCAATTCGAACGAGATGCGCGTGGTCGACAATCAGCAGGAGCAGATCGAGGCGTTCGCGCTGGCCGAGTCGGGCCGTGAGCGCTACCTGATCGATCGCGCTTCGTTCGGATTCGTCGGTGAGCCGGCAGCGTCGGAATCGCTTCGCGTCGTCCAGGCCGGTGGATACGCCGACGTCGTCGTCACGCGTATCCGCCAGTCGTTCGGTGGCAGGCCCGGCCTCTACGCGCTGCGCTCGACCGGTGTGCGCACCAATCCCCTTCGACCCGGCGCGTCGGCAGCCACGCGCACGGTGGGACAGATCTTCAAGTGGGAGACGGGGAACCTGAACATCCCCGGCGCATTTACGAGCCTCTCGGGCATCCAGAAGAACGGTGGATCGGGCACGTTCACTGGTGTCGACCAGTGCGGCATGCTGCCGTCGGTCGGTGGCGTGGCGGTGCCCACAGTCCCCGGCTATACGCAGAATGGCGGTGCGTCCATCCCGACTGGTAACCCGCCGATCAAGGATCTGGGACTTCCGCCATCCTCGAACGATTCGGCGCGCGTGGACTGGGCGGGGGTGCTGAGTGGAGCCTCGCTGACGCCGACAGTGACCATACCGCCCGGGACGTTCCCGAGCTCCGCCGCATTCGCGGACACGAGCTTCTGGCCGATCATCAAGGTGACGGGAGACCTGTCGCTGCCGACCAGCGGACGTGGCATCCTGATCGTGACCGGCAATTTCACGATCGGCGGTGGCCAAGCCTGGGACGGATTGGTGCTCGCGGGCGGCACTCTCACCTCGAACGGCGGAAACACGATCAGCGGCGCGGTCATCAGCGGCCTCAACATGCAGATTGGCCAGTCAGTGCCGGCGAGCGCCATCGCGAACGGAACCAAGAACTTCCGCTACAACTCGTGCATCCTGGCGCGCGCGCTCCGGCCCTTCTCCGGGCTCGTGCCGCTCGACAACGCCTGGACCGACAACTGGTCGTCCTACTGAGCAGCCGCGCCGTTGCCTGACGCGAGCTCGCTCGCGAACAGCTGGATGACGTAGGCCGCACCACCACGCGCGCGCACCTCTTGGGGCGCGCACCCCAGATAGCGCTGGCAGGCGTTGCGAAACGCACTCCCCGACGGGAAGTCGAGCGTGAGCGCGATCGCGTCCACCTTGCGCTCGCCGTCTTCGAGCAGGCGAGCGGCCATGATCATCCGCCCCCAGGCGATGAGCTTCTGCGGTGGCGGCATGCCTGCGTCCGACAGCCGATCGGTGAGCGCGCGCCGCCTAACGCCAAGCAGGCGCGCCAGCGACTCCGGCGTGAGATGCTCGTGCGCGCGGGCGACCACCGCCAATGCCGCGTCCCGCGCGAGTGGCGCGGCCGTGCTCACGACCGGCCGCAGGAGCTCGCCGACTCCGCGCGCCATCGCGCGCTCGAGCACTTCCTGCACCGCCTTCGGCTCGTCACCTCGCCCTGCCACGATGATCGCGTCGAAGCCGAAGCGTCCGGCTTCGAACACCTCCTCCACCGGCACCGGCGGCGTCGCAACGTAGAGGATCATTGGCGCCGAGCCGTGGTGCTGCCGGAACTGGCGCAGCGCGTCGAATGTCGGCTGCGCGTAGTCGTGCAGGTCCACGACTGCGGCCACGATCGGCGCGCGATCGCACGCAGCCAGGAACTCGGGCCACGACGATGCGGCCACGAGCTCGTGCCGCTCCTGGAGAGCGGCACGCAACCGTTCACGCCGTTGGCCATCGGAGAGGAGTGCGGCAACGCGTCCCATGTGCGGTGGACGTTCGGTCGGGGCCGTGGGTCACCGGAATGCACCCATTTCCGATTCTTGACTCTCACTTCGGTCGGCGGCCAATTCTCGCCCCATGCGCGTTTGGCCCGGCCAGCCGTACCCGCTCGGCGCGACCTGGAACGGGGAAGGGGTGAACTTCGCCCTCTTCTCCCAGAACGCGCGCGGCGTCGACCTCTGCCTCTTCGACACGCCCCAGGACGCCAACGAGTCCCACCGCATCCCGCTCCGCGAGCGCAGCGACCAGGTGTGGCACTGCTACCTGCCCGACGTGCGCCCCGGGCAGCTGTACGGGTTTCGCGTCCACGGCCCGTACGAGCCGGAGAAGGGCCTGCGCTTCAACCCGGCCAGTCTCCTCATCGATCCCTACGCGAAGGCGATCAGCGGACGCATCAAGTGGAGTGACGCGATCTTCGCCTATCGAGTGGGCAGTGCTCGGCAGGACTTGGAGCCGAACACCACCAACTCGGCGGGGGGCATGCCGAAGAGCGTCGTGATCAACTCCGCCTTCGAGTGGGGGAAGGACCAGCCGCTCCACACCCCCTGGCACCGCACGGTGATCTACGAGTGCCACGTGAAAGGGATGACCGTCAGGCACCCCGCGATTCCCGAGCGGCTCCGCGGCACGTATCTCGGGCTCGTCTACGACGACATGCTCGACTACTTCCTGTCGCTCGGCGTCACCGCCGTCGAGCTGCTGCCCGTGCACCAGTTCGTCGTCGACCGCCAGCTCGTCGAGCGCGGGCTCACGAACTACTGGGGGTACAACTCCATCGGCTACTTCGCGCCGGACGTCCGCTACGCCACCGGCGGGCGCGGCGTTCAGGTGCACGAGTTCAAGTCGATGGTGAAGACGTTCCACTCGGCCGGCATCGAGGTGATCCTCGACGTCGTCTACAATCACACCGGGGAGGGAAATCACCTCGGTCCCACGCTGTCCTTCCGCGGCGTCGACAACCAGGCGTTCTACCGGCTCGATCCGAAGAATCCGCGCTATTACGTCGATTTCACCGGCACGGGGAACTCGCTCAACATGCTGCACCCGCGCACCCTCCAGATCATCATGGACTCGCTGCGCTACTGGGTGCTCGAGATGCACGTCGACGGCTTTCGCTTCGACCTCGCCGCCGCGCTCGCGCGCGAGCTCTACGACGTGAATCGCCTCGGCACGTTCTTCGACATCATCCACCAGGATCCGGTGCTGTCGCAGGTGAAGCTGATCGCCGAGCCGTGGGATGTCGGGCCGGGCGGCTATCAGGTGGGCAACTTCCCCGTTGGATGGGCGGAGTGGAACGGGAAGTACCGCGACTCCATCCGCCATTTCTGGCGCGGCGATGCGGGGCACATCGGAGAGGTCGCGTCGCGACTCGGCGGCTCGAGCGACATCTACCAGTGGACGGACCGCGGCGCGTACGCGTCGATCAACTTCGTCACCTCGCACGACGGCTTCACCATGCACGACCTGGTGACCTACGAGCGGAAGTACAACGAGGCGAATGGCGAGGGCAATCGCGACGGCCACAACGACAACATCAGCCGCAACTGGGGCGTCGAAGGTCCGACCGACGATCCGGAGATCCTCGATCTCCGGTTTCGTTTAATGAAGAACTTCCTCGCGACGCTCGCCTTCTCGCAGGGCGTGCCGATGATCTCGCAAGGGGACGAGATCGCGCGGACGCAGCGTGGCAACAACAACGCCTATTGCCAGGACAACGAGATCTCGTGGATGGGCTGGGATCTGGACGATCGCCAGCGCGAGCTGCTCGAGTTCACGAGGAAGGTCATCCGCCTGCGCCACTCGAACCCGGTACTCCGCCGCCGGCACTTCTTCCGCGGGCAGGCCGTAGGCGACAACGGGACCAAGGACGTGACGTGGGTGCGCCCCGACGGAGAGGAGATGACCGACACTGACTGGCGCAACCCGCGCGGCCACACGCTCGGTATGCTGATCAATGGAGAGGCGACCGACGAGACCGACGCACGAGGTCGCCCGATCGAGGGAGATACGCTGCTGCTCGCGCTCAACGGAGGCGCCGAATCTGTGACCTTCGAGCTTCCGTCGCAGGAGCCCACGGGACGCTGGGACCGACTTGTGGACACCGGCTCTCAGCGCGGGGACGGTACGGAAAGAGCCGTTACACTCTGCCCGCACTCTCTGATGTTGTTTCGCTATGTGCGCGCGCATCCGTAGTGCGCTCGTATTCCGGCGTATCGTGGAAATCGAACGCGTCGCACGCACAAACCGTGTTTTGCGAGGTGCGCCCCTCGGGGGCGGCCGGCTGCGAGAGCGAGCGTCCGCTCGTGCTGATGAAGCATTTCGGATCGAGCGGCCTGTATGCCTACTACGCTCAGCCCCACGCGAGATCGCCGTTGGGGAAGGCCTCCGCCACCGCCATTCGTTCTACGGCAGCGCGTGGTTACTGGTTCGCTGGGCCATCGATCAGCTTGCGCCCGTCGAAGCCGGCTTTCTGCGCGGGCTCACGCAAGACCACGCGCGCACCGGCATCGCGAACCTCGAAGCGCGCGCAGGACGCACGTGGGCGGAGATGATTCCCGAGTGGTCGTTGGCGTTGGCGCTCGACGACCACCCGGCCGAGCCTCCGGTCGGCCCGCGACTATCGATCCCGAGCCTGAATACGCGGGACATTTTCGCCGGGATGGCCAGCGACTTCCCGAGCACGTACGCGGCGTCGTTTCCGCTCGCGATGGTGAAGCATTCTTTCGGCGGCTTCGCATCCGACCTGACGATCACCGCCGGCTCGTCCGCGTTCCTCGAGCT
Source organism: Gemmatimonadaceae bacterium (assembly GCA_052389995.1). Classification (GTDB taxonomy): domain Bacteria; phylum Gemmatimonadota; class Gemmatimonadetes; order Gemmatimonadales; family Gemmatimonadaceae; genus JAICNG01. The sequence continues at coordinate 29,661 of JBQTHJ010000031.1, read as the reverse complement.
GTCCGGCACGCAATCGGCCCGGCAGCTGATCGAAGTGCGGACACGCTCCGGGGCGACGCCACCTTCGCACGTGCGCGTCTCGGTCGTCCGATTGCAATGAGAATGGCGATTTTCCCGGCGCTCGGCCTGATCGCCGTGGTCGCGGCATGCCGTAACGAGAACACGAGTACGCCGGCGCATCGCGACCACGCGACAGCTCAGCATTCGCGAGCCCGCGGTTCGGGTGATGATCAGATCAGGGTCGGCCGCGTTCGTGATCGCGGGCCCGCGGAGGGATGTCCTCTCTCGTCTCGGCGGCGTCGAAGTGTTGGCGCGCGGAAGGGAAGCGTCGGGCGTGCTGACGGTAACGGACTTCACCGTCACGTCCGTGCATGGCGAGCCGGTCCTCGATGGTCGGCTCGTCGAAGAGGGTGACAGGCTCATCCTGGTCGCCTCAGATGGCCGGCGGGTCGAGCTTCGCGCACCACCCGACGGGCTCCGCGCCCACGGCGGTCATCGCGTGTGGGTCCGGACGTCCCCCAGCGGCGAGCCGGAGGCGTGGCGGCGTATCGACTAGCGTGGCTGCGTCAACGTCGGTGCTCGATCACGCCGAGCTGCTCCGGTCGCCACGATCGCGCCCCTGGGCGCCGCGCAGGGCCTCTGCTTATTGACAAACTATCCTCGCAGGCGTACGAACCGGGCAAGCGATTCCTTTAGCAGCCCACCTTCGAGGGGAGAATCCCATGCTCCGTCCGGGTAGCCTGTGCCTGTCCGTCCTCGCGCTGGCCGCCGCCCTGTCTGCCACTCCTTTCCAGGCGCAGACCCCCAACGCCCGCCTCTCCGGCACGGTTCGCGACGCCCAGGGAGTCGGGCTCGAGGCCGCCAGGGTCACGGCGACGAACAACCTCACCCGCACCACGCGAAGCACCACGACCGGGCCGGACGGCGCCTACACGATCTCCGGTCTCACCGCCGGCTCGCACACGGTGACGGTTTCGCTGGTCGGATTCCGGCGCGTCACCCGCGCCGACGTGTCGGTTGCGGGAGATGCATCCGTTGACTTCGTCCTCGAGCCGCTTCCCCTTCAGGCGATCACGGTGACGGCGACGCTGCGCGAGCAGGAGCTGGCGGAGGTACCCTTCTCGGTCGCGGCACCCACGGCGAGCATGCTGCGCGAGCGCGGCGCCGACGACATCGAGGACATCGCGATCAACGTCGCGGGCTTCAGCGTGCAGAACCTCGGCCCAGGCCAGAGCACCGTCGCCATGCGCGGCACCTCCTCCGGCCAGATCGCTCGCGATCAGCCCGGCGTGAAAGAGCAGGTGGGCGCCTATCTCGATGATTCGCCGATCTCGCTGTCGCTGTTCACTCCCGACATCGACCTGTTCGACGTCAGTCGCGTGGAGGTGCTGCGTGGTCCGCAGGGGACGCTGTTCGGTTCCGGCTCGCTCTCGGGGACCGTTCGCTACATCACCAACCAGCCCGAGCTCGGCGTGCGCAGCACGTTCGGCGAGCTCGGCGGCAGCTGGATCGACGGCGGCAACGGCGGCGCCAACGTCAAGGTCGGCACGAACGTCCCGTTAGGCGATCGGGCGGCAGCGCGCATCGCCGTCTACCACAACCAGATCGCTGGCTACATGGATGCGGTGCAGCCGGACTTCAGCGTCGACGAGAACGTCAACACCGGCTCTCGCACCGGCGTGCGCGCCGCCGTGAGGTTTCAGCCCAGCCAGCAGTTCAGCATCACCCCGCGGATCGTGTACCAGCAGATGGAGATGGACGGCTGGAACCGCATCGATGCCTACAACATTCTCGCGAATCCCTTCACGACCTCGCGCCCGCCCATCACCCTCGGCGAGCGCCAGCTCTTCACGCAGATCGAGGAGCCGTTCACCGACGACTTCGTCCTCGGCGATCTGAACCTCCGATACGATTTTGGCGGGTTCAATCTCACGTCGGTCACGTCGTACACCTACCGCGACGTGCTCGTCGTGCGCGATGCCGGCGCGCTGACGTCGAGTATCACCGGCGGCAGTATTGGCCTTCCGGAAGCGATCTATACGCTCAACGCGCCGCTCGACGACGCCACAATCTCGCGCGTGCTGACGCAGGAGGTCCGCTTCGCCGGCGGCGGTGACCGCGCCCGCTGGCTCGTCGGCGCCTTCTACAGCACCAACGACCGCGAGTATGGCCAGAGCCTCATCGTGTCGGGCTTCCAGGCGGCGACCGATGTTCCGACGGAGGGGCTCCGCGCCGCGCGCGATGAGCTCTTCTTCTCCGATCTCGCGTACGACCTGAGCCAGACGGCGGTCTTTGGCGAGGTGACGGTGCCCGTCGGTCTCCGGCTCGATCTCACGGCCGGTCTTCGCTACTACAACTTCAGCGAGGATCGCGATCAGGTGTTCGACGGCATCTTCGCCCACGACAACACGGGCACGCAGGTGCTGTCGGTACCGGGCTCGACGGAAGCCGACGGCTTCGCTCCGCGCTTCATCGCGAGCTTCCGGCCGAACGAAAACCTCACCCTCAACGCGCAGGCGTCGAAGGGATTCCGCCTCGGCGGCATCAACGATCCGCTCAATCTCCCGCTATGCAGCCCCCAGGATTCCATCACGTTCAGCGGGCGCGATTCGTGGCGCGACGAGACGGCGTGGAACTACGAGGTCGGCGCCAAGTCGCAATGGATGAACGGACGCCTCTCACTCAACCTGTCCGCGTTCTACATGGACATCCGCGACCTCCAGCTGACGGTCACGGCAGGCACCTGCTCGTCGCGCCTCATCTTCAACGTGCCAGAGTCGGTGAGCCGGGGGCTGGAGTTCGAGCTGGCGGCATCGCCGAGCGAACGCTTCGACTTCTCGGTGTCGGCGACGTACACGCAGTCCGAGCTCGACACGACGCTCACTTCGACCGATGATGCCGGGAACGTCACGGTGATCTCGGGGATCCGCAAAGGAAACCGCCTGCCGAGCGTGCCGGAGGTGCAGGGGTCGGCGTCGGCGACGTGGCGGTGGCCGTTCCGGACCGGAGCGCAGGGCTTCCTCACCGGCACCTTCCAGCACGTGGGGTCGCGGTACACGCAGATCGATGATCTCGCGCCTGGTATCGGTGTCGTCAACCTCGAGGCCCTGCCGAACACGATCGGGGGGCCGCTGACGCAGTCCACGTTCAGGTTCGATCCGCTGCTGCCGGCGTACAATCTGTTCAACCTGCGGCTCGGTCTCACGCGCGCGAACTGGGAGGCGGCCTTCTTCGTCAACAACGTCACGGACGAGCGCGCGTTCCTCTCGCTCGACCGCGAGCGCGGACTGCTCGCCCGCGTCGGCTACCTGACGAACCAGCCGCGCACGCTGGGCCTCACCCTGACCTTCAATTACTGACCGGATTCGTACGGAGCGCGCGAAACGCCGGCGGCATCGACCGAGATGACCGCCGGCGTGTCGCGCCGCGCGTTCGTCGCGTCGGTCGCGGCGGCGCCGGTGGGCCTGGGGCTCGGGCTCCGTTGGCGGAAGGACCACGTGGTCGTCGTTGGCGCCGGCGCGTTCGGTGGATGGACCGCGCTCACGCTGCTCAGAGCCGGCATGCGTGTCACACTCGTCGACGCGTGGGGCGCGGGACATTCCCGAGCGTCATCAGGCGGTGAGACGCGCGTCATCCGCGGCTCGTACGGCGGCGTCCCCGTGTACAGCAGGATGGCCGCTCGCGCGCTCGTGCTCTGGCGCGAGGCGGCAAAGCGCTGGCAGCGCCCCCTGTATCACCGAACCGGCGCGCTCTGGATGTTCGCCGGCGACGATTCGTACGTGCGCAAATCGATCGAGCCAATGACGGCCGCCGGCCTGACGATCGAGGAGCTCTCCCCGGCCGATGCCGCGCGCCGCTACCCGCAAATGGGCTTCGACGGGGTGCGCACGGTTTTCCTCGAGCCCGAGGCAGGCTTCATTCCCGCTCGCGCGGCGTGCGAGCTCGTCCGCGAGACCGTCGTACGCGAGGGAGGCGAGTTCGTACGGGCCTGGGCGCGCCCGGGTGCGACCGCGGGCGGGCGCCTCACGAGTATTGCGCTCTCCGATGGCAGCGCGATCGCCGCCGACCACATGGTGTTCGCGTGCGGGCCGTGGATGGGGCAGGTCTTTCCCGATGTCGTCGGACGCCGGATCGTCGCCACGCGGCAGGAGGTTTTCTTCTTCGCCACACCGCCCGGCGACACACGCTACGACCTCGGCAGGCTGCCGGTGTGGGTGCACCTCGACGAGCGGCTCGTCTACGGGGTCCCGTCGTACGAGCGCCGCGGGCTCAAAGTCGCCGACGACACGGCGGGCGAGGAAGTGAATCCGACGACCGTGGAGCGGACGCCGAGTGCCGCGGGACTGGAACGAGCGCGTGCGATCCTGCGTGCGCGCTTTCCCGCACTCGCGGACGCGCCGCTGATCGAAGCGCGTGTGTGCCAGTACGAGGCCTCCACCGACGGGAATTTTCTCGTCGACCGTCACCCCCAGTTGGAGAACGTGTGGCTCGTCGGCGGCGGCTCCGGCCACGGGTTCAAGATGGGGCCGGCGTTAGGCGAGCACGTCGCGGCGCTCGTGCAGGGGAAGGCAAGCGTGGATCCACTCTTCGCGCACGGGCGGCTCCAGCCGCGCCCCGGGCCCTAATGAGTCGTCTCAGTTCACAAAGCCGTTGCAGTCGCAGTGTTCGTGGAAACTGCGGTTCAAGATTCGTGTTCATCCGTGTCCAACGCCTTTGCAGGTGCCGTGCGCTGAGCCCGGATACCTTGACATCCGACAACAGAACTCCTATTGTCGAATGGCCAAGTATCCTCCGGAGCGACACCGATGGCCGCGCGCGCCGATCTTCTACAGGGCACCCTCGACCTCCTCATTCTCAGATCCCTCATCCTCGGCTCCCTTCACGGGTGGGGCATCTCGAAGCGCATCCGGCAGATGTCCGGCGACGTGCTCGAGGTGGGGCAGGGGTCGCTCTACCCCGCGCTTTACCGCCTCGAGGACAAAGGCTGGGTCACCACCGCGTGGGGCACCACCGACGAAGGACGCAACGCCAAGTTCTACACGCTGACGGCGGACGGGCGGAAACAGCTCGCGGTGGAGCGCTCGTACTGGCGGCGATTTTCCGCCGCCGTCGATGAAGTCCTGAGCGCCACCTGAGGCGCCGTCCATGAGCTGGCATCAGCGTGCGGCGCGGCGGGCGCGAGCACTGCGCCATCCCGATGCGATGGATCGCGAAGTCGATGAGGAGATGCGGCTCCACCTCGCGATGGAGGCGGAGGACATCGCGCGCACCACCGGCGTCCCTCTCGATGAAGCGCGACGGCGCGCGCTCATCGCCTTCGGTGGCGTGACGCGCTTCCAGGAGGAGCACAGAAACGCCCGCGGCATCCCCTGGCTCGAGCAGACGATGAAGGAGGTCCGTCACGCGACGCGTAGCCTCGTGCGCACTCCAGGCTTCACCCTCTCCGCCGTCGCCGTGCTCGCGCTCGGCATCGGCGCGACCACCGCCGTGTTCGGCGCCGTGAACGCGGTGCTGCGCGACCCGGGGCACGACGATCTCGCGATCCTCTTCTACCGCGGATTCCCGTCGCTCTCGACGGTGGACTACCGCGCCATCGAGGAGCAGCAGCGGAGCTTCACCGCCGTCGGCGCGATGCGCCGGAGCGAGGCCTCGTTCCAGGCGCGCGGAGAGCCCGCGCGCGTCGACGTGGGACGCGTCACCGCCGGATTCTTCCGCGTGCTCGGCATCCGCCCCGCGGCGGGTCGCCTCATCGAGCCGCGCGACGAGCCCGTCGGCGCCGACCGTGTCGCCGTCGTCAGTCACGCGGTCGCGACGCGCACGTTCGGTGGCGCGCAGGCCGCCGTCGGCCAGACCATCCGCATCGATGGTATCACCCACACCGTCGTGGGCGTGCTGCCGGAGGTGCGCGAGCTCCTCGCCACGCGCGCCGACGTGTGGCCTGCGCTCCAGCTCGCCGCGCCGGAGCGACGTGGGCCGTTCGGAATGCTCGTCGTTGCGCGCTTGACGCCTGGCACCACCTTCGAAGCGGGCACGCAGGACGTCGCCGCGATCAGCGAGCGGGTCTTTACGCTCTGGTCGCCGGCGTCGGGCGACCGCACCGCGCGCTACGAAGCCGTCCCGATCCGCTCGGCCGCACTGGCGACATCGTCGAGGATGCTGAAGATCTTCGGGGCGGCCGTCGCGCTCGTGCTGCTCATCGGCATCGCCAACGTCGCGAGCCTCATGCTCGTGCGCGCCATCGGCCGCTCGCAGGAGGTGTCGCTGCGGGCCGCGCTCGGCGCGAGTCCCGCGCAGCTCGTGCGTCTCTTCGTGACCGAGAGCGCGCTGCTCTGTGCGGCGGGCGCGGTGGCCGGAATTGCCGTCGGCGCGCTCGCGCTTCGCGCGCTGATCGCGCTCGGCCCGCAGATGCCCGGGCTCACGATGTCGAGCCTCGACGAGCGAGCAGTGCTTTTCGCCGTCGCGATCGCGATCATCGCCGCGCTCGTGGTCGCGACGTATCCAGCGGTGATGCTGCTCAGGAAACGCGACGCCGGCCTCTCGTCAGGCGATCGCACGATCGGCGGCGGTCGCGGCACGCGCGCGGTGCGGAGCGCGTTCGTCGTCGCGCAGTTCGCGCTCGCGCTCCCGCTGCTCGCGATCTCGGGACTCTTGCTCCTGAGCTTCGTGCGACTCCAGCGCGTGGATCCCGGATTCGATCCGAGCAACATTCTCACCGTGCGCGTGTCGCTTCCCGCCGGCCAATACGCCGACAGCGGCACCGTCGAATCGTACTGGACGCGCGCGCTCGCGCGCGTGCGCGAGGTTGGGGGCGTGCGCGCCATCGGCCTCGCGTCGTCGCTGCCGCCGGACGATTTCGGATGGAGCAACGACAACTTCAATCTCGTCGACCGGCCGGCCCCTCCCGGCACGCCGGAGCCGAACGGTCCCTGGCCGTTCGCGAGCTCCGAGTACTTCGAGGCGCTCGGCGTCCGGCTGCTCGAGGGCCGGCTCTTCGCCCCAAGGGAAACCGCCGAGGCGCCTGTCGTCCTCGTCAGCCGATCGTGGGTGAGCAAGTACTATCCCGGTGAATCGGCGCTCGGGAAGCGCATGGTGCGCGGCGGCTGTCTCGAGTGCCCGCTGTCGACGATCGTCGGCGTCGTCGATGACGTGCGCTACTCGGGACTCACCGGGCCGCTCGATGCGATGTACACGCCCGTGAGCGAGGACTGGCCGCGCGAGCTCTACGTGTACATCAGAACGGCGACGTCGCCGGAGGAGCTGATCGCGCCGGTTCGCGACGCGCTGCGGTCCGTGGATCCTTCCATCCCGCTCGACGACGCAGCCTCGATGGAACAGAGGCTCTACGCGTCGGTTGCCCAGCCGCGGCAGTGGGCGACGATGCTCGGCGCATTCGCTGCTGCCGCGCTGGGACTCGCGGCGATCGGCGTATTCGGGATGGTCTCGTACAGCGTCAGCACGCGCCGGCGCGAGATCGGCGTCCGCATGGCGCTCGGCGCGGCGCCGCGCACGATCGTGCGCATGGTCGTCGGCAGCGGTCTCACGCTCGCGGTCGTCGGCTCCGCGATCGGGCTCGTGGCAGCGCTCGTCGGTACCCGCGCGCTCGCGAGCCTGCTCTATGATGTAAGCCCCGGCGACCCGCCCACGCTCGTGGTCGCGACGCTCGCCCTGCTCGGTGTCGCGCTGGTTGCGTGCTGGCTGCCCGCGCGCCGAGCGGCCACGATCGATCCGCTGGAGGCCATCCGGCACGAATAGCCGGGGGATTTCGCCTCAGGACGCAGCGGGCGGGAAATCTCGAAGCAGCAGCGCGGATGCTCGCCGCGCTCACAGCATTCGTTCATGGGGGCTTCGATGAGGCGCGCGCCCCGCTGCGGGACGGCGTAGGGAGAGGGCATGTCAGTGGCGGTTTTCCCGACGCGGTGCGCCGGGCGATCATCACGCCTCTTTCGTGACGGGAAGCACATTTTCGCCGCGCCGTTCGCCACTCGTTTTCCGTCGTCCTTCCTGGACCCGAGCGATGCTGCCTAACGCGCCTCCGGTACCGCGCGGTACGCGTCGCTCACCGGTGGAGAAGCGACCCCTGCCGCACATCGGTTGCCTTTCTCCTCATCGGTCGGCATCTGAGCAGCGATGTGCCCCGCGTCTCGCCGGGGCGAAGGCCCGGGAAATGCAATCCACGGGGCTCCTGATTGAAGCCGCCCACGTTTCGGAGGTGACACCATGCGGTCAACGCTTCTGCTCCTGCTTTTCCCCGTTCTCCTGCTGACGGCGGGCTGCGCGGACGGTGGAGGGACGACCGACCCGTCGGCGGTCGAGGGCAGCCCGGGTCCGGCGCTCTCGATCAACGATGTAGATACGGACGCCGACACCGATACTGATTCCGATACGGACACGGACACGGATACCGACACGGACACGGATACCGACACCGACGACGCGGACGACGACGAGTGCGAGTTCCGGGTTCCGCTGAGGGCGAGCGAAGAGGTACCGCCCACGACCTCGAGCGCGAGCGGTGAGGCCCGGATCGAGATCGAGGGCAACGAGATCGAGTTCAAGGTCGAGATCGACAACCCGGCCCGCGAATCGTTCGTCGCGGGGCACATCCACCAGGGACCTCGAGGCACGAACGGGCCGGTCCGTCGCTTCCTCTTCCCCAACGTGCCGCAGAACGACGAGTTCGAGGCGAGGGGATTCCCGTCTGGCGAAGAGCTGCGCGTCGAAGGGGAGGGGAGTATCGATCCAGCGCTCGCGGCGGCGATCTGTGCCCAGCCGGAGCAATTCTACGTGAACTTCCACACGACACAGTTCCCGGGCGGCGCGATTCGCGGACAGCTCCGGTAGTAGCATGCTGGACATGACGGAGATGAGACGGGGCCGCGCGCGGCCCCGTCTTTTTGCTCGGGTGCGCGGAAACGTGGTGGGACACGTGGCTGCCGCTGCCTGGATCGGCCTCCTGTTGGTCTCGGCGCACCTGGAGCCCGACGCCTATTGGGCGGCGATGCAGGAAGACCGTGTCGTCGAGTGGTGGACGGCCTTCCTCTTTCTCGCCGCAGGCGCAATCGCGCTGTCGCGCGCCATCCGCGGGCGTCGTCCAGGCGATGCACTCGTGGCATTATTCTGCATTGCCGCGGCTGGAGAGGAGCTGAGTTGGGGGCAACGCCTGATCGGGTACACGCCACCCGCGGCCTTCCTCGAGCACAACACGCAGCAGGAGCTCAACCTGCACAATTTCCGCGAGATCGTGGGGCAGCCCAAGTGGCTGCTCGCGGGAATCCTCGCCGGATACGGACTCGTCCTGCCGGTACTTGGGCGCTCGCGTCGCGCCCGTCGCGCGCTGGAGGCGGTGCGCCTGACGCCGCCTCCCATCGCTGCCGCGCCATGGTTCGCGGCGGCGATCGTCCTGCTCTGGTGGTATCCAGTCGAGTTCACCGGCGAATGGGTGGAAACCCTCGCCGGCGGGCTCTTCCTTGCGACCCGCGCGGGGAGCGCGACCACGACGATGACGGCAGCGATCCTTGCGCTCGGAGCAGCGGGCGCGCTGTCGCTCCTCAGCATGCGACGGTCTGCATCGCCCGAGCTCCTGGCCTGCGCCCGCGCCGAAACGCGCGCGTTGGCCGTTCACCTCGCGTCAGGCGCTACGGAGCGCCTGCGACGAATGAGACGCGTTCACAAACGCGTGTGGACCGCGGCCGAGGACGGGTACGTGCGCTGGTATGGCGCCGTCGCGCTCGCGGACGTCTCCTGTGCTGGAATCGATGTCGCCGCGGCAGCGAGCCGCCGGGGGTTCGCCGTCGACCCTTGGGGGACCGCGTACTGGCTCGTCGTCGACAGGGACGCGAGCGATCCGCCGGACCTCGTGGTGTACTCGTTTGGTCCGAACCGCCGGCGAGACGGGGAAACGGGGCGCGGGGGCGGAGACGACATTCTGGCGCGCGCGCCGATCGTCAGGCCGCACCAGTGACTCCGGGATTTTTTTTTTGCGTCGAACGCACGCCCCTCGGTAGAAGACAGCTCCCAGCTCGAGGAGCGTCGCGTTCCGTCCGCACTCAAATCTCCGCTCGACGGTGAGCCGGAGCGTGTAGCGCGTCCCCGGAAAGTGCGCATTCAGATACGGGACGTATGCGACATCCGCACCGTCACTGGCTCTGTCCTCCACCCGCCCGCCGATGCCCACGTAGTAAGCGGGCAGATATTCCGCTTCCACCGACCAGCGGTCGAGCAGCGGGTCTCCCGCCCTCGCGGCGCCGGCGATGCCGGCGCCGTGGAGGGGGCCACGACTGCCCGCCGTGACCCAAGTATCGCGTCGAGTCGTCGTAAGAAGGCGTGCGCGCATAACGACGTCAGTCCCCGCCGGGCAAAGGACTCGACGACGATCCCTTTCGCCCGCCACTGGATCTCGTTGCTGGCTTTAGCTCGCGGGCCAGAAGACGGTACTGTCGGTCTAGCGCGCGTTTCATCGCCGGGTACGGATGGGGCCTCGGACGCTTCATTTACATGAACAGCGGTGTCCACTCCATTAGGTCCGCTCAAGGCGCCGCATGGAATCGGGTCGGTGGCGCACCTCTCGTTAGCCATTTGCCGGTACGGTCGCCTTCGACGCGCCTGACCGCGCTACCCACTCGACGGAGCGCGGGTGACTGGCGGGACTGCCCACGTGCCGTACATTCGCGTCGATGAATCCCATCCGGGATGAAGCAACGTATCCGATCGGGGACGCTCCCGCCGCGCGAGACTCGGGCGATGGCGCTCGCACGTCATCTCTGCCGCACCGAGACGGCGCTGATCGAGCGATGGCCGCGGAGACGGACATCATACGCCGAATGGCCGCGGGCGATGAGCGAGCACTCGGCGAGCTCTATGACCGGTGGTCGGCGAGCGTGTACGCGCTCGTGCTGCGATTGCTCGGCGATCCCGAGGACGCCGAGGACGTCGTCGAGGAGGTTTTCTGGCAAGCGTGGCGGCAGGCAGGACGGTACCAATCGGAACGCGGTCAGGTTTCGGCCTGGCTCATGACGATCGCGCGCTCGAGAGGTCTGGACCGCCTGCGGTCGCGCCGCCGTCGGCCCGAGACGCTGCTCGCGGAAGTGACTGAAGATCTACCGATGAGTGCTCCGGACCCCCTCGCGACCGCGGCCGGATCGGAGCGCCGCGCACGCGTCCTTTCGGCGCTGAGCGAGCTTCCGTCGGAGCAACGGCAGGCGGTGGAGATGGCATACTTCGACGGGCTGAGTCAGACGGAGATCGCCGAGCGAACGGCTCAGCCGTTAGGCACGGTGAAGACCCGCGTGCGACTGGCGATGCAGAAGCTTCGTGAGCGGCTCGGGCCGCTGCGCGAGGAATTCCATGGAGCGTGAGTTGAGCCACGACGAAGCCTGGCCCGCGCTTGGCGCTGCTGCGCTCGACGCGCTGCCTGACGAGGAACGCGACGCGGTCCTCGCGCATGCGGCCACCTGCACCACTTGTCGACCCGAGTTGTCCACGCTCCGCGAGACGGCTGCCGACCTCGCGGACGCGGCGCCGCCGGCTCCGATGGCCCCCGGTCAGAGCGAACGCACCCGCGCTCGGCTCCTCGCGCGCGCGGCCGCCGATCGCGCGACGACCAGCCGGCCACACGCGACCGCCGATCGTCAGGCCAAGCCGACGCGTTGGCGCGGCTGGCTTGCGGCCGCGGCAGTCGCGGGACTGGTTGTCTCGACCTCACTGCTCCTGATGTCCCGGGCTCGCCATCAACGCGAGGTCGCGGCGGTGCACGCGGGCTACATGGCCGCGCTTCGGCGGGCCGACTCGTTGAGCACGAGGCTCGCCGACCGCGAGCAGCTTGTTGGCGCACTCTCGGGAGCGGACGTCGCGGTCGTCGAGCTGGCGTCGACTGGCGCGTCGGCGCCACGGGCTCGCATGTTCTGGGACCGCGCCACTGATCGCTGGACATTCTTCGCCCATGATCTGCCGGCCCCCGCCGCGGGGAAGACCTACCAACTCTGGCTCATCACTCCGGCCGCGCGAATCAGTGCGGGCACGTTCGTTCCGGGCGGGCGCGAGGCCGTCGTGCGCGCCGAGTATGCGCTGGCCCGTGATTCCCTTCGGGCCGTTGCGGTGACCGAGGAGCCAGCGGGAGGCGTTCCGCAGCCCACGGGTCCGATCGTGCTCGTCGGCTCGGCAACCAGGTAGGCCTCGAGAGTCAGAAATCCGCTCGCGAGCGGCCAGAAGGTTGATACCGTACGTCATCCACGTGAGTCGGCTCTCCGTCGATCGAGCGACTCCGCTTCGAACGGGACGGCCGGCTGGTGCTCGAGGTGCCGGCGCTCCGGTTCCCGAGCGGATCCACCACCACTGTGTTCGGACCGAACGGCGCCGGCAAGACGACACTCCTCCGCCCCATCGCCGCTCTCGAGCGGCCGACCGGGGGCGCGGTGTACCTCGGCCAGTGGGCAGCCTCACCACAGGTGACGACGCGCCAAGCTCCCGCGCTGCGTCTGGCCAGGCTTCTCACACTCGCCTACATTCGCGCGATGAGCAGTACGAACACTCGCGAGCCTCGATCTTCCGCCATGACGCACGCCATCGCGCGCATCATCAACCTCATTCGTCCCGAGTCGCAGCGGCTCTGGAGCTCGAGCGAAGCCGAGGCTCGCCGCCGTCTCCTCGCATCCGACGCCAGCGCCGTCGTCGAGATCGACGGCTCGTTCGCGTTGGTGGCCCAGGAGGGGGAGCGAGTGATGCTCGCGCGAAGCCTCGACCGCCCGCTCCGCTATTTCCTCGCCAAGGCCATCGACGGACCGGTGCTGATCGTGGCGGAGCGCGTCGACGAGATCGCGGCCGAGCTGGCGCGTCGTGGATGGGCCGATCAGTTCCACGCGAGCTACACGCGCATGGTGCCCGCCCATCACGTCACGACCCTTCGTCTGGTCGGATGTCCGGATCCGAATCCCGTTCATCGCCGCTTTTTCGATCCACGTCGCGGTACGCTGCCCAAGGACCTGGACGTCATCGGCCGTCATTACATCGAAGCCGTGTACGGCGAGCTGCGCCGGTGGCTCGTGGTGCAGGACTCCACGGCACCAATCGGCGTCCTCTTTTCCGGTGGCATCGACAGCGGCGCGATCCTGCTGTGCTTGTACAAGCTGCTGTTGAACGAAGGGCAATCGCCCACGCGACTCAAGGCGTTCACGCTCTCCGTCGACGGTGAAGGGGACGACGCGCGTCAGGCGCGCGAGTTCCTGTCGAGAACGAATCTCGAGATGCTCGGCGAGATCATCGACGTGCCCTCGAGCGCACTCGATCCGCTGCGCGCCGTCGCCGTGATCGAAGACTACAAGCCCCTCGACGTCGAATGCGCCGCCGTGAACCTGGGTCTGCTCGCCGCCATTCGGGAGCGCTATCCCGACTGGCTCCTGCTCGTGGACGGCGACGGCGGCGATGAAAACCTCAAGGATTATCCCATCGAAGAGAACAGCGAGCTGACCATCCGAAGCGTCGTCAACAACCGCATGCTGTACCAGGAAGGGTGGGGCGTCGATTCCATCAAGCACTCGCTCACCTACACCGGCGGATACAGCCGCGGGTGCGTTCGCAGCTACGCCTGCGCACGCGCCCATGGGTTCGCCGGGTTCAGCCCCTACACGCGTCCCTCCGTCATTGCGGTGGCCGAGGCGATTCCCTTCGGCGATCTGACCGAGGGATCGCATGAGCGACTGTACGCCTTGAAGGGGGAGGTCGTGGCGCGCGGCGTTCGCTCGGTGCTGGGGCTCGTGATGCCGGTCTTCCCAAAGCGTCGATTCCAGCACGGATCGGTTTCCACTGGACAGGTTGCTCGCCTGTTCCCGCATAACGAGGCGCGATACCGGCGGCACTTCGAGACGCTGCATACGGCATCCGTGTGAGTGGGTCGATCGCCGACCGGCGGATGCGAAGCCTTCGCCCACCCAAGCCAAAGGTAGACCCATACACTGCCCAGGGGTGGCTCATCGAGGAGGAGCGCAGGCCCGGTGGGAGAATCGAACGCGCGCTGACGGTCTTTCTCGCGGGCGCCGAGTGTTCGTACACGTGCGCATTCTGCGATCTGTGGCGCTGGACGATCGATGGTCCCACCCCGGCGGGTGCGTTGACGAAGCAGTTGAGGGAAGCTCTTGAATCGCTCGACGGTGTCGGTGCGTTCCCCGATCGGCTCAAGCTCTACAACGCCAGCAATTTTTTCGACCGGCGCGCCGTACCTGCCGAAGATCTGCCCGCTATCGCGGGGCTCACCGCGCCGTTCACCGCCGTCACGGTCGAGTCGCACGCCAACACCGTCGGTCCGCTGACGCTGGAGTTCGCGCAGCAGATCCCTGGCCGGCTCGAGGTTGCCGTTGGCCTCGAGACAATCCATCCGACGGCGGCCGCGATGCTCAACAAGCGTCTCGACTTGGTGCGGTTCGACAGGGCGGCACGCTTTCTTTCCGACAACGAGATCGACCTCCGCGTGTTCGTGCTCCTTGGCGCGCCGTACGTTCCATGCGACGAATCGGTCGAGTGGACGGTGCGGACCGTCGAGTACGCGGCGCAGCGCGGCGCGGCGGTCGTGTCGATCATTCCCGTGCGCGGCGGCAATGGCGAGATGGAGCGGCTCGAGTCGCTCGGCCACTTCACGCCGCCGAGACTGTCCCAGCTGGAGGCTGCGCTCGACCGCTGCCTCCAGTTCGCGCCCACCGTGGTCACTGCCGACCTGTGGGACGTCGGGCGTCTTCGCTCCTGTGGCGATTGCAGCTCGGCGCGCATCGATCGCCTGCGTCGCCTCAATGTGATGGGGCGCCCCGAGGCGCCGATCGTCTGCCCGGTATGCGACGCGCGATGATTCAGCAGTGTGAGATCGCGATCATCGGAAGCGGATTCGCGGGATCGCTCATGGCGCGCGTGCTCGCAGCGCTCGGCTACGACGTCGCGCTCCTCGAGCGCGGGACTCATCCGCGCTTCGCGATCGGCGAATCGTCCACTCCGCTCGCCAATCTGTCGATGGAGCGACTCGCCCGCCGGTACGGGCTGGCGGACTGCTACCGCCTGGCGACTCACGGACGCTGGCTCGAGCATTTTCCCGACCTTCGCCGCGGA
This sequence comes from Gemmatimonadaceae bacterium, assembly GCA_052389995.1. Classification (GTDB taxonomy): domain Bacteria; phylum Gemmatimonadota; class Gemmatimonadetes; order Gemmatimonadales; family Gemmatimonadaceae; genus JAICNG01. The sequence goes on along the minus strand of JBQTHJ010000031.1, from coordinate 14,577 downwards.
CTGAAACGCGGATTCACGTTCTACCGGCATCACCCCGATCAGGCATTTGCCAATCGCGGCTTCGATTCGGAGCGACTCCTCGTCGCGGCCAGTCCGAGCGTTGCCGCCGCCGACACGCACTGGCTTCGCGCCGACGTCGATCACCATTTCGTTCGCGAGGCGATCGCCGCGGGAGTGGATTATCGCGACCGCGTCGAGCTGACCGGCGCGGACGTCGCGTCGGGTGGCGTGCGTCTCACCGGACAACGGGATGGCGCGTCATTCGATCTCCATGCGGGCTTCGTGATCGACGCGTCGGGGCCGGGGGGATTCCTCGCGCGCCAGCTCTCGATCCCCTCCGGGCTGGAGCGCACCCGGACTCGTTCGGCGCTTGTCTTCAGCCACTTCAGCGACGTGCGCACGATGAGCGAGGTCGCCGCCGGCCTGCCCGAAGGTCCGTATCCAGACGACTGGGCCGCGGTGCATCATCTGATCGACGAAGGCTGGATGTACAGTCTTCGGTTCGACCACGGCGTGACGAGCGCGGGATTCGCGCTGACGCCGCGCGGCCTCGCCGAGCTGGGCGTGTCGGGAACCGTCGACGCGGAAGCGCTCTGGTGCGCGCTGCTCGCCCGCTATCCCACGCTCGCGGGCGCGTTCGCCGACGCCAAGCCGCTCATGCCGCTCGCGTTTCGACGTGGTATTCAGCATCGCCTAACGAGCGCGGCCGGGGACCGGTGGGCGCTCCTGCCGCACGCCTACGCCTTCGTCGATCCGCTGTTCTCGACGGGGATCGCCTGGAGCCTCCGCGCCATCGAGCGACTCGCGCTCTGCTTCGAGCCCGATTCGCGCGGCCGGCGCGTGCCTAAAGCCCAGGAACTCACTCGATACGACGCGTTACTTGGCGCGGAAGCGGATCACATCGATCGGCTCGTCGCCGGCGCCTATGATGCGATGGCCCACTTCGATCTGTTCGCCGCGCACGTGATGATCTATTTCGCGACCGTTTCGTTCGCCGAGGTCCGTCAGCGACTCATTCCGGATGACTTCGCGGCGTGGAACGGATTTCTCGGCGTGAGCGATCCCGTGTCGGAGCCGCTAGCGCGCGAGAGTGTTCGGCGACTGCGGCGCATCACCGGAGGTCGAGGCATTTCCGGGATCGCGGACGAACGCCGGCGCTACGCGGAGTGGGTAACCGCCGCGATTGCGCCCCGGAACGTCGTCGGCTTGGCGGAACCGGCGCGGCACCATCTCTATCCGGTCGACCTCGACGTGCTCATAGGGCGCCATGAGCTGTTGGGAATGAACCGCGATCAGATGCTCGATGCGTTGCCGGCGCTGCGCGGGATGGCGCTGGAGCCGTCATTCCCCTCACCGAACCCCGCAGGTCGATCACCTTCACCACTGGCGTTTCGCTCGAAGGGCCCAGCGCATCGAGGCAATTCATGGTGAACGGGACGTTCTGGAAGGCGGCTGCCAGCGACACGGGATGCGGAGGCGGAGTTGCTCAGTTCTCCGCTAGAAGAGCTCTGCCCACGCGCGGTCGCGCGCGCGAACGGGGCTCACGTAGCCGGCGAGCGCCTTGAGAATCGTGCACCGTGACAGCCGAATCCTGCTGTCGCGAATCCGCACGTCACCATCGCGAAGATCGACTTCATTGGCGTTGGCGACCATCAGGCCGCCATTGATCGTGGAGCGCCGGCCGCGGAATTCCCCGCGCACGATGATAAGGCCGTCCCACGTGAAGTCCTCCATGCGGAACTCCTTGTTAACGAGCAAAATACCCTGCCCCCGGCCCCCCCGCACGCGTAGCTCGCCCGCACCGTAGATGATCGGGAAGTATGTCTCGCACGCGCCCGGCGTGACGGCGTTGCGCAGGTTGTCCCCCCAGTTGCGCGAGTCGCCCGTGCTGCACACGCCGGCGCTCACCGATGGCGCGACGCCGTCCAATTGAGTGCCGTCGGCGTACGTTTTCGTGGCCATCCCCACGAGGTCGTTCCAGTTCAGGTCGCCGAAGGTGGTGTAGGTGCTCGTGTCGCGCGCGGCCGCGTCCTGGAGTATCCCGGGCGAGCCCCCGTAGCACCCTGGCGTGAGACATTCGTTCCTGAGGTTGTCACTCAGCGTGTCAGCCACCGCGAGTCCCGCCATCGGCGGCCCCGCCTGCGGGCAATTCCAGGACGCGTACGACGTGTCGTTGCCGTCGACGGAGGACAGGTCGCGCACGCGCGTTTCGCCGCGCCCGGTCACCGCTCCGAGCATGTTGAAGTCAGGGTAGCGGAGACGCACGAGCAGCGACGTCCGCCGGCGCGACGGGTCCCCGACCGAAGCCCCCACCGAGGCATGCGACGTCAGATAGAAGAACACGTCGTCGAGGTTGGTCACGCGAACAGTGTCGACGCCCCCGCCGGCGAGCGAATACACCCGAGTGGCCGTGCTTCCGCGACGAAGGGTCGTGTTCCAGCGCCGGTCCCACTGCGCCATGATGCTGTTCTGGCCGACTTCCGCCCCGGCAAGCGCCTGCGGCTGAGGAAGCAGACTGCGCCCCACGCGAACCTCCTGCGAGGTGACGAAGAACAGTCCCGCGGCGAGGACGCCCATGAGCACGAGGGCGAAGATGGCCGTCACGAGGGCCACGCCCCGGCGGTTCCGATATCCCATCAACATAAAGCTCCGTGGTTCAGCGCCGATTGCGCAGCGCGATGGTGGTTATGAGCGAGTCGCCGAATACCGCCCGCGCGAAGCCATCAGCGCGCAGCGCGCGTTGCGTTTCCGCGCGCACCGCGAGGCGTATGAGTGACAGTCCCGCGGGCGTAACGACTGCCGCCCCGGTAGAGTCGAAGTACTGCAGCTCGATGCCCGCCGCCGCCCCACCTGGCGCGCGCAGCGGCCCCGCGACGATTTCATAGCTTCCGCACGCCGGCGCGCGGGTCGCGACACAGTCGCGGTACCCAGCGTACCAGCGGCCGTCGGACGCGCGGAAGAGTCCGTACTCCACGGGCCGGAAGAACCGGATCAACGCCCCGGGCGCAACGCTCTGCGGAAGGGCGCCGGACAGCGTGAGGGTCCACGCACCCGTGGCCTCCCCCGCTGACCGCGTATACCCGGTCGTCATCGGGCAAAGGCCAGCCGACGGGGCAGCGGTCAGACCGTAGGCACGCCAGCGGTCGTCCTGCGACGTCAGTGTGTTGCCGGCATCGTAGACGAGTACCGAGTCTCCGGCCCCCGGCATCTGGACCCACCAACTGAACGCCGCCGTCGGCTCCGTCGGCCGAGGCGGGATGACCAGCGTGGTGCGCACGGCGCCAACCGAACACACGACAGCGCCCCCGAACGTGCCGCGGAACGTGACGCTGGTATCGGTCATCGCGTAGATGTCCCCTCCGGCCGGCGAGGCCGACCGCAGCTCCGTGGGGATGATCTCGGTGAGCTGCCGCACGCTCGTGCGAACGCCCACGACGGCGCCCGCGTCGCCGACGAATCGCTGTTGCTGCACGACGGCGCCTACCATGGCGGCTCCCACGATGGCGAACAACACCATCGCCACGAGCATCTCCGGCAGGGAGAAGCCCGGGCGGCATGCGGTGCGCCGCGAGGCATCGACGCACATTAGCACGGGAGCACTCCGTTGTAGGTGTACGTGCGCGTACGCTGCCGCGCGGGATGCGTGACGGTAATCGTGACCTCCAACCCCGCCGCGGTGCGCTGTGTCGTCCACGTCTCGGTCATGCCACGAGATACCGCGGATCCCGCGGCGACGCGGCTGCAGGCGACGCCCTGGAGTGCTTCGAGGCGCGCTTGGGCCAGGGTGGCGGCGACGGTGTGCTGCGACGACATCGCGAGCATTTGCGCGGCGAGCGCAGAGGTACCGAGCAGGCCGAGCATCCCGACGCTCAGAACGAGAATCGTGACCATGATCTCGATGACCGTGAGCCCGGCCCGCCGTCTCAACCGGCCGCTCCTCGCCCGCCGGTGACGCCCCCGCCGGCTCACGTTACACATCCCTGGGACTGTACGTGCCCAACCCTCGTGATGCAGAGCGAGTCGCGCGCGCTGGCCACGCTGACGTGGATCACGTGCGCCCCGCCGGCACCCACCGACACGCCGCGTGCGTTGAACGAGATGCGGCCAGCGGCCCACCCCAGCGACACGCGGTGCTCGGCCGTGACATCGACGGCCGCCAGAACGCGTCGCGTGCCGGCCGAATCGACCGAGATCGACATCGTGCCGCCGCTGAGGACCAACTCCGTTGGGGTGCCTCGCTGGATCGCCATTGATCGCGCCCGACCGATCAGCGCGGCGACGGTGGACCTTCCCGATTGCACCCGTGCTCGCGCCGTGGTTTCCCTCATACTCGGCACACCGATAGCCGTCAGAATCGCGAGCGTGGACAAGGCCAGCATCACTTCGATCAACGTCACGCCCCGGTTGCTCCGTCTCATACGTCCCCATTCAGTGCTATATGTTTACCTAAGGCATGCCATTACGCGGTACTCATTAGCAGCGCCTCACAAGGCAGGACTCATGCGCGCCGCTGCGGTGAGCGCGCCGCCACGGGGATGAAGCGACAAGTAGTTGATGGGATTACGCTTGCCCATTCCGAAACACGCGTCGTTCGTAACGCTTGCTCGCGCTTTGTCACGAATGATACGGGCAGTCTGCCGCGTCTCTGGCAATCTGCGGCGACTATCTGACCGACAAGGGTTGTGGCGTAATGGAGTGTTACTCCTCCCGCTCCTCCGGTTGCCGCACCCTCACGAGGAGTCGATCCGCATGCCCGTCGAGGAGCGCGACGCCGAGCTCATGCTCGCCCGGCGGAAGCGCGATACGGATTCGGTCGCGATCGCCGACTGCGAGGCCAGCCAGGCGCGCGGAGGTATCGGGTACGGCCGTCAGCGCGCGCCAGTCCAGCGGGCGCCCGTCCACCGTCACCTTGACCACGTACCGCAGGCTGTCCGAGGTTCCGGCCGGCAGTACCAAGCGAAGCTCGATGAGTGCTTCCGGGCCGCTCACCTGAGCGGTAACGGGGGTGCCTAACGTGACGGACCACCAGCGCTGCGTTTTCCCATGGCGTTCGAGGCGCGCCATTTCCGCGCCGATCGCCGGCACGGTCTGCCAGTTGACACTCGCGGGTCCCAGACGGGTGCTGGCGGCCCAGCCGCCGAGCAGGAGCGTGGCGGCAGCGGCCGCGAGGGCTGCCCACCGGGTGCGCTTCCAGAGCACGAGCTTGCGCCAGCGCCCGCGGTAGATGGCGGGCCACACCTCACGGCGCGCCACGTCAAGATCGTACGGGAAATCGATCTCGGCCCACGCTTCCCCCGCGACGTTCACGCCGTAGATGGGAATCTCTCGACAGACGCTGCGCGTGGCTTCGATCACCCACGCGCTTTCGTTACCGCCCCCGATGAGCTCGCTGGCCACGCGCACCATCGCGTCTGCTCCATCGCGCTCGAACTTGAGCATGCCAAGGCTCTCACCCCGGGCTGAGCTCGCGGGGACGTCCTTGCCGATGTCCACCACCCGCCGCTGCTTGATCGCGACCTTCGTCTGCTCGCGCCCGCGCGACGACGTCGAGTCGTAGGCGAGCACGTTCCCCGGCTCCTCGAGCACGCGGTCGAGAATCTTCGGGTCGAAGAAGAGGTCGCAGTTCAGGAGCAGAAAAGGCCCCTTTATCCAATCGCGTGCGAGCCAAAGGGAGTAGAGGCTGTTGGTCTCGGCGAAGCGGTCGTTGAGCAGGATCTGCGCACGGTCGCCGATGATCTTCTGAGCCTCGTCGGCCTGATGGCCAACGATGACGAGGACGGGACCCACACCGTGGTCGGCGAGCGCCTCCAGTTGGTGGAGGATCAGCGGCCGGCCGCCGATCTCGACCAGCGCTTTCGACTTCCCGCCGGTCACCGCCGCGAGGCGGCTGCCGAAGCCCGCCGCCAGAATGATCGCTTGCATGTCAAACCTCCAAAGGCTCAGGCTTCACGGGGTGCGCGGGGCGCTCGGCGAGCCAGGCCAGGTAGTAATTGGGCGATCCAGCGAACGCGAGCTTCCCGTCCTCGAGCGCGAGCACGTGGTCGAGCTGACGAAGGAGCGTCCGGTCGTGGGTAACCCAGAGGGTCGTGCGACCGCGGGTCACATCGAGGAGAAGCCTGGTGATCTCCCGCGCCCCCTCGGCGTCGAGACCGGTCACCGGCTCATCCAGCAGCCAGATGCGTCCGTCGCGCAGGACGGCGCGCGCGATGGCCAGCCGCTGACGCTCGCCCCCGGACAACACGGCGCCTCGTTGACGGACGCGCGTGTCGTAGCCATTCGGGAGCCGCGCGATGAGCGGGTGCGCACCGGCCGCGCCCGCGGCCGCCACGATCCGGGCCGCGTCTACGTTAGGCATGCCCAGGGCGATGTTCTCGGCAATGGTCAGGCCGGGGAGCACGCTCTCCTGGAAAACGACGCTCATCTGCGCCCGCACCGACGCGAGCGTGAGGTCCCGCACGTCGTGCGCATCGATGACCACGCGACCGCGGTCGGGATCGGTGAGGCGGAGGACGACGCGCAGGAGTGAGGACTTTCCGGCCCCGTTCGGCCCGACGACGGCCACGCGCGTCCCGCGGGGGATGTCGGCGAGGAGGCCGTCGAGCGTGAGCTTCCGCCCGCTGCGGAGCTTGCGCGGTGCGCGGACGGTCACACCGTCGAACCGGACATCGCCGCGGAAGGGCGGGGCGGGTACCGCGCCCGCCTGGTCGACGATTCCCCGCGGGCGCTCGATGATTCGCGCCAGCCGGTCGGCGCACGCGGCCGTCCTGCCGAGCCGAGCGGTCTGATTGGCGAAATCGACCAGCGGCTCGCGGAGCGTGATGAGATAGGAGATGAAGAGCACGAGGTCGCCCGCACTCAGGTCCCCGCCGGCGACGCCGCGCGCGCCGAGCCAGAGCGCGAGCGCAGCCGCGATCGCCAGGAGGATCTCGACGCGGAGGATGAGCCCGCCGGCGAGGCGCTGCACCTTTTGCTCCCGGCGGAGGCTCCGGCCGTTGCGCGCGGCGAAGCGGTGCTCCACCGCGCTCGCGCCTGAGCCGAACGTCTGGAGCTCGCGCACGCTGGCAAGCTCGGTCGCCACGAGCGAGGCCAGCTTCCCTTCGCTGCGCCGCTGACGCTTCGATGCGCGCGCGATCCGGCGCCCGCGGCGGTGCATGACGAGAAGCGTCACCGCTCCACCCGCGCCGACGGTCAGCCCCAGACTCAGGTGGACCCAGCAGAGGACGCCTAACGTCGCCGCGAAGAGCGCCAGCGACTGGACGATGCGCGTGGAGATCCCGTTCACGCCGCGCCGGAGGCGCGACGTGTCGTAGACCACGCGGGTGAGCAGCTCGCCCAGCTCTCGCGCCTCGTGAAACGCGAGCGGCTGCGCGAGCACGCGGCCGAAGAGCGCCGTGCGGAACCGGAACACGACGCGGTTGCCGAGCCCGTACAGGAGGAGCGTCTGCCAGTACAGGGCCGTGGCCGCCGCGGCCGCGACCCCGACGTAGGCCGCGGCGAGCAGCGCGACGTCGCGCGCGGCGAGGCCGCCGACGTGATCGACGATCCACTTGAGCGGCCAGGGGCGCAGCACCTGCAAGGCGACGACGACGAGACCGAGCGCGACGCCGGTCGCCACGGCGCGTCCCTCGCCCCCGGCGTGTGGCCGGAGGAGCGACGCGATGCCGCGCAGCCCCAGCCCCGGGCGGCGTGTGCTAGCCATGTCGTGAGGCTCGGCCGCCGTTAGGCGGCGTCGCCGAGCGCCAGCCTGCGGCGCACCCATTCGACCGCGATGTCGGTCGCGCGCCCGGGATTGTAGAAGAGATCGCGTGCCATCGCGCGCCGCACACGGCTGCCCGCGCTCGGGTGCGCGAGCGACCACTCGACGGCCTCGACCGCCTCGTCAGGCCAGCGCGTCGTCACGCCGCCCTTGCGACCCCACGTGTCGAGGTCGAGCGCCACCCCCTTTCTCTGCATCGTGGCGAGGAGCTGCGGCACGTCGAGAAAGACCATCGGACGGTCGAGGAGCGCGTACTCGTTGGAGACCGACGAGGCGTCGGTGATCAGCACGTCGGCGGCAAAGAGATACGGGACGACGTCGTAGTCGCGTACGAGCTTCGTGTGCCGGTCGAGCAAGGGACGAAGCCGCCTTGGCCAGTCCGTCGTCCGGTCGCGCGGGTGGTCGTGCAGCTTGATGAGCACATCGTACCGGTTGGTCGCGCGGAGTCGCTCGATCACCGCCTCGCCGGTGTGCTCCAGCGAGTTGTCCTTCTGCCCCGTTGGTGCGTAGAGCACGACGGGGCGGCGCCCCGAGAAGCCGATCCGCTTCAGGATGGTCCGCCGATCGAGCGTGCCGTCGACCAACCGGTCGAGCTTCGGGAAGCCCACGTCGACGAGCCGCGGATCGGCGTCGCGCAGCATCTGCCTGTCGGTAAAGAGCCGGCGCATGTAAGGGCCGACCACGAACAGGCGATCGTACACGAGCACGTCCCGCCGCACCGCCATGTTCCGAAAGGAGACGCCATGAAAGAGCTGTATCCTCTCCTTGTCTTCGGCGGGGAAGTATCCCGACACGTGCGCGCAAAGGACGAGGTCGAACTTCTGCCGCTGCATCACGTGCCGCTCGACGACCTGGTGACGGGGCAGGCGAAAGGGAGCGTACAGCTCTCTTGCCGTGAGCGACGGTTCGCCCTCCGGCCCCTCGTCGCGCCCGCCCGACAGGACGATCTCGACACCCCGCATGCGGCGAAGCCGCTCGTAGAGCGGCTTGAAGCAGACGAAATGGACCGGAGCGTAGCCGGCGAAGAGGACCCGCCGAGGGACGGAAGTGGAGCGGTGACCGTTCCGCGACGATGCGCTCATCGCAGAACGACGCGCAGCTCGCACATGGCCCGCGGGCCTGCCGACTTCTTGCTGCGCTTGACGGTGACGCGGCGCGTCCAGTCGGTGCGCTTCCTGGAGATCTCACACTTGGCGCCGCCATGGCTCATGACCCACGCGACGTATTGCGTGTTCCCTTTCTTGTCGCAGCGACCGGCGGCGGCGTCGGCGGCCGCGCACGCGCGGATCGCGCGTCCGCTCGGGATCGTGACCGAACAACGCCGCGGCGCTCCGGCGTCGGCGGTGACGCGGCAGGAAAGCGTATCCGGCGCCGCGGCCATGGGCGCCATGGGCTGCTCCGCGGATAGCGCGAGCAGGAGCGATAACACGAGTGAGTACACGGGCACCTCGCTGCGAATCGAGTAGGTCAGTGGAGCAGTTTTAGAAGCGGTAGGACAGACCGACGCGGGTGCGATGCTTGTCGTAGTCCGCGATCTCACCCGTCGACCCAGGATCATTCTCGCGGTTGATCCGCTGGCTCGCGACTTCGCCGCCGGCCACCAGCCTAACGCCGCGCGCGAGCTTGATGCTCAGTTCGCCACCGAACGTGGTGCGAGCGTCGCTGCGGCCGTTGTGGGCGACGTCGAACGGCTGCCCGGAGCTGAAGCGGCGACTCCGGCGCTCCGCCCCGAGCTCGACATCGGCCCGCGCGCTCATCTCGTACCGAAAGCTCACCGCGACGGCGTGCTCGGTTCGCGAGCGGTCGGACATCTCGAAGGCCCGCGCGAAGGCGTCGTCGCTCATCCCGTTGCCGTTGAAGTCGCGGCCGAACGCCGACTCATCGAGTATCATGACCTGCCGAGCAGGCGTCGCGATCAGCGAGGCAAACTCGTACTCGACGTCGAGCCCGGCGCGCGGGCTGACGTCCATGAGGAGCTTGAGCCCTGCGGTCGGGCCGCTCATGTCGCGACCGGAGAACGGCGCCTCGTACGTGCGCGCGTAGTAGCCCACGCTCGGCTGGAGTGCGGCACCGAACGGATGCCGCTTGGTCGACTTCGCGAGGCGAAGGCGGTAGTCGAGCTCGACCGCGGTTTCGCTGTACGTGCCGGCTTCATACACGCGCTCGTCCGGCGCGATGTCGCCGTCGAGGTCACGATCCACGGCGTCGCCGAGGTAATTCTTGGCGAAGTAGCTCGGCGTCACGCTCGCGCGGAGACGTAGACGTTTCCCGCGCGGCAGCGCCTGCTCGGCGGCGAACGCGATCCTGACGTTCCGCCGGTCGGCGTTCCGCGCATACAGCTCGTACCGCACGTCGGCCGTCAGCTCCAGCGCGCGGCCGCCGACGCCCGCGCCCTTGATGCCGAGACCGGCTTGCATCGTGGTGATGAGATCGCCCGGACTGTGCATGCTGGCAAACCGGTCGCCCGGCGTCGCGTCCTCCGCGGGTGCGTCGAGCTCGTTCCGCCTTCCGGGCGACAGCAGGAACACGTTGTCGTCGTACTCGGTCTCGACTCGGATACTCGGCGTGGCGCGCCACCCCTTGTCGGCCGCGGAGGACGTGCGAGGCTCGGGCGCAGGGCCTTGGGCGTGCGCACGCATCGATCCGGAGGCGGTGATGGCGAGAAAGAGCGCGATGCGAGAAAGACCTGCGTGATGTCTCGGCAGCATGGGGATCTGGGCGATAGGAGTGGATGCGGCGGACTCCGACACCACACGTGCTCGGGAGCCGGAGCCATATGCAAAGTTCTGGGGAGTTGACGAGACCGATGCGCCTGGCGTCACATCGGTGGGGTGGGCACCGCACCGGCTGAAATGGAGGGCCCGAACGTCCGACCTCTCATCTATCACGTCCGGCCCCGCGTATCACGTTCCTGAACGTGATCATCACGCCGTTTGCTGAGCCGGAAGCCTCTCGTTTCGCATTCCGCTACTCGCCGGGCATGTTGCCCGACGTCCGAGATCGTTCGGTTCGGCGCCCAGCCCGTCTAACCTTCGCAGCGCTGGACGGTTAGCGGGTTCCACTGCCGTGGCGTGACGTGTGCCATGTCACGGGTAGCTCATTGCGCTCGTCACCTCAGCATGGGACCGCACATGAGATTCAGCGCGCGTCGAGGCCACCGTAATCGATCGACAGCGCCGGGAAATGTTCGGCGCGGTATGTCGCTCATCGAGGTCGTCGTGGCGATGGTGCTCTTCGGGGTCATCATGGCGTCGATGGCGGCGCTCACCACGCAGGTGGCGCGAAGCTCTCAGTTCTCGTCGATCGCCACCGAGCGTGCCGCCGCCGTGGCGACCGTCGTGAACCAGCTCGAGGCACTGCCGTACGATTCGCTTCCCGGCCGCGCAGGGTGCAGGAACATCGCCTCGCCGACGTTCCCGCGGCGCGAGTGCGTGCGTATCACCAACGTCGCGCCGCGTACGCGGCAGGTCGAGTTCACGCTCACGCCGGCCAACACGAGCCTGCGTCCCGATACGGTGATCTTCGTTCGCGGGAAGCCGACGCCCGGTAATCCGCTCAATACGTCATAACATCATGACCTCTCGCCGCGGGCTCACGCTCATCGAGGTGCTCGTCACGCTCGTGGTCCTCGCCATCATCGGCGGCGGGCTCACCCGCCTCCTCATGTCGCAGGCGCGGTTCTACGAGCATCAGGGCGCCGGTCGTTCTGCACGCTCGGTATCGAGAGCCGCCGTGAACGTTCTCCTGAGCGAGATGCGCATGGTAGAGGCGCCCGGCGGCGTCGTCGCCGCCTCTCCGACGTCGGTAACCCTTCGCGTGCCCTATGCGGTGGGACTCGTCTGCGGCCCGTCGGCCGGCGCCACGACGGTGACGTTCCTTCCCGCCGACTCGGCGATGTTCGACGAGCCCGGCTTCTCCGGGTACGCGTGGCGTAATGTCGCTGGCGCGTACAGCTACGTGGAAGGAGGCGCTGCCATTGCCGGCGGGATTCCCGCAGCATGCGCGGCGGCGGGCATCGCGCCCGTGCCCGGTGGCCGCCTTGTGTCGCTGGCGCCGGCCCTACCCACAGGGCCGACGTCCGGCTCGGCCGTGCTCCTGTTCCGGCGGATCACCTATGAGTTCGCAGGCTCGTCGGCGCTCCCGGGGCGCACCGCTCTCTGGCGCCGCGTCGTGGCGACGGGTGCCGCCGAAGAGCTGGTCGCGCCATTCGATGATTCGGCGCGCTTCCGATTCTACGCACTCGACGCGCAAGCAGCGCAGGATGCCGTTCCCGCTCTCACCGACGTGCGCGGAGTCGAACTCGTACTTGTGGGAGAGAGCGAGCACACGCCGCGCGTGAGCTCGGCGCCACGCCGGGCGCAGGCGACGACTTCGGTCTTCTTCAGGAATCGACTATGAGACTCCGGGCACACGGTGCGCGGCGCGGTGCCGCGATGCCAATGGTCATCCTCGTGATAGTGCTGCTGACGCTGTCGCTGACCGCCGCGTTCACATTGAATTCCAACGAGCTGCGCGTCGTCGACAACCATCAGGAGCAGCTCGAGGCGTTCGCGCTCGCCGAATCGGGACGCGAGCGGTATCTGTCCGATCGCGCGGCGTTCGGCTTCACCGGTGAGCCGGCCGCGTCGGAGTCGGCACGGGTCGTGATGGCCGACGGCTATGCCGACGTGGTGATCGCGCGGCTCCGCGCGTCTACGCCGACCACGTCGGGACTGTACGCGCTGCGCTCGCGCGGCGTGCGCACGGTCGCGCGCCGCGGCGGAATTCCTGTGGCCGAGCGAACGGTCGGACAGTTCCTCATGTGGCGGGTGGGGTCGATGAACGTGCACGCCGCCTGGACGAGTCTGTCGGGGCTGCACAAGAACGGTGCTTCGGGGACGCTCAGCGGCATGGACATGTGCGGCGCGATGCCTAACGTCAGCGGCGTCGCCGTGCCGACGTCGCCAGGATACACGCAGAACGGCGGGGGCTCCGTGCCCACCGGGACGCCGCCGATCAAGAACCTCGGACCGCAGCCGGCGTCAGACGATTCGGTCAACGTCGACTGGGCTGGCATCGTCAACGGCAGTGTTCTGACACCGACGATCACGATCCCGGGTCAGGCGTGGCCGTCGTTCGCCGACCCGAACTACTGGCCGATCATCAAGGTCAACGGCGACTTCGCGCTCCCCGGCGACGGCCGCGGCGTGCTGATCGTCACCGGCGGGCTGACCATCAGCGGCTCTCGCCACTGGGATGGAGTCGTGATGGTGGGGAACAATCTGACGTCGAACGGGAACAACGGCGTCGACGGGACGGTCGTCACCGCGCTCAACCGCAAGCTCGGCATGCCGGTACCGAAGGGCGACGTTGGCAACGGCACCAAGACGTACCGCTATAACTCCTGCAACGTGGCGCGCGCGCTGGCGCCGCTGTCTGCTCTCGTGGAGTACCGGAACGCATGGTCCGACAACTGGGCGTCGTACTGAACAGCCTCCGTACCTAACGGTCGCCCAGGATTCTGAGGTCGTCACTCACTTCAGCGGACTCGCGCTTCGCGCCAAGGCCCGTGAACTTTTCAAGGGCGCGCTCGAGCCACGCCCGCGCCTCGACCCGGTCGCCCGAGGCGAGATACAGCGCGCCCAGATCACGCGACGACTCGGCCTCGAGGAGCGGTATACCAAGCTGCCGAGCGAGCCTTACCGCTTCCTCGAGCAGGTCCTTTGCGCCTCTGTCGTCGCCTAACTGCGCGAGGGCGCGCCCCTGCCACCGGTGCGTCTCTGCGCGGCCAACCTGGTCACCCAGCTCGCCGAACAGCGCCAGCGCGCGATCGCAGCTCGCCCGAGCTTCGTCCGGCTTCTTGCGTGCGCACAGTAGCTCCGCCCGGTTGAGCAGCACGTTCGCCACCATCTGACGCATCCCGAGCCGCTCGCTGATCGCGAGGCTCCGCTCGTACGACTCGGCTGCCGCTGGCCAATCGCCACGGTCTCCGTGCAGCATGCCGAGGTTGTGGTACGCCAGCGCGAGCCCTTCGTCGTCCGAAGCGCGCTCGAACTCCGCGACACTCTTCTGATACCGACCGCGCGCATCCTCCAGGTCGCCCTCAATGTTCGCGAGAACGCCCAGGTTGAGGAGAATGCGGCCGCGCAAGGAGGGATCGCTCGTGCGTTCGAGCGCGACGTGGTACGAGGCACGCGCCTGCACGTAGGCCCCACGCTCGGAGTGCAGCGCCCCGATCCCGTTCTCGGCGCTCGCCAGGAGCTCGTCGTCGCCGAGTTGTGCCGCCCTGCCACGCGCATTCTCGTACAGGCGGAGCGCTTCCTCGAAACGCCGCTGACGCCACGCGACCCGTCCAAGGCGAAAGGTGGCCGTTGCGGCGATACGCGCGTCTCCCGACGATGTCGCGGACGTGTACGCGTTCGCCGCGGTGATAAGATCCCCGCGGCGTTCGGCCTTCTCTCCCAGCGCGAGAGCGTCCATCGACTGCGGCGTCGTCAAACTCCCAGGGCGTAGCGGGAGAAGTGATCGATCGGCGCCGCCACGCGCTTCCATTGTGGAAAGTACACCGCATCGATCTCCTCGAGGATCACGCCCTCACCGGAAAGGTACACGACTTTGGGCCGGGGGCCGGGGTTCTCGCACCCCTGCGCATCGAGCACGAGCGCGGCGGGTTTGCGGAAGGTGAGGCCAGCGGGGTAGAGCCGGATCGACGCGACTGTCTCGGCAGGCACCTCGCCGCGAATCATGACCTCCTCGAGCAGAGCGCCCGCGGGAACGAGCAACTCGTTGTCCCCGACGCGAACGATGCCGCCCGAAGGGCCGATGAGCGCACTGTCACTCGC
>JBQTHJ010000030.1:0-23113 GCA_052389995.1 Gemmatimonadaceae bacterium | reverse complement strand
CGGAACCTGGCCACTCGCAGCGGCAGCACCTCACGTGTTACGGCAACTCGTCCTCAGCCGGTGCGTCGTCTCGAGCCGGCTCCACGACGGGCTGGCAGCGGATCATTGAAGCTGTTGAACCAGAAGGTCGCGATCCGGTCGTTGTTGTTGCCGAACAGCGCGTTTACGTCCTCCCAGCCGAAGCGCTGGAGACGGATCGGAAAGCCGTTGAAGCGAAACTGCACAGAGAAATCCGCCACATACGTCTTGGGTGGGTCCTAGATCTCCTCGGTAACGGCGAAGTGCTCCGTCACGGCGAAGACCTTGTTGTACCACGGGATGTACGTTCCCGTGTCATCGACGCTGAACTCACGATGCCCGTGGGCGTTCTCGCCGGCGCAGTCCGAATACACCAGGCGTCGCATGTTGGGATCGTACGTGCTCGTCCACTGGCGCGTATACCGATTGAGCTCGAGCTTGTGCTCGAGCACTCGCGACTTGCCCATGTCGACCCCGACTCATCGCCGAAGGCCGTCATTCCGCATCGCTAGTGCGACCGCGCGTGTCAAGTCGCGGAGCGCCGCGTCTTCGGCGTTTCGCCCGACGGTCGCCGCCAGGCCCCCTCCTGTCTCCAGCGCTGCCGTTGGTGCCGTGATAGCGATTCGCGAGTGTCGACCGACCTCACACCCGTCCACCCCGCGCGGCGATGAGCCGCATCGCCGCCCTGCTCACGAAGAGCTGATTGTGAAACCGCTCCCCCCAGGACAGCGGAGTCACGTCGCGGTACTCGTGCATCCAGTCCCCGTACCCCGGATGCAGCTGCTTCCGTAATGACGCTCGCACATTCGGGTCGGCGCCATGGTCGAGCAGGAGCTGCGTGAACGGCGCCTCCTGCACGCCTCGACGGTTCATCCAGTAGTTGGGCTGCGACATCACCGTTGCGAAGAGCGCAGTGTGCCCGCCAAAGCCGTCGGGGTCGATGGCGCCCTTCGCGTCGACATCCATCCCGCGCTCGAGCAGCCACGTCGCGATCTCCATCTCGTCGTAGTCGACGCACATGTGAAGCAACGTCGCTCCGTTGAGCGGTGTCCCGTGCGTTGCGAGAATTTCATCGTGACAGCCGAGCTGCGGCGGATAGATCTCCTCGTGCGAGAAGGTCCGGTCGAGCAGTCGTGGATCACGACGCAGATGCGCCTCGAGCAGATCGATCCGTCCTCGGTGAACGGCCATCGCCGGCGTGTCGGGAAGCTCGACGCCGTGCTTCACGTACATCTCGAGGATCGCGTGCTTCTCCCCCGGCTTCCGGCTATCGCTCTCGAGGACGACGGCCACTGGAGCGAGCCGCTTCCCGTTCGCGTCGACGACGGGAGCGCCCATCTCGAGCGCGAACGCCGTTCCCGACGCGCTCAGGGTGTAGGCCGGGCCCTCGAGCAGATCCGCCGTTAGGCGCGGCGCACCCAGACGCGCGTGGAGCCTTCGCGCGGTCGCGATCTGTCCCTGTAGCGTCGCACGATCGAGTGCCTTCTCCAGATCAGTCGCCCCGAGGTCGAGGAGCGCGTCGATGATGCGGTCGCGGCCAAGGTTGGCCGCGTAGCTCATCGGCGGTCCCCAGTTGTCGTTCCGTATGCGGGCGTGCTCGTGCAGGAGCCGGGGATTTCTCGACACCAGCTCGCGAACCGCGTCGACATCGTCGCGCCATATCGCATCGATCAGCTCGCACGCCTGCACCAGCCGCGGCCAACTCGGGGCCTCGTAGCTGCGCGCGAGCACGAGCTGCGCGTCGGCGAGCTTCGCGTGGGCGGGATCGGGCTTGTCGGGATGAAGTTCCTCGAGCTCTTCAGTCGCGGTGGGATCGCCGGCACGAATGGAGCGCAGCAGATCCTTCGCCTGGTGCCTGAGCTGCTCGAGGTTGGGACGGACGGGCAGATGGCGTCGCATAACGAGCCTCCCTGGTGCTGCCCGGGGTCCGCTGGCGTCGGGCAAGAGGAGGTTCGTGTCTACGTGCAGCTCGACTCGACCCAACCAGGTGGACTCGGTCCTTTCCGCGGACGGGGGGCGCCCTGAACGCCTGCGTCAGGCTACGCTGGTCGTTCGCGAGCGTCAAGAGCAGTCTACCGCCTGGAGAAGACACGAGCTTTCAACGCAAAGGCAACAGGTGCATTTTGTGGCCATGCCCGTGCTCGCAGGCACTCGTCGGTGGATCAACCTGTGGGTCCACGAGCGTCCACGCCGCGCGTCGTTCTGGCGACAGCTCACCCCGCCGCAGCTCTTCGTCTCCTCCTTCCTCATCCTGATCGGGCTGGGCGCGGTTGGACTCCGCACGCTCCCCGGCCTCTACACCCGGGAGCCGCTCGGCTGGACCGACGCGATTTTCACCGCCGCGAGCGCGGTCTGCGTCACCGGGCTCATCGTCGTCGACACCGCGACGTACTTCACTACCGCCGGTCAGGCGTTTCTGCTTCTCCTCATCCAGCTCGGCGGGCTGGGGATGATCACCTTCACGACCCTCATCATCCTCGCCCTCGGGCGGCGTCTGTCGCTGCGCCACGAGCAGCTCGTATCGCCGGGGGCGGAGGTGGCGCCGCAGATCCGCGCGCGCTCGCTCACGCGCACCGTCGTGCAGTTCACGCTCCTCGTGGAGGCAGCGGGCGCGGTGGTTCTCTACGCGGCATGGGTGCCGCGCTTCGGGTGGAAAGCGGCCGCGTGGCCGGCAGTCTTCCACTCCGTGAGCGCGTTCTGCAACGCTGGATTCTCGATCTTCTCCAATTCGCTCATCGGCCTTCAGCGCTCGCCGGTGGTGCTCGTCATCATCATGCTGCTCATCGTCGCCGGCGGCCTCGGCTTTCTCACCATCGAGGAGGCGAACCTCTGGCGGCGCGCGCGACGCGCCGGCCCGCGATTCCGGCTCTCGCTGCACTCGCGTCTCGCGCTCGCGACGACCGCGGTCCTCATCGTTGCGGGGTGGGCCCTGTTCACGATCTTCGAGTGGGGTGCGACGCTCGCCGAGCTGCCGTTCCCGCACCGTCTCGTCAACTCGCTCTTCCTCAGCGTCACCTCACGCACGGCCGGTTTCAACTCGATCGACTACGCGAGCGCCACCGACAGCACGAACTTCCTCACGATCCTGCTCATGTTCGTCGGCGGCTCTCCGGGCTCCACCGCCGGTGGCGTGAAGACCACAACGATCGCGCTCCTCGTGTTACTCGCATGGACGCGCTTTCGCGGGCGCGAGACCACCAATGCCTGGGGACGGACGATTCCGGAAGAGACCCTTCAGCGCGCGGTCGGGCTGGCGCTCACCGCGTTCGCCCTCTTGACGGCTTGCATCTTTCTCTACACCTACACCGAGCACACGGGCATCGCGGAGGGACACGCGCGCTTCCTCCCGATCATGTTCGAGGCGGCGAGTGCGTTCAACACCGTCGGCTTGTCGATGGGAGCGACGCCCACCCTCTCGGAGGCGGGCAAGTGGATCACGATCTTCCTCATGTTCGTGGGCCGCGTGGGGCCGCTCACCTTCGCCGCGGCGCTCGCCCTGGCCGCCCACCGACGCCGCCGTGACAACTATCGTTATGCATACGAAGATGTCGTCGTCGGCTGATCGGCACCGATGAAGCGATTCTTCGTGATCGGGCTCGGCAACTTCGGGCGGACGATCGCCGAGGCGTTGCATGCCGAGGGGCACGACGTCGTGGCGGTCGACACCAGGGAGGACACGGTCGAGCGCATTGCTCCGCACGTGACGCGCGCGGCCGTCGCCGACGGCCAAAGCCTTCCGACACTCGAGCGGCTCGGCGCGCGCGACGCGGCCGCCGCCGTGGTCAGCACCGGCGACGACATCACCGCCAGCATTCTTACGACGCTCGTCCTCCGCGACCTTGGAGTTCCCGAGGTCTACGTCAAGGTCGTGTCGCCCGAGCATGCGCGCGTGATGGAGAAGCTCGGTGCGACCGAGACGATCTTTCCGGAGCGGGAGTCGGCTATGCGACTCGCGACTCGCATCTCCAGCACGGCGATCCTGAATTACGTCAGGCTCGGGCCGGACTTCAGCATTCAGGAGATGGCCGTCCCCAACGCCTGGATCGGGAAGAGCCTTCGTGCCCTGCGACTCCCGCACCGGTTTCGGATCTCGGTGGTGGCGGTGCACGACGTGCTCACCGATCGCATCACGTCCGCGCCGCCCCCCGACGCTCCGCTCAAGGACTCCGACACGTTGCTCGTCGCTGGCGACGACGAGGATCTCGCGAGAGCGGCACGGGAGGAGTGAGCGCGACGACTCTGAGGGCGATCGAGAAGGTTCCGGTCAAATCCTCTTGAAGAGAAAGCGGCGGCGCTTGGGAGCCACGTACGATCGACGCTTGGCATCGGAGCCGCCCCGTCAAGACCCGGCGGGCTCGCAACATGCGCGACACGCGAGCATGACGGCTCGAAGGTTTGTGCTCGCGCTCACACTTGGTGCGGCCGCCCCCTCGCTGGTCGCACAACCCGCCGATACGACGAACGTCTCGACGGAGCCGCTATTCACGTCGCGGGATCTGTGGATCGCGGGCGCGTTCGCCGCGACGACCGCGGCACTCTACCCCGCCGACCGCGCCCTCGCGAGCCGCATCCAGCGTGAGCCGCTCCAGGAGAATCGCTTCCTCGAGGAGTCCGCGGACTTCTTCAACTTCATGGGGACGAAAGGCTCCGTGTACATCGGCACGTCGATGTACGTGGTGGGACGCCTGGCGCGCATCGAGCGAATGGCCGACCTCGGTCTGCACGGCACCGAAGCGCTCTTTCTCGCACAAACCCTGGTGAAGCTCGTCAAGGGCATCGCCGGACGAGCGCGCCCGCTCCTCGACATCGACGACCCACGAAGCTTCAAGCTCGGCCGCGGCTTCGACGGCGACCACAACTACCGGTCGTTTCCGTCGGGCCACGCCGGCATGGCGTTCGCCGCCGCCGCGGCCGTCACCAGTGAAACCTCAATGTGGTGGCCACGCTCGACGTGGTACATCGGACCTGTGATGTTCGGAGGCGCCACACTGGTCGCCATCTCCCGCATGTACGACAACCAGCACTGGGCAAGCGACATCGTGATGGGCGCCGCGATCGGGACCTTCAGCGGGCTCAAGGTCGTCCGCTACCACCACTCACATCCGAACAACCGCATCGATCGCTGGCTGCTCTCGACGTCCATCGTCCCCGACGGCCGCGGAGCCCTGTTGATCGGGTTTTCGCGTCGGTTTTGAGCGCTTATGACGGCGTGTTCATATCGCTGTGGACAATGTTCATAACTTATGACATCGCCTCCGCCGCCTGCTCATAGTACGACCCCCGCCGCTCCCCTTTGACCACGAGGTCGCCCCGCTTCACGAGCTTCTCGAGCACCGCACGGGCTTCCCGCGGCCCCACCTGACAGAGGTCGGCGGCCTGCGCCCGCGTGATCCGGCCATGCGACGCAACGTATTGCAGGATCATGCTTTCCCGCTGAATCGGCTCGATCCCGCGCACCCGTATCAGCGCTTCCGGCGTGCCCAGCGCGCGGTAGGTGGCGGCCGAGAAATGGTACGCTCGGTCGCGGCGTTCGTCGCGTGCCTCCAGTAGCCCGGCTTCGACAAGCCGCTCGAGGAATGACTGCGCCATGGGTTCAGCCCGCTGGATCAGTGACGCCACTCTCTCGACAGTGACGCGCCGCTCGCTGTCGACAGCGTTCAGGATCAACAGCTCTTCGACCCCGAGGCGCTGGCCGGGCTGGTCGCGCGCCGCGACGAGGCGCGTGAGCGCGATGTTCGCCGGCCCACCTCGCAGCACCACGTGCACCGCGTCGGCGGTCGACCGCGCGTAGTCGGGCGCATGCCGCCCGTAGCGGAGCTGCCCCTCGAAGATCGTGTCGATTCCGCGCCCCGTTCGCTCCACCAGCCCGATCCGCTTGAACGCGTTCGCGAGCAGCGGATTCCGCGGCCGCGGCGCCGTCACCAGCAGGTTCTCGAGCTTCACATCGGCCGGAAATCCGCCCGGGTTCGAGATCTCGATCTCGTTCTCGCCCCACTGCACGTGCACCGCGCCTAACGACGTGTAGTCGCGGTGGATGAGCGCGTTGTGCAGCGCCTCGCGGAATCCGGCCGGAGAGTATCGAGGTACGCCAACGCTCACGGATCCCACCGCGAGCTCTTCCTCCTCGTTGCGCGCGTCGAAGCGCTCGCGAATCACTTCGGCCACCCGGATCAGCGGGAGCCGGTAGAACTCGTTCACCGCGATGCGAAGCCCCGTCATCACCTGGAATGCGACCTCGTGCGTGGGGATGAGCTGACGCACGGACTCCTCGCGCCCCACCATCAGGAGGCCGGCGATGGTGATCCCGCCACCGGGGGCAATGAGTCCGAGGGCGCGAACGATCTCCGCATCGGGAAGGTTCAACAATGACGCGTCCGCCCGGCCGGCGTTGCGTGCGATCGTCTGACGCAACCGCTCGAGCTCGAGTGGATCGAGATCGTTCCATTGTGCCCGCGGGACGACGAGTGCCGAGTGGTCAATGGCCCCCCGTGATGCCTCCCGCGACTGCATCTCGTGAGGCAGGAAGGGGATGCACTTCCACTTCCCGTGCACGTCGGTCGCGCGTCGCCGGTAGACGCCGGCCACGGTCGCGGTCACCGGCTGCTCGGGCGGGATGTCGATGACGACGACGTCCTTTCCGTCGAGCTGCACGACGCCGCACTCCACCGAGCAGGCGGGCGCTGTCTGATTCGCGATCATGAGCTCGAGACGGCGCGCGTCGGTGTACGTCCCGTGGCGCGGCTCCGTACCGGTGATGCCCCCATCTTCATCCACGCCGAGGATGACGAGGCCGCCGCGTGCGTTGGCGAGGCACGAGACGGTTTCGACGAGCGTGCGATCATCGGCAGCCGGGAGGAACTCGACATCGAGCTGCTCGCCCTGGGCGATGACGTCGCGGAGCTGATCGGGAGTCAGCATGCTGCGCGAATGCTACAGGGGGTGCGACCCTCTTGCCAGCCGGCGGCCTCGCCTCACCCTGTGAGGCGACACGAGGTGGCGACGTTGCCACTCACCGCCGGAACGCGAAACGCCACGCGCTGCTCGAGGGCGGCCATCTCCCGTCGAATCGGTTCGGGATCATCCGCGAGGTGCTCGACTGGCTCGACACGCACCTCGGTCCTGTGCCGACGACCGCCCGCGTGGCGAACGCCTCCCACGGCGCGATGAGCGCTCAGTCGCTCGTCATGATGAACAGCGGCGCGCCATCGAACTCGTAGATCGGGCGCAGGCGCGCCGTGTTGTAGTACTTCTTCACGTCGACGACCTTTTTCTCCGATGTCACGCTCGTGATCGGCACGCTGTCGTACTTGCCGCGGTGGATGCTCACGAGACGGCCGTACTGTTTCTTGAGGATGAGATCGAGCGCCAGATTGCCGAACGCCATCGGCACGATCGAGTCGAGCGCGTCGGGATCGCCGGAGCGCACGAGGTAGCCGAGCCGCTGATTCACGACGTCGATGCGGCGGCCGTTGTTGTACTTCGAGGAGTATTCCTTGAGCGCCGATGCGATCTTGTCGCCGATCCCGCCGAGCTTCTTGTGGCCGAACATGTCCGTCTCCTCACTCTCGAAGCTCATTCCCTGGTGCGAGGTGAGGCTCGCGCCTTCGGACACGAGCGCCACCGAGTACTTGCTCGGGTGCCGGTTGTGGTCGTAGACCATGAGCTCGGTGAGCTGCTCGACGTCGGCCGCGTACTCGGGGATGAGACAGCGATCCGCCGCGCCGGCCATCGTCGGAAGGAGTGCGGTGAAGCCGGCGTATCGTCCGAAGACTTCGATCACCAGAAATCGCTCGTGTGAGCCCGCCGACGTGCGCAGCCGGTGCGTGAGCTCGATCGTCCGCGTGACGCAGGTGCTGAAGCCGATGCAGTAGTCGGTGCCGTAGACGTCGTTGTCCATCGTCTTGGGGATGGCGACGACGTTCACCCCTTCGTCGTGCAGACGCTTGCCGTAGCTGAGCGTGTCGTCGCCCCCAATGGGGATCAGTGTATCGACGCCGATGTGCGCGAGGTTCTCGAGCACGTCCTTGGTGATGTCGTTGACCTTGTCGTCGTACCCGGTGAGGTGCTCGGGAACGCGCGCACGCGGCAGGTGGCTGGGACGCGTGCGCGACGTGTGCAGAAAGGTGCCGCCCGTGCGCCCGGCGCGATTGACGATCGCCTCGGTGAGCTCCTGCACCGCGTCTGAATTCTCTGCCCCTTTCTCCCGCCGATAGTCGACAAGCCCCGCCCAGCCGCGCCGAATGCCGACGACGCGATACCCCTCGCGCAGCGCGCGGATCGTGATGGCTCGAATGGCGGGATTGAGGCCCGGGACGTCGCCGCCTCCGGTGAGGATGGCTATGGTTCCTTTGGTGGACATGCGTGAAAGATCGTTGGACGGGTGTCGCGCGCTAGGGTCTTAGAGCGGAACCACGAGTTTACATGAATGGACACGAATACCTCGAGAACCTTCAACGCGCGGCACAAAGAACTCTTTCCTTTGTGGTTGCGCGGGGAGGGTTAGCCGCGCCGGAGACGATCGTGGCAGTGATGCCGGCCCGATGGTGTTGGGGTTTAGTCCCTCTCAACCGGAAGACGTCGGAGACGTATGCGGCGATGATGTCCGTCAGCCGCGACCCCGGGTCGCGTTGACCTGCGCGACCACACCGACTCGCCGCTCGGGAAGCATGGAGAGGTGCGAGCGGAATCCGGTGTACCCTCCCGAAACGGCTTGGGTCGCGTTTGCGGAAGGGCACGCTCTCGAAGCTGCGGTCAGCCTGAACCGTGTGCGACTTCGCAATGTGGGATCATCCCGTCAGGTGGGTGGACCGCACATTACGGAAATGACACAGAAAGGGCAGACCGTTTCCTTCGTCGCCCTCTTCGTCGCGATTTTCATCTGGGGATTCGCGTACGTGGTCACGAAGAGCGGGCTCTCGGCCGTGCCGCCGATGCTGTTCGCGCTCCTGCGCTACTCGGTCGCGTCGCTCTTGCTCGTGCCGCTCGCGCTCGCCCGCGGCGGGCTCGGGAGGCTGCCCCACCCAATACCGTGGAAGACGCTCGTGCTGATGGCGCTCACCGGCGTCGGCGTCTATTACATCCTCTTCAACCTCTCCCTGAGCTACACGACCGCGTCGCAGACGGCACTCATTCAGAGCTCGTTCCCCGCGGTCGTGGCGATCATGGCCGTCGTCTGGCTGCGTGAGCGTGTAACGCGACGGCGGATGACGGGGATCGCGCTCGCCGTCATCGGCGTAGTGCTGATCGTCGCCAGCACACCGACCGACGCCACCGCACGCGACCCCCTGCTCGGCAGCACGCTGGCATTCGCATCCGTCCTGTCGTGGGGTGCGTACACGATCCTCGCGAAGCGCATGGCGACCGCCGATCCGATCGCCGTGACCGCGACGATCTCGTTGATTGGGATGATTCTGCTCGTCCCAGCCGTGCTGGTCGAGGGCGCCAGGATCTCACTCTCCTCGATTCCCGCGAGCGGGTGGGTACCCATCCTCTATCTCGGCGCGCTCGCGTCGGCGGCGAGCTATCTGCTCTACATGCGCGCTCTGCGCGAGATCGACGCGAGCCTTGTCGGCGCGTTCATCAATCTCAGCCCCGTGATCGGTGTCGTGGCGGGCGTGGTCGTGCTTGGCGAGGCGATCACCGGTCCGTCCATACTCGGCGGCGTCATGGTGCTGGCCGGCGTGTGGATGTCGTCGCGGCAGTCAGCGTGACCGATACGTGCCGCCTACCGCGGGAAGACGGCTTGGCCCGCATGAGATTCTCGAGACGCGCCCCGCCTTCGACGCGAAGAAGATCGCGTACTACGGGGTTGAGCGGCGGCGCGAGTACGGGAGCGCTGTTCACCGCGGTCGATTCGCGCCTGTGAAGGAAAGGGCGGCCGTTCATCGGCCACCCTTCCTTCCCTGAGGAACGGCTTCTACTTCGTCGCCGTCACCGGCCCCAACTCATCCCGAATCTGCTTGAGCGGGCTGAAGACGAACGTCTTGTTGTCCGAGCTTCCGCCCCAGAGGATTCCGACGAGCTGGACGTTGTCGCCGCTCGTAATGCGGAAGACTCCCGATCCGCTGTCACCACTGCCGACCACGGAAGCGCCCGTGCTGTTGGCGACGAACGTCTGGCAGAGCTGCGCGATGTTCGAACCCGAGACGGCCGTGTGCACGCATGTCCGCGTGACCTCGCCCTGCGTCCACCCCGTCGTGCGGCCGACCTTGTTGACGACCCCGCCGATCGAAAAGTTCGTCGTCGTGTTGTCCTGCGACGTGATCGTGAAGACCCCACCGACCGTGAGGCTGCCATTGTTCGCGCCCGTCGTCTTGAGGATGTCACCGCGATTCGATGCGACGGTGCTCGCGTACAGCGCACGCGAGGCGTCGCTGTAACGGCACTTCTTCCCACGCGGACAGGCGCCGCCGCGGAAGTACGTCGGATCCTCCACCTCGGTCGCGATGACCGTTGGGTCAACAGTGCTCGTCGGCTGATAGTACTGCGTGCCTTCCACGCCACCCTGCGTGTTCGTGCAATGGGAGTTCGTGATGAACGAGCGCTCGGTGCCGTCGTCGGCGTTGAAGCCCATCGTGCAGAGATACTGTCCGAAGTGGATCTGAATCCCCGCCTGCGTCGGACGGAAGCGATCGCGCAGGGTCGCCATCTGATGTATGGGCTCCGTCACCTGAACGTCATATGCGGACGTCGGGATGCCACGACGCGCGAGCGCCATGCGGATCCCGGGAACGGCCGCCGCGTTCTCGACGCCGAACACGAGCTTACCGGAGTGCTCGTCATTGTCTGCGAAGACGGCGCCGGGTAGCGCGAGGACTTCGGGCGACGCCTGAGTGAACCACGCCGCCAGGCGATCCTGACCACGTGGTGCGAGTTGGACATCCGGTGAAGGAGCGGTGGGTCCGCTGTCGGCGCAGGCGGTGACGACGGCGATGCAGGCGAGAGCAGACAGACGGGGGAGGAGCTGCGTTCTGTGCATGACGTTCCTCTCGGAATTCGTTACGGCATGCGCACCTGGCTTCGACGTCGGAGCCATTCAGTGGCCGAGAATCATTAGTTTCCCAGTTCGCCCTGTCAAGAGGGGTTAGGGAAACCCGCGGGCCCCGCCAAGCGTCCCCATGTGACGCCCGTTCCCGTCCCGACAGTCAGAGGCATATGGAGCCGTCCGACGCCGATCTGGTCGCCGCCGTCCGCGGCGGCGACCTCGACGCCTTTGCTCGACTCGTCCGCCGCTACCGCGAGGCACACATGCGCTTCGCGGTCCGCATGCTCCGCGACCGGTTCGACGCGGACGACGCACTCCAGAGTGCCTGGCTTCGCGCCTTCCGGCACCTCGACCGGTGCGCCGATCCAAGCCGCTTCGCGACCTGGGTGTACGCCATCGTCGCGAACGAGTGCCGGTCGGTCGCGTTCAGGCGCGGGAGGCGGGAGCGTCGAGTCGTGAGCGACCAAGCGGCGATCGAGGGCGCACAAAGTCCAAACACGCTCGACCGCCGGTTCGTGCGAGAGGAAATCGAAAAGGCCCTCCAGATGCTCGAGATCGATCAGCGGGAAGCATTCGTGATGAAATACGTGGACGACCTGACCTACGACGAGATGGCGGAGATCACCGGAGCGGGCGTGTCCGCCCTCAAGATGCGCGTGAAGCGCGCGTGCGAGCGACTGCGAGAGCTGCTCGAGGGAGCATACCATGATTGATCGCGAAGACGTGGAGTTCGCGAAGCTGATCACGGAGCCGTTGCGGGAGCGGGAATCGGTGGAGCCGGCGTTCGAGGCGCGCCTGCTCTCCGCCGTGCGTGCGGCGGTGGATCGCGGGGAAGCACCGTGGACTCAGCGGCCTGCGCGGTCTCGACGGCTCGGGTGGTTGACGGCGCCGCGCCATCTGGCGGTGTCGCCAGTCGGCGGCCTGGCCCTCGCCGCGGGTTTCGCGGCACTCGTCGCCACCGCCACGCTCGCCGTGAGCGGTGAGTCGCGTGGCGGCATCCCAGCCGGCCGCGAGGTTGTGCATTTCGCGATCGTCGCGCCGCGCGCACACAACGTCGCGCTCGTCGGCGACTTCAACGCGTGGGATGCGAAGACAACGCCCATGACGAGGGGGGCGGTCGACGGATTGTGGATCGTGACGATTCCGCTCGCCGCGGGGAGCTACCAATACGCGTTCGTCGTCGACGATACGACATGGGTGGCGGACCCGGCTGCTCCGCTCGCGCTCGAAGATGAATTCGGAACCCCGAGCTCGTTACTGACTATCGATGGAGGCCGTACATGAGGGTGCCAGGATTGATCGCCGGTGTCGCGCTCACGTGCTCCTTGCTCGTCGGCGCACCGATGGCGGGCGCGCAAGTCTGGACCACGATCGACATTGGCGGGGCGGCCGTGCGCTACGGCGACAGCCTGAACGTTGCTGCGACGTCGGTGTCGCCACGGATACGTGCTGGTAACGGCGCGCTCGCGGGCTCGGCGATTGGAACGCTGTCCTCGTTGAGCGCGGGCGGATGGACGGCGCAGGGCACGCTCGACTTTTCGGTGCTCTCGCGCGCCGTTGGCTTTGCGCGAGTAGAGCTCGCCGCGGAAGCAGGGGGAAGTCTACACGATGACGCGACCCGCACGGGGGAGTACCTGGGCCGCGCTCGCCTGCACGCAGGGACGAACGGTCGCGGCGTGTGGGCGGGGGCGGCCGTTGGGAAGACCTGGGACGCCTCCCTCTGGCACCCCGTGGTGCAGGGCGATTTCGGCGCATGGGCGCGCCTGGGGCAGCTGGTGCTCGTCGCCGTAGTCACGCCGTCGGCGGTGGGCGACTCGCTTCGCTACGCCGATGCGCAGGGCGCGCTCCGCTGGGACACGCGCCGCGCCGAGCTCACGTTAGGCATCGGCGCGCGAACCGGCGATGCGCTGGTGCGTGACGCCACGGCGTGGGGTAGCATGGCGGCCGTGCTTTGGCTCACCTCTCATGTGGGGATTGTCGCCTCCGGCGGCAGCTATCCGGTGGACTACACACAGGGGTATCCAGGGGGCCGGTATGTGTCGTTGGCCGTGCGCTTTGGCGGCCGCCCGAACCCGGCCGCCGCGCTGTCCTCGCGTGCCCAGAGCGTCGCGAGACCGCGAGCCGCCACCACGGGACCGCACCTGGAGATCACATCGCTGCCGAACGGGCGGCGGGCCCTTCGCGTCCATGCCCCGGGAGCGCGCAGCGTGGAAGTGATGGCGGACTTCACCGCCTGGCAGCCGCTCGCCCTTACCCCCGCCTCGGACGGATGGTGGACGGCGACAGTGCTGGTCGCCCCGGGGGTGCACCAGCTGAACGTGCGCGTAAACGGCGGATCCTGGGATGTGCCTGCCGGAGCGTTCGATGCGATCGATGAGTTCGGCGCCCGCGTCGGAGTGCTCAATCTTCGGTAATCGCTCGGCTGGCGGTCGTTCGGGCGATGCTCGGTGACGTACGGTCGCACGCTGACAGTCTACGCTAATGGAGAGGCGACAACAGTCGCTCTCGACTCTACAGGAGGAGCTCATGTTTCGAATGCACTTGACCATTCCGGCCTTGGCGACGGCCGTCACGCTCGCGGTGGCGACGCCGGCGGGGGCGCAGCACCCTGCGGGGCAGGAGCACGCGTACGATCCGTCGTCGCGGCTCAGTGTGCTGCCCGACAACGTCGAGCAGCAGGTCCTCGATGTGATCGCCAAGGCGCGTTCGCGCGGTCTCCCCGCGCAGGCGCTCGAGCGTACCGCCCTCAAGGGCGTGGCGCGCGACGTTCCCGCGGCCGACATCGAGCGCGCGGTCGTGGCGCAGGCAGAGCGGATGGAGCGCGTGCAGGAAGCGCTCGCCCGCGTAGAGAACCGTCGCACGTCCGGCGAGGAGATCGAAGCCGGCGCCGAGGCATTACGTAATGGTGTAGACGTGTCGCAGCTGGTGGAGCTCGCGACGAGCGCACCATCAGGCCGATCGCTCGCGGTTCCCATGCACGTCCTCGGCTCGCTGATCGCGCGTGATCTTCCGCCAAAGGAAGCCCTCACCGCGGTGCTCGCGAAGCTCGACGCGCGTGCACCCGACGCCGAGATCGCGCAGCTGCCCGAGCAAGTGGTCTCGCGTCCGGCCGGGAAGCCTGAGCTGACCGGTCGCGACGTGGCGGGTACGAAGCGCGCGGGTGGCGTGGGCGCGCCGCCGGCTGGGGTGCCGACGAATGGTGGCGCTGACGTGCGCCCCACGGTGCCAAAGCCGAACACGCCGAGCGGCAGGCCGTGACGATCTGGATGTAGCATGTGGTGGAAACAAGAAGGGCAGGCACCGCGACTCGGTGCCTGCCCTTCCGCGTTCTAGCCGAATTCCCTCGACATTCCGGGTTCTCAGCTCGCGACGAACACCACGGTCGCGATGGCGCAATCTGCGAACGTCACCTGCGCGTAGCCACGGTCGCCGTCGTTGCGTCCCGCAATCCGCACCGTACCCGAGGTGAACGGCGAGGCCATCGTTCCCTGGGCCACGCCAGCCGCGCACGCCGCGCTGTAGATCAGCTCGTCGACGGTCGCGATCGAGAACGACGCCGACCGACCAGCCTGACGATACTCGAACGTGCCGTTCACGAGGTAGACGCCATCGGGCAGCGGCATTCCGGGCGTGATCGATCCGCCGAGCGATGCGAAGGACGCCGACCAGTCGATGTCCGCGCCGATCGTGGGTAAGCCCTCGAGCTGCGCCGACTCGAGCCACGACACCGTTTGGACGAGGCCGTTCGCCGACGCGGCGACCGTCGTCAGGCCGTCGCGCCGCACGAACCCGTCCAGGTCCGGCGTGTCGAACGTAAGGCGGAAATTGTCGAGTGCGAGGTTGAACGCCATTCCCGCCGTGCCCGGCTGAGTGTCGGTGATGCGCATCACACCGGTGAGGTCGAACGAGCCGTTCTGCTCGACGAAACGGCAGGCCGGGAGCGAGAAAGTGATCGAGAGGTTGTCGGGGATCTGATCCTGGTCGGTGTCCGTCGGCGGGTTCTGCGACGGCACGCCGCACTCCGTGTCGACCACCTGGAGGCGCGGCATCGTGTGGGCGCTGCGCTGCACGCTCAGCGAGAGGCCGCCGACATTGCCGAATGTGCGCCGCTGCACCGAGAACGACGGCGCGCCGACGCTGCCCATGGCTGCGGGAGCGGTGAGCTGCTGCACGCCGCTCTGGATCTCCGTGGAGAGCACTTCTCCGATGGCCTGGAGCTGCTCGGGGGACACATCGAGCGGGGCGGTGGAATCACTGCAAGCGGCGAACGTCAGCGCGGCAACGGTGACCGTCGCCGCGCGAGGGATGGAGCGGGATGTGAGGGTCTTCATGATTCCTGTCGATCGAAGGTGTTTGGGGAGGCAATTCCTCTCGCATCAACGATTCAGGGCGATGGCGGGAAACACGGATCGCAGCCCGCCGCTAGCCGCTTCGGCCGCCGGATTGCATATCTACCGAGCACCCGGCACACATGGAGGTGCTGGTGACGTTATCGGGTTTCTGCCGGACGCGACCCGTCGTCCTGCCGCTCGCGCTCATCGCGTTGTTCGGAGTCTGCGGGGATCCCGACTCGACGCGCATCGTCTCGGGTCCGCCGCGCATCCACAACACGACGCCCCTCACGTTCACGTCGGCGCGCGACGGGAACCTCGAGATCTACGCGATGAACACCGAGGGCGCGGAGCTCTCGCGCCTAACGAACGACGTCGCTGCCGACCACAACGCCGACTGGTCGGCGGATGGGTTGCGCATCGCGTTCATGGGACACCGCGACGGCGACTACGAGATCTACTCGATGGCCCCGGACGGAGCTGCGCTTCTCCAGCTGACGCGGAACACCGCGCACGACGGCTTCCCGATCTGGTCGCCCGACGGGCACAGCATCCTCTTCACCTCCCTGCGCGATGGCAACATGGAGGTGTACGTCATGGGCGCCTTCGGTGGGAATGAGCGGCGCCTGACGCAAAACTCCGCCGACGATGTCGGGGGCGACTGGTCGCCCAGCGGCTCGCACATCGCGTTCACCTCGGGGCGCGACGGCAACATCGAGATCTACATCATGGAGGCCGACGGCGAGAACCCGGTGCGCCTGACGCACACGGCGGCGGCAGAGGGCGGGAGGCTCACGTGGTCGCCGGACGGCACGCGGATCGCGTTCTCGTCGTATCGCGACGGCAACAGCGAGATCTACGTGATGAGCGTGGACGGGACGAACGTCGTGCGCCTGACGAACGATCCGGGCTACGACCGGCATCCGACGTGGTCGCCGGATGGTCGACGGATCGCGTTCACGTCCTCGCGCGATGGCAACGACGAGATCTACATCATGAACGTCGACGGCACCGGGCTCACGCGTCTGACGTCGAACGACGCCATCGACGTCGTGGATTCGTGGCGATGGTAACCGCGGTTCCGAGCTTCGTCGCGCTGGCGACTACGAGCTTCGGCGCGCCAGCGGCCACAAAAAGGGAATGCGAATCGCCCGAATGAACTCGAATCGCTCCTACCGGCAGGCGGTTCGCGTAGGTGTAACCAAAGAATTCTTGAGGAACTTCCCCTCGTAAGCGGAGCCTCCCTCGCCACGCGGAGTCATTCGACCCGTTCGGGCGATTCGGTAGTCCCTTTCCTGGCCGCTTGCGCGACGAAGCCGACGGCGCCTAAACCGTCACGACCGCACGAGCGCCAGCGCGTCACAGTCGTGGCAGGTCTCGATCTCGTCGCGATAGAGCCGAGCACACCGCGGGCAGTCGCGGGCATTTTGCGAGAGCTCAAGCGGTCCCGCTACCGCGCGCCCAGGCGCTCATCGAGCGCGGCGACTGGCCAGTGAGTCAGCAGGTCCGCGGGATCGTCGTAGATCGCGATCGAGGCCGAGAGGGCATCGTCGTCCCACCAGCCTCCGCAGCGGAGCGCGATCGTCTTGACGCCAGCCTTGGCGGCGGCCTCGATGTCGTACGGCGTGTCCCCGAGCATGATGAGCTCCTCGGGATCGAGCTTGCTTTTCTTGATGGCGGCACCGATGACGTCGGGATCGGGCTTCGAGTTCTCGACGTCGCCGGACGAGGTCGCGTCGTGGATCAGATCCTCGATCCCCGCCCGCTCGAGCAGCCCCGACATCTCATCGCCACCGGCCGATGTCGCGACGACGAGCGTCAACCCGTCGGCGAGGAACCGCTCGAGCAGCTCGCGTCCTCCCGGGGTCGGCTTGAGGTGCGGCAGGTAGCGATCCTCGAAGATTCCTTTCTTGCGCGCCGACACCCTCTCGCCGTCGTCGCTGTCGTGCTCGAATCCGGTGAGCGACGGAATGAGCTTGTCGCTCCCCATGCCGACGAGCGGTCGCACATGGTCGAAGGGGATCTCGATGCCGTGCTCGGCGAACGCCTTCACGAACGCGGCGGCGTGCGCGTCGTTGCTGTCGAGGAGCGTGCCGTCGATGTCGAGGAGAATGCCTTTGAGGCTCTTCATGGTGGCATTCTTTTCAGGAAGAGTGCCAGGCGGTCGGGAAGTTCGGTCGCGCGGGCGTCAGCGGGGCGTGATGACCCTCGACCACACCGCGGGATCCTCCTGCCCCAAACGCCAGAACGCGATCCGCGGCACGCCGAGGCGCTCGACGTCGCGCACGAGCCGCTCGAGCAGCGCCGCGTCGGTGAGCCAGATGGACGTCGCGCCGTCGGTGCTCGTGCCGCGCATCGCCTGCGACGCGGAATCCCGCCGCATGACGATGCCCGCGCGCTCGGCGGTGAACATCCCCGCGTCGTAGCTCACGCCGACGCCGGCCGTGCCCTCGCGCCAGTGGTAGCCGTAGAACGGCAAGGCCGCGATCACTCGTGAGGCACCCACGTCGCCGACGATGCGCGACAGGTTGCGCGTCATCCAGCCGGGTGCGGAGACCGGACCCGGCTCGGAGCCCGGCCAGTGCTGGTCGTAGAGCATGACGAGCACGTAGTCGGCGACGTCGACCAGCGATCGCATCGGGTACGCCGCGCTCGGCTCCGCCGGTACCGCGACGGCGATGGTCGTCACACCGTGTGCCCGCGCCGAGTCGCGGATGGCGCGCACGACGGCGAGCTGGGTGGCGACGTCGCCCGCCTCCAGCGTCTCGAAATCGAGCACGAGTCCGGCGTAACCCACAGAATCGGCGTGGCGGGCGATGCGGCCCGCCGCTCGTGCGAGGCGTGCGGGGTCGGCGCCGAGCGCGCGAATCGATGCGCGATGAAATCCCTGCCCGTGCCACGACGTCACCAGCGCGAAGCGGCGCGTTGTCCCCCCCCGGAGTCGGGCCGTGTCCGGATACGCGGACGGAAGCAGCGGTTCCCCCGTGAGACTGTCGAGCGCGATCCATCCCGTGACCGCGACATCGAGCTCGGGCGCATGCGCTCGGAGGCTGGCGTGGCTCCGGGCATCCCACGGTCCGGTGAAGCCCCAGAACGACTTGCGTCCCTGAGCCGTCCCGCCGATCGCCGCACAGGCAACGGCAGTGATGAGGGCCGCCACAACCGATGTGATTCGCCGCATGAAGGCACGCCACTTGAAAGAGTGTAAGAGCTCACTCGCCGATCGAGCACCACTCAATCGGTGTGCCACGACACGCAGCACTTGAGGCCGTTTGTCTCCCGACGATCCCTTCTTCGACGGCGCGATCTCGAGCAGCATCGCGCCGCTCGATGCGCTCCTCGGCGCCCTCGTTCCCGGTCGCATTCATGTGATCTGCGGCACAACGGGCACCGGAAAGAGCATCGCGGCGCTTCAATTCGCCCATGCTGCGGTGGCCGAGCGGGCCACGGCGCTCCTCGTCACGCAGGACGACGCCGCCGACATCGCCGCGCTCGGGCGCTACCTCGGCATGCGGCTCGGCGACGCGATTCGCTCGGGACATCTCACGATCCTGCGCTGCCGCGATGACTTCGCGCGACGATACCGGCAGGCGCCGGAGCCGGAATCGGTGCTCGATGAGCTTCGCTCGCTCGTGGGCTGGCGCATGCCGGAGCGCATCGCGGTCGATTCCGTCGCGTCCTTTCTCGAGGTGTCACCGACATCGAGTGCGCCTGTCGCATCGCTCGCACGCTGGCTCGAGGGAACCGGCGCGACCTCGGTCGTGACGGTTCCGGGCGATGTCGCACGGACCGACGATCTTCGCATGGACGCGCTGCTCCAGCGCGCGGTTGCCGTCGTCCGCTTCAACTCGCACACCGAGCGCGGGCGTCGCATGGAAGCGCTCAAGACGCGCTTCTCCGGCGCGGCGCGAGCGCCCGTCGAGTTCCGGGTCGAAGGCGGGCGCGGCATCGTCATGGGCGGTGAAGGGATTCGTCTTGCAGCGAAGGCGTCGGCATGATTCGCGATCGCTACGCCGCGCTCTTCAGCATCGGCATCGTGATTCTGACGACGGGTGCCGCGTACGCGTATAGCCAGCTCGGGGTCACGCCGAAGCGGACGATGCTCGTGCTGCCGCCGTCGAGCGGAGAGCCGGTCAGGATCGGCGTCGACCGGACGATCGCACCCACCGCGGCCGACTATCGGAGGTTCGCCGATGCGGACGCGGCCTGGCGTCGCAGCAATGCGCGACTTCTCACCGTCGAGCAGTATCGCGCGCGCGGTGATTACCGCACGCCGGAGCGGCAGGCGCTCGACGATCGCGTCTTCGCGTTGACGAGCCGCGGCGAGAACGCGAAAGCGATCGAGGAGCTCGAGCGGTGGGTCGCGAAGCACCCACGCGACGCGGAAGCGATCCTGGATCTCGCGCGCCTCACCAACCAGATCGGTCGGAACGAGGAGTCGGTGCGTTGGTACCGCGAGGTGCTCGCGATCAAGGAACGGGACCGGTGATGCGGGCGCTGTGGATCGTCGCACTGCTGGCGGTGACGCCGCCGGCGGTGAGCGCGCAGCGTCGCGCCTCGGACACGCGTAAGATTCGCGCCGAATACGCGAGCGTGCTTCTTCAATCGAAGAAGTACGACGAGGCGGTGGTCGAGTATCGTCGCTTGATCAGCGCGGAGCCGTCGAGCTTCGAGTACCGGCTCGGTCTGGCGCGAGCGCTCGCCTGGTCGAACAAGCACCGCGAGGCAGAGGCCGAGCTGGCGCGACTGAGGTCGCAGCGTCCGGGACATGCAGATGTCGAGCGGCTCACTCGCACCGTGCGCGCGGCCTTCGATCCGAGCTCGGGCCAGGCGCGCTCCTGGGTCGCGCACGATCCCGGTCACCTGCCCTATCGCATCCAGCTTGCGCGCGCGCACGCTCGTGAGGGGAAGTCGCGTCAGGCCGCGGCGCAGTTCGATACGATATTCCGCGCTGGCGGACGAGACGATCTGGCGCGCGAGGCCGCGGCCGCGAGTGCGGACGCGAAACTGTTCGACGCGGCGCTACCCTTGTATCGGCGCGCGATCGCGCGCGCTCCGTCGGACACGGCGCTTCGGCATGACTATGCCCGTACGTTGTGGGCCGCTGGCGATCGGCACGCCTCACTCACGCAATACGACACGCTGCTCCTGCGATTTCCGTCGCCGGCCTGGCTCGTGGAGCGCGCGAAGCTTCGCGTCGCGATGCGCGATCACGACGGTGCGGACCGTGACCTCGCCGCGGCGATCGCGATGCGGCCGACCGCGGAAGCGTACTTCGTTCGTGGCGAGCTGAGACGCTGGAATGGCGAGCTCGGTGCAGCGCGCGCCGAGTACGAGCGTGCGTTGCGGCTGGCCGCGGACGACGAGATGGGTCGCGAGATTCGCGAGCTCATCCTGCTCATCGAGCGCGAGGCCCGCCCCTCGCTCGGCTCCGCCCCCGAAGCGGATGTGGTGGGGTGGACCGCGCGCGGAGAGTTCGCGTCCGACAACACCGGATTCAACTACATCGCCGGAGGCGGTCGCTACGGCATACCGCTCGCCCGAATCGCGACGGCGAGCATCGGATTCGAGCAGCGCCGCGTGTCGGCGTCGGACGAGCTCTACCGGCGCGCGACGTATGGGTTCGGCGTCGATGCCGGCGCAACCGTGGGGCTTCCCTTCGCGCGCGTGAGTGCGCGTGGAGGACTCACGCGACAGGGCGGAGTGACGCAGGTGGGCTATGGGAGCGCGGGCGCTCTTTTGTGGTGGCGCGCGTGGCGTGGGTCAGCGGAAGTGCGGCGCGAGCTTGCCTATCCGCACCTCATGACGGCGCGAGCGATCGCCACGTCGGCCGACATCGGCACGGGGCTCACGGTGGTTGACGAATCCGTGATGTCGACGCGCCAGGTCTACGCGCTCGCGGGGTCGGTCGGCATGGTCGACTTCGGGATCGTGGCCGACCTCATGCGCCTGAGCGACGGCAACGCGCGTCCCGCATTCACCACGACGTTGCGTTACCCACTCGCCGATGAGCTCTCCGCGCTCTACGTCGCGACCGATCTCCGGTTCCGTGAGCGGAGTGGGTTCTACTGGGATCCGGAGCATTACGCGGCACATTCGTTAGGCCTCGAAGCCCAGATGCGGCGCGATCGCGGGATCTCGTACGTGGCTCGCATCCTCACTGGCGTGGCCCGCAGCACGGAGCGTCCCATCGACGTGGCGCTCGACCGTGCGGATCCGCGGTACGCCTTTCACGCCGTGGGCGAGGGAGAGCTCGCGTATCGCGGCACGAACTGGGATGCGGGGCTGAGCTCCTGGTACGGCCGCGGGCGTGATGGAGACTATCAGCGCTGGGGTGGAAGCCTCCGCGTTCGGCTCGGCCTCTGAGCATGCTCACGCGCCGGCGGCTCAGCCACGTCGCGCCGATCGCGATCGTGCTGATCGTGATCGCGACCGGAATCTTCTGGCTGCACGCGCAGTTCGCGATCGAGGCGGAAAGCGTGATGCTGCGCGTGGGCGTGACCTTTCTCCTCGCGTTTCTGATTCTCCTGGTCGTGCGCTACGTGGTGCTGCTATGGCTGAGCTACCTGCACCACCTCCGACCGAGGAATGAGGAACGGGGAAACGTGATCGATGCTCCGGTGTCGATTCTCGTCCCCGCGTACAACGAGGGGCCCGTCATTGAGGCGGCAATTGCGAGCTTGCTCGAGCTCGATTGGCCTTCGTACGAGATCATCGTCGTCGACGACGGATCGACGGATGACACATACGAGCGGGCGGGCGCGCTCGAGGGGCGGCACGGCGCAGCCGTCGTGCGTGTCGTGCGAAAGGCGAACGCCGGCAAGGCGAGCGCGCTGAACACCGGACTCGCGGTCGCGTCATCGCCGTTCGTGCTGTGCATGGATGCCGATTCGCGCATCGGCCGCGACGCCCTGCGGATGGCCATGCGACACTTCGCGAACCCCCATATCGGTGCAGTCGCGGGGAACGTGAAAGTCGTCAATCGCAATACGCTCTGGACACGCCTTCAGGCGCTCGAGTACATCCAGGGACTCAACCTGCCTCGTCGCGCGCAGGGATTCCTGCGCGTCGTGAACATCATTCCCGGTCCGATCGGTGTCTTCCGCCGTGAGGTCTTACGGGAAGTCGGCGGCTACGACACGGACACGTTCGCCGAGGATGCTGACGTCACCATCAAGATCCTCGGCGCCGGGTGGCAGATCGTGTACGAGGACGGCGCCGTCGCGTGGACGGAGGCGCCGGAGTCGGTGCACGATCTGCTCAAGCAGCGCTATCGCTGGACCCGCGGCATCCTCCAGGCGCTGCGCAAGCGCGGCGACTGGCTCGCACGTCCACGCGGTGACACCGCAGTGTGGGTATCGCTCCAGGCATTGCTCTTCGAGGCGATCGTGTGGCCGGTAGTGAACGTCGCCGGCAATCTCCTGTTCGCCGTCGCGGCCCTTTCGCTCGGCGCAGCCTCCATGGTGCTGCACTGGTGGCTGCTGCTGACGATGCTCGACCTCGCAGCGGCGCTGCACACGGTGGCGATGGAGGAGGAGGAGATCACGCTCGTCCCGCTGGCGATTCCGTACCGGTTCTTCTTCATCACGTTGATCGACGTCGCGAAGATGTTCGCGACGGTGGAAGAGATCGCGCGCGTTCCCATGGTTTGGGGGAAGCTGGAGCGCGCTGGTCGGCTGTGATTTGACGGGTGCTCAGGGTGCTCGGGGTGGGCAGGGTGGGCGGGGGTACACCCGGTGCGCCCGGAGCACACGGGGCCCCCGGGGCACCCCCGCCCCCC